>JAUYAU010000018.1 GCA_030693335.1 Sulfuricurvum sp.
TCAAAGCTTCTATTTGGTATCGTTGTACCATGGTCAATTGGTTGTAGCTCATATATGTCCCTTTATCTCTGGTCGGATAAAATCGACTCTTTGCTACACCCTTTTGATCTCCTGTTGCACTTTAAACTTGAATTGGCGTTCTTTTTCTTATCTCTATGTGTTATCATTCATCCATGAAACTTAATCATACCCTTTTTCTATTCTACATCGTCATATGGATAGCGTTAGCCATTAACCCATTTTATCGTGATGACTGGTGGCTTGAAAACATCATGGTCTTTATTGCGGTTCCGATCATTCTCTGGTCAGATAAGCGTGTCCATTTTTCACATCTAAGCCTATGGATGCTCTTTTGCTTTTTTATTTTACACGCTATAGGTTCGCATTATACTTATAGCGAAATGCCATGGTTCTCCCCCATTACCCAATTCTTTGGATTTGAGCGCAATCATTATGATCGGCTTATCCATTTCTTATTTGGATTTTTATTATTCCTCCCCTTCCATGAACTCTTCAGCTCCTTTTGGAAGTCAAAACAAACAGCACTGATTATCACGTTTCTCTTTCTGTTTGCCTCTTCGGGAGTGTATGAAGTCATAGAGTGGATTGCAACCGAAATGACCAATCCAGAATTGGGAACGGCATTTTTAGGGACGCAGGGAGATCAGTGGGATGCGCAAAAAGATATGGCATTGGGACATTTAGGCACCATTTTGGCTTTTCTGATCTGGTATAGAAAGAAAATCAACAAGCTTAACGACAATCCCACTCAATGAGTGGCTATAGTACCTTTTGGATACACTTTTTTAACCGGCTTTTTTTGACTGACATTGCTGTCTGCCGCAAAAACCAAAGTAACTAACATAACGAATGCAACTGCGACTTTCATTTTCTAATCTCCATTCTTAACAAATTTATTTTATTTACGAACAACATGACCCACCACTGCAGCTCTTATCTGTTTTTTTGAACCATCCGTCTATAAAATGCCATCCTATCAATCCCAGCATCATCACCGCTGCACCTTTTTGGAGTAGACCATGATGCTCATGCATATCCACCTTCATTCCGACACTCAGAGAATCAAAGCCCATATCAATCAATGCCCCAAACAAAATACTTCCTCCAATAATGACGCAAAGATAGATAACAAGCGCCCGCACTCCAAGCATCGATTTCACCACACCCATCGTCACGGTATTGGTCGCAGGTCCTGCACTCAAAAAGATAAAAGCAGCACCTGGAGATACTCCGGCTAAAATCAAAGATGCGGCAATGGGCAAAGAGGCCGTTGCACATACATACATCGGTGCCGCAATCGCTACGGCAATAATATAACCAAAAAAACGATTATCCCCAAAAAATTGGTGTAAATTTGTGGGCATTGCTGCTGTAATAAGTGCCCCAATAAGAAGTCCCCAAAAAAGAGGCTTGCTAAAACTTCCCAAAAGAGTTATGAACGCATAATGAAATACATCATACAGTGAAAACTTTTTTTGCTTTTTTTCCGTCTTTTCAAAAGAGACTTTTGGAGAAAAGACAGGGGCAGTTGTACTAAAGGAGAAGGATTTCTTTATCTCAACAGGCGCTTTTGGCTCAAAAAAATTCATCAGCAATCCTGCCGTTACAGCGATGATCACTGAACTAGCAACGCGATAGAGGGTAAATACCCCTCCAAACATACCAAAAGTTGCTAACATCGAATCTATTCCTGTAATGGGTGTAGAGATCAAAAACGATAGCGTTGCGCCCTTGGAGGCGCCATTGCGACGAAGGGTTGCGGCAAAAGGGATGACACTGCACGAGCATAACGGTAAGGGGGTTCCATACAGTGCTGCTTTATACACACTGCCATGCGTATTCTTTCCTAAATGTTTTTGTATCCATTCTTCATGAATAAACTGATGCAAAACACCTGCAGCTAATAAACCAAAAAGGATGTAAATACCCATATCAATGCTTAATCCCCAAAATGCCACAAAAAGTGACTCCATCCCACAATACCTTTAGATAAAAATAATAACCATTATCGAATTATCTCTTTTTACCCTTAATTGGCCCTTTTATCTTTTTTTTGCTACGGTTCCTGAGGGATGAGTATACCATCCAGGATCAGAGTAATCCCCTTTAGGTTGGTTTTTACGAACCTTTACTAGCGTAAACATTCCTCCCATCTCTATAGGACCAAACGGCCCTTGCCCGCTCATCATCGGCAGGGTATTTTCAGGCAATGCCATTCCCATATCTGCCATGTCACTCATTTCCGCCATACCACTCTTTCCCATGGGCATATACATGTAATCAGGTAACAGATCACTAATTTTTTGGGCTATGTCATCTTGTTTTACCCCAATCATATTGGGAATACTGTGCCCCATCGGTCCCATCGTATGATGCGACTTATGGCAATGAATGGACCAGTCACCCTCGTGCTTCGCCACAAATTCTATCGCTCTCATCTGTCCTACGGCCACATCGGTAGTCACTTCGGGCCATCGTGCACTTTTGGGAACCCATCCTCCATCTGTACAGCTCACCTCAAACGTATGCCCGTGCATATGGATGGGATGATTGGTCATCGTAAGGTTTCCGACACGGATACGAACACGATCTCCTACGCGTACATTCATCGTATCAATACCCGGAAAAACACGAGAGTTAAATGTCCAGAGGTTAAATTCTGTCATGGTTGAGGGATTAGGGGTGTAGGTGCCAGGAGCAATGTCGTAACTGGAAAGCAAAAAGCAAAAATCTCTATCCACACGATGCTCTTTTGGATTTTTTGGATGGATGATGAACATTCCCATTGCCCCCATCGCCATTTGTACCATTTCATCCGCATGAGGGTGATACATAAATGTCCCGCTTTGAACCAGCGTAAACTCATATACAAACGTCTCTTCCGGAGCAATCTGCGGTTGCGTCAAACCCCCTACTCCATCCATTCCGTTAGGTAAGATTAGTCCATGCCAATGAATCGTTGTGTGTTCAGGCAGTTTATTGGTCACAATCAATCGCACACGATCGCCCTCAACCGCTTCGATCGTAGGTCCTGGCGATGTACCGTTATAGCCCCAGCAGTTGACCACCATACCCGGTGCAAACTCACGTACAACAGGTTCAGCAATCAAATGAAACTCTTTTACACCCTCTTTCATCTCATAAGGCAATGTCCAGCCATTGAGTGTAACCACCGGATTGTAGTTTTTGCCCTCTTGTGGTGTTATTACGGTAGCAGGTGAGAGAACACGCTTAGGATCCTCTACCCGTGTAAGATGGCGTTTTGGTGATGACGATTCACCGTGCCCTCCATGATCATGCTCTTGTGCTTTGAGTGAAGCTCCTAAACCGGCAGATGCCAACAGTGTCGCACTAAGCCCTAAAAAATCTCGTCTATTTTGTCCCATTGTCAGTTCCCCCCAAAACATACTCTAAATCAGATTGCGCTTTTTGATACTCTCCAAACGCACTTATCGCTTCCATTTTCGCCTCACCATAACGGCGATGATCTTCTAAAAGTTCGTAAACACCATCGAGCATGCCGTTATAGAAAAGTTTTGTTTCTTCCAAAATTTCTTGATTTACGGGAACAATTACTTCGTTTGTCTCAACCGCTTTATCGTACGCATAACGCGATTCTGCATACGATTCCCGTACTTGGGATCGAATATTCACCGCTACTTCGTACAGACGATGCACCTTTTGATTGTAAAGAGCTTGTGCTTTTCCCACACGCCCTTGCCCAAAATCAAAAATAGGGAGTGGAATTTTGATACCGAAACTGTTGAATCCCTGCGAATCCGTCTCTTTTTCACTTTCAGCTGAGAATTCTATTTCGCTGAGCAATCGAGTCTTTTGGGTATACCCCGCATCGCGTGCAGCATAATCAACCGCTTTTATCGCAGCATTCATGTCCAGACGATTTTTAATGGCTCTTGTTTCCAATCCTTTGTCATCCGAAATCGCTATTCCAAGCGCAAGCGGTGTTTCCTCCAATGTATAGTTTGTTTGATCCCCATAGAGACCCAAAATTCGGTTAAGTGTTTCCCGCGCCATTGCATTTTTACGATTTAGCTCTATGGCTTCAAGCCGTGCACGGGCATAGGTATCCTGCATTTTGAGTAAATTGCGTTTTGAGAGATTCCCCGCCGTATGCTGACGGATTGCCAGCTGTATGGATGCTTCATGTGATTTCAATAAGCCTTCATACAAAGCCAGTTTTTTTTGAGCAACCTGTGCATCGATGTAGGCTTTTTTAACCTCTCTAACAGTTCGTAGAACCTCATCTCCAACCCTAAATCTGGTCTCTTCAAGTGCCACACCCGCAAGATCTCTGCGAAGCGGTATCCATAACACATCCAACAATGCCACATCAAGACTCAACGTCGATTTCGTTACACCGCCACCGCGTCCAATCGTGTAGCCTAATAAGGGATTACTCATTAATCCCGCTTGCACCAATTCACTTTGAGAAAGTCCGATCTCCTCATACATTTGCTGCAAAGAACGGTTATTAATGAGCGTAATGTGCACCGCATTCTCCTGGTTCAGCGGTTGAGAAAGGAGATCATTCACATTTTTTTTAACAATTTCGGCTTCTTGAGGCGTTTTAATCCATTGAAGGTTTTTAGATGTCTCTTCTCTAAGAGCATTAAACACCTCATTTTGAGAAATCGTTGAACAGCCCGAAAAAGCAATAAGAGCCACAAAAGAATAAATAATTTTTTGCTTCATTTTGCTTTTCCATGCCCTGTACTGTTTTGATCTTCTTGTTGAATTTTTGATTCATCGGTGAGATTCACAGCAGGCGAGATGGGAATATAGACTGTTTTTCCATCTTCGGCTTTGATTGATGAAGGTTCATGGTATTCGTGCCCCATTGCTAAAGCAGCCAGTACTGTTGAAGTCATCATGAGAAGTGCAAAAAATAATCGATACATCAAAGTCCCTTTTAATTTAATTGGCAATAAGTGTAACATGAAACGCAGAAATTGCTATTAACCAAAAATTAATGCCTAATCACTTCTTTAGAAAACTTCCCATAGAATAGAAAAATATTTCAAAAGGAACTTACATGAATGTATTTTTGATTATTCTTGGTGTTGTCACAGTGATCGCTGTCTTGATGTACAACTCACTTATTGGTAAAAAAAATCAGGTGGATAATATTTTCGCCGGTGTTGATGCCGTCCTCAAAAAAAGATTCGACCTCATTCCCAATCTCGTAACTTCCGTAGCGCAATACATGGAACATGAAAAATCGACCCTCGAAAAAGTGACAGAACTTCGCTCACTTGCGATGAAACCGGGAATCAGCGACGATCAGAAAATTGCATTGGATGCGAAACTTACCGCTGCACTTGGGTCCATCACCGTAGCCATGGAAGCCTATCCCGATCTCAAAGCCAATGAAAACGTCATGCATCTCCAACGCTCACTCAATGAAGCAGAAGAGCAAATCTCCGCTGCACGCCGTGCTTACAATCAAGCCGTCACCGACCTCAACAACGCCATTGAAATGTTCCCTACCAATATGATGGCAGGATGGATGAATTTACAACGCAAGGCTGTCTTTGAAATTACCACGACTGAACGTCAAAATGTCAATGTACATGATTTATTTAATAAATAATTCTGCCCTTTCAGGGGCAAGCTTCAGTGCCATAGCGGCTAGCGCAGACAAAGGGATAAATTCCTTTGGCGTTCAAAAATAAAATGAAATCTACCTCTGAGCTTACCGATTTTTACTATAAAGAGCTTTACCCCTCTTTGAGCAAATTGGAAAAAACACGTACCCATATCCTCTCGCAGCTAAAATGGTATGGAGCCATGGGTGCGGTAGCATTTGTCATCGCGGCAATTTGGATGGGGAAAAACTTCGGTTTGCTGCATCCACTTATGATGGGGATCGTGATTGGCTTTGCCGCACTGGCCTCCATGACGTACCGTTTTATGATTCAAGGATACGCAAAAGATTTCAAAGCCCATATCATCACCCCCCTTATCGGTGCTATCGATCCCCATTTGCTCTATAATCCTGATTTTGTTATCTCCCAACATCTGCTTCAACGCTCGCACCTTTTTCAAAACAAGATCGACCGTTATAGCGGCAATGACTATGTCAAAGGCTCTATTGAGGGAGTTTCCCTAGAATTTTCGGATGTCCACGCCGAATATCAAACCAAAGATTCCAAAGGACGCACCCAGTGGCACACCCTCTTTCGCGGACTGTTCGTCGTGGCCGAATTTAACAAACATTTCAAAAGCCGCACGGTCATCCTCCCCGATCTCGCTGAAAAAACATTTGGAAACCTCATCGGTGGCTGGCTTCAATCCAAAAATATGGGGCGTGACAGTGTCATCCAACTCGATGATCCTGAATTTGAGAAAAAGTTTGTGGTATACGGAAACGACCCTATCGAAGCGCGCTATATTCTTACCCACGCGATGATGAAACGCATTGTCCAGTTTCAGAAAAAAATACCTCATCCCCTGTTTGTCTCATTTGTTAACAATCATATCCACATTGCCATCGCAACGCAAAAGGATCTCTTTGAGCCTTCTCTCTTTACATCGCTTCTGGATTACAAACAGGCTATGGAATACGTCAACACTCTCAACAATACCATCGGTTTGGTGGAAGAGCTAAAACTTAATGAGAAGTTGTGGAGCAAAGCATAACGTTTAAACAACCGTAATCGCACGTCCCATTACATTTTCAAAGGCATGCAACTGCTCCTGTGTTCCCTCTATTGTAATAACGGCTCCATGGGCAGTAAATTCTTTATTCAGTATCATAACACCCTGTGCAAGCACTTCGTATTCAAGTTTTGATATTACAGGATACAAGCACTGCACTTTTTTTTGAAACAACTTTTTATAGGGATGCAAAACAGCTTGAGCCACTGCTGTATTTGCAGCCTCAGCATACGCTCGTACCAGCCCACCTGGCCCCAATTTTGTCCCGCCAAAATAACGCACCGTAATCATCGCCGCATTGATGAGTTCATGCCCCTGCAAAACAGAGAGTGTCGGCTTGCCGGATGTCCCTTTGGGTTCACCGTCATCGCCACTGTATTCGACAATCTGATCGTATTCATTGAGCATTCGATAAGCACTTACAAAATGGACTGCTTTGGGATGTTTCTTTCTAAGATGTTTCATCTCTGACTCATAGAGAGTCATCGGCATTAAATACGCCATAAATTTGGACTGCTTGATCTCAATCGTATCGGTAAAAATTGAATCGACTGTGACCATAATACCTCTTTTTAAAGTACGTAATTATAGTATTAAAAAGCGAAAGTCATGAACCCACAAAATACTTATACTAAAATTAGCAAAAGTAATATATTATTTTTGTAAGATAGATTTTTTGAGGTGATTTATGAGCACGCTTACAGAAGTTGAAAGCGTTGTAGTCCGTTTTTCCGGTGACTCCGGAGATGGCATGCAACTGACCGGTAACCAGTTTTCAAATACTTCTGCCATGATGGGCAATGACATTGCCACGTTTCCTGATTACCCAGCAGAAATCAGAGCACCGCAAGGAACCATTGCTGGGGTCTCCGGATTTCAAATACACTTTGGGTCTAGAGAAATTTTCACTCCAGGCGATGCCACTGACATGCTCGTAGCTTTCAACCCTGCTGCACTCAAAGTTAACCTTAAGGATCTAAAAAAAGGGGGGACGCTGTTAGTCAACTCCGATGCCTTTACCGATAGCAAGATTGCCAAAGCAGGCTTTGAAGTCAACCCTCTGGAGAGCGGCGAACTCGAAGGATACCAAGTCATCAAAGTTCCCATGGATTCGCAAACCATCGAAGCCCTTAAAGAGATTGACCTCGACACAAAAAGCAAAAAGCGGTGTAAAAACTTTTATGCGTTAGGGATGACTTACTTCTTATATCACCGCGATATGAAAACCACACTTCAGTGGATGGAGCACAAGTTCAGCGATCATCCCCAACTGCTTCTGGCTAATCAGAGCGCGATGAAAGCGGGAGCCCATTTTGCAGAGACTCTCGAAGAGGTTGTCTCAACGTACAAAGTGTCCAGCGCCAAAATCGATCCCGGAACCTACCGTCAAATAAACGGAAATACCTCTACCGCATGGGGCTTTATTAGAGCAGCTCAAGCGGCTAAGTTGCCACTCTTTTTAGGTAGCTACCCCATTACGCCCGCTTCCGATATCCTCCATGAACTCTCCAAATACAAAGAGTTTGACGTCAAGACTTTTCAAGCCGAAGATGAGATTGCAGGGATTTGCGCCGCTATGGGTGCCGGCCTTGCAGGTTCACTGGCTATCACCACCTCTTCTGGTCCTGGAATTGGCCTCAAAGGAGAGGCCATTGGTCTGGCGATTAGCTATGAGATGCCCTTAGTCATTGTCAATGTCCAACGCGGTGGCCCTTCGACAGGGCTTCCCACCAAAACAGAGCAATCCGATCTCTTTCAAGCATTTTATGGTAGGAATGGCGATGCTCCGCTTGTCATCGTTGCCGCATCACGTCCCAATGACTGTTTTCATATGGCCTATGAGGCGAGCCGTTTGGCGCTGGAACACATGACCCCCGTCATTATGCTCACCGATGGCTACATTGCCAATGGGACAGAGCCATGGAAAATTCCCGATGTCGATGCACATTACGCAGACATAAAACATAAAATGCTCGATCCAACAACCGTTGATACGGAAAATTGGAGCTGGATTTCTCGTGATCCGAAGACACACGTCAGAGATTGGGCCATTCCCGGAATGCCTGGTCTAGAACACCGAATCGGAGGGCTTGAGAAAGATTTCACAACAGGAAACGTCTCCTATGACCCTGCCAACCATCAAAAAATGAGCAACATCCGCCAAGCTAAGATAGAAGCAGTCAGTGAGAACATCCCCCTGCAAGAACTCGAAGGTGAATCCAGTGGCGACCTTCTCATTATCTCTTGGGGCGGAACCTACGGTGCAGTTGAAATGGCGATGAGAGCATTGCAAAAAGAGGGGAAAAAAGTTTCATTGATCCACCTTCGCTACATCAATCCGATGCCAAAGAATGTAGGAGAAGTGATTAAAAACTTTAAAAAGGTAATTGTCCCTGAGCTGAATATGGGACAAATGGTCCATCTTATCAATGCCAAGTTTGGTTGTAATGCCATAGGCTTTAACAAGGTTGAGGGATTGCCTTTTAAAATCGCAGAACTCCATGCTGCATTTACTCAAGCATTGAACGAGGTGTGAAATGAGTAAAAATACAGAACTAACCTATACAAAAAAAGACTTCTCCAGCGACCAAGAGGTGAAATGGTGTCCTGGATGCGGTGATTATGCCATTTTATCGGCTATCCAGACAGCGTTGACCCAAATAGGGAGAAAACGTGAAGAGATCGTTTTTGTCTCAGGTATCGGATGTTCTTCCCGTTTTCCGTACTACATGAATACCTATGGCTATCATACCATTCACGGACGCGCTCCTGCCGTTGCTTCAGGGCTCAAAACTGCCAATCCATCCTTGAGTGTTTGGGTCATTACAGGCGATGGGGACAGCCTTTCCATCGGAGGAAATCACCTTATTCATGCCATCAGACGCAACATTGACATGAATATTGTGCTGTTTAACAACGAGATCTATGGGCTGACTAAAGGGCAGTATTCCCCAACAACACAACAAGGTCAAATCACCAAATCGACCCCTTATGGTTCTTTAGACCGACCCTTTAGCCCAGCCAAACTTGCTTTTGGTGCGAGTGCAACTTTTATTGCACGCACCTTGGATACTGATTCCAAACACATGCAAGAGGTAATGCTCGAAGCAGAATCCCACCGAGGTACTTCATTCATTGAAATCTACCAAAATTGTGTCATCTTTAATGACGGGTGTCACTCAAGCTACGTTGACAAACAAAGCCGAGAGGATCACTCGATCGTACTAACCCATGGCAAACCTATGATCTTTGGAAGCGAAATAAAAAAAGGGATTATCCTCGATCATCTCACTCCAAAAGTCGTCGAATTGGGCGAAACCTATACCGAGGGGGATTGTCTGATACATGACAAAACCAATGAGATGCTGGCTTCTTTACTCGTAGCCATGGATGCCAACAAAGCAATGCCAAAACTTTACGGAGTGTTGTATGCGGTGAATGACGTCATCTACAATGAGCAAGTAGCCGCTCAAGTAGCCGAAGTAAAAGCCAAAAAAGGTCCTGCAGACTTTCATAAACTTTTAAATTCCGGAGATACCTGGCATATTGAATAGCCACTACAGTTTGCTTAATAAAAAAATATTTTTACGGGATAGGTGCTGAAATATAGGATTTTTGGAGGTTGTTAAAAAGGTTGGTTGCGGAAGCCAGATTTGAACTGACGACCTTCGGGTTATGAGCCCGACGAGCTACCGGACTGCTCTATTCCGCGGTATGAAGGTATTCGTTTGCTAAATGGGATTATACCCGATGGTTACTTAAAACCTTCAGTAATAAATATTATCTTTTTTATAAGACATTTTGATACAATATTTCATGCACAATAAAATTCATACTTCACTCCTGCAATGGTACAAAATCAACGGACGACACGCTTTACCGTGGCGCATTACAGATGATCCCTACAAAATTTACCTGAGTGAAATCATGCTCCAACAAACACAGGTCAAAACGGTATTAAAGCGATTTTATTTCCCTTTTTTAGAAAGATTCCCTACTCTTTTGGATGTTACCCAAAGCGATTTAGACGATGTACTCAAAATGTGGGAGGGACTTGGATACTACACGCGCGCTAAAAACTTACATGCAGCAGCACAACAATGCCAAGGAGTTTTACCAAAAAACGCATCCGAGCTTTTGGAGCTACCGGGAATCGGACCTTCCACAGCTCATGCCATCAGTGCCTTTGCCTACAAAGAATCCCTGCCGATTCTCGATGCCAACGTCAAACGTATCCTGCATCGCTATTTCGCCATTGAACAACGTGATGAAAAACAGCTGTGGAATGCGGCTTATGCACTTTTTGATGCAAAGCATCCGTTTGAGTACAATCAAGCGATGATGGATATCGGTTCCATGGTGTGTCTGGCAAAAAAACCGCTTTGTGATGTGTGCCCTTTTGAACAAGGTTGCCAGGGCAAGTCCGATCCCCTAAAGTACCCCAAAGCAAAAATCAAAAAAATTAAACCCGTCCGTAACCGTATCATCGTTGTTTATACACGTAACGGTAAATTTGCCCTCTCCCAACGAAAAGAGCGTTTTTTGCATGGACTTTGGGGGTTTGTACAATACGAGGCAGTTGAAAAAAACGAAGCAGTTTTATTAGGACACGTTACCCAGCATTACAGCCATTTTACCCTACAAGCGGATGTTTATCTCTGTGAGGACAACTGTGTCAATGAAGAGTGTGAATGGTTTGCTCCTAGCGAGATCATGAAGCTCTCTCTAAGCGGTGCCGATCATAAAGTGTTAAAGCTTATAGTTTAAATCGGCTTGGATCAAAAAAAGTATCATCGCTGATATGCCCGAAGGCGGAGTTAATCGAGACGAAGATATCGGGATATTTCTCCTCCATCTCTGCTAGCATTACTTTCATGCTGGCTCTTGCATGAGGCATTTTAACATCAAATCGCATTGAGGGACATGCTTCATCACCGATGGTCGGCATTTCATTTTCCAATGCACAAGCATAGAGCTGACGTTCACGCATCTGTATCAAAGGACGGATAATAATAAGTCCATTCTCAGCTTTGTATTTCGGCGCAAGAGCACGCATGTGCCCATTGTAAATCATGTTCATAAAAAAGCTCTCTGCCGCATCATCGAGATGATGACCCAATGCTACTTTATTACATCCATGCTCTAATGCCACACTGTAAAGCGAGCCTCTGCGCATGCGGGAAAAGAAACTGCAAAAAGAGGAGTTTTTTCGGATTTTATCACCGGCAATTTCGTAGGTATTAGTATCATGAATTACATGAGGAATGTTGTATTGGGCACAATGAGCGACCAATACGCTCAAATCTTCTCCCATCCCATACGTAACCGTTACGGCGAGAAGTTCAAAATTAAAAGGAGCGCGGCGCTGTTGTTCCATCAGCGCATGGATCATCGTGAGAGAATCTTTACCGCCGCTGAGACCCACGAGGATTTTATCCCCCTCTTCGATCAGATTAAACGCCGCGTTGGTTTGACCCATACGGCGCATGATCTTTTTGCTGAGTTTAATAGCCAAGGCGCTTAACCATTTCCAAAATAAACTTCGCACTCACTTGCGCCGATGTTTTCAAAAAGGCATCAAAGTCGTCACTCGCCCCGCCATCGGCTGTATCACTGATCGCACGCAGGACAAAAAACGGAACCCCAAAATTTTGACAGACACACGCGACACTTGCCCCTTCCATCTCCAGTGCATCGGCATTAAATGTTGACTCAATCCATGCCTTGCGCTCACTGCTGGCAACAAACTGGTCACCCGTGGCAATGATACCTTCATATAATTCCATCCCAAGATCAACTGCCACTTCAGATGCCAAAGAACGAAGCTGTTCATCCGCTTCAATCATCAATGTCCCCTCAGGGATAAAACCGGCAGGATGACCAAATGCGGTAATATCAACATCATGCTGACACAATGCACTGGCCATAACCAAATCACCAATTTTCAACTCTTTGCTGATCCCGCCTGCAACACCGCTGAACAATAAAGTTTGCGCTTTAAAACGCTCCAACATAACCGATGCCGTAATGGCTGAAAAGACTTTACCAATTTTTGAATAGGCGATGACCAACTCATGACCACCATAGATACACTCATAAAAGACATTCCCCGCATATTCGGTACTCGTATATTTTTCAACCGTACTTAAAATCGGATCGATCTCTTCACGCATTGCGCCCATGATGGCTATTTTCATTTTCTGTCCTTTAATTATGAATGTTTTACGATGTAGCGCTGTAGTTTTTGCAATTTATGATTGAGTGAAACCATTTTCTCTTCTCTATCCAAAAGGCTAAGAGTATATTCACTCTCCCCCAAAGGAGTAATCACACGACTCCCGCCCCAAAATCCAAGTCCGTCTTCAAATCCGACACGATTGACAAAAACCACATACGAATGGGTTAAAAGAGCACACGATTTGAGCAACGCATCCCACTGACGCTCAATGAGTAACCCATCATCGTTAAAATCACGGGCAGGAGAGGCTGCCAAAACATAGATAACATCCGCGTCACAAGCAGCTAAATCGGCCAATGTCTGTCCACGCCAAAGATCTTCACACACGACCATAGCCGCTTTACCATAGCGTGTATCAAAACCTTTAATTTCATTGCCTGAAGCAAAATAACGTCCTTCTTCAAACATACCATAAGTCGGAAGATGATTTTTATGATGAATATGAAGAAGTTCGCCCTCACTAAAATACAATCCGCTATTGTAAACTTTTCCATTGTCCCAAATAGCCGCACCTATAACAATATCGCATTGTAAACTTACGATACAAAGCTCCTGCAATTCATCCACATTCCACGCATCTTCAAACAGCTTATCTTGCAGCATATATCCGCTAAGAGCCAACTCCGGGAATATAACCACATCCGCAGCTTCATGACGTTTTACAATCGCTAACACTTCCTGCAAATTGGAACGATTTAGCTTGGGTGCGAATTGGATTAAAGCAATATTCATTTGAGTACTTCGCATACCTTTGCCAATGTTTCCATATCCGATATTCCAAATGTTTCATTATTAGGAGCATTACGCTTATTCAAGCCTTTAAGTACAGCTCCATTACCAAATTCGATCATTATATCGATCTCATCCGTAATCGCTTCGATGGATTGTTTATACTTGACAGGCTTGATCAATTGCTCTTTTAACAAAGTCACTGCTTCAGCTTTGGTAGCATATTTTTGTGTCGATACATTAGATACAACCGGAGCAATAAACGTGTCACTCACCATTGTTTCCATGACTTGCGCTAAAGGCTCTTGTGCACTTGAGAGAAGTGGACAGTGACTTGCAATAGACATGTTCAACAACAAGGCACGCTTTGCACCCGCTTCTTTGAACGTTGCTTCCATAGCCTGTAGATCCGCTTTTAACCCTGCTACGACCAGCTGACCGTTTTGATTAAAGTTAGCAGGCCATACTTGTTTACCTTCTGCATTAGCCGTTGCACAAAGCTGTTCAACAACATCATCTTCTAACCCTAAAATTGCCATCATCCCTGCATCTATTGCATCACACGCACTTTGCATTAAAGCTCCGCGTTTATGGACCAATTCAACTGCATCCACATAATCAATCGCACCGGCAGCACTCAAAGCACTAAACTCACCCAGTGAGTGTCCCAAGAGCATTACAGGTTTTGTTGGCATTGCATCTTGAAATAATCGATACGCAATCAAAGAGATCAATAAAATGGCAGGCTGAGTATATTGCGTTTTATCGAGCTGATCGTTTTCTTCAAACAATAATTTTGTAAAATCAACTCCGATACGTTCTCCTGCTTTTTCAAACATTTCGCGTGCAACATCGCTATTCTCATAAAATGATTTTCCCATACCGATACTTTGGCTTCCCTGCCCTGGGAAAATCATCGCTATTCTTTTGTGATTCACTAAATATCCTTTAAATCAAATTGATAGTCGCTGTTATCAGCGATTTTTTTACGTAACGTATTGCGATTAAGTCCCAATTTGTCCGCTAATTGTAACTGCGATTTAAATCGCTTGATACCTGCACGAATAAGGGGTACTTCATATAAATGCAAGAATTTTCGGTAATCGTTGTTACTGCCTAACTTACCTACTAAAAAACGTTCAACAATTTCCATTAAATCATTTTCTTGTACATTGTTCAACAAATAATGTAAATAAACCTGTCGTCGCAACGAAACTGCATTTTCAGTGACATCCGGAATAAACTCTTGGGTATTTAGTCCATCACTTCTGCCAAATGTATTTTTGGCTTCTTCTACAAACAAATTTACTAAAAGCGCAATATCTTCATGCCGTTGGTTCAAAGGCGGTAACACCAAACGAATGGAAAAAATCTCTTCCAGCTGCTCTTGTGTATAACGATAGCCGCCAGTTGCGACGACCCTCGTTTTAGTCCTTTGCAGCGTATCAATTAAACGTTTAAGATTCGCCACATCATCAAGCCTGTGAATAATAATCTCTCCATTTCGTTCAATAGCTTCTAGAAGCTCTTCAAAATGGCTTGCATCAATAATAGGAGCATTAGGGAGAATATAACGCGCTAGTGTAAGCTTTCCAGTTCCGCGCTCACCAATAATCATGGCATTGACGGATAGCGCTTTTAATAAATTCGCAGTTTTAAACGCCTCCAATGAGGCGCTTGAGGCAGTTAAAAAATTAGTGACATCCACAACCAGTGCCACAACTTCCACTAGATTCCACAGCATTTTCAGCAGGGATTCCACTTGCAGCTTCTGCGGCAGACGCATCACGGATATTACTGATCGTTACAGTAAACATTAAATCTTTACCTGCCAATGGATGATTGAAATCAATAACAACATTATCGTCTTTCACTTCTTTAACGATTACTTGAACCGTACCGCCATCTTCACCCTGACCGTAAAGTGTCATACCTGGATTCAAATCAATACCTGCGAACTGCTCACGAGGAAGTTCTTGTTGTGCATCATTGTTGTAATCGCCGTATGCATCAGCAGCCTTAACCAAAACATCTGATTTCTCACCAATGCTCATGTGCGCAATTCCGGCTTCAAGACCTGGAATAACTTGACTTTTACCAAACATAAATACGAGTGGTGCACCACCCACATTACTGTCTACAACATTTTGTCCGTCACGTACTTCATATTCGATCGAAACGATCTGATTTGCTTCAATTGCCATTGATTTGCCTTACAAATTTTAAGATAATGCGATTTTAGCACAATTAGCTATACCTAGGCTGAAAAGGGGCATATAGCTATTTTAGCTTAGAGAGTCGCTCTTGTGCCTCATTAGCAGCACCACTGCCAGCATACTTGCTAATTGTAGCTTTATAAAATGCTTTTGCACTGATATGATCACCATTTTTCTCCATAGCCTGACCAGTATGCAAGAGTAATGTCGGCATATACGACGCTTTATCATTAAGCGAAGCACTCTCTTTGTAAAAAGAGACTGCTTGCTTATACTCTTTACGATAAAAATAAGTCTCACCAATCCAAAAGTTAGCTTCATCAACTTTGTACTTTTTTTGAATCAACATTTGATAATAGCTCTGTGCATCTTCATATTTTTGCTGATCAAATAGCTCTTTTGCTTTTTTTTCAATCGCCTTAGTATCCATTTTACCACTTGACTCTCCCTTTGTTGGAAGCGTCATTTTAAGTTGCTTCATTAAAAGTGAAAACTCTTCTTTACTCACATAGGAGGAATTAACCGAATCAACTACATGTGAGAGTTCTTCAAGTAATGTTTTTAACTGTGTAATGTTTTCACTGTTGGTAGAAGTTTGCTGGCGTAACTCATTGATAGAGGATGAAAGATTGCCCTCACTCACGGAGGACTCAGTGATTTTTTGCAGTGCTATTCTTTGGTCATTAACAGACTGTCCCAATCCTTCAACGATGGTTTGTAAACCATCAAGACGCTCCGTTACTGTTTCAACTTTTGCATTTTGAATATTATTTTTTTGAACCACAGCTTGAATTTCTTGTTTATTCTCAAGAATCAATTTTTCTTCGGCAGTAAGACCATACGGGTTAGGTTGATTTAGATTACCGGCACCGAAAACCGACGGTTCCGATGCAAGTAATAATGAGGAGAGTAACGAAAAACTAACGAAAAAGCGCATTTACGGAAGTTTTACTTCAACACGACGATTTTTAGCCCAACACTCTTGTGTTTTTTCTGTACATGCAGGATTGCCCTCGCCCAAACTTACCATACTGATTGATTCAGCAGTAATTCCTTCATTCACAAGAGCTGTTTTAACCGCATTGGCACGTTTAAGTCCTAATGCAAAGTTATACTCATCGCTGCCGAATTCATCACAATTACCTTCAAGTTTAAAGGTTTTATTTTTAAGTAAAGCAGCATTTCCTTTTACAGACGCCATCATGTCTTCACGAATATCAAACTTATCATAGTCAAAATAAACATTAACAATTTGTGCATTAACAGCACCACTTGATCCATTAGCAGCTGAATTGTCTACTGATGAAGCATTTGTAATTGGAGTAATTACTGCTGATCCATCAGTACCGCTCGTTTGTCCATTCGATGCACCGTTGCTACTGCCACTTCCACCGACGCTGCTATTAGCAGTTGCATCGATAGCAGGCTCCTTACTTGAACATCCACTAAATACTAATACCGCTAATACAGCGCTTAAATATGCTACACGTTTCATGATACATTACCCCTGAATTTTATTATTTCATTGTCATTGTATCTAAAAAAAGGTAAATCACCAATCTATCGATTGCATACGTCCTATGCGCAGCGGGAAACTAAAACTTTTATTTACACCAAGTCGAATGATTCCAACCATACTTCTCGTTCCCTCATGTTTTATATGCAATACAGCTTCACCGTCATGTGAAAAACGCGGATAATCATTATCACCACTGCTTGTTAAACGACGGATAGCACTGCTATGTAAAGAAATAAGGTGTAAATTAAAAGCACTTCTACCACCTGAAGAGCCTTCACGTGCTTTATAAACGATTAAATCACGATAGGTACTGCAGGTAGAGTTATTTTTACCCTCAAAAACTACTTGATTAATAGCATTCTCACCAATTCTTTTGGAAAAAATATTTGGGCTTCCCATACGATTCGAGACAAATGCAATTCTATCCTCTCCCATAAACTGACCGCTCACATCAATACCGGAATAATCGGTAAGCCGCGTTTTATTTTTGGTACGAATATCATAAAGATAGATATCAGGCTGACCACTAGGTGCCAATGTCAACAATAACCGATTCCCATCTTCACTTACATCTGAACATACGGCCATCCCATCAGAAGAGATAACAGCTGTTTTATTACCTGTTGCCAAGTTGACTTTATAAATCGTAGGGTGAAAATCACTCAAAGATGTATAATAAAAATCGGTTTGTTCACGATTTGCCCATTTTGCAAAACCATACATACCGCCGCTGAGAACAACCTTCTGATACGATAAGGTATAGTCTGCAGCAACAATGTCAGATCGTCTTGGTCCGCTGAGACGAACAAAAAGAACTTTTCGCTTCATCCATTCTAATGGTCCGCCTCCCATCTTCGTATTAATATCATAAGCAATGGAATGCGCTAAAAAAACCAACATTTCACTTTGCTTCAAGTAGTATATTTTACTAAAAAGTTCTAGACTGTTCTGAAATAACTTTACATCGGTTCTGTATCCACCGCTGCCATCTGCAACTAAACGATAACGCAAAATATAAACCGCATCTTTGTGAATAACAGATGGCAGCGGATTATCAAATGTTTGTCCTGCATAACGATCATCGACATTAAACAATGAAACCACATTCATATCAGCACTAAGCATTTTATGAAATTGTAATCCTTCATCACTGCTTGCACTGCTTCCATCTTCAATAGCTAATCGGGGTAAAGCTCCTACGTTTTTTGTCACTTCTAACGTAGCATCATCTCCCCATAAAGAAAATGAGCATAAAAGTAAAATAATCAAAAATTGCATTTTATTCCTTCGCGGTTAATATAATCTCAAAAATTGCTTCTTCCCCTTGCGGATGTTGAGGCAGTCCAATTTGGCGCAGTCGTTCTTTTAACCAGTCAACTTCTGCATTAAATACAGCATTTCCAGAATAGCTAATAACACGATAGGCCAATAGTCTTCCATCGGCACTAAGCGTAATACGAATTCGTGCTGCAAATCCTTCTGTACCGTTTGCAGGGTGAAAATTGGCATAGATAATCCCCTGTATTTTTGCATTGTACTCATTAACTGCAGGACCTGTTGAAGATGATACCATTTTAACACCGGATTTTGCTAATTCAAGCGTTTTAACTTTATCAAAAATCTTTGAATCACGCTTTGTTGCTAAAACTTTCTCTTCAAGTGCATTCAACTCTGTCATCTGTTTTGCATTATCCATAGGCTTTGGCTTGCTTTTTGTCGTCTTTACTGTTGCAAAAAGATCATCGATTGCAGGGATAACTTCTTGTACAGGAGTTGATGGGGAAGATACACTCTTTACCTCTTCTTTAACGATCTGTTGCGATACGGGTGCAGATGGAGCAATGACTTTAGAGACAGGCGTGAGTGCGTCCTCCAAAGATATAGAGATAACATCACTTTTTCTCATCGCAAAAGCATCCGGTTTTTTGGGATGCAATAGATTATTCATAAAAAAAGAAAGGATTATTCCAAACAAGAAAAAAGTGATAATACCGCTTTGAAAAAAATAGCGTTGATAATGTAAATTCATGTAAAAAATACTTATAAAACAGTTTTTAGATGAATTCAGCCGCTGGTTGCGAGTGAAATATTGGTTAATCCTGAACGCTTTACAGCACTCATTACATTCATCACATCCCCATAATCGAGAGTATGATCAGCACTGATACGTACTACCGTCTCAGGTGAAAAATCATTGGCAAATAACCTGAAATTGTCACTGAAAGTTAAAAAATCAAAGGTTTGATTATTCACTTTGACCTGCTTTGAAGCATTAATGAGAATTTCAATCTCTTTTTTCTCTTTTACTTCCGTTTGAGCTGAACCTTTTGGAAGATTTATCAATTCTTCGTAAATTATATTAGGTGATATAACCATTAAGATGGCCAACAAAACCAACATCACGTCCACCAGCGGCGTAATGTTCAGTTCCGGTTTATCATCCCAATCATACATGCTCAATCCGCCTTTGAAAGCAACGAATCACTTTGCATACGAATGAGACCTACTACTTCAAATGATTGACGTTTTAAAATCTGATGGTAACTGTAAGCAAATATTGCGACAAAGATTCCCGAAGCAGTTGCTACAAGCGCATCCGAAACCCCTGCTGCAATAATACCCATGGTACCGCTCGCCTGCCCAATATTTTTAAAGGTATCTAAAATAGAAACTACCGTTCCAAAAAGACCGATAAATGGCGTTGTCGACGCTACAACAGAAAGTATCGTCAGCCCTTTGGTTGCTTCTTTGGTTGCCGCAAAATGTGCTAAATCAAACAATGCTTTAGAATGAGCAGTACCACTTTTTAGGAAGGGTGAAAGAAATGCATAGTCATTAAGACGCTGTGAACCCATTAAAAGAGATTCCAATGTCTCATTCTCTTGCGAAATCCACTGATTAAGTGCCATCCATCGATAAAAGAAAACCCAATTGATTGTTACAAAATAGAGGGTCAGTATCAGTAACACACCAAGTGTTACCGGATGACTCTTATCTATAAAATTTGAAAGAAGCTCAAACATGAGCGTTAGAGCATATGTGAGTGATTTTGATGATTTGCAGCTGATTCAACTCTCGCTGAAACAGATGCTATCATTGCATGTGAATCTGCAACACTTGCGATAAGCTCTTTTGCTTCATCCAATGCTTTTGCAACTTCACTTTCACTATCGCCACGAATAGCAACAGCCCCGTCAACAAGTACAGTAACCAAATTATTAGCAATTTGCACCACACCCCAATTAACGACGATCGATTCTTTTTTACCATTTTCTTTGATGATATCAACAACACCTGCTTGGAGCAATGTCGTTAATCCCACGTGCTCAGGTAGAACACCAAACTCTCCCTCTTCTCCAGGAACTGTTACACTTTTAACAGAACCATGAAAAATCGAACCACTTGGTGTTAGCACTTCTAATTCTAGAGTATGCACTATCTATCCTTTAGGATGAAAAGCAATTATTTGCTTTTCTGTTTTGCAGCTTTTTCAATCGCTTCATTCATATCGCCAACCATGTAGAATGCGCTTTCTGGCAAGTGGTCGTAATCACCGTTTAGAATTCCTTTGAATCCTTTGATGGTGTCTTCGAGTTTAACATATTTACCAGGTGAACCTGTGAATACTTCCGCAACGAAGAAAGGCTGTGAAAGGAATTTTTCAATTTTACGTGCACGTTCAACAACAGATTTGTCTTCTTCTGAGAGTTCATCCATACCAAGAATCGCAATAATATCTTGCAAGTCTTTGTATTTTTGCAGTGTTTTTTGAACACCGCGTGCAACACCGTAATGCTCTTCACCAACGATTTGTGGGCTAAGTAAACGTGACGTTGAATCCAATGGATCAACTGCAGGATAGATCCCTTTTTCAGCGATTTTACGGTTAAGAACCGTAGTTGCGTCAAGGTGAGCAAAAACCGATGCAGGAGCCGGATCTGTCAAGTCATCCGCTGGTACATATACCGCTTGAACCGAAGTAATAGAACCCTTCGTTGTTGACGTAATACGGTCTTGCAATGCACCCATTTCACGTGCCAATGTCGGTTGGTAACCAACAGCGGATGGAATACGTCCAAGAAGTGCTGACATTTCAGAACCTGACTGTGCAAAACGGAAGATATTATCGATAAACATCAATACATCAAGCCCTTTTTCATCACGGAAATACTCTGCCATTGTCAAACCAGTCAAGGCAATACGGTTACGTGCTCCTGGAGGCTCAGACATTTGACCGTAGCACAGTGCAACTTTATCCAAAACGCTAGAGTCATTCATCTCGTGATAAAGGTCATTACCTTCACGTGTACGCTCACCAACACCAGCAAATACAGAAAGACCATCGTGCCCATGAGCAACGTTGTGGATCAATTCCATGATGATAACGGTTTTACCAACACCGGCACCACCGAAGAGACCGACTTTACCACCTTTTGCATACGGTGCTAGAAGGTCAACGACTTTGATACCTGTTTCAAACATTTCTGTAGTCGTACTTTGCTCGATCAATGGTGGTGGAGCACGGTGGATAGACCATTTTTCACTATCAACGATTTGATCTCCGCCATCGATGGTTTCACCGATAACGTTAAAAATACGTCCAAGTACTTTATCACCAACCGGAACTTTAATCGGAGCGCCAGTAGCAGTAGCTGCAAGACCACGTACAAGACCCTCAGACATGTCCATAGCGATCGTACGAACACGACCATTACCAAGGTGAGAAGCTACTTCTAGAACAAGACGAGTTGTCTTTCCATCAACATTTACATTTACTTCTATTGCTTCATTGACTGTAGGAAGGTAACCTTCGAAATCAACGTCAACAACAGGACCAATTACTTGAGCAATTTTACCAATCATTCTTTCCTCCATCATTATTTCATCGACTCAACGCCGCTTATTATCTCAATAAGTTCAGTCGTAATCGCTTCTTGTCGCGCTTTGTTATACTTAACAGTCAAAGATTTAACCATTTGTTTTGCATTGTTAGTTGCTGCATCCATAGCCTGCATACGTGCACTGTGCTCAGCCGCAACTGAATCGATTAATGCATAATACATATTAAATTCAGCGTATTTGGTTACCAATGAATCCAGCATAGCTTCTTCATCATGCGCTTCAAGTTCAAGAACAGAATTTTTATTCTTTTCACAATCAAAATCTGTTACAGATACAGGTAAAATTTTATTTACATGCAACTCTTGAGTGATCACATTCTTGTAGCCGTTATACACAAGATACACACCATCAATAATACCGTCTTTGAAATCTTTAATAGATCGAGTCATAAACTCACTGGATCGCTGCATATCAGGAGAAGAACTGAGATTTTTAACTTCATCAAGTAATTCAACTTGATTAAAATTAAAATATTCAATCCCTTTTTTACCGATACCGCGAATACGGATATTTACATTTTTTTCTTTGTAATCGCTGATTAAACGCTTAACCGCTTTAATCGTTTGAAGGTTAAAACCTCCACACAGACCTTTATCAGCTGTCACAAAAATAATATCGATCATTTTAGGCGCATCATTTTGAACAAAACAACGGCTATCAATTCCGCCTACTTTATTACAATGAATACGACTTGCGATTTCAGCTATGACTTGATTCGTTTTTTGTGCAAACAGACGTGAACGTTTTGCTAACTCTTCTGCACGGCGAAGTTTTGCCGTAGAGACGAGTTTCATTGCACGCGTAGTTTTTTGCGTGTTAGCAACACTCTTAATCTGTCTTTGAATCTCTTTCAAGTTAGCCATTAAAGATCCTTATTGCGCAACGAAAGTAGTTTTAAACTCTTCGAGCGCTTTTTTCATCGTAGCCATAGTGTCATCATCAATTTTTGATGAAGCACGGATGCTTTCAAAAATCTGTGGATAACTGGCTTCAATAAATGGATATAGATCTGCTTCAAATTTAACAACAGCGGATGCAGGAAGACTATCAAGATACCCTTCATTCCCTGCAAAAATAATCAATGCCTGTTTTTCAACAGAAAGCGGAGAATATGGAGGCTGCTTTAATACTTCAACCATACGCTGACCACGCTCAAGCTGCTTACGGCTTACTTCATCCAAATCAGAAGCAAACTGTGCAAACGCTTGAAGTTCACGGTATTGAGCAAGGTCAAGACGCAATGTTCCAGCCACTTGTTTGGTAGCTTTGATTTGAGCCGCACCACCAACACGTGAAACAGAAAGACCAACGTTAATCGCAGGGCGAACACCCGCATTGAACAAGTCAGTTTCCAAGAAAATCTGACCATCTGTAATAGAAATAACGTTTGTAGGGATATACGCTGCAACGTCACCCGCTTGAGTTTCAATGATTGGAAGCGCAGTCAAAGAACCGTTGCCCAATTCATCGCTCAATTTCGCTGCACGCTCTAGCAAACGAGAGTGGATATAGAAAACGTCACCCGGATACGCTTCACGGCCCGGAGGACGACGAAGGATCAATGACATCTCACGGTAAGCAACTGCATGCTTAGAAAGATCATCATAAACAATCAAACCATGACGAGCTGAATCACGGAAATATTCCGCCATTGTTACACCCGTATATGGAGCGAGGAATTGCAATGCTGCAGCCTCAGAAGCTGAAGAAGAAACAACGATGGTATATTCCATCGCGCCGCTCTCTTCAAGACGACGAATAACGTTTGCAACTGTTGATGCTTTTTGCCCGATAGCAACATAGATACATACTACGCCATTACCTTTTTGGTTCATAATCGCATCAAGAGCAATGGTTGTTTTACCTGTTTGACGGTCACCGATGATCAACTCACGTTGACCTCGTCCGATCGGAACAAGGGCATCAATTGATTTGATACCTGTTGCCATTGGCTCATGAACTGATTTACGAGCCATGATACCAGGTGCTTTTTCTTCTACAAAACGTGACTCTGTAGATTCAATTGGACCTTTTCCATCGATTGGTTCACCAAGTGCATTAACAACACGTCCAAGAAGAGCATCCCCGACAGGAACTTTCAACAAACGTCCAAGACGTTTTACTGACATACCTTCACGAAGGGCATCACCCATACCTAGAATAACAACACCAACGGCACTTTCTTCAAGGTTCATAACAAGACCGCGAGTCCCATCTTCAAATTCAACCATTTCGCCAGCCATAACATTGTTAAGGCCATATACTTGCGCAACGCCATCTCCATATGAGACGATTTTACCGGTTTCGTTTATATCTACATTAAGCTCAAAATTACCAATTCTTTCTTTGATGATTGAACTGACTTCATCTACTTGTACTTTTGCTACCACTATATCTCCTTTCGTGAGGGTTAAATTGCTTTTAAAATATGCTCAACGATTTGAGCATTAAGGCGGCTTTTTGAAAAATCAATTTCAACATTCAAATCATCAACAATAACACGAATGCCATCACTGTTTGAGGGAACAAACTGTAATGATATTGTCGCATTCATTTTCTTTCCTAAATCATGTGCAATTGAATCAATCGAGTCTTGCTTGATTTGGGAATTACTATAAACACGTCCATTGTAAACACGCTTCATGGAAGCAATTTGACGTTTTAAATCTTTTCCAATTGCAGGGATTAACGACAATCTTCCATTTTCACCCAAAAGTTTGATCAAATTATTGACTTCAAGGCTATTAATACCCGCAACCATTTCTAAAACCAAATTTGTTTTAACAGAAACTGCAATATCGTTACTGCGCATAATCTGAAGAAATTTACTATCATTAAAGGCAGTAGCAAGAACGCTAAAAAGTTCAGCCGTGTTATCCAATGAAGTTTCATCCAAGATAGCCATAAGAGATTGAACATAACGTTTTGCGATTAGTTCTTCCTGCATTTAGGCCACCTTCTTTTTCAAAATGTCTGTCATAGCATCTTTGCCCATAGCAGCATCACTTGCACTCATTACATCACCCATAACTTCACTTACTACTTCACGTACCATTTTACGTTTTTCGAGATCCATTAAAGCATTGTTGTGTTTTTGTGCAATTTCAACGTCCATTTCGGTTTGTGCCATGATCTTTTCACTAAGAATTTTGCACTCTTTTTTAGTGATTTCACTCAATTCATGAGCAAAACGATTTGCATCATCTATCTTGTGCTCTGCAGCTTCTTTTAGCCGTTTTGACTCGCGCAAACGCTCTTGTACTTTTTCAAGTTCAGAAGCAATTCCTGCACTTCTACCGCTAAAATAAGTTTTTAGCGGCTCTGCCAACAGATAATAAAGAATACCTGCAAAGATAAGAAAGTTAACGGTACGTTGTACAATATCCGTAGAACCCTCATGCGCAGCGTCAGATCCAAACAGATAAGCACTGAGCATTAATACAGTAACCAATAATTTACCCATATTATCTCCTCAAATCTGATTTAGCTTAGCTGATACAGCGGCTTGGAAAGATGGTGCTTCTGCAAGAAGCGCCTCTTTCAATCGTGAACGTTCTTCAGACATCACGTCTTCAAACTTAGAATATTCTAGCGCCAGTTCAGCACGTTTTGCCTCTATCTTGCTGTTTGCCAACGCCTTGGCCTCAGCAACAACTTTTTCTCTTATTCCATGCGCTTCTAGTTTAGCATCACTAATAATCTTTTCCGCTTTTGCGTGAAATGCAGCAATCTCGGCATCGTTGTTACCAACTTGCTCGAGATCTTTTTTAAGATCTGCATCTCTTTTTTCCATATAGTTGAAAAGAGGTTTGTAAAGCAAACTATTAAGAGCGGCAATAAGGACAAGGAAGACAATCAGTGTGCTGCCTAGCAACATCGGACTTATATCTAACATACCACCTCCTAAAAGTTGCGTGATTATACAACTTGTAAATTGAAGGGATAGTTAAACGATAAGAATTATGAAGAAAGTGTGACTAAAAATGAATCAATTTGTCCATTATTATCAAATTCAAGGGTTAATTTTGACCCTTTTTTAGATGTTTTAATACCCAGTTCTGTAAAGTACTTTTGCAATGTATCAAAATTAAGCTCATTAAGTTTACTATTTGGACTCGTAATTATTTGAGTAGGAACCTTCATGCTTTTTGCCATTTGTTCTACATCACGAACACTCAGTTTTTGTCCTATAATTGAATCAATCATTAATGCTTGTTCATTTTCTTCCATACCAACAACTACTTTTGCATGACCGGCACTTATTTTGCCCTCAATCAAGGCTTTACGACCCTTATCGCATAACTGCAGCAAGCGCAGTGTATTAGTAATCTGTGCACGACTTTTATGAACCGTTCCCGAAAGCTGCTCATGCGTAAGTTCATGAATTTCAATAAGCTCTTGATACGCTTGCGCCAAATCAATCGCATTAAGTTCGTCACGCTGAATATTTTCAATCAATGCATGCTGACGCATTTGTTCATCACTGACCGTAACAATAATGGCTTTAATGGTTTTGAATTTTGCTAATTTGCTTGCTCGTAAACGTCGCTCACCCGCAATGAGTACGTAACCGTCTAAAGTTTCTTTAACAACAATCGGCTGTAAAAGACCATGGCTTTTTATTGATTCACTAAGTTCCGCAAGTGACTCTGGATCAAAGTGTTTACGCGGCTGATAAGGGTTGGCACGAATTTCTGTAATAGAAATTTCTTCAAATCCATTTCGTTTTGGGAGTTCATTGTCGTATGCTTCTTCTATTTCACTCAGTAATGCGCCCAGACCTCGTCCTAGAGCAGATGCTTTTGCCATTAACTATCCTTAAGCGATGATTGCGTGAGCAAGATCTTGATAAGCTAAAGATCCGCTCGATTTTACATCATACAAAATAGCCGGTTTTCCAAAACTTGGAGACTCGGCCAATTTAACATTACGCGGTATTACAATGTATTCATCTTCACGTAATTTAAACAGTTTTCCTTGAAAATGCTGTCGTAAATCAGCAAATACTTGTCTGGAAAGATTATTTTGTGCACTGTACATCGTAGGAAGAAATCCTTTGATAGTGAGTTTTGGATTAATGGTTTTACGTACAAGCTTAACAGTATTAAGCAATTGTGCCAAACCCTCAAGAGCAAAGAACTCACATTGTATTGGAATGATGACAGAATTAGAAGCACTTAATGCATTAATTGTCATCGGCCCAAGTGCTGGTGGCGAATCAATAATAATGTAATCGTATTCATCTTTGACTTGTGCAATAGCACGTTTGAGAATCAATTCTCTCCCTTTTGCATTTGCCGCATCATAGTATTCTTTTTCAACCCCAACCAGACCAATGTTGGATGGTGCGATAAAAAGTTTCGGTAACTCTGTTTTTAAAATAATTTCACGCAGTTTTTTAGCGCCTATAAGAACATGGTAAATATTAAATTCATAGTTGTTACGATGATACCCCAACGAAGTTGTCGCATTAGCCTGCGGATCAGCATCGATGAGAAGCACTCTTTTCTCAGCAACTGCCAAAGAAGCAGCTAAATTTACAGCCGTAGTGGTTTTCCCCACACCGCCCTTTTGGTTTGCAATAACTATTACTTCGCTCATCGTAAACTGAATATCCTTTGTCCATTGCATTCAAGGGAACCATCTTCTAATAAGAGGGCATCTTCTAATCTAAAAACCGTTTCACTTGCATGCGTTGTGAAAGATTTACTTCTGTTGAATTCTAGCTCGAATTTACTAAAAATCTGCTTCCATGCAGGAAACTTTTTTAGTTCTGTCACATAACTATTTGTTAATTCTTGTGCACTGATCTCAATATCCACTTTAGCAAAATTCAACGGTGCCGTGAAGAGGTTCATTCCAATCCCGCATACAAGACAATCGCCTACTAAATTTGTAATCACTCCACCTACTTTTTGTTGATCCAAATAAAAATCATTCGGCCATTTCAACCACACTTGCGAACCCATTACCGTTAAAAGTTCTTTCATAATAAATGCAAAATAAATTGAAGAGGATTCAAGTTTTAAATCATTGGGCAACTGCGATCTATGAATGGCAACGGATATAAAAAGATTCCCCTCTTCACCAATCCACGTATTTCCTCGACTTCCGCTACCGTCTGTCTGTGAAACTGCACCAATGCATACAGGGGCAGTTAACGCATGCGTTTTAAGCGCATCTATCAAATACGTTTGTGTTGATTCTAATGCATCAAACCAGTGTATTTCCACACCCGATTCGCTTTCCATTTAAGTAGGCTATTGCCGATGTTTCTTGCTTTGAAGGAGCCTGAACTTTGATCAAACGCAACGATCCCTGATTGCATTGTACAACAATGCTCTCACTCTCAGCTGCAACAATCTTTCCTGCCGTTCCTTGACTTTTACTTTCTATTAACTCTATTTCTTTGAGTTTTAATCCAGATTCTAAGTAAATACCGGGCCATGGAGTAAATGCACGGTATTTATTGTATATATCGACGGCATTTTCAAATGCTATCAATCCATCTGATTTTGATATTTTGTTGCAATACGTCGCTTCTTCATCATTTTGAATAAAAGCTGTTTTTCGGTCCCAATGGCGAATGACATCGATGGTCAGAGTACAAGCAATCTGACTCAAAGAATCATATAAAGTTGTTACCATCTCATCAGGAGAAATCTCAACGGCTACAATTTTGATAATCGCCCCTGTATCAAGCCCTTCATCCATCCACATCGCTGTCACACCGCTTTTTGTATCATTATGGAGCAAACTTTGTTGAATTGGGCTAGCGCCGCGATACTGAGGAAGAATAGAGGCATGCAAGTTAACACAAGGAGCGTGATCCAAAATCGATTTGGGGAGAATTTGACCATACGCTGCGACAATAATCATATCGCATTCAAGAGCGAGCAATTCCTTGACGACTTCAGGATCTCTAAGTTTTACGGGCTGCATTACGGGAATATTTGATTTTTCTGCCAAAACCTTAACAACAGGAGGTGTCATGACAGCTTTTCGTCCTACCGGTTTATCTGGCTGAGTATAAACAGCGATCACCTTAATATCATCAGTAGCTATAAGTGTTTTTAAAATATCTGCCGCATAATCAGGCGTACCCATAAAAATTATACGGATCATTAAAGGGAGTTCTCTTGAAAAAGGCTTCCGCCGCAATGTACGTCATTCAAAAGAAATGACTTCGCATCACTTAGATCAAAACCGCTTGCTAAGAACATTGCTTTACCGCGCTTGAGTAAAAAATCCGCTGCTTTTAGCTTCGTGACAATCCCACCGGTTGCAAAATTATGGTTCGGCGTTACCTCACGAGAGAGTTCTTCAGGCTCAATAACCGCAATATGTGAACGTACTTTTGCATCTTCATGTGCTCTAGGATCTTTGTCATAATAAGCATCAATATCTGAAAGTATCACTAGCATATCTGCACCGAAGTGATATGCTGCATACGCAGATAACTGATCATTATCCCCAAGAACAAGTTCTTCAGTCGCTGTTGCATCGTTTTCATTAATAATCGGTACAACGTTATGATTCAATAAAGTTTCAATGGTATCTTTTGCTTTTTGAGACTCTTCTTGGGTATTAAAATTAGCAGCGGTAACCAAAATTTGAGAAGGGAGAATGTTATGAGATTCAAACATTTTTTTGTATTTATTCATCAATATCGGCTGACCGATTGATGCTAAAGCTTGTTTATTTGCTAAGATCTTTTTATCCAATTTTAATTCCGTGTACCCTGCAGCAACGGCGCCTGAAGAGACAAGAATGACTTCGTAACGCGATTTTAGTTCAGCGATAAAGTCAACCAGATTGTGCATCCGATCTTTTGCAATACGATTTTGCTCGCTTAAAACGGCACTTCCGACTTTAACAACCAGCCGTTTCATTAACGCTCGATTTGAACCATATGATAAAGAGCATAGGTAAGAGGCTTAATATTCAGACTTGTCGCTGAAGAGATCGGTGCAACGAAAAATGGCAAAGAAGAATCACGAAATCCTGCATCAAAATTTTCCTGCTCAAATGCCGGATATTCTTCGTTAAATCCGAAACGACTTTTTTTAACCGGCTGAAGATTGAGTAGTTTCAAAAATGCATGGCTTTTTTCTATTGCTTCTTCAGGGCTCATGGCATCTGAACGGGTCAATGCAATCGCAAAATTACGTTCAGCCAATAGTGGCGAAAATTTCGCAAGCTCTTCCTTAAGTGTTTCATACTGATGCTGAAGTTCATGATACGATGCCAGGTCAATCATAAACAGCAACGTTTTTGTTCGCTCTATATGACGTAAAAACTTGAGGCCTAACCCTTTTCCTTCATGCGCTCCACCAATAATACCGGGAATATCTGCCATAATATATGAATCAAATTCACCAATATTAATCTGACCAAGCTTCGGCGTCAACGTCGTAAATTCGTAGTTTGCTACTTCAGGACGTGCATTGGAGACCGTAGAAATTAAAGTTGATTTTCCAACATTTGGAAAACCTACAAGTCCTACATCAGCAATAAGCTTAAGATCCAATCTGACAATGCGCGTTGTTTCAGGTTCACCCGGTTGTGCATACATCGGCTTTTGATTGATTGAGGATTTGAAGTGAACGTTTCCAAGACCACCACGACCGCCCGTTAAGAACAATACTTCTTGACCATTGGTTAATAAATCAAGTAAAACTTCACCTGTCTCAACATCGACGACTTGCGTTCCCGGCGGGACAACAATCACCAGTTTTTTACCGGCTTTACCGTACATATTCGATCCTGAACCCGGCTGCCCTTTTTCCGCTTTGAGGGTTTTATTTCCCTGAAAATTGGCCAAAGTATGGGTATTATTGTCTACTTTGAAGTAAACATCCCCGCCTTTACCGCCATCACCGCCATCAGGTCCCCCTTGGATGACAAACTTTTCGCGTCTAAACGCGACACAACCTGCTCCACCTTTACCCGAAGAAACAGTTATTACTACGCTATCGCTAAACATTCATCATCCTTATCTGGCTTAAAACTATACTTGAATTTCAACACTATACGAAAAAGTACACTATTAAGAAAATACATAAAATTGGAAAAATTAGAGATCGGGCGCAGATGCCCGATGAGGAAAACTATGCAGCAGGAACGACAGAAACTTGTTTGCGCTTTTTGTCTTTACGGTGAAATAAAACAACACCGTCAACCAATGCATACAAAGTGTGGTCTTTACCCATACCGATATTTTTACCAGGGTGAACTTTTGTTCCGCGCTGACGGATAATGATATTACCCGCACGTACTACTTCACCACCATATTTTTTGACACCGAGTCTACGTCCCGCTGAATCGCGGTTATTCTGTGTACTACCCTGACCTTTCTTATGAGCCATGCTGTCCTCCTACTTTATAATTACGCAGCGATCTTAACGATACGAACGCGTGTGTGATCTCTACGGAAACCACGTTTAACTTTACTGTCCTTACGACGACGCTTTTTGAAAATCACGACTTTACGGTCACGACCCTCATTAATAACTTCCATAGTGACGACAGCACCCTCTACAAACGGAGTACCAGTTCTTAGTTCACCGTTATTAACGGCAAGAACTTCTTTGATTTCGACGGTAGTCTTTGGTTCAAGACTCATTCTATCGAACAAAAGGATATCACCCTCTTGAACTTTGTATTGTTTCCCGCCGTTTTTGATAATTGCGTACATTACTGTTCCTTACTTTACAAGTCTACAAAAAGTTGCGAATTGTAGCGAAATAATATTTAAGCTTAAATTAAAATGGAGTACTTGTTACATCAATCCACAATTTTACGTATCGATATACGTCAATTTGACCTATAATCTAGCTGACGGATTATACAATAAACTATATTAAGCCTTACCTAGAGTATGTTTAGCTTAAAAAGTTAACACTTTGTTACTTAGTATTACCCATTGAGTTAACTGGTCCATAGTTGAAGAAATCTCTTCACTGAAATAAGGAGTGTTTTTATACATTCCGCAACGAGCGCTGCATGTACCGCAGGCACGAACATTCACGCCATACTCATATAATTCCTTCACCATCTGGTGTAAATCAAAATCATACTTTTCAGGTTTTATACAGATACTACGTGCCAAATCGACGGCATCGTTCATCAAAAAAAGATTAACCTCTTCACCATGTTTACGTAAGTTTTTTACCAATCGCAGTGCATTATACGTAACATCGCTTCCATCATAGGGTTCATGGTTTAAAATAAATGTAATCATCACTTATCCTTTTAATTTTTTCATCATCTCTTGTAAAGCAATAAAAAGTCCTATCGCTTCTACATGCAACTGCATTTGTGATTGAATAGAATCAATCATCATTTGCATATTTTGCGTAGAGATGATGGTTGTATCTCCCTCTTCATACACTGCAATACGGCATGGCATAAACGGGGCGAAATGGGGATTGGAAGTCAATACCATCGAAGCAACTTTGGCTTGACATACTTCATAGATATAGACCTTTCGATTGATCGGAAATCCTTTACTGGCAACAACTTCATGATAATTATAATGATGTAGCAATGCAAAGCCATATTCTGCACACGCTATCTCAACATCGTCAATAATAGATTGAATGGTTCGTTGGCTTTTAAATTCAATCGTAAACATGTTAAGCAACTGTTTTTTGGGCAACAATGCCATCAATAACTTTAGTAACATGATTATTGTTCTTTAGTGAGTACAGTAACCCCTAATCCTGTTTCAATCGGATAGCCTTCTTTGGCCCATCCTTTGAGTCCGCCTTTTAGATTTGTCGCATTGACATAGCCCAATTTTTTAAGTGTCTGAGCGGCCAATGCACCTCGCCCTCCGCTACGGCAATAGGTCACAATGACTGCATTTTTATCTTTGATCTTGTTAAGCACTTCAAATTCTAAATTTCCGCGTGTGATTGCCACAGTGGTGGTCGCATAAATTTCACCCTCGGCACGTTGATTCTCTTCGCGCACGTCCATAACGATCACGCTTTTTTCCGCATCAATCATTTTTTTCAACTCTTTAGGAGCCATTTCTCCTGCCTCTTGTTTTGCCTCAGAAACTAATTTTTCTGCTTCTGCTTGACCTGCCATAAGTGATGAACCTATCATCAAACTTGCAACCATTAATACATTTCTAATTTTCATTCCATACTCCTATACCTGTTAATAACCTTATTAGCTAACTGACTAACTAATTTGTATGGTACAATACCGAACCTTAAAACAATCAAGGATATTTATGCTCGATATGGAACAAAAGCTCAAAATCTTTAAAGCACTTAGCAATCAAACCCGTTTTATGATTTTTAAGAATGTTTTTACTGGAGGATACACTTGCTCGCTGGATAAAATACAGCCTGGGGTTAAAGTAAATCCTATCGCGACGTGTGTCAGTACCGTCGCGGAACATTTTAACTTTTCTCTTCCAACTATCTCGGCACATATCAAAGAGCTCAAAGAAGCAAAAATTATTACCGTTGAGAAAAAAGGAAATAAAGTTTACATCGAACCCAATATTGAGACGATCCGAGAGCTTGCTGAATGTTTTCAAACTTTAGTAACAAATTTTGACAATAACAGAGAACTGTTTTTTGGCGATACGCTGTCTGTTAAATAAGTTTGAGGATAAAAAACGAAAATTTTTGCTCACCGCCACTTGGAGTGATATGGATATTTTCTATCACATCAATAATTGCTATGCGACCATCCATTACCTCTTCCATACGTTCACGGTTGTATTGCTGAATACTCAAGGCACTGCAACTATCAGGTCCATCAACTGCAAAGGTTCCGATAATAGCATAGCCTTGTGGATTTAAAGAGTTACACATCGTTTGAATGTAGCTTTGCTGTTCGTTCTCATCAAGGAGAAAATGAAATGCGGCGCGATCGTGCCAAAGATCATAACGCTGCGGCAAAGAAACAGCAGTGATGTCTTCCACAAGATAGTTGGGGATATGGGCTTTATCCTTTAAACGCTTTTTTGTAATCGTAAGGGCTTCATTGGATAAATCCAATAAAGTAATATTTTTAAATCCGTATTCGATTAAACCATCTACAAATGTAGATGCACCGGCTCCTATATCAATCACAGACACCTCTTTAGAAAGCCCTATTTTTTGTATAAGTTCCAATAAAGTGTCGCAAGAAGGCTGATACCATCCTACTTTGGTATGGTCTTTGGTTTGATAAACCGTTTCCCAGTGCTCCTGTCTTTGCACCCTTATCTCTTTTTCACGGCACGAAATGTTGCACCGATAGTCGAGGCCGAGGTTGTGTAGTGGGTATGTCCTACGCACTGTGCTTCACTGAATCTAGCACCTATGATTTGCGCAAGTAAACATGCTTCTTCCAGTGTTCCTGCCACACAATCCGCCCATGAATCTTGTGATGAACATACGGATGTCTTAACATCACTGCGTTTGATCATATCTGCGAAATAGAGTTTACCTCCTGCGCGAAGGACACGAAACGCTTCAGAAAAGACTTTTTCTTTGGACGGTGTCAGATTGATTGCCCCATTTGAGATAATAATATCAACACTTTCATCATCAAATGGGAGAGCTTCCAGACCGGCTTCCACGACCTCTACATTGTTCAATCCAGCATCATTGGCATGGCGCCGTGCCGTTTGAACCATTAATGGGGTAATATCAACTCCGATGACCTTTCCGCTCTCGCCCACCAATAATGCCGCAACGCACACATCAACCCCTGCCCCGCATCCAAGATCAAGCACCGTTGACCCTGCAGGAAACTCGCCCAATGTAAATGGATTACCCACTGCGGCACAATAATCCCACAACTCTATAGGAAGCTGCTTAATCCACTCTTCTTTATAGCCGTGACTACGCGCATTTTCAATCCCCTTGTCCCAGCCAAAGTCTTTATGTGGATGGAGAGCTAAATCGGTATAAAGTGCAATAACCTGCTGTGAAGCGGACGATGTAGTATTCATTTTCTAATTAGATCTCGTACGTGTCGTTTTCTAAAACTTCTTTGATTGTTTTCTCGTCCGCTTCATGAATGTCTAAAACAGTCCCCTCAAATACAAGGTCCATTCCCGCCAAAGGATGATTGCCGTCTAATGTCGCTTTTTTACCATTGATCTCTTTGACCGTGTAAATAATGACATCTTCGTCATCGTCTTCCATGTATCCGTCAATTTCCATGCCAACGTGTAAATCTGATGGAAGTTCGCTGATGTTTTCAGTCACAACCAACTCGGAGTCATACTCACCAAATGCTTGATCGCACGATAGGGCTACCTTAAAAGTATCTCCTGCTTTTTTCCCCTCTAACGCTTCTTCGACACCACTAAAAAGCTGCCCGTAATCACCATGTAAATAACTAATCGATTCTGGCTGCTCATACAGAAGCTTCCCCTGCGTGTCATTAATATGATAGTCGATGGTTACAATACAATTTTTGGCTACTTGCATAATATTTTCCTTATGTACTTTTATCGAGATTATAGCATGTTATAATACTCATAAAAATGGAGACCTATATGACCACCATCTGGCACAATCCAAAATGCGCAAAATCACGTGAAGCGCTCGCACTGCTCAACGATAAAAATCAAGAAATAGAAGTTGTCAAATATCTCGAAACTACCCCTTCTCGAACAGAAATCGAAACCCTCTTGGGCAAGCTTGGTATCAGTGCTCGAGCTCTTATGCGCACCAAAGAAGATATTTACAAAGAATTGGGATTAGCAAAAATAGAGGATGAGAATCTCCTCATCGATGCCCTGGTCAAAAATCCGAAACTGATTGAACGTCCGATCTTGATTAGAGGAAACCAAGCGGTCATCGGACGACCCATCGAAAAAGTGATCGATTTTTTAGGCTAGGCTTTTACGACGAACAACTGATATGAGATATCCCAGCGATGTCAAAGAAGTGAGATGGTTTTTCCCGATAGCATTTCTCCTCTATCTGGCTGGACTGCTCATCGTAAGGGTGAGTCATCACCTCTTGCAGCTCTTTAATGAGCGTATAGTCTCCACTGACGGCTTGCTGATAGGCGGGTACCAAGAACCACTCTCGAAGCGTGTATTTTGGATTAATACGTTTCATTTGCCCTGAGAGCTTTTCACGTGATTGTGGTGCAGTAGTATCGATAAGTGATTTCCACTTTTCTAACCACGCTGACCAGCTTTTGAGAAGTTGTTCATTTAGAAACGTCTCATCGTAAAAGCTTTTTAAAAGCGGGCTGATCTCTTGCGGTAGGTATGAGAGTTCACGAAAGAAAATCGTGTAATCAACATGCGTTTGCATCATAAGCACTACAAGCTCTTTAAACAGCACTGGATCAAAGACACTTAGGCCCAGTTTGTCAGCCCACATTTTTTCCATTTTTGCTTGCATCAATTCCAAAAAGCCATTTTCAATCTCATCCAATCGATCAAGAACATTCGAGTTTGATTCTATTAGCGGCTTCAACGCCGAGCAAAACATATGAAAATTACGCTGCGCCGCTTGTGGCTGATTGAGAAATGAGAAGTGAACTCCGCCACCTGTCCACGGCTGATATTTTGGGTCAAACATATCGATAAACCCAAACGGACCGTAATCAAGAGTGAAGCCTCCTGCTGCACAGTTATCGCTGTTGAAGTTTCCCTGACAGTAGCCTACGCGAATCCAATTTGTCACAAGGGAAGTTAGGCGACTGCGAAACTGGGTTGCCAACAAGAGCACTTTTTCTTCAAGAGGTAACTTCTGATCAATGACCTCACTGTATTCACGATCAATCAGGTGCAATACAATCTGTTCAAGCTCTTCCAATGCATTTGGGTGCTCATTTTTACGTGCACGACGGCCAAAAAGTTCGATTTGACCCACGCGAAGAAATGAAGGTGCCACCCGTGTCGTGATAGCAACATCCTCTTCGATCATCACTTCAGGGTCTCTTGAGTACGACCCTTGATTAAACCAAGGGCGTTTTACCTTTTCAGTTTTAGAGGTGTACAAACTCAAAGAGCGTGAGGTCGGTATACCCAATGCGTGCATGTGTTCCTGTGCTAAAAACTCACGGATACTGGAACGCAGCACCGCACGGCCATCAGCTCCACGACAGTAAGGTGTTTTACCGCCTCCTTTGAGCTGCATTTCCCAACGCTGTCCATTAATCTTGGCCTCGAGGATGGAAACGGCACGACCATCACCGTAACCGTTGCCTGTTTGAAATGGACACTGCTGGTAGTATTCGGTTCCATAAATAGAAAGCGCATATCCCGTTGCCCACCCCACCTTTCTAAGTGGTTGAGGCACATCCGATAGATCACCCGAGAACATTCGAATAAAATCCTCGCTATGTGCCAAGCTATCGGAGAAGCCCAATTCACGAAAAAAAGTCTGGCTGTGTGCGATATAGTGTGGCTCTTTGATAGGTGTAGGATTTACGGGGACATAGTGGCCGCTGAAGACTTGTCGTGGATCGTGGTCGACTCCGTTGACTTTCGCATCAGGATTTGGAGTGAGCGTGTCCATGAGTGAATAATCTGTCAAGGACGCCAGATCATTGAGTGTTTTCACAGAAGCAGGAGTTTCATTTATAGTATTCAATTATCGTCCTCGACTTGTATTCTTTTTGCGTTTAGGCAAATTATATAAAAGTTTGGTCAAACAAAAGACAGTAAAAGAATCTAATTATTTTGTGCAAGATTTAGAATGATCAAGCAAAAAAAACAAACAATAAAACTTATACTATATTTGATGTGATAGGTGGCCTATTAGGCTGTAAATGATTGAATACATTATCCAATAGTAACATCAATACTTAATGCTCATTTTAAATAGGAATAGATACAATTCTCCATATTAGTTGCATAGTCAACTATTTAGGAGTCTCTATGAATCGATGCGAATGCCCGATGGATCTCACGCTGGGATGTATCACTACCCAAGCGGCTCTTAGTGCAAGGGCATTTCTCTCCCGTCGGTTGGAAGACAATGGGATTGACATGACCATAGAACAGTTCAAAGTGATGGTCGTACTTTGGAAAGAAAAAAGCTCGACTCAGCAAAACATCGCCGATTTTGTCGGAAAAGACAAAACCAGTGTGACACGACTCATCGCAGGATTGGAAAAACGCTCCCTTATTCAGCGTACTTCAGATAAAAGCGACAAACGGTGCAATCTCGTTACCCTGACCCCACAAGGAATTGCATTGGAAACTCCTACCATGGCCGTGCTCAGTGAAGCCAGTGCCTTTGTTCATAAAAACATCGACCCCAAAGAGCTTGAAATCACCCTACGTGTTTTGCAAACCATGTGCCAAACCCTCACAACCACTATTAACTCATCCAAGGAACCCTCATGAACCACTTTACTACCATTGCTCTTTCTTCTGTTTTACTCCTCGCACTGACCGGATGCGAACGTCCTAAAGCTGCCGGAATGGAAAAACCGCCTGAGGGTCCTGTCCCTGTTACCACTGCCCAAGTAAAAACAGGTGATTTTCCTGCTATTTTGGAAGCAACGGGACAGACTCAAGCCTTTTATACCGTACAAGTCTATGCGCGTGTCAACGGATACCTTCAAAAACGTGCTTACGTTGAAGGTGCCCAGGTACGTAAAGGACAAACCCTTTTTACCATCGATCCCTCTGATTTGAAAAACGCACTTGAGAGTGCTAAAGCTTCCTATGAGCTTGCCATTGCCAATCATACCAATGCCAAAGCGGTTTTAACTCGTGTAAAACCTCTCGCAGAAGCCAATGCGGCAAGCCGTCAAGAACTTGATACCGCAATCGCCAATGAGCGTAATACGGCTGCGGCAGCAATGGGAGCCAAAGCCTCTTTGGAACAAGCCAAACTCAATCTCAGTTATACGACGGTCACCGCGCCGATCAGCGGATTTGTTGACAAATCCAAAATAGACATCGGTACCTACGTCGCCGCAGGAGCGAACGGTTTGCTCACAACCGTCTATCAAAACGATCCGATGTACGTTAACTTTACCTTCAGTGAAAACCAAAAAATTGCCCGTCAAAATGCGATTGCAAGCGGTAAGTTAACCACCCCTAAAAACGGCAAATACGAAGTAGAACTCACCCTCAGCGACGGAACCGTATTGGCACGCAAAGGAGAAATTAACTTTATCGCACCGTTTATCGACTCGACAACAGGCAATATCACCTATCGCGCACTGATCGACAACAGCGATCATAAACTCCTCCCTGGGCAATTCGTCCACGTAAAAGTCAAAGGGATGGAGTGGAAAAATGCCCTTTATGTTCCTCAAAAAACACTCCTTACGGGAGAAAAAGGGAAATTCGTTTACGCCATCGAAGCCAATAACACCGTCACTCCTAAACCTGTCGTTGCGGGAGAATGGATCGGTGAAAATGTTCTCATCCAAAGCGGTGTTACTGCGGGAGATAAAATTGCCGCTGACGGTCTTCCTAAACTTAAACCGGGAGCGGAAATCATTCCGAGTGCACAATAATGTTTAGCAAATATTTCATCAACCGACCCGTTTTATCGGCTGTCATCGCCTTGATCATTATGTTGCTGGGATTCATAGCCATCAAAGCGCTCCCCATTTCGCAACTGCCTAATCTCACACCACCCACCGTTGTTGTCACCGCGCAATACCCGGGTGCCGATGCACAAACCATCGCCAACAACATCCTAACCCCACTGGAATCGCAAATATCCGGGGCGGATGGTCTGATGTACATGAGTTCCAAAGCCGCGGCATTACCGGGGAGTGCCACGATTACGTGTACGTTTAACATCGGTGTCAATCAAGATATGGCTGCCGTGGATGTTCAAAACCGAATCAACTCCGTCATCTCACAACTCCCTCAAAGCACGCGTGATCTTGGAGTAAAAGTAGAGAAAAAAACCTCCGATATTTTGCTCATAGTCGCCATCACCTCTCCCGATGGAAGTTTTGACGCAACGCAAATCAGTAACTACATCTCTGCCAATCTCATCGATGAAGTGAAAAAAATTCCCGGTGCAGGACGGGCACAGATCTTTGGACAGCGCGATTATGCGATGCGTGTTTGGCTTAATCCCGATCGGATGGCATCATTAGGGGTAAGCACTTCTGAAATTGCCGCGGCGATCAGAGATCAGAACCTCCAAGTCTCTCCGGGGCGTTTGGGACAAGCCCCGACCAACGATGAGCAGATGTGGACGATGCAGCTCACTTCTAAAGGGCGTTTTAGTACCCCTGAAGAGTTCCAGAACATTATTGTCCGTGCTAAACCCGATGGCTCGATGCTGCGGCTCAAAGACGTTGCCCGTGTAGAGTTGGGAAGCCAAAACTACGAATTTTTTGGACGGGTAAACGGAAAGCCCGCCGCGATGATTGGTATTTATGCCGACACCAATGCCAATGCACTCGATACCTCTGCCGCAGTAGCCGAAAAAATAGAAAAGCTTTCTCATAAATTCCCAAAAGGGATAACGTATGATATCCCGTATGACACAACCGATTTCGTCAAGATCTCGATCGAAGAGGTAATCTTCACCCTCATTGCATCAATCATCTTAGTGAGTTTGGTTATTTATCTCTTTTTACAAAGCTCACGAGCAGCAATTATCCCGATCCTCTCTATCCCGATCTCGCTAACGGGAGCCTTTATCGGAATGTATTTGCTGGGATATTCGATCAATACCCTCACCCTTTTTGGACTGGTGCTTGCCATCGGTATTGTCGTCGATGATGCGATCGTGGTTATCGAAAATATGGAACGTATTTTACAAAGTGAAAAGCTTTCACCACGAGAAGCTGCGATCAAAGCGATGACACAGATTTCAGGTCCCGTAATCGCAATAGTTCTCGTAATGTGTGCCGTTTTCATCCCTGCAACGTTCTTGGGTGGTATGACGGGACAGCTGTATAAGCAATTCGCCGCTACCATCGCCATCTCTGTTGTTTTCTCTGGTTTTATGGCGCTTACCTTTGCTCCCGCTATCGGTGCACTGATCCTCAAGCACCATGAGAATGAACCTGCGCGCTTTTTCCGTTGGTTCAACCGTATGTTTAGTAAAATGACCGAAAACTACGTCCGCCGTTCAGGATGGATGATCCGTAAATCGTTTATCTTTCTACTGATTTATCTCTCGACGTACGGTTTTATCGCCTTTTTTCACAAAACCCTTCCGAGCGCCTTTTTACCGATGGAAGATCAGGGATATTTTATCACCGCAGTGGTTTTGCCTGATGGTGCAACCGCAAACCGTACCTTGGAAGTTGTCAAACAAGTTGAAGCTATTTTGAGCCAACAAGAAGGGGTCTATAAATATACGGCCATTACAGGACTCAATATCCTGACCTTCTCCCAAGAGCCTAATGCTGCGGTTATTTTTACCCGTCTTAAACCATGGAACGAACGTACCACAAAAGAGTTAAAAGTATTTGGTATTCTCGGATCGTTAGGACCGAAACTGGGAAGCATCAAAGAAGCAAAAGTGTTTGCCATGCCTCCACCGCCGATTCGCGGGATGGGGCCATCGGATATGTTCAGCTTGAAATTACTGCAACCGGGAGATAACGATTTTAACAAACTGGCTGCCGCAACGAATGCATTTGTCAGTGATCTGCGCAGTGATCCCAGTATTAAAAATCCGATGACGACAATGAACATCACGACGCCAACCCTCATGGTCGAAGTGGATCGTGAAAAAGCAAAGATGATGGGGCTTGCTATCAGCGATGTTTTTCAAACCCTCCAAGCCACCATCGGAACGATGTACGTCAATCAGTTTGATAAAAACGGCAAAACCTACTGGGTACAGATGCAGTCCGATTCTCCTTATCGTGCTACTCCCGAAGATATAGGTCGTGCTTGGGTTCGATCAAACGGTGGTCAACTCGTCCCTCTATCATCGGTCGTACACGTTACCATGTCCAGTGCCCCTTCGTCGATCGAGCATTTTAATGGGGTACTCAGCACCACCGTCATGGGTTCACCCTCCCCTGGATACAGTTCAGGCGATCTGATTAAAATTTTGGAGTCTAAAGCTGATACCGTTTTACCCAATTCGGTGAGTTACGATTGGGATGGTTTGTACCTTCAAGAGAAGCTGGTCGGTTCCAAGGCCCTCATGATTATTGCTTTCGCATTGGTAATGGTTTATTTGATCCTTGCGGCATTGTATGAGCGCTGGACGCTTCCGATCTCCATTATGCTCGCCGTTCCGTATGGGATTGTGGGAGCCTACGCCGTTGTTTGGCTGATTCCGTTTTTAAACAACAACGTCTTTTTCCAAATCGGACTGCTCACCCTCATCGCCCTTTCGGCAAAAAATGCGATTTTGGTCGTCGAGTTTGCCGAAGAACAGCGGCAAACGGGGAAAAGTATCTACGATTCGGCTATGGAAGCGGCGCGATTGAGATACCGTCCAATGATGATGACCTCGTTTGCCTTTTTAGCAGGGATGCTCCCCCTCATCTTTAGCTCAGGGGCCGGTTCAATGGGACGTATGGCAATCGGAATTGCGATGTTTGGAGGGATGCTCTCGGCGACGTTTATCGAGCGTTACTTTATCCCTTATCTTTATTATTGGGTGGCTACCTTCCAAGAAAAATTCAGCCCTACGAAAGGGGAAATCCATGAAGTTTAAAGCTTCTCTTTTACTCTCCTCACTCCTGCTCATGGGTGGGTGCAGCATCGGGCCTGATTATGTCAAACCTTCCAGCACAATACCCGATACCTTTCATAATGCGCAAGGACTAACCAATCAAGGCGTTATTGATAAAAACTGGTGGGAATCGTTTCATGATCCTATTCTCACACAGCTTGTTACTAAAGCTCTAGAATCCAATTATGACATTGCCATTTCAAACGCTCAACTCGAAGCCTATTTGGGTCAATTTGACCAAATTGAATCGTCTCTCTATCCGCAGATCAACGGCACCGCTTCTTTTGATCAGAAAGAGATTCAAAATCCTATGGTAAATCGCTTTCAGCCAAAAGGTCAATTCCTAACCTATGCCGCCTCCCTCTCTATGGCCAGTTATGAAATCGATTTCTACGGAAGAGTCAAACGGACAGCCGATGCTGCACGTTCACAGCTCATGGCGAGTGAGTACAACCGTCGCAGTATTCAGCTGAGTGTTTCTGCGGGTGTATGCTTATCCTATGTTCGCCTTTCATCCCTCAATGATCAAATACGTTTAGCGCAAGACAATATCACCGCAAACCAAGAAATTGAAAAAAACACTCTTTTAAAATACAAATTAGGTTCAAACTCAGAGACGGAGTGGCTAAGCGCTTCTTCTTCGCTAGAAGCGTCTCACGCAGTCCTTTCCCAACTTAAAGCGATGCGCTCAACCGAAGAAAGCACTCTTAATACACTTTTAGGAGAAAACACTAAAAACATGAATGTTACTCAGATGGATTCAATCACGATTCCAGAAGTTCCCATGGGTTTACCAAGTCAGCTTCTCACACGCCGACCCGACGTTGCCGCAGCAGAGCAAAACCTCATCGCTGCCAATGCCAAGATCGGTATTACCAAAGCGGCTTATTTCCCAAAATTCAGCCTCACTGCGATGCTAGGAGTACAAAGTGACACTTTATCCAATGTATTTTCCAGTCCCACAAAATTGTGGCAAATTACCCCTGTGGCTACAATCCCTATCTTTACAGCAGGACTTATAGATGCACAGATGAGAGTAGCTCGTGCAGACTACAATCAAAGTGTAGCTCTCTACCAAAAAACAGTTTTAACAGCTCTCAATGATACAGATAATGCCCTCGCCCAAAACACCAAAGCCAAAGAGCAGGTTGTCTTTAATCAAAAAAGAGCCGATGTCCTTAAAAAAGCATTTGAACACGCACAGCTTCGTTATAAAGTAGGAATGTATTCGTATACGGATCTTCTGATTGTGCAACAAAACTACATAGCAGCACAACAACAGGCAATTATTTCAAAACAAAATGTTCTCACAACTACTATTGGCCTTTACAAAGCTCTCGGTGGCGGGTGGGAAAACTAAAAGGGGCTATTATGCGAAAAAAAATCGGAACATTGATCATTTTGGGGCTCATTGCCCTTTTTCTCTATCAAGGAATACGGTATTTTTATTATCACTCCCAAAATGCCGTTACCGATGCCGCTTTTATCAAAAGCGACCGATTGGCGACTCTCTCATTTAACATCAGCGGAAATATTATTTCTCTCCTCAAAAAAGAGAATGAAACGGTTAAAAAAGGAGAATTGTTAGGGATCATCGATCCCATAGACCTCTCAATAGCCAAAGAGGAACTAAACCACCGCATACAAAGTATGGATGCCCAAATACAAACGCTCGTCTTACAGCGCAATCGCCTCAGCCCTACCCTGAACCTTCAAACTTCTATTGCTGCAAAAGACATGGAGAGTGCAGACAGTGAAACAACTGCATTAAAACACCAAATCAAAGCGGCACAAGAACGGGCGAAAAAACTCTCTCTTGATGAAAAGCGCTATGCCGCTATGCTGGAAAGTCGTCTGATCGCGGTTTCAGATTACGAAGCCATTCATCTTCAAAGCGTCATTGCCCAACAGGAGAGTGCTTCATTGGAGGCAAAACTCTCAAGCCTTAGAGCAACGCACTCAAAAGCCAAAAATGCAGTGTCCCTAAGCAGTTTAAATGAAAAACAAACCAGTGAACTGGATCAACAAATCCTCTCCATGAGCGGGCAAAAAAAGGCGCTGGAATCATCACTGAGAGATTTGGAAAACAAAGTCGGTTATACACGTTTATATGCTCCCTTTGATGGTGTGATTGCCAAAAAATTTGTGAATGCCCCAAGTATTTCCAAACAAGGTTCCCCTGTTTATGCTCTAACAGACCCAAGGGCACTTTATGTCGAGGTACTCCTATCTGAAAAAGAACTTCACGGACTCAAAGTGGGCAATAAAGCGGTAGTTCGTACCGAGGGGGTTCCCGATACCCAATACGAGGCGCGTGTCGAATCGATTTCTGCTACCTCTGCTTCCACCTTTTCCCTCGTTCCAAGAGACATTGCCAGCGGTGAATTTACCAAACTTGATCAGCGTTTTATCATTCGCCTCAAACTAAAAAATATCCATGATCTGCGTGCAGGTATGGGTGCATCTGTGGCCATTGCGAGAAATTAGATGAAGCAAGCTTGGGATATTAGCCCCAAAGAACGTGCCATCTTCACGATCATCGTCATGACGGGTGCGTTTATGGCGATTTTAGATACCACCATCGTGGATGTCATCGTCCCAAAACTCACAGGCCCTCTCTCAACCGATATGTTCGGTGCCCAGTGGATTATCACCAGCTACATGATCGCTGCCGCCATTGCTTTGCTCACCACCGAGTACCTCATCAAACGTATCGGTGCCAAGGGAGTCTTTTTAACCGGTGTTGCTATATTTTCAGCCGCATCTTTGGCTTGCGGTTTAAGTGCGACTTTAGAACAGATGATCCTCTTTCGTGTCCTTCAAGGATTTGGAGAAGCACTCATCATGGTTACCGCACACATCATGATCTTTAGCTATTTTCCTCCCGAAAAGCAGGGGCTTGCTATGGGAATTTTCGGTCTTGGGGTGAGTTTTGGACCTGCCGTGGGTCCCACATTGGGTGGATACCTTACCGAATACTACGACTGGCGTATGGTGTTTTACGTCAATGTCCCCATCGGCATTATTCTATTTATCGCAGGGTGGATACACCTGCCAAAATCCCTGACGTTTGACAAAGTAAAATTTAATATCCTCAGCTTTTCACTTCTCAGCATCGCAACCATCTCTTTGCTCATCATGCTTAGCCGTGGGCAACAGTTGGGGTGGTTTAATTCTCAACTCATCGGATTTTTCTTGCTTACGGCATTGATCTCTTTTGCCCTGTATGCACTAAGCGAAATGTATTCTCACGAGCCCTTGATCGACTTTAGTTTGTTTAAAAACATCACCTTTGTCAATGGGATCATGATTTATTTCTTTGTCCTTGGTTTTTCGATGTATCAGTATTTTTATCTCTTACCCATCTATTACGAACACATCAAAATGCTTCCTACCTTTGATGCAGGTATTGCCGTATTCGTCTTTGCCCTCTTCATCGGCATTTGTGCTCCGATTGCAGGGATATTAGCCGATAAGATCGGAGCACGCATCACATTGCTTGTAGCAACCATCGTCTATGTTATCACCTCGATGACGATACTGCCATCATTGAACTACTACACTCCGCTACACCAGGCGATGATTTTGACGATTCCCTTTGGTATTGGGATGGGTCTTTTTTTCGCCCCCGTCACCGTTTTGCTACTGCAAAATGCCCCTGCCCATAAAAGCGAGCTAGCCATTGTCCTTATGGACTATGTACGGTTTGTCGGAGGGAGTTTCGGTACGGCACTGGCCACCAACAATATGGAGTATTTTAAAAACCTCTCTTTCACCCGCATGGAAGAACTGCAAAACACACAGTATCTCAGCAGTTTTCTAGCCAACGCTCAAGAACAAATGGCGATCAATGGTGAGCAAATGAGCGCTGTATTTGGCAACTACGAAGCCCTCATGAGCTACAGCTACGGATTTTACAACACCTTTGTCCATGCAGGATATTGGGGACTGCTGGGTTCTGTCTTTGTGCTCTTACTCTTTATCCCTTACAAATTTTCCAAGGAAACCGCATGAAAAAATGGATCTCTCTTCTGCTTCCAACACTCGTATGGGGACAAAGTTATCATGAAATAATTGATAGTTTAAACCATTCTCTCACCGTTCAAAGCGCACAACAAATGCAAAAAGCAGCCTACGAAAACGCCAAAATGACAGAAGGTAAAAACTACCCAACCATCGACGCAACACTCAGTGCTATTCGTTTTCAAGAAACACCCAGTGTCACCTTCTACTCTCCAACAGCGCAAACCGCCCCCATGGGGACTAAAAATCATACCGAGGGAGCTCTTAGTATCACCTACCCCCTCTTCAGCGGATTTTCTATCAGCGCCCTAAATGAAAAAGCGGCCATTGAGCATGAGAAAGCAGGACTAGCCGTTTCCGATCTCAAACGAAACCTTTATCTGAATGCGACACAACTGTATGCCACTGTCATATCATCAGACAGTACGATCCAAGCACACCTAGAAGCTAAAAAAGCGATGGAAGATGCCCATGCAAAAGCCAAAGGGTTCTACGATCACGGACTTCTAGCCCCTGCAGAGCTTTACGCCATAGAGGCAAAACAACACAGCGTTGAAGCAAAACTCTCTCAAGCCAAAAACCATAAACGCCAAGCCCTCAACCAACTCTCGTATCTGACCCATAGTAATATCAAAGAAGCAACCCCTTTTACCGACACCCTCGCCACCCCATCACATGACGAATTACTTAATATTGCTCTAGGCGAACGTGAAGACCTCAAAGCTCTGGCAAAAGGGCTCAATCTTGCTCAAAGCGACATAACCCTCGCCAAAAGCCGCTACTATCCAAACATCGCCCTCATAGGTGCCATCAAACACCAAGGAAACACACTGGAACTGGGTGGTGATGGATACAGTAATGCCAACAAAAGCTACGCAGGAGCAGCTGCATCGTGGAATTTGTTTAACGGAATGTCCGACTCTCATGCCATACAAGCCGCACAGGCACAAAAACTCTCCGCACAGCTAATTTATGAAGATTATAAAAACAAAGTCACGATGGAAATAGACAACGCCTATGAGGAACTTGGAACGCTAGAAAGTATGTTGTTCAGTGCGCAAATGGAGGTCAAATCTGCTCAAGAATACACCCATCTCACACGAGGACGTTTTGAAAATAAACTCGCCAGTGCCGATGAGCTTAGCCGCTCAATTGCTGACCTATCAGCTGTAAAAGCAAAAGAAGCAATGTTAAAAAGTGATCTGTTCACTCAAAAAGCAGCTCTTTGGCTGCTAGGGGGATTGAAGGTGTATGAAGAGAAGGTGTTGAAGAAGAATTAAACCAACGCGATAGCGTCAATCTCTACCAATGCATTTTTAGGGAGTGTTTTGACCGCTACCGTAGAGCGTGCCGGTTTATGATTTCCAAAAGCCGCTGCATACAGCTCATTGACCGCCACAAAATCGTCCATATTATCGAGAAAAATAGTCGTTTTAACCACTTGGCTCATTGAGCTTCCCGCCGCTTCCAAAACCGCTTTGAGATTAGCAAGCACTTGAGCACATTGCTCTTTGACATTGCCTGTGAGCATTATCCCCTCAGGAGTCAGAGCAATCTGCCCTGAGGTAAACACCATACCGTTGGCAATCATCGCTTGAGAGTATGGACCTATTGCCGCAGGAGCATCGGGAGTTTGTACTATTGTCATCATGGAAATCCTTTATTTTTTGTATTTACGCAAAGCATCATCTAAAACGGAATTATAATCTTCGCTGTCCCAGTAACCTGGAATAGAGAAAATCACTTTTTCAGTGGACGGATCGATAAAGTAACTCGTAGGAACCATTTTCGCTGTTAGGTTTTTGGGATAAATACTTTTATCTTTTGTCACATTGACCGCTTGAAATTTAGTATTGATTCGTGAAATGATCTCTTTGTCTTTAAGCGTTGTACTTTCCAGTTTTCGACACCATCGGCACTCTTCACTTGTAATTAAAACCATCAACGGTTTAGATTCTTTTTTAGCTTTTGCAAGAGCCTGATCATATGAAGTATTCCATGTGATTTCTGTACCAAACACACCAATAGAAAGCATCAGTAAAATAAATATTTTTTTCATAACATATCCTTTTTTTTCATTTATATTCTATCAAAATTGCGCAATAAGACGACTGAAAACACCGTGTAACTGCTCTACTTCACGAATGGATGTTCGTTCATTGGGTGCATGGATCGTATCGTTAATGACGCCAAACTCAATCACGTCAATTCCATAAGTCGCTACAAAACGGGCATCTGATGTTCCACCTGCCGTAGAGTGTTTAGGAGTAATATCACACACATCACGAATCGAGTCACTCAACACTTGAACAATCCGTGTTGCGGCATCGGTCACAAAAGGCCTTGCCGATTGATCGAGGCTCAGGGTGTAATCAAGTCCGGCAAAGTGCTGTGCGATAAACGCTTCGATGGTTACTTTATCTGTCTTGGTCGAATTGCGGACATTGAACATCATTTTGAGTTTCCCTGGTGAAACATTGGTCGTCTCTATACCGGAGCGAATATCGGTTACCACGAGTTGGCTCGGAGCAAAATATTCGTCTCCCTGATCTAAAAATGCACCGGCAACCTTGGGCAAAATCTCTGCGATTTGATGAATCGGATTGATCGCTTTTTCAGGATAAGCTGCATGCCCTTGTTTTCCACGCAGTTCGAGTACACCGTTTATCGAACCGCGTCGCCCTACTTTTATCGCATCTCCAAACGTCTTTTCACAGGTTGGTTCTGACACCACAACCGCATCAGGCAATAGATTATGCTCTTTGAGATACGCCAACACTTCAACCGTCCCAAATTTTCCAGGTCCTTCTTCATCCGATGTCAATAAAATCGAGAGGGTTCCGTTAAAATGGTCGGTATCTTTGAGCGCTTGAGTAAACGCACTTAGTCCACTTTTCATGTCCTGTGCACCGCGTCCATAGATGTATCCGTCAATCTCAGTGGCAGTATAGGGATCAGTCGTCCAACCATCCCCAGCTGGGACTACATCCACATGTCCCGCAAAACACAGATGAGGACCCTCGCCAAAACGGCGATAGGCAAAGAGATTTTTAACCCCTTCTTTGTCAATACGAATCGCCGTAAATCCAGTCAAATAGTGCTCAATAAAATCAAGCATTCCTCCATCCTCGGGAGTTTGGCTTTTGGATTCGATAAATTGTTTAAACAGCTCTATAACAGTCAATTGGTTTCCTTACTAATAATTATAAACACGAATTATAATCTCACGTACATTGATTTTGCCTTCGGAGATTTAAGCTGTTGCCGAAGTTCAAGTCCTTCAAATTCTGACGCCAGATTTTCTCTGATGCGTTTAGCATTGGTCAAAAATCCCTCATGCATGTGCAAAGACTGTGCAAATTCCAATCCATACACACTGCTGCCTCGCCCTGCACGTAAAATACGATCATACACCAAACGGTCACTTTGTTCATCATAATGGACACTGAGATGCAAATTGACTACACTGCGAAGTTTCGTCAACTCCTCTACGATGGAAAGCTGATGCAAATGGGTCGTTAATATAAAAAGAGGATCTTTTTGTGCAAGCTGCAAAATGGTACTCGCCACAATAGCAACCGCGGAAAGTGTTTCCGTACCGTGACTGATCTCATCCCCCAAAACCAGTGTTTTAGGGGTAAGATTATGAAAAATAGTATTAAGTTCGAGCATCTCTACTCCAAACGTCGAAAGTGATTTGACGACATTATCTCGCGAGAGGATACGTGTATACAATGCCTCAAAAGGTGAAAACTTCATCACTTTAGCAGGGACAAAGAAGCCTCCCTGCGCCAAAACAACGGCGATGCCGATACTTTTCATCAGTGATGATTTCCCGCTGGAATTAATACCATACAACAATACTCCATGAATATCCGCTCCATCATGAACTCTTGGGTCAAGCATCACCGTCTGTGGGTATGGCATATCCAGATAATCCCGATTTCCCATCACTATATCATTGGGGACATAATCATTGCCTTGCACCTCGACCAACAGATGTCGCAATCCCATGACCTGAATAAAAGATTCGTCTTTATGCGTTTTAACCAGTGTTGGACGGCATAAACCATATCGTTTTGCTACCAAAGCCGACGTAACTGCGACATCCATTTGTGCAACCCATAAAAGAAGAGAGCCAATAAAAGCATTTTGTTCTTGAAGCCAATGTGCCCGATTATAATTATTACGAAACTCACAACACCAATCGCGTATGATAGATGCCCCAATAAACTGTACATCGACATTATGCTTCACAAAATACTCATCTATGAGGGCTAAGCGTTCCAGTCCCTCACATAACTTTTGAGCTTCCTTATCCCAGAACTTATGAAGCCGTACGATAGACCATGATTGGGATATATTTGGCAAGAGAGCCAATTCTTGATCCAAAAAATCACAATGTGAACGCAGTTTTTCTACAAGCTCATAGCGTCCGTTAAGTTCACTGATATCTACAATCGGCAAGCCAAATCGAAAGCGTCCGAGTTGTCGTCCCTCAAAGGTTCGCATCTTTAAAAACAGTTTGGCAATATTAGCTTCCCGCTCATCATGGGATACCATTTCCAGCTGTTCAAGAGGGTTGTTTCCCATTTTCAGCAACCCGTCCATCCGTAATACAGTTGGAGCAACAAAGGGGAGCAAACTGCTATCGCTGACATGCATAGACAAAATACCCAAAGCCATAGCAGCATTAGGAGATTTCTCAAGACTTAGGTGATCGATGGGATTCAAAAGAGAACGCAATGCAAACACCGACTCAAAAAGCTCGTTTTGCTGATGAAAGGATAAAGATGAAGACTCAAAGAGCACATCAAATGATTCAAAATGATGTTTCAGTGTCTCATACAAAACAGGCGAAGAAGCTCCAATGATTATTTTTTGTGCAGAAGCAACAAACAAAAGATGCAAAATCTTGTCGATAGTGGCATAAGGATGTGTACTATCAGAAGTGATTTCACATACCCATCCGCTCATCCCCAATGCCGCTATGGTAGCAAAACCGGCACAAAGACCATCTGCATTTTCGGTAATGTATAACCCACATAATGGATTGTTCATTAAATAGTGATCCATAGCTTTACCTCTTGTGAACTGATTATACCAAAAGCAGTACTTAATAAAATCAGCTAAGACTGTACGATAGTAGAAATTTTACTCATCGCCCCAAAAAGCTCATCTTTTGTTTCAAACCGTATCTCCACACGATTAACCGGCACTTCTCCCACAGGATCAAAATCGCAGATCAAAACATACGCCTCAAGTGTTACCTGCTCTTTTTTCATCTCCGCCCATTCCAAAGAAACCTGTGCACTCTCTCCTCCAGCACTGATCAATGCTGCAGGGTACAAACGGGTCACAAGAGACAAATCAATTTCTCCTCCATCATACACATACATTTTTTGTGTCATATCCCAATCTCCTGTAGTTCATAATGTTGACGCAACCATCGATAATAAAAAGCTGCGATGAGAAATGCACCTCCCAACACCAGAGTGATTGATTCAAGCGTCCATGCCAATTTAACCAAAAAACCAATCATAAGAGAAACCAACCCTCCTACGGTTAAAAAAATCATATCATTATACGCAACCACCCGCCCGTAATAATCAGAATGTGTGTGTTTTTGTATCAGAGTATACGTATAAGACCACAGTGTCGTTGTTGTAAATCCGACCAATACCGATGCCGCCAGCGAAACATAAAAATTAGACATAGCCACTGCCCATAAACCTATACCAACAGCTTGGGCAAACAACAAAAATTCCAGTCGTCTGATATTTATCCACTCTCCCAAAAACAGTGGTCCGATCGCCAATCCTACAGCACGTGCCGCATGTACTAATCCAATTCCCAATGATACGGCAATAATATTCATATAATACTTTTGCGCGCTCAACGCAACCAAGGCATCAAAAGCCGTAAATGCGACTACCGAGTGCAGTAACATCAAATGCCAAACGATCCGTTCTTTGCGTATGTAACGCAAAGCATCTCTCATCATCGTCCCGAAACGTGATGAACTGTCACTTTTTGCCAATGTCAAATGCAAATTAATTTGCAGTACGAGTACAATCACAAATAAAAATGCATCCAACAAAAAAGCGTACGTCACCCCAACACTGTAAACCAATAGCCCACTTAACGCCATACCCAATGTGTACGATAATGACCAAATAATTGAATGTATTTCATTCGCACTTTGCAACGATTTACCGCTTAAAATTCGTGGTAAAAGGGACATTTCAAGGGTAAATTGGAAACTGGCTGCTGCCATTCGGATAAATACCAATGCATACAACAACGGTAATTTTGACACTTCATCAATACTCACCAGCATCAACGTACAGCAGATTTCTATAATGGTTAACAGTATCATTAATTTTTTAGGAGAAATCCGATCAATTATAACACCACTCAAAGGCGCTTGTAACACTCCTGCAAAGAAATGAAGCGCAGCCACAAAAGCAATGATCGAAGCATCTACTTCTAAAGTAATCAACAACGTGTAAATAGCCACATTGCTAAACCATGCTCCAAAATAAGCAATTAACTGTATTAAAGAAAGTTTAGCCAACAATGGCTCACTGCGTAAAAGTTTCCAATATCGTTTCATAAACGGAAGATTAGCATAGTAAAATCGATTCATTATTAAAGTTTTGATTTTACCGGTCGATTTAGCCTTACTTAGAACGAATACGCCTATCGCGTCAAAGGAGAAGCATTATGGAAGTCTTACAGTCAACAGCAAAATTACAACAAGCCCAAATGGGAACTGCGAAAGCAGCAGCAACAGAAGTTCCTGCTGCCCAAAGTGTTCAGCAACTGCAAAAAGCACAAATCAATCAAGATAAAGTAGCTGAAGCAAATACTGATGCGAAAACCACCAAAGTAAGTTCAAAAGAAAGTATGGACGCCCTGATTGAGAAACTTAACAAGTCTCTTGATCCTTTTAGTACTTCATTGCGATTTGGTTACGATGATTCATTTTATGTCTCCGTTATCGACACGCAGCGCAATGCAGTCCTTAGACGTTTCCCGCTTGAACAAGCAGAGCAATTACTGCCAAAAATGCAAGAAGTGACAGGAATGCTTTTTGATATAAAAGGGTAAATTTTACTTATTCATAAATTTTTAATGAATACAATTGAGGATAATTTCATGTATAACAACAATCTTGCTTATAATACCTATACTCAAAACAGTATTGGAGTCGAATCTCCTGAAAAGCTCATCCAGATGATGTATGAGGGTATCTTGCGTTTTAACATGCAAGCAAAACGCTCTATCAATGATGCCGATATTGAACGACGAACGTATTGGATCAATCGCTCAAACGCTGTTATTAGTGAGCTGATTACTATTCTTGATTACAATCAAGGTGATATTGCTCATTATCTAGCAGGACTTTATCAACGCCAATTGGTCCTTCTTTTGGAAGCAAATGTCCATAATGATTCTGCCAAACTTGATGAAGTGAATCAAGTGATGAAGGGACTTCTTGACGCATGGAGAGAGAGTACTAATGTGGCTAACCAGCTTTAAAAAAGCAATCATTCTTAAAGAACTTGAAACATTGTCGCATCTTATTGATGAAATGCCGCATTTTGAATCTCTTTTAGAAATGGAAGAAGCTGCCTATTTACTAAATCATGCCAAAACCCTTATAGAAGCAGAGAAATCAACTGCTTTCGCTTCTTTGAAACAGATAAAAAAAACACTCAATTTTTTAAAAGCAACTGAAAATTCCCCCGTATCTTCTATCAACTTCAAACTTTAACCGCACACTCATCTATTTTTTGCTAAAATCGCGCTATTTACTCCACCTTAGTGGAAAATATATTGATAGGAATAATGAATGAAAAAAGAAGTCAAAAAAGTAGTACTGGCCTATTCTGGCGGCCTTGACACCAGTGTTATCCTAAAATGGCTTCAGGATGAATACCACTGTGAAGTCGTCACTTTTACAGCAGACATCGGTCAGGGCGAAGAGGTAGAACCTGCGCGTGCAAAAGCAATCAGTCTAGGAATCAAACCTGAAAATATTTACATCGAAGACTTGCGTGAAGAGTTTGTCCGTGATTATGTTTTCCCTATGTTTCGTGCCAATGCCATCTATGAGGGTGAATATCTACTGGGGACATCTATCGCACGCCCTTTAATTGCAAAACGCCAAGCAGAAATTGCACGTATTACCGGTGCCGATGCCGTAAGTCACGGAGCAACAGGCAAAGGCAACGATCAGGTGCGTTTTGAGATGGGTTATTTGGGACAAGACAGTACACTCACTATCATCGCTCCATGGCGTGAATGGGATCTCAATTCCAGAGAAAAATTATTGGCATATGCCGCAGAGCACGGTATTAAAATCGAAATGAGCGGTACAAAATCCCCGTATTCAATGGATGCCAACCTTTTGCATATTTCTTATGAAGGCGGTATTCTTGAAGATCCTGCCGCAGAACCGGAAGAGAGCATGTGGCGCTGGACAACTTCACCTGAAAATGCTCCCGATAAGGCTGAATACATTGAAATTGGCTATGAAAAAGGTGACCCTGTTACTTTAAATGGCAAAACACTTTCCCCTGCAGTAATGCTGGAACAACTCAACATCATCGCAGGACGCCACGGTATCGGACGTGCTGATATCGTTGAAAACCGTTTTGTAGGAATGAAGAGCCGCGGATGCTACGAAACACCGGGCGGCACTTTAATGCTAAAAGCACACCGTGCAATAGAATCATTGACACTAGACCGTGAAGAAGCACATCTCAAAGATGAGTTAATGCCACGCTATGCAAAACTCATTTATAATGGATTTTGGTTTGCTCCTGAACGTGAAATGCTCCAGGCCGCTATCGATAAGACACAAGAAAATGTTCGTGGAAGCGTCCGTTTAAAACTTTACAAAGGCGGTGTTTACGTTGTAGGACGTTCCTCAGATCTTTCTTTATTCAATCCTGAATATTGTACGTTTGAAGAAGATTCTGTTTATGATCAAAAAGATGCCGGTGGATTTATTAAACTCAATGCACTTCGCTTTATCATTGCTGGAAAAGCACGAAAAAATAAATAAGGATATATTATGAGTACAACTATTACAAAAATCGATCCAGAATCCGTTGAGTTTAAAACCGAACTTGAAAAAACCATCAAATTTACAGATAAAGTTTGCAGTCAATTTGGTTTTGTTTACAATCCTGATGCTCAAATCAACGAAGGTATTCAACTAGGTTTAACGCGCAATAAAATGATGCACGGAAAGCGCTACTGCCCTTGTTTCTTTATCACTGGGAACAAAGAAGAAGACCGTATCTGCCCATGTAAACCGGCGTTAGAGCATGAAATCCCCGTTGACGGTGTTTGCCATTGCCAAATTTTTTGTACACCTGAATACGCAGCAGCGCAAGCAAAAACCGAAGAGCTTCAAGAAGTAACACACCAACATTCACGTGGCCTTACCACCGAAGAGTGTGAATATTTACTTAAAAAACAAAATATTGATGCTGACGAGCTAACATCTCTCTTGGAAGCACGTGAATTGGGAATGGTTAATTTTAAACTCGTTGACGTGCGCGAATGGATGGAGTGGAAATCCGCTCGAATTGAAGGAACGGATGTCCTTGTACCAACAAGCAACTTCTTTCAAACATTAACCGAAGCCAACTTAAGTATGGATGAGCATATTATTGTTTACTGTCATGTTGGAAGCAGAAGTGCCCATTGTCAGCGTATTTTGACAGATATGGGCTATTTAAAAGCTTCCAATCTTTATGGCGGTATCGTCGCCTACAGCGGTAAAACCATTCGTGGTTAATCAAGGAGCATTATGAAAGTATTACTAACCAAAGACGTCAAAGGTGTCGGTAAATCCGGAGAAATAAAAGACGTAGCAGATGGTTATGGCAAAAATTTCCTTATCGGAAAAGGGCTCGCCCTTGCTGCAACCAATGAAGTATTAAAACGATACGAATCAGACCAGCGCAAAAAAACAGCGAATGACGCAGCAGAAATTGAACGTCTCACTGCTATCAAAACCACTTTGGCTAATATTAAAGTGGTGATTACTAAAAAGCTAGGCGATACAGGCCATCTTTTTGGTTCCGTTACCAAAGATGAAATCACCCATGCACTGCAAGAACAGCACGGAATTGAAATCGATAAGAAAGAACTGGATGCGAAACATGGTATCAAAACTGTCGGTACGCATGATCTGGATTTGAAATTAGGGCATGGTATCCATGCAACCCTTCACGTAGAGATCAAAGGTGAGTAAGGCCGGGTTCGTAGCTCTAATCGGGCGTCCAAACGCTGGAAAAAGCACCATGATGAATTGGATCTTAGGTGAAAAAATTGCCCTGGTCAGCCAAAAAGCCAATGCAACACGCAAACGCTCCAATGCCATCGTCATGCACAATGATGATCAGATTATTTTTGTAGATACCCCAGGTCTTCATCAAGCTGAAAAACTTCTCAACCAGTACATGCTCGAAGAAGCTTTAAAAGCTATCGGAGATTGTGATATTGTTGTTTATTTGGCACCGGCATCGGATAAAACAAGTTTTTATGAAAAATTTTTGGAGATCAATGGCGACAAACGTAAACACATTATTGTTCTAAGTAAAATCGACCAAATTTCCCAAAGTGATCTTCTTAAAAAAATCGGTGAATATAACCAATACAGCGATAAGTTTGAAGCTCTCATCCCCATGTCAGTAACCAAAAATGTGGGTAAAGAAGATTTACTCAATACCATCGTCAAACATCTAAACGAATCCCCTTATCTCTATGACCCCGAAAACATTACGACTGAGATGATACGGACTATTTATAAAGAGTTTATACGTGAAGCGATTTTTGATAACATCAGTGATGAAATCCCCTATGAATCTGACGTATTAATCGATAAAATTGATGAAGACGCACCCACTGAACACATCCGCGCTACGATCATTGTTGAAAAAGAGTCCCAAAAAGGGATCATTATCGGAAAAGGCGGTGTTGCCATCAAGCGCATCGGTAAAAGTGCGCGTGAAAAAATTGAGCGGCTTGCTTCTAAACCTGTTTATTTGGAACTTTTTGTTTCTGTTAAAAAAGGGTGGAGCACCGATAAAAAGTTCTTAAGCGATTTAGGATACGAATGGTAAAAAAACTTTTATTACTTCCCATCTTCATTACCTCTTTATTTTCAGGCGAGGTTATGGACCTTTACCGTAGTGGTGGAATGAACGCCATACAAAAAGAGATTGACCACGGCATTTCGGATCCTTCCTTTTGGCAAATAAAACTCGCTCAAAAAGACCTCCGATTTGGCTATTATGAATCCACTAATTCTCTTTTAATTTGCGGAAAAGATCACTCCAGTCTTAACCTTTATCGAAAAGATAAAAATGAACGTTTTACTCTTCTAAAAACTATCCCCGCATTTACCGGAAAATATGATGGTGACAAAGTAAATGAAGGGGACAGAAGAACCCCTATTGGTGCTTATACCATAACGCAAAAACTCAATACCGTCAACCCTTTTTACGGTCCAATGGCATTTGTTACTTCTTACCCTAATCTTTATGATCGTATTCGCGGTAAAAACGGTTCCGGTATCTGGATTCACGGTGTCCCCTTAGAAGGAGATCGTGACAACTTTACCAAAGGATGTATCGCTATCAATAACGATGAGCTCACAGGCTTAGATCAATCCATCGATTACAAAAATACGATATTATTAATTGATTCAAAACTAAGAGAACATGCAACCTCCCCTTACGTAACAATCACCTCGCAACTGTATAAATGGAGATATGCATGGAAATACAACGATTTTCAAGCTTACCTTTCTTTTTATGATACCACTTTTGTACGTTACGATGGAATGGAATACTATGATTTTAAAAATTACAAACAACGTATTTTTGATAAAAAAGAGTCCAAAGAAATTCTTTTTTCAAATCTCAATATTATCCCCTACCCCGGTGAACGCCCAAATTTATATATGGTGACTTTTGATGAAACTTACACCAGTGATAGCCATAATTTTTCCGGACAAAAAGTGCTAATGCTCTTACTCAATAACGACCATACTATTTCCATTATTTCTGAGCAATAAGATGCGGTTGTTACTCTCTCTATTTCTACTAAACTCACTTACACAAGCCCTCCCTTTTTCTCTTATCAAACATGAGTCCTCCTCAGAGCAAGGGCCTACCCTTTTCGTTATAGGCGGTATCCACGGTAACGAACCCGGAAGTTATTTTGCAGCATCTGTCTTAGCCCAATATTACACAATAACCAAGGGAAATCTATGGGTTATACCTAATTTAAATCATAAAAGCATTATGATGAACAGTCGCGGTATCAATGGCGATATGAATCGAAAATTTGCAGATATAGACATTAGTGATGCAGATTATCCCATTGTTAATGAACTGAAAAAAATAATAACCGACCCGCAAGTTGACCTTATCCTCAATTTACATGACGGGCATGGTTTTTACCGTAAAGAATACAAAAATACTATCTTTAATCCAGGAGCTTGGGGGCAAACTTGCGTAATAGACCAAGGGACTTTGGACTGTGATCACCAATATAAGGACCTAAGCACTATCGCTTCGCAAGTCAGCCAAGGACTCAATGATGGATTGATTCAAGATCATCACATTTTTGATGTACGTAATACAAACACTCGCTTTGATGATGAAGCAATGAAGCATTCTCTAACATTTTTTGCCATCAATAATAACAAACCAGCTTTTGCAATTGAAACTTCCAAAAATCTGCCTACCTTAGAAGAAAAAGTTTTTTATCAACTCAGGGCTATTGAGGGATATATGCAGTATATGGGAATTTCTTATCAGCGCCCCTTTGAATTAACCGCTGAAAATCTAAAAAAGATTATAAAAAACAATGGCAATGTTACAATTAATAACAAAATCAATCTAAGTTTAGAAAACTTAAGAAAAGATTTAAGTTTTATTCCGCTAGAATCAAAGAGTAATGGTTTCAGCTTTACCCATCCGCTAGGAGGTATGCTGCAAGATGGAGGAAAGTACAATCTCTATATTGGGAATCAAAAGATTTCATCGCTATCGCCAAGTGTTCATGCGCCTGGGCAATGTAGTGAGCAAATAGGTATAGAGATTGATGGTAAAGTAGAAAAACTTGATTTTGCTAAAGAATACATAATAACAGCCGATGTTAGCATTATTAATAAGTCACTAACACGAACAAATATCATCGGATTTACCCATGAAAGTAAAAAAGATGAAAGTAATATCCATGTTACACTAAAAGATTTTGATCCAAAGTACTCAATCGACAAAGAGGCAAAAACCTATCGGATTGAGTTTTACCGAGAGAATGACTTTTGCGGCATGACATTGATACATTTTAAATAGGAAAATAGGATGAGCAAACAGCAAACGTTTTCAACTATCATATCAGCCAATCCTTATCGGAAAGACTTTTGTGTTGGTACGTTAAACAGCATTTCTAGCATTGCTTCACCGTCATTTTCAAAAGAGCAGTACGCTGTCTCTTTTTTAAATACTAAGGGATTTATCTCTGCTTTAATCGGTATTAGTAAAAATGTCCCTGAAGATGATGTGTACGATGCCCTAGAGAATAAAGTTTATGAAGAACTGGCCCTTGATATAGCGGTTGAATACCAATTTCAGTACATTGAAGCTATTCACAGCTCTACAGAAAGCGAGCGTTTTTACCACGTATTTATTGTAGATCCTCTTACATTGGAACAAGAATTTGTTCCAACTGTTCAAGCCATCAAATACATTGATCAAATCGTACCTGTACCGCTATTACTAAAATCACTTTATGTCAAAGAAATATTAGACAGCAGTGGAACTCACGGATTTGTCTACTTTCAAGAAAATGACGCATTTTTTACGATTTACAGAGATCAAGAATTCGTCTATACGAAATCCCTGAAATACTCTCTAAAGCAAATGCATGAGCGTTTTTCTGAGATACTGGGTGAAGTAATTGATTTAGAAAGTTTTGAAAATATTTTATCGATGCAAGGATTGAACCCAAGTAATTCAGAATATCAAAAAGCTTTTTTCAAACTTTTTGGAGAGGTTTTTCTCCACATTAATGATATTATCACTTATGCTAAACGGGCTTTTGAAATAAAGCAGTTTGATGCTATATACACAGGTACATCTGTCGGTAGTATCGGCGGCTTGGATGAGTATGCACAAACCTATCTTGGGCTCAAAGCACATCCGTTTGAATTTGATTACGGATTTAAAACAGCTGATAAGGTTGTCGATCAAATTCATCAATTAATGCATCTCTACGCACGTCTTGAATCCGAAGATCGCTACGAGTGTAATTTTACAATATTTCACCGCCCTCCGCCATTTGCCAAACGTGACAGCGGAAAGCTCATTTTAGTTGTAGCAGCTTCTTTGGCAGCGGCATTGCTTTATCCAGGTACCTATTGGGGACTGTCGTATGTTGAAGAGTTTCATTATGCTCTTATGAATCAAGAATATGAAAAAGTACATATTGAAAAAATAACCCGCGAGCAAATCATTAATTTGAAAACGGCAAACAAAAATGCCGCTCAAACACTTTTGGATGCCCAAAAAACAGCTTATAAGCAAAAGCAAGACACCTTAACTCAAGTTCATGACAAAAAAGTCAACTATCCTATGAAAGCCAAAATTGCAGCTGATTTTACACGCAGTTTCAATCAGTATCGTGTCAAATTACAATCCATGGGGTACAGTGAAGAGAGCAACTCAACCGTGAAAACGTTTAATTTTATGCTTACTGCTGCAAAAACACAAGACATTACCGCACTTCTCAAACATTTAACCGATACCAAAAGAGATCGATATGATTTTGATCTTCAGTTAATTTCCTATGATGGCAACACTTCGTCTTATCTTAGTGAGCTCAAGGCGGTACTCAAATGAAATTTAATATCGAGAACTACCTCTATACTCTAGATCAGGCACTTTCGTCGAAAAGTGAACGCGATAAAATGATGATGTTTGTAATGATCTTCGCTTCGTTGTTTGCATTTTCATATCTTCTTTTATGGGAAAGTTCTGAAGCGTCTTTCAAAATATCCCATGAAAAAGCCATTAAGATGGAGAGCGATCTCTCTCATGATAAAAATTACTTAGAAGCTAATCCTGTTGAAAGAATTGCTCAAATTGAACAAGAAACCGTTGCTATCCAAATGGAAGAACAGCGTTACATTCAATACAACAACTACATCAAAGATCAGCTTGAACAAATTTCATCACTCTATTATGATGAAAAAGTATGGGGTGGTTATTTGGATTCAGTTTCCAAATACGCACGCACTTATAATGTTAAATTACTTAACTTTGGAAATACACTTACAATGGACAATAGCGCATTTGGACATGTCCTAGACATAAGTATCAAGGCAGAGGGAGCCTACAAAAATACCCTAAAGTTCATCAATGCATTAGAACAAAGCTATCTTGTTGTTGATCTTCATGATATGGATTTAACAGCAGATAAAAAATTAACAAGTGATTTAAACATCTCAGTATGGGGGATCGTACGACAATGAAAACACTTGCTATCACCTCAATTGTTCTAACACTGACACTTCAGGCGTCTAATCCTATTAATACTCCAATGACCTTACCGTCTGTTGGAAATGTTACAGTTCTACAAGCTAAGAGCGATAAAGAAGTGGCATGGGTAGATGAACAAATTCAAGCAATTCTTCCATCAAGGATCGGTGTTGCGGATGGGTTTATAAATTCACTCAATGATCCTATAAAATATGTATCCCTTGCACTCAAAGATGGGAATGGTGGCATAAAGCTTTTAGCACCTCCTAAATTAGGTGGACTTCCTAGCATGCCTCTAGTTGCACAAATTGTGGAAGAGCCGTTACGTCTACAGGGCTTGATGAATAAATCTGCCCTCATAAATGGAAAATGGTATCGTATGAATGATGCTGTTCGCAGCTATACATTAGCTGAGATAAAACCAGATTCGATTTTGTTATCTGGTAGTAAAGGTCAAAAACTGATCTTATTTATCAGTAAGCAAAATACTAATATCAAAATTAATACCAAATAGGGAAGCACCATGAGACCAGTATTTACTTTAAATGCACGAGCATTCTTATTATCCGTTGCTACAGCTACACTCCTAACAACATCAGCTTACGCTGACTGCACCTATGAGTTATTTTCAATATCGCTTCCGTTAAAGGGACCAGTGTCGGTGATTTCATCGATCAGATCAGTGATGAATGCGGTATGAGTGTCATCGTAACGGATGAAGAAGCTGAAAATATCCTCAAAAAACAGATGAACAAAACGTATCTGAAAAACTTGACGATCAATGAAGTTCTTGACTTAATCATCAAAGAAAATAATCTTCAATATACGCTTCAAAACAATGTTCTAAAAATTGCTTATTTAACAACTAAAACCTACCATGTTAATTATATCGCTGGAGAACGCAAGGGGAATGCCAGTACCAATATCCGCTTGAGTTCTAATACAGGAATGGCACCTGGTGGTGCCACTGGTGGTACGATGGGTGGTGCCACTGGTGGTATGATGGGTGGTGCCATGGGTGGAGGTATGAGTGGTGCTTCCTCTGCATCTGGAACCAATATCACCTCAACAGATGAAGTCACCTTTTGGAATAAGCTAAATGAGGAAATCAAAAGTATTCTTAATCGCCCTGAAGATAGCTATAGACAAAATAATGCATTAGACCAAAACAGCAGTGATGTTCATCACATCTACATAAATAAAAATGCAGGACTGGTCACAGTCACCGCAACCAATAAGCAAATGCAACGTCTCGATAAATACATAGAAGATTTAGAAAAAAAGATGCAAACTCAAGTTATGATTGACGTAAAAATCTACAGTGTCACATTTTCTGATGCTAGCTCAACGGGTATCGATTGGGCGCAACTGTATGCTTTGCAAAATGTAAATCTAGGATTTAATCTATACAATACCAAAAACATAACCGAGTTTACCGGTACTGCCAGAGATAATATAATAAGTGATATTGAAACAGTTACTCTGGGATCAATGCCACGTAATATTGGAAGTGTTTTTCAACTTGGAGCAAAAGCTAGTCTAAATGAGGTAATTAAGTTTTTAAAAACTCAAGGTGATGTCCGTTCCGTTTCCAATCCGAAAATATTGACACTGAATAATCAACCAGCGCTTATAACTTCAGGGACGGAACTATTCTACCGAACTGAAAATTCCATGGCAGGTTCAGCTGGTGGAGGTGGAACAGTTGGTGGCACAACTCAAGTAGTAAGTTCTGTATTTGCAGGTGTGTTGTTGGATATTACCCCCGAAATTTCGAATGATGGCAGTATAACTTTACGTATCAATCCTTCCATATCCGAGGTTGCAAGCCAACTAAAAACAGATGGCACAGTTCGTGATATGCCACCGGACTTGAGCCGCCGTCAAATGTCATCCGTTGTGACCGTTAAAGATGGTAGCACTGTAATTATGGGTGGCCTCATTGGTACGAGAAATGACATGACCGGAAACAAAATTCCACTTCTAGGTGATATCCCTGTATTAGGATGGCTTTTTAAATCTGAGGGAATTACTAAAAAAACGGAAGAAATGGTTATTATTATCGAACCACATATCGTTAAAAAAGATGGCTCAAATGTGAGTCTTACAGATCTAGGCTATAGCCGAATGGGAACATCAATAGAAAAAGAAGCTATTGAACGTAAAGCGACCCTAAAACAGTCTGATGCAGAAATCAAACAATTAAAAGAATTGACTGAGAATAGCAAATAATAAATGGAGCCTTCTCTTTTTTCGAAACCGCGTGATCTTTTCATAGACATAGTCAATCCAAAAGATTACGTGCAAATTGACAGTGTATCCCATATGTACCAAAGTCTTAAGACTTCCGTTCAAAAACCTCTTAAGATGATTTTACTTTATGGAAGACCTGGGACCGGTAAAAGTATGTTGCTTCATAAACTTCATCATGACCTATCCAAACATCAGAAAGTCTGTATGATTGATATTCCAATCATTGATGAAAATGATTTCTTAAGAGTTTTAGCCCATAAAATATATTCTTATGCCAGTAGAGAGTCTCTAAGCTTGACCAATTTTTTAGAACTTTCAACTGCAGTTAATTACCCTGTCACTCCCATTGTTTTACTTGATGAAGCACAACTTTACAGCCCTTCACTTATGGAAAAGATTCGCCTTATTTCAGACGCTCGTGCACTCAAATTTGTAATTACCCTGCACAAAACAGACAATGAAGACATTATTGCCAAAGAGCACTTTCAAACACGTATTTGGGAAAGTATAGAACTTGAAAATGCCTCATATGAAGAACTTAAAATATACATACAGAAAAAACTCTTGAAGGCCAATTGTTTTGATGTAGCGAATATGATTAATGACAAAAATATTAAACTCATCACCAAACTCACGCGTGGAAACTATCGAGAATCCAATAAACTTATGTTTGCTCTTTTTAGTCTCTATACTTGGTATGAAGAACATTATCCATCAAAAATCAAATACAATGCTTTAAATACGAAATGGATTGAAATGGCAGCTATTCACACAGGACTTATCCGTGCTTGATGTCTCTAAATTAGAAAAGCGTTGGCTCAAATATAAAATTAAAAAAATATTACCTTATGGCTTGCTTCTTACTGCAATCGTGACTTTAGGAATTCTGATACCATCGTATTTATTTGACAATCCCGTTACCGTATCTCCTGCCTCCCAAAAAAAAGAGAGAATGCAAGCAAAACCTGCCCTTGCAATCGCTACTGTGAATAATGAAGAAGCAATGATATTGGAACCATCGATGAATTTCATTGAATCTATGACTCCTGCCTCCATTCCAACGGCTGAAGCTACTGCTAATCCCCCTGTTATCTCTAACAAAAGCCGACTCATTCCCAATGTAATTCCAGCAATTTCTCCTATCGTCCAAGAGCCAAAAATACAACCCCCAGTAATGCCTAAAGTACAACCTGTCGTAAAAGGCAAGTCAACCTCTATAACTCGCGATGATGCTGCCTTTGATATCCATGAACTTGAAGAACGTTTTAAAAATAACTCAAATCCAAATTTAGGACTTTACATTGCACGATACCACTATGATCATGGAAACTACACCGAATCTTATAACTATGCGTTAAAAACAAACGCTATTAGTAGTACTATGGAGGAGAGTTGGCTTATTTTTGCCAAATCACTGGTTAAACTTGGGAAAGAAGATCAAGCAAAAAAGACCTTGCAACTTTATATTTCCAACTCTAATTCACAAAGTGCCAAAAACTATTTAGACACCTTAAACAAAGAGCCTTCCAGATGATAAAATTCTTTTTTACTGCTGTACTTATTGTTTCTTCTCTTCATGGTGATATTTCTAAGCAAATGCTTCAGCTGTATCAAAAAGGTGCATATGCTCAGGCATGCGCGGTTGGAATTCAAAACTTTAAACTCATTCAGCCAAATGAAGCCTACACTTCTCTTTATGCGTTTTCTTGTTTAAATGCGGATCTAATCGATCGCCTCAATACTCCGCTAAAGACTCTCAATCAAAGTCCTGAAGCGCGTGCTAATGCTTCCTACTTTTCACTCTTAATAATGCAAAAAAGGCTTCTTATCCAAGCTTTGTATGATGGCTATCCTCTAAAACAGCTTAAATTGCCGATTAGCTCACATCTACTTTCAAGGATATTTGATTTATATTGCAAAAATCCCCAACCAAGCAATACTGTAAAAGAATATACCGATGCCAATAATCCGCGACAAAGCTATAAACTCTATACGATTCAAGTCGATATGATTAAAACATTTGCTATTGACGAATACTATGATAAAATATTAACAAAACATCATATATACCAATAAATAGGACTGATATGGATCGTATAACGCATGATTTATTAAACAAGAACCATATCTCTCAACAGCAAATTGATCGCTTAATTTCTAGAGGTGTACAAGACGACACTATTTTAGAAACCTTAACCAAAGTTGGAGCAATTTCTATCAATTTTGTTAAACGTTTTATTGTAGAACATATTCGGTCAGGCGAATATGAAGTTTCTATTATTAAAAACTATCATTTTTTAGACGAATCTTCCATATTACGCCTTCTTTCAGAGGGTCTTGAGCTAGCTTTCATTGACTTGGACTCCATAGATATGGATTATCGCTTAGTTGAAAAAATTCCGACGGCTCAATTAAAACGTTTCAATGCATTGCCTATTTCACAAGACGACATGTATGTTGTCGTCGCTTTTTCAGACCCTCTTAATATTGAAGCGCAAGAGTCTATACAACGTCTTTTCCCGCGCAAATCATTACAAGTAGCTATAGCGACCGAAAAACAGATTCAAGCCTATCTTTTCAAAATTGAGTTAAAAGACAGTGTTAAAGAGCTTGTTAACAATATCCGCAATGAATTACGTAATATAGGCAGTGTTGAAGAGCAACAAGAAGCTTCTTCAATTTTACAGCTTATTGACGTTATCCTAAAAGCCTGTATCAAAGCACGTGCCAGTGATATCCACATTGAACCAACCGAAAAAAACTGCGTTGTTCGTGGAAGGGTCGATGGTAAACTAAGTGAAATTTTTATCTTTGACCGTGACATTTATCCACCGCTGGCATCTCGTATTAAACTGTTGGCAAACCTTGATATTGCTGAACGTCGTAAACCACAAGATGGTCGATTTTCGGCATTGGTCATGGATGCAGAATTTGATTTTCGTCTTTCAACATTGCCCATTCTTTATGGTGAATCTATCGTTATGCGTATTCTTGATAAGACCAAAGCATTGGTCAAGCTTGAAGAATCGGGAATGGATCAAGAAAGCTATAAAAAACTGATAAAGTCACTGCAAACTCCATTTGGTATTATCCTCGTTACAGGACCAACCGGAAGCGGTAAAACAACTACTCTTTACGGCGCACTCAATGAGCTGCGAAATGTCGAAGACAAAGTCATAACCGTAGAAGATCCGGTTGAATATCGGATGAACCTGATACAACAAGTGCAAGTCAATCCAAAAGTCGGTCTTTCCTTTGCCGATGCACTGCGTTCCATTTTACGTCAAGACCCCGATAAAATCATGATTGGAGAGATCCGCGATCATGAAACACTTGAAATTGCTATTAAAGCGGCTTTAACAGGTCACCTAGTCATCTCAACTCTCCATACCAATGATGCCATTAGTGCTATTCCCCGTATGATAGATATGGGTATCGAACCCTATCTTATAAGCGGTGCACTGGTTGCCATACAAGCACAGCGGCTTATACGAAAGATTTGTCGCTATTGTAAGAAAGAAGTGGAGATACCCACTTCTTTACGTGAAGAATATAGTCAGCTTATCCCTGCCGGAACGATCTTTCATGCTGGAACTGGGTGTAAAGAATGCAACGGCTCAGGATATATGGGACGCGAAATGATTTGTGAGGTATTACCAATCTCTGAGCAATTATCCAGTCTAATCGCGCGTGGGGGTTCCAAAGATGAAATCTTGAAACTGGCACAACTAGAAGGTTTCATTGGAATGTTTGAAAATGGGATGAATAAAGCCATAGAAGGTATCACGACAATAGATGAAATATTAAAGGTGGCCAAAGGATGAAGTACTTTCTCGTAACTGTTCTCAGTAAAGGTAAAAAAACCGATTATGGGGTATATGCCGAACATAAAAAAGAGGCGCAATACCTGGCTAAAATAAAGTATTCCGGTATGATTTTAAAAGCCGTTGAGACTGCTCCTCCACTCGAAGATCAATTTAAAGCATTTAAAGATAATCTTCTTGCCAATTTTAAAAAACGAAAATTAAAGCAGGACAACTTAATTGCGGCTATACGTCAACTGGCCGTTATGACCAATGCCGGTATCTCTATCCATGATTCAATGCATGAAATTGCCCAGGCGACAAGCGATGAAACCCTCAAAGCTGTTTTGGATGGAATGGCAGAAGATATTAACTCCGGACACAGTCTTTCACATACAGCCGGAAAGTACAGTTTTGAGCTAGGTACGCTGACTTTGGCAATGATTGAACTGGGAGAAAAAACTGGAAATATGGCAGAAGCATTGCATAAGCTCGCCGATATGCTTGAAGAAATTCGACGAAATATCATCAAGTTTAAAAAAGCTATGGCCTACCCGCGAAACGTCATGATCGCTATGGCCGTTGCTTTTACAATTTTGATTTCGTACGTCGTTCCGCAATTTAAAACTATTTTTGAACAACTTGGTGCAGAGCTTCCGGTACCAACTTTGATTCTCCTCTTCTTAGAGCATCTTTTTAATACCTATGGATTGTATGTACTAGCGGGGTTATTCGCCTTTTTCATAGCATTTCGCTATATGTTGGATCATAACAAAGACTTTAAGTACAAATGGCATCAAACGCTTCTCAAACTCTATTTGATCAAAAACATCATTATGTTTTCCACTCTTAGCCGATTTACTCTCGTTTTCTCAGAACTTGTACGTGCTGGGATCCCTATTGCTGAAGCGCTCGAAACGTCTGTCGCGATGATCGACAACCTCCCCTTGCGGGAACGTTTGCTTATCGTACGTTCGACCGTAGAAAAAGGTGGAGCATTGCATCTGGGGCTTAAAGAGACAAACCTTTTTGAAAATATGATTATCCAAATGATTTCTGCCGGAGAATCAAGCGGTTCGCTTGATTCAATGCTCCAAAAAGTCATGGAATACTATAAAATGCGCTTTGACGCCATTATTGATGGTCTTGCAGAAGCAATCGAACCGATCATGCTCTTTATGATAGCGGGTATGGTTATTTTGCTGGCACTGGGAATCTTTTTACCAATGTGGTCAATGGGAGATGCCGTCCAAGGACGACATTAAAAGAAGATGCTTATTGCGCCTCGTCTTTTTCGATCATCTTTGTGTAAGCTTCATCTTTTGGGATCATTCCTGCCTCATAAATAAATTGTGAGGGAACGAAGCTTGTTTGCTTAATTTTATCGTATTTGGCATAACTCAGAAATAAGCGGTCCTTTGCTCTTGTCACCGCCACATAAAAGAGTCGTCTTTCCTCTTCGATACTGCCACTTCGACTCATAAGTTTTCGGTTGGGAAATCGTCCGTCCATAAGGTCAATGACATATACTTCCTCGTACTCCAACCCTTTTGATGCATGAATACTCAGAAGATGTACCCCTTCACCTTGAGTTAAATCCTGTGAACCTAATACCATGGCATTCAAAAAACGTTCAAGCTCTTTATAGGGCCTGGAGAGCTCAAACAAAAGGGTACATTTACGACGAATACGCTCTTTAGATTCTTCTTTGACCTTTTCATCCACAGAACCGTTTTCAGTCATTGCGCGTTTATGAGACAGCGATTCGATCACATGCCCATATAAAGCAGAGACAGCAATCTTTTGTACCGCTTCTTTGGGTTCTTTTACATCTCTTAACTTACGAAACAGCATAAAAAGATCATGTAAAAACGCCGCCGACTCTTTGGTTAATTTGGCATGTTTTAAAATCGGATTACTCATAAAATTTGGGTCTAACCCAAGTTTGGCAAATCGACCTGCACTTCCAAGTTCCGCATAGTCATCAAACAATCCTAACTGATGGTTTAAACGCCGTTTTTCAAAAGGATTCGAAATGGAGGTATCGGGATTATAAAGCCCTCGCAAAAATGACCCATGTCCCAGTTTTTGCAATGCAACAAAAAGCTCTTTGGCTATGGCGCTTCCGATTCCTTTTGCATAGTCAAAAAGATGGATAAAGGCCATCATATCTGATTCATTGACCATGAGCGTAAAAATATCCAAAAGCGCTTTAATCTCTTTGGAATCAAAAAAACTCACACCGCCCCGTCTACGGCATGCGATTCCAAGTTCTCGCAATGTAGCCTCGATGCCGTCTGCCGAAGCATTGTTACGAAAAATAACCGCTATCTCTTCTCGATTCGTTGAAGAATCGCCAATAGCACGTGCAATTCCATGATATTGGTCAAACAACTCTTCATAAATAAGCAATGCAGGGCTTTGCGCCTCTTGTGTACGTGTGACTTCCAATGCTTTGGGATAGATACGCTCGTTGTACGCAATGACCTTATTGGCTAAAGAGAGAATGGGAATAGTGGAGCGATAATTTTTATTGAGGGTGTATACTTGTGCATCAGGGTGTTTTTTACTAAATGAACCAATAATTGAGATATCTGCCCCGTTAAAAGCATAGATACTTTGGTCATAGTCACCTACACAAAATAAAGACGGCGGTTTCATCGCCTCAACAAGAGTTCCTTGAAGGGCATTCGTATCTTGATATTCATCAATCAAAATTTCTTTGTACCCTAAATCATTCTGAGATGCTAAAATACGCATAAGCAATAGAAGATCATTAAAATTGACGAAACCGTACTCTTTTTTCAGAGCTTCAAACTCATCGATGATGTCTGCATAGATTGCGGCGTAAACGGCATGCTCATCTTGACGGGTAAGTATCCACTCCTCAAAATTGGTTGTAATCTCCGTATTTTGATAATAGGAATAAACGTCATACAGATAATTAGCCCCATATGCCGGTGTCGCACAATCGATATGGGTAAAAATCCGTTTTTCATAAACACTGCGAAATAAAGTTTTGAGCTCGCGAGGCTGCTTGAGAACGACTTTGCCCTCTTTACGCTTTAACCACCGATAGCTGATCGCATGAAATGTCCCAGCATCGATTTTTGAAGCAATCTCTTTACCAAAAAGTTCCGCAACCCTCTCTACCATTTCTGCCGCTGCTTTATTGGTAAAAGTAAGCAGCATTATCTCTTCTGGTTTAACGTTTTGCGAGAGAAGATGGCCAATACGACCCACAATTGTAGATGTTTTACCTGTACCTGCTGAGGCAATGATAAGATTATGACCATAGGGAGCAGTTGCAGCGGTAAATTGCTGCGTATTGAGGCGAGAAAGAGGCAAAGTGTTCCTTATACCTCTGGTACAGAGGCGATGTTATGGTCGAAATGTCTTTAACGAAACAGCCACGCCAAACTCAGAGTGGGCTTCCGAATCCAAAACGGCTTGCGCCATTGACCCGTTGCCCTGATTAAAGATCAACGGCGCCATAAAATTAATACGTGATTCATCAAGCGGATCTTGAACAATCATCACATTATATACAACCACTTTTGAATCCTCGTTGATATCCAATAAGTCGCGTATATCTTTGGGTACATCAAAAGAATATTCACGAAGCATATAAGGATTAACGACCGTAAAACTTGTATTGTCATCATCGCAACTCTTTAACGTTGAAAAAAGTTCATCAATTTCGCTCAATTCAACTTTTGAAACTTGATCAAAACCTAAAATCGAGGATTTTACATTGTATTGCATGGTGGTATCCTTTACCTGAATTACCTCATTCATAGCAAATTCTATTCCTCTAAATTTTGGTATAACTCATGGGTGTCCCCTACTCTAGGGATTCATAGGCTATCTTTCGGAAAGGTTGCCAAAAGGTTGCCACGCTTTAGAGTGCAATATCGCCTATTTTAGACATATCCACAGTAAGTTTTCCCGTATAGTGATTCCGATTCACATCGTTATCCATGTGACCCATTATCTCCAAAATCCAATCCTCTGGATAGCCATGCTGTTTTAACATGGTATTAAATGACCGCCTCAAATCGTGAATCGTTCCGTGTCGTATTTTATTATCCATAAGTAACTTTTGATAAGTTTCTCGAATTGAGTCGGGTGTTGAGTAGTGATCACCCTTGCTCTTGATAAAAACGTATTCTCGCAATCCACTAAAAACGCGCTGTCTTTGCAATGCCTCTTTGGTCTGTTTAAACATCGGTATGTATCTAATCTTTCGTGACTTTGTCTCATCTTCTACACCGCCAACAATGCGGGTATCGACTCTTACAATCTCTTTCTCAAAATCAATATCATCCCATTTTAAGCCGATAAGCTCAGAGCCTCTCATTCCAGTGAAACACGCAACTTGAAGATAATTTTTGAGCTGACCTTTTGCCGATCCGATGATTTGTTTAATTTCATCCTCTGAAAAGAATGTTTTCTCTTTAACTGCAACCCTGCGCGGTAATCTTACTAATGAAACAGGGTTCTTTCGGATAAGATCATCATTCATCGCCGTTTGTAGTACGATGTTAAGATAAGCTCTATTTGTAGCTATTGTCTGTGAAGCTAGTCCACATTCTTTTTGCCACTTCATAATATGAGTGCTTTTTATATCTGAAATTAAAAGCTCTCCAAACTTCTTACCGTTCATAATCTCAAAGTCACACGTGCGTTTAAATACCCTTTTTACAGTAGTTTGCACGTATCCTCTGCGACTATCACTTGTAAGATCAAGCACCATATTGCCGTACTCTCTTAACGTGAAATTTGAAAAGCTTTCCTTTACAGTTTTAAACTTCCCGTCATAAAGCTTCTCATATTCTTCATCGAAATGCTTTTCATACCATTTCACAAGCCGTTTATCTGACTTCTGACCTGTTGAAATTCGCTTGCGATTTCCGAACATATCGCTGTCTAACGTTATTATGCCGTGTTGATTTTCGTAAACTCGACGTATCATTGATTTCTCCTTGATATGTCGGCCACTGACAAATACATTTTACACATAAATTGCTTTTACCTTGACCAGTGGCAATGATTTTATACTGATGTACCATAGTTTCCCACGCTTTACAAAATCCTCTGGATTGAGGTTGTTATAACACCATTTTCGCAACCCATCTAAGGTTTTATATCCACACTCTGTAGCGAACTCTCGTGTGATTGGATACCATTGAGGCAATGATCGATGAAAGGTTAAAATATTGTCGAGCTTTTCATTAAGCTCTTGAAATTTTTCTTCAAGCATTTTTTACCCCCTTTGAATTACGTCGATCATATTCAATCCTTGCAATACCAATCTTTGCAGAGATAAAAAGATATCTATGTGAATATTCATTCAACCCATAACGTTCAAGTGGAAGATCAATTAAATATCTTCTCAATGCGTGAATAGTGCAAGTGAGTATCTCACCTCTGAACTGAGCCAATAAATGTTCGTGGTAACTTAGATTATTCATAGTAACCTCACGCAAACGGATTTTCATAGTCAATGCTACGAAGATCAATTTCACGGCAAACGATCATGTACCGTTCGTATAAATCCAAATGAAGCGGATCACTTTGTGGGATGCTGTGCATCTCTCTTGATAAACTCGCTTCTAGGTTCTGTAACCCTTCGTCACTGTAAGTTTGAAGTTCATTTTCAAAGCTAGGCTTCTCATTATGTTCCTCATGCAAGTTTTTGAGATTCTGTTTCAGATCAAAATCTTCTCGTGCCTTTTGCAGTACATCAAGCATAAAATAAACAGTCGGATCACTTTGGTGAATGAACAAGCGATTGATGATTTTCTTCATCGACTTTTCGGCATCTTCAAGAGAGTATCGATAAGTAATCTTTTCGACCTTCTCTAATGGTGTATCAACTTGCATAAACTCTTTGATGCTGTACGAATCTTTAACATGTTGCCAAATAGGTAATGTTTCTGCTCTGCGACGGTTAGGCGTGTTAATGTCCTTTTCGCTGATGGTAGTTAGATCAAGTAAGCGAATCGAGTCACAAGCGTGTTTAAACAGCGTTTCGGCACGAAGTAGTACATCATCAACTGTATTGATACCAAAGGTCTTTAGATACTCTCTATGCATCTCAAATTCAACATTGAAAATCGGTTGTTCAATATCCAATCCATTGACTCCAAAGTGATTGTGCATAAGATCACGCTTGATCTGGGTTGCTGTTTTTAATTCTCTACGCTTGTTATAGATACGCAGTAAAAAAGGTTTCTTGCCAACGTAATACGTTTCAAGTTCATACGCACCCATGTGTTCGGCTATATTGGCATGTTGATCTTTTTTCTTTGAGAGAATCATCTCTTTACGCAGATAGCTAAAATCATGCTGTACAAACATATTCAAATCAATACGAGTGATCAAAAATACATTCATAGTGAGTTCATTCAAGAATACTTTGTTGATGTATTCGATGAGAGATTTAAGACCTAATGTGTAAATACCAACCGCATTAACTTGAACACGAATGTTATGAATACTAGGGGACTTTTCAGAGTCTTTGAATGCTATACGAAAAAAGTCATGATATAACCAATGAAAGCCATCACGACCCATACCACTGTAGAGAACATCAATCTTGTTGATCTGAACTATGATGTCATTATCAGCGTATTGATAATTGATACTTTTGAAATAAGCTTTTTTATCTTCGATCTGATCTAAGAGTCCTTCAAAGAATCGTTCATAAAAAGCACCACTTTGTGCAAAGTATTGGAGAGCGTCGATACCGCTCACAACAGGGGTTAATAAAGCTATTGGATTAACATGGGTTAAACTCATAATGGTAAATTCCTATATTTTTATTTTTGGTGAACATGACTCGTCCTTTTAGGATAATTTGATTTATGTCTGGGGATGTTATTAGAATCCCCAGACGCTAACGCCGTAGTAAAAAGGCAAAGCAGAAGCAAGGGATAGAATCCCATGCTCTGCTTAGACCTACGTGTTCACTACGGCCTCTTTGTTAAATACCGTAGAATATAGCCTTACCGACAGTGGCAACGTCTACTTCTACAACTTCATTCTCTTTGCCCTTATAGAGCTTTACTTTCTCGGATGGGATCGAGAGATCCATTAGCTCTTTACGTAAACCACCATTTTTCAACGGAGTTTCTAAGAGCAACTGTAATTTGTTCTTACCTTTGATGATCTCACCTGTTTCTTTATTGGTGAAGTCATTCGATGTATACACATTCAATAATGTGGCTGAGATTTTGATCATTGTCAAAACCCTCCTTTTTTTAAAATTTGAATTTTGACTAAGCGCTTAGTCGTTTTGTTATAACAGTGACACTATGCAGAAAAAATTGAAAGAAACGTGAGAGAAAAAGTTCGGCTAAGAAAGGCTAAAAAGCGTTATTGGGGTAAATATGAGGAGAAATTCTTCGGTAAAAAACCGAAATATTTTGATTGAAGCCTTGAAATCCTGTATTTTAGGGGATTTGAGATAATTAAATCGAAGTAAGAGACAAACATAGGATGATTCGCAAATGGAAGCGATCTCTTTATATCTTTTACAAAAATCCTCCCAATTCGTTTTTTTTGTTTAATTGTCTTTTCATCATCAAAGTCAAAAACGGCAAATTCACCAACAATATTTTTAATATATGTCCCTTTTCTATTGAAGTCAGTAAAGTTTTTATATTCCTTAGCAAAAGAATAGTAAAGTAAATGACCAATAACTACTTTGAGTTCACCGAGCGGTATATCACATTTGAACAATTCAAATATCTGCAGAGCAATACTTTTGTAGATCATATCAGGCGTGGCATGGCCTACCTCGAAAAAGTCTAGTATGTCATTGATCACATAATACACATTTTCTTTTTTTAACTCAGTTTTAAAATATTCATCATTACGTACTTCTGCAAAATGAAGAAGATAAAAATTAATATGTTGCGGATGATTCTTTTTCATCATAGCTAATAGTTTACGAACTTCTATTTCACGACGTGCGTGTGGATGAGAGACCTTATTCTCATTTTCACCTTCAAGCCTTTTTGTCCAAAGGTCAATAAGGTCATCTAATGTTCCATTCTTTTTACTTTCATAATAAGATATACGTTTATTTTTTCCATTTACATCATCTAAGAGATCAAGCGCATTACGACCTTGTGACAAAATTAACGCAGATAAAAATGTTTTTTCAAATACGCGCGTTTTATTCTCCATAAGGCGATATTCGTTTTCAAAAGAGGAAAGTTTATTTAGAAGATCTTCAATTTCAGTAAGTGGATTTTTTTTGATTTCAGGAGTGATAACTATGTCAGACTCTAAATGAATTTGATGTTGTGCCATAAAACTAAGCGTATCCGTGAAAAGATCGTCACGGAGTTCAGTATTGATTTGTTTTCGTGATCGGCGTTGAGCTTTTAGAACTCGACGTATAATCCATCCAAATTTTATTATCTTTAAAAAAGGCATTGTTGTTTTAGGGTAAAAAGTTCTTGCATTAATTTAGGAGTATATTTATTTTTCAAATTTTCTATATACTCAGGCTCTACGGAATAAAGATAAGACAAATAACCCCTCAAATAATTTATTTGACTTTGTTCTAATTGGTCATTACGATATTTAAAAATTAAGCTTTTAATGTATCTCTTCATATCTCTTCCAACAGAAATCTTTCCATCGTTGGTGAGTATTAACCCTGTAACTTGTTGACGGCGTTTTTTCGAAGTGTAAATATTTTTATCCTCATTAACCAACAAGTCAAGAAAAAAAGTTTTTAAAAAAGTTTTTAAAAGAGATAAAATATTTTTTAATATATTAGGGTTGCTGGTAGAAAAATACAAATCATCAGCATATCGAGTATAAACTATACCCATTTCTTTGCAAATAGAAAATAGATATTCATCCAAATCATATAAAATAATATTACTAATCATAGGCGAAGAAGGCGCTCCTATTGTTAAGTTACCATTTCTGCATACCAATAAATTAATAAGCGTAATATCATTGTCACTCAAAATGTTATCAAGTAAAAAAGACTTCTCATTAAGAAATTTTCTAATATGTTGACTCTTGATAGATGGAAAAAAATCCTTAAAATCAATTCTCAATAAAAAATGGGCATTCAAGTGAAGAGAGGCCATTTGTTTAATATTCTTATTTTTTTGATAAGAATAAACAGAATCATGACATGGAAACTTTTCAAAAATATACGAGACAAGATAGCTTTGATAAGTTTTTAATTCAGCAGAAGGCTGGAGTATTACCCGTTTCCCAGTGGTTCTTTTGGGAATTGTATAGCGTCTATATCGTTTAGAAGCATTCAAAGCGTACTTAAAAATTGCCATATAAGACTTAGAGAAATGGCCGCAGATATCATTTTCAAATTGATTCATTTTGAGACAGCCTTACTTGGGTTTCTTCTCTACGCATAAGTTGGAACAACATAAACTTCTTACGTGCAGTCTCAGTTAAGTCAAAAGATATGAGTGTGTTATCAGGGTTCATTGGAAGGAAATAAATATGTTCGTTAACTGTATGTCTCGAAATCAACTTTGAAACAACGAGCAATGATATATTTACAGTAAAAATCTTATCATCAAACTTATGTTCTTTAAACTCTTCCATAATTGCTCTTGATATAGTTTTTACTTGATTAAACATTAAAAGAGGTACCAATCGAATAACCTCATAAATTACAGCAAGAAAAAGCAAGGAGCTACTGAGAACTTTTGTATTATTTTTATTAGAATCATAGTCATCAAGTAAGTTCCGCATTAAAACATCGAACTTGCCATTTACATCATGAACATTATCACTTTTAAAATTTACTAGTAGTGGCTGTAATTCCCTGTCGTTATGAGCTTCTTCTATCAAATGATTTAAATAAGAACGCTCAGAAGAAAAATTATAGTCATTTGCAACGTAAATTTTCTTCTTTGTTGCTGGTATGGCTGTAAAATAACCTAACTCAGCATACGATCCTTCACTTTCCGGAAAAATAATCAAAGAATAAGCTTGTTCTATCGCATATAATTCAAGCTGCACTAAGTGTGTTTTTTTTGCAGTAATTCCATTATTTCCACTATACGTCTTAATGTCAAGATATAAATCTTCGATTGTTACAAAGTTAAAAGGAGTATCTTTACCATCTAAGTATAATAAGAATTTAGCCCGATTGGACACTAGAGGATCGTCCCCTGCTCTACCAAATACAAAAATAGTCTCCAAATGATGTTTGATAGAAATTACTTTTTTAAATATTGGTTTAAATGTTTTAATATGTAGGTCTTGTTCTGAAGGAGTAATGATCATGTAACTATTACAGATAGACAGTTTCGCGTATGTCTATCCATTTTTTTCCTACTTTTAAGATGCGAAGATATTCTTTGAGTCCTTTGTAACAATTGTTGCAAAGGACTCAAAGAAGAGCTTCGCAAGCAATATGAAACAATAAAAAATTCGATCAGGCTCAACACCTGATACAAGCTTAAACAAAATATTTTAAGCCAAGCTAGGAAAAAAATATAATAGCAAAATAAACCCTAAAATATAGAATATATAGGTGAGAGAAAATTATTCACTCATCGAATCCAGCTCTTTTGGATATTTTCTACGTCTTGCTCTGACCATTAAAAGCCCTCCAATTGCGTAAATGGCTCCTGAAACAATCAACATAATAGACTCACCTTTTGAACTTTCAAAGGGAAAAAGAAGAGCAGCCTTTCTTTCTGACTCAGACAAAGTCCCGAAGTACATGGAAAAAACTCCTAGGATCACGACCAATGTAAGAAAAATACTTGGATTAATTTTTTTAAGAAACGGTATATTTAAAGGAATATAAGTTTGAAAAGGCACACGCCCATAATCTGTAAATCCTTTTTTAACACCCTTGATGGAGCCAATAATTTGAGGAAATCGTTCTTGACTTGTATGTATAATCCCTAAACAGACACCGTCCTTTGGATTTAAATAATCAAATGTAAATTTTAAAGATAGTAATGAATCACCATTTCGTGATATATCAAAACTATTCGCTAGATTATTACTCTTAATCACTTCATAACTTAAAATTTCACCATCGTCAAATAATATCAATAAAGGATCTTTTTCAACTATATCATCCCCTCTCAAAACCTCATTACCATCATTCCAAATTATTAAATTTGTTCTCGTAAGTTTATTAACCCTCTTGCCATCAAACAAAATTTCAACATTCTCTGGGAGACTGTCTTCTTCGCTACCAATTAATCTAAGAGAAGCTTTTTGAAATACCGGCTTTGCTCGATTCTTAAATATTTTTGGAGAAAATATTCCAATGATTCCAATGATAGTTCCGACGACTACACTAACCCATGGTATATTTAAATAGATAAGTAGCTGATCAAGCATAAAAAACCTTTTTATTTTATAGATTACAAGTATAGCTACTTTCAAGTTACCATAATCTTGGCACAGCTTAACAATCCTATCACGCGATAGACAAAGATAATAAAACTAAGGCCTTTATTATGTGCAAATTAAAATAATTGTGTCTAAATTGTGACTAAACACAACTAAAAAGAAAGAAAATGAGGATTTGACAGATTCGTAGAAAGTCCAATTTCATGGGGTTTCGTAGTTATTTATAGGTGAGACAAAATTATCCTCTCATCCGCACCATCATTTTGAGTATGTTAATTAGAATAAAGTTCATGGCAACCGTTGCCATATTCGTACATTATCGGTTCGTCAGTGACCGACTTTAGCTTTATTTTTTGTTCTTTAAAGTACCTATTTTATGGATTCCATTAGCCCAGAGCTTAGTTTTGGTATAATTCGCCAATATTTTTTCTCAAGGCTCCTTTATGTCATCTACTCATTACGATCCCAAGAATATCGAAGAAACTTTTTATCCTATATGGGAGAATCGCGGGCTTTTTGAAGTGGATGGCAACCGTGCCATCGTAAAACCCAACAAACACTTTGCCATTATGATGCCTCCCCCAAACGTCACTGGACGTTTGCACATCGGTCACGGGTTAACCTTTACCCTCCAAGATATTATCGTTCGCTACAAACGTATGGACGGTTATGCTACCCTTTGGCAGCCTGGGACCGACCATGCAGGTATCGCAACCCAAAATGTTGTCGAAAAACAGCTTTTAGCAGAAGGTAAAACCAAAGAAGAACTCGGGCGCGACGCATTTTTAAAACGTGTCTGGGAATGGAAAGAAGAAAGCGGCGGGATCATGGTCTCTCAGCTGCGCAAACTCGGGGTTTCTCCCGCATGGAGCCGAGAGCGTTTCACGATGGATGAGGGACTTAAATCTTCAGTCAAAGAGGCGTTTGTTCATCTTTACAACCAAAACCTCATCATCCGTGGCAACTACATGGTCAACTGGTGTACCCACGATGGAGCACTCAGTGACATCGAAGTGGAGCACGAAGAACATCAAGGGCACTTTTACCATATGCGCTATGCCTTTAGTGATGGAAGCGGTCATATCGTTGTCGCGACCACTCGTCCTGAGACCTATTTTGGGGATACCGCCATCATGGTCCATCCAGATGATGAACGCTATACCCACCTCATTGGGAAAAGCGTCACGCTTCCTCTGATTAACCGTGATATAAAAATCATCGCCGATACCCATGTTGACAAAGATTTTGGTACAGGCGTGGTCAAAGTTACCCCTGCACACGACACCAATGACTATGAAGTGGGAAAACGTCATGATCTAGAGTTTATAACCGTATTTGATGACAAGGGAATCCTCAATCACCATGCCGGAGAGTTTGAGGGCTTAGAGCGTCTTGCGGCACGTGAGATTATTGTTAATCGTCTCAATGAGGCAGGATTTATTGAAAAAATCGAAGATCATGTTCACCAAGTAGGGCACTGCTACCGTTGTAAAAATATCGTTGAGCCATACATCTCCAAGCAGTGGTTTGTTCGTAATGAAATCGCGCGTGGCTCTATCGATAAAACCAACGACGGTTTGGCTCAATTTTTCCCACCGCATTGGATCAACAGCTACAACTCATGGATGGGAGAACTGCGTGACTGGTGTATCTCGCGCCAGCTGTGGTGGGGACACCGTATCCCTGTTTTTTACTGTAACGATTGCGATCACGAATGGGCGAGCCTCGATGAACAACCTAGCGCCTGCCCGCATTGTGCAAGTACCTCATTCACACAAGACCCTGATGTCTTGGATACATGGTTTAGCTCTGCTCTATGGCCATTTTCGACGCTTGGCTGGGGTAATGGTGATGTCAGTGCCGATGCCCTTTTCCAAAGCGAAGACATGGCGAAGTTCTATCCCAACAGCCTCTTGATCACCGGATTTGATATCCTCTTCTTTTGGGTAGCACGTATGATGATGATGGGGGAAACCTTTACGGGTGAATTGCCGTTTAAACACATCTATCTTCACGCTCTCGTACGGGATGAAAACGGACAAAAAATGTCAAAATCAAAAGGAAACGTTATCGATCCGCTCGACATGATCGAAAAATACAGTGCCGATGCCCTGCGTTTTACCCTTGCAGTACTCGCCGCACAGGGAAGAGACATCCGTCTAAGTACTGACCGCCTCGAACAAAGCCGAAACTTTACCAATAAACTGTTCAACGCATCAAAATTTTTACAGATGAATAACCCTACTTTTAAAGACCTTGCAAGCCAAGAGATCACAACACCTCTGGGACGTTATATACTCAGCCGTTTTCACGCAGCGACTGCAGAAACCAGAGCCTTCCTGGATGAGTACCGTTTCAATGATGCCGCAACCGTACTTTACCGCTTCTTGTGGAACGAATTTTGTGATTGGGGTATCGAACTTGCCAAAGCCAGCAAAGAGAGCGTAGAAGAGCTGGGAAGCATCTTCAAAGAGTCTATGAAGCTTCTGCATCCGTTTATGCCGTTTATCACAGAATACCTCTACCATGAACTCTCGGGGACAACACTCGAAGATAGTAATTCTATTATGGTAATGCAGTATCCAGAAGAAATCACTACAAATAAAGAAATCGAGGCTGAATTTGCCATCATCATGGATGCTATTATCACCATTCGCCGTGCTAAAACACTTGTCGATTTAGGAAACCAAAAAATTCCTCTAGCCTATGTTAAGTGCAGCGGAAATCACACCATGATGGAACCTTTTATTGCCCGATTAGGAAAAGTAGAAGCCCTTAAATTCACCGATACCAAAGTAGACAATGCAATCAGTGACATCGGCGAAAGTGTTGAAGTATACCTCCCTACCGATGCAATCGATCTCTCTCCCATTATCGATCGTTTGACCAAACAACGCGAAAAGCTCCAAAAAGAAGCAGATAAACTAACAGGGATGCTTTCCAATGAGCGCTTTGTCGCCAATGCGCCCGAATCGGTTATCACTGAAAATCGTAACGGCTTAGCCGATGCGCAGGATAAAATTGAAAAAATAACTGCTCAGCTCTCTTCACTGGAAAGCTAAGTGCAATTTCGAGAACTCTCCTCTAGCGAACTGGAAGAGGGTTACCGCCTTCTTAGTACACTGCGTATTGATTTAACCGAAGATGACTTTTTAACCTACATCGTAGCACAGCATCCTCAAACCTATCGACCTATCGGCGCCTATCAACGGGGTGAGTTGGCTGTCTATGCAGGAGTCAGTATCCATGAAAATTTCGAGCTTGGACGCTATTTGCTAATCGATGATTTAGTCGCAAGTGAAAATCATAGCCATCATATTCGAGAAATGGTCGATTATCTGTGTGATTATGCAAAGATGCATAAATGCAAGTCCATCATAGCATGGGGAAAACAAAGAGGGTTACAAATGGGTGATTTAAAAGAGTTCCGTCCTAAGAGAGACGGATTTATTAAAATACTTTAGTAGAAAAATCTATAGCCTCTGTTATACTTTTAAACTCATTTAAAAAGGGATGTTATGGAACTTTGTGTCGCACTTGATCTGCCTTCGATGGAAGAAAATCTCGCTCTCGTCGAAAAAATAAAAGCGTATCCCATATGGTTAAAAGTAGGTCTCCGCTCCTACATACGTGACGGAGAGCCGTTTATCCATGCGATCAAAGCCATCAATCCAAATTTTAAAATCTTTCTTGACCTAAAACTTTACGATATTCCCAATACTATGGCCGATGCTGCGGAGTCCATCATGGGACTGGGCGTCGATATGTTCAATGTCCATGCCTCCGCAGGTCCCAAAGCCATGCGCGAAGTTATGAAACGACTGGCCCCTTATGAAAATCGCCCTTTAGTGCTAGCCGTAACCGCCCTCACCTCATTTGAAGAAAATGAATTTACACATGTCTATGAAAAAGGAATTGCAGCCAAAGCCAATCAGTTTGCACAAGACGCACACGATGCAGGACTGGATGGAGTAGTATGTAGCGCGTATGAGAGCAAATCAATCAAATCCCTTACCGCTCCTGCCTTTGTCACTCTCACCCCAGGAATACGACCCTTTGGAGAAGATGCAGGGGATCAAGAGCGAGTTGCTACTATTGCAGTAGCTCAAGAAGAAAAAGTGGATTTCATCGTTGTTGGACGCCCTATCTATAAAGCAGCAAGTCCAGTAACCATCGTAGAAGCGATACTTAAAGAGCTTTAATCCCTGCTTTAAGGTGCTTGTTATTTATACATCAGTATAATTTCGACCTACTACAAATGGACGAGTAGGAAAGCGGCTGAATCCACCTCCCTGCTAAGGAGACGTACTGGCAACGGTACCGAGAGTTCGAATCTCTCCTCGTCCGCCACAAATCATATATTATGTTTTTTTATGCGGGAATAGCTCAGTTGGCTAGAGCGTCAGCCTTCCAAGCTGAATGTCGCGAGTTCGAGTCTCGTTTCCCGCTCCACCTTCATTTTTTCCTTTATTCAGACTAAATTAATCAATATTTACGGATTATTGGCAAAGTAATGCTTAATGCCATCAAGCATTCCTTCAACCATCCATTTTTGATATTTTGAATCTGCAATACGAGCCGATTCATCGGGATTACTGATATAGCCTATCTCTAGTAAAATTGCCGGCATTTGTGCCCCAACCAAAACCCAAAAAGGGGCTTCTCTGGCGCCGTTATCTTTGACATTGGGGAACTGTTTTCGTAGATTATTCAAAACACCTTTTTGAATATCAATTGCAAGTTTATTAGAAGCAATGATTTTTTCTGTATTGAGCACATTTAAAAAACTGAGCTTTCCAAATTCACCCATTTCGCCCATGTCCTCGGAGTTTTCCAAAGCCGCAACGCGCATTGCACGTTCGCTGCGCCCAGGAGAGAGAAAATAGGTCTCAATACCGTACGCAGCATTGGCATCGGAACCTTTTGGAATTGCATTTGCGTGAATTGATAAGAAAAGATCCGCCATTTTATCATTGGCAAATTTTGTACGATCTTTTAACTCTATAAACACATCCGTAGAACGTGTCATATAGACCGTGTATCCCATAGCCTTTAACTGATCGGAAAGTTCCAGGCTAACCTGTAATACAATATTTTTTTCCATATAGCCATTTCCTACAGCCCCACTGTCTTTGCCACCATGCCCCGGATCGATGACAATCACCTTTTTGCTGCGATCCTTACGTGTGACGTTGACCAATGGAGGAAGAGCCTCAATCAATGGCGGCAATTCAGGGACAGGAGCTTTTAAAATTGCAACAGGAGGGGATATAGGCTGTTCTTTAGTCATAGTTTGCAATGACAAATCAATATAAATAGAAGAACCAGAAGTGACAGGTTTTATCGCAATAGCCTGATTATGCTCAATAACCATACGCAGTGTTTTGGAATCGTATTGAGCCATACGAATTTGATTGATGTTTTTATGTTCTAATATTTTTGTTTGAGCCAATGTTGCCGAATCAATATCAATAATATATCGAAAACGCTGTTTGTCAGATTCAATAATTTTTGAAAGATGGATCTCATTCGCGTTTACTGGAGTGTCAAAAAGCAATTCTAATCCGGTGTCTTTCCATTTTGTCTCCACTAAGCGACGACGTTTTACGGATTCGTTCTCAACGGATACCTTGACCGGCTCTGCAAATTTGAATAACTGTGCGCCAGTCGGTGTAATAAAAGTATTCGGGGCTTCTTTCCTCTGTACCCCTGATACTTTCATATACTCTTTGGGAAATACAAGCGGTTTTTGAAGTGTCTCTGCGGATTTTACTGCTGAAACCGCAGGCTCTTGGACAATGGCGGCGGCAATCGTTGGAATGGATGGCTGAAGTTTTGCCAATTCTGTTTTGTATTTGGAAACATCAATACCAAGGGTTTCACCACCCTTTACGATTCCATTCAGTGCATCGCGTGCCAAGTCTGTATTTTTATTCAGATTTGCCCGCAAATAGATGGTTTTGCATTCATTATAACCACGAAACTGCTCAATCTCATCATTGCTTTGAAGCGCTTTTTTAGCCGCATCTAGACGTGAGACATCATCTGCTGCAATGACATTCAGGGAGAACAATAGTAAAACAAAAAAGAAAATCTGTCCTAACTTCAAAACTTATTCGCCTTGTGTCAATTTCTCCATCAATTCTTTAACAGAAATGATTTTATCAATACGATACCCATTGCTTCCAGAGAAAAAGAGTCCTAGCTCTAAATCCCCGAAATACGCATCACTGAGACGATCAGCAATACAAAAGCCAACTTCTTTGGCCTCAACCCCTCGGTTACAGGGAGCAACACAGTTAGAGATACATTTGATAGCAGGACCCGTTCGTGTATCAATCAGGCCGTGCAAATTGGTACGTACACCGCGTGCAGGATATCCAACAGGCGATTTCATCAACGTAATGTCCTCTTCGCCTGCATCCAATAATACTTGTTTAAAATTTTGGTGTGCATCGCATTCAAAGGTACCGATAAAACGTGTTCCCATTTGAACACCTGCCGCACCCAGACTCATCATTTCCTCTATATCATTTTTATCCCAGACACCCCCGGCAGCAATAACAGGAATTCCGCCCCATAATGCCGCTTCTTCGACAACCGGTCTCACTAAGTTTTCAAGCTGATACTCATCCATCCCGCATTGCTCATACGTAAATCCTTGGTGCCCACCACTCTTTGGCCCTTCTAAAATAACGGCATCGGGTAAACGGTTATAGCGTTTCTGCCATCGTTTGCAAATAATAGAAAGTGCTTTTGGAGAGGAGACGATGGGAACAAGGGCAACGTCTGGAAAATCGGCCGTGAATTCAGGCATATTCGTCGGTAATCCAGCCCCTGTAATAATAATATTTGCTCCGGCTTCGCACGCATCACGAACAACACGTCCATAATCGTTAATGGCATACAACACATTACACGCCAAAGGTGCATCACCGCAAATTTTACGGGCATTTTCAAAAATAGCAATCAGCCCTTTTTTGGAATAAAAATTTTCTACTTCCAACGGTCTGTTGGCAACCAATTTATCAGAATATGACTTATTATCATAATTACCGGTTCCAACCGAACTTATAACTCCAAGACCGCCCTCTTTAGAAACATTTCCTGCAAGCTGATCCCAGCTGATACCAACACCCATTCCACCCTGAACAATAGGAACTGGAATAATAAATTTACCGATTTTAAGTGGCGCAAAGCTCATTAGGATACCTTTATTCTGGCAAATTTTCGTTTGCCGATTTGCAAGACGTATTCGCCTGCTTCTAGTTGCAACTGATCATCACTCAGTTTATTTTGGTCAATTTTAACAGAGCCTTGCTTAATATCCCTACGCGCTTGTGAAGTAGATGGACTTAACTTTGCATCGACTAATAGTTTCGCAATCCAAACGGGACCTTCAAAACTGTATTCCTCCATTTCTGTCGGAATTTCACTTTGAGCATGTACGCGTTGAAATTCAGCTGCAGCTTCCTGCGCTTGTGCTTGAGAATGAAAACGGGCAGTAATTTCGATTGCCAATTCCTCTTTTACTTTTTTGGGATGAAGTGTTCCTTCTTCAACTCCGCGACGAAGTACATCAATTTCAGAAAGTGATTTGGTACTCAAAAGTTCATAATAGCGCCACATCAACGTATCACTAATACTCAAAACTTTACCGTACATATCATTGGGTTCATCGGCAACAGCAATGTAATTACCCAAACTTTTCGACATTTTTTGAACTCCGTCAAGTCCCTCAAGAATTGGCATCATCAACACGGCTTGTTCTTTGCCCACTTCGTACGCACGCTGCAAATGACGGCCCATTAAAAGATTGAATTTTTGATCTGTTCCGCCGATTTCAATGTCACTTTTAAGATGAACACTATCGTATCCTTGAAGCAATGGATACAAAAATTCACTAATGGAAATCGAAATATTGCTTTTGTACCGTTTTTCAAAATCATCACGCTCTAACATGCGTGCAACATTAAAGGTAGTCGTAAGCTCCAACATCCCTGCTGCACCCAGCGCATTAATCCACTGTGAATTAAAGACAACCGTTGTTTTGACAGGATCAAGAATTTTGAAAACTTGATCTTTATAACTCTGTGCATTTTGTGCAATTTGTGCCGGAAGCAGTTTTTTACGCGTTTCGCTTTTACCTGTTGGATCTCCGATTTGTGCTGTGAAGTCACCGATCAAAAACTGTATATTCGCCCCATATTTTTGAAACGTTGCCAGCTTGTGCAGTAACACCGTATGTCCTAAATGCAAATCAGGTGCGGTAGGGTCAAAACCTGCTTTAACGGTATAATTGGTCCCTTTTTCAAAATAAGCTTTGAGTAATATTTCGATGCGAGCATCATCAATAATCTCAGCCGTTCCCCTTTTGATCTCTTGCAGTGCTTCATTTATTTTTTCATTCATTTTCTATCCTTGGCTTCGGTACGCATCGTCGGTCCGAAAAAATTGTATGATTTTTCCCTTTTTTTCCAGTTTTGACTTTAAACGGTTCAAATCATTTTCCAATGTTTGAAATTCCATCTCACAATACTGTGTGTGTTCGGATTTTTCTTTTCCTAACTCAATACTGTTAATATCTGCACCCATTTTTGCCATATACGTTAGTAGCTCTGCCAAAGAACCTTGCGCATTTGGCATACTGATGATGAGATGGTAACGGTTAAATTGCTGTTGCATCCATCGCACAAAGACCATAGGCTCATTCTTCTCCATCATCACTGCGGCATGTTTGCACATTTTATGGTGAATATGCGCTTTGCCCTCAAACATAAAGCCTACAATTTCATCCCCTGATTTAGGATGACAGCAATAATCAAATACGGCATCTGAAACACTCTGATTGGAGAGAACCTCAATGGATGCAAATACTGAGGATTTAAGCGCAAAACGTTTTCGATTCCAAAACGTCCCAAAACGTCTTGTTTCGCGCAATCCCTCTTCAATACGATGTATCACCTCTTTTAAAAAATCATACTCTCTCGCTATTCGGTAGGATTGCTCTTCCAAGCCTTCTTCCCGCAGTATTTCACCTATTCTTTCAGCATTCAAACGAAAGATAAGACCAAGAATATTAATTCCACTTTGAGTATCAATGGTACGAATACGCTGATTGCAGTTTGCACGCATGCTTGATTTTGCCCGAGATGTCTTGACCGTATCAATCCAGCTGCATCGCGTTATCTTTTTTTGCGTACTTGACGTAATGATTCGAACAATATCACCATTGTGCAATTCAGCGAGTAAACTCGCTTTTTCTTTATTAACCAAGCATCCCTCAGCACTGTCGCCAACCGCCGTATGAACCGCATACGCAAAATCAAGGGCAACTGCTCCGCGAGGCAAAGTAAATGCTTTCCCCTTTGGCGAAAAGACGCTAATATCTTCACTGTATAAATCATTTTTAATCAGCTCATAAAATGCTTCAACCGATTCATTTTGATATTGGAGATTATGCAGCCAATCCAAACTGATAGCATTGTTTCCGCCGCTTTTGTATTTCCAGTGTGCAGCAACACCCAGTTCGGCTGTGGCATGCATATCATACGTACGAATCTGAATCTCAAAAATAGCACTCTCATCAAAAACCGTAGTATGGATCGTTTGGTATCCGTTTTCTTTGGGAATGGCAATGTAGTCTTTGAAACGCGCATTAAGCGGCTGAAAGTGTAAATGAACCATTCCCAAAACACGATAACAATCGATAGGCTTTTTAACCAAAATACGAACAGCCAAGAGATCAAGAATCTCATCTATCCCTATCCCTTTTCGCTGCATTTTTAAATAAATAGAGTAATCATGCTTGACACGACTGAGGATTTCAAAATCGTCGTTGCATAGTCCCTCTGACAACATAATTTGCGCTAGCTTCTCGCAAAATTCATTCAAGCGCCCCTGAATTGAACGGTAGTTTTCATTTAAATACTGAGAAATAGCTTGCTGATCTTCTCTGAAAAGGTATTTGAAACTCAAATCTTCAAGAAGGTTTTTTAAGAAAGATATTCCTAAGCGGTGTGCAATGGGAGCATAAACAACCAGCGTCTCTTCGGCTATTCGATGCTGTTTCGCTTGGGAAAGAGCATCCAAAGTAAGCATATTATGCAAACGATCACATAATTTTACAACAAGGACACGAACATCCTCAATCGATGCCAATAACATTTTACGAAAAGTCAGCGCGGAGACAACCATTTTTTGGTCTGAATGAGAGGGTATTAATTCGGCATCTCGGATCATATCGATTTTTGTCAATCCCTCAACGAGGTGGGCGACATCATTGCCATAATCGGCTTGGATTGCCTCAATTCCTGTCTCTGTATCTTCGATAACATCGTGCAGTAATGCTGCAATTATCATGGCTTCATCGCCCGTTAATTCAGCAACGAGAGATGCAACCAGAACAGGGTGAACAACGTAAGATTCACCGCTTTTACGCACCTGCCCTTCGTGAGCAGTACTGGCAAGAAGATAAGCACGTTCTACTGCTGAAGTGTTTATAAAAGTACGTAGATATGCTATTGCACGTTCTACATCATTAATCTGTTTGATTTTTTCAATATCGATTTGATTCAACGATGTAACTTTATCGAAAATTATGCGTTATCTGTAAAACCTTTGATAGTGATATGCCCCTCAGCAATCTCCATCAAAGCAACATCAGCAGCTTTCATTTTTTTTAAGTCAACATTCAATTTAGAAGTTGCACCGTTTTGCAGCTGCTCTGAGCGCTTAGCGACAGCAAGTGCCAATTGATAACGGTCGATGTTTGCGGTTTCCAATGCTTTCGCAGTTAGTTTTTCGAGTCTCATAAAATTTTCCTTTGTGTATGGTTATTGAACGATAGAGCAATTGTCAAAATTACCCTTGATAATACTTAATAAGTTACCCGGTGTGAACATGTCACATACAATTATCGGAAGCTTATTCTCTTTTGCCAATGCAATGGAGGTATCATCCATCACTTTGATATGATCTTGAAGTGCTTGATCGTATCCAAGAGTTGGAAGCTTGATAGCATCTGAAAATTTGTTCGGGTCTTTGTCATATACGCCATCTACTTTGGTCGCTTTAATAATGACTTGAGCTCCTATTTCAACTGCCCGAAGCGTTGCCGCAGTATCCGTCGTAAAGAAAGGGTTCCCTGTGCCTGCAGCGAAAACAACCACACGGCCGCGCTCCAAATGACGCGCTGCACGACGCACAATAAATGCTTCCGCAATCTGTTCCATTTTGATTGCACTTTGAACACGGACCAGCATTCCCTCATGCTCACAAGCCTCTTGAAGAGCAATCGAATTAATAACGGTACCTAACATGCCCATGTAATCACCTGCCGTACGGCTAATAACGCCATCCGCAGCTGCAGTAACGCCACGAATAATGTTTCCCGCACCAATAACGATCCCCACTTCGATGCCCGCATCGATGAGAGTTTTGATTTCTGTAGCAATGAATTTGAGGATTTTTGTATCGATTCCATAACCGTTTTCGCCAGCCAATGCTTCGCCTGAGAACTTCACTAATACACGTTTATAACCCATACAACCCCCTCATGATATTACGTGTATTGTACTTTATTGTCGCTTTAAGGTTGCTTTGATTACACTTAATGCATAAATAAACCATAATAAAAGGACCTCTGTGGCGTTCTTCTCGATGCTGTACAATTGGCTGTACCCTTCTGTTGTCCCTAATGTACCTCATTATGGCCGAGCAGTACACTCGCTTCCTAACCCTGATGAACATGAACTTTTTGAAAAAGCTTCTGAAACATTTATCAAAGGCAATCGGATTAAAGGATACGATTTTTTTCTCTCATCATTGACTCATATAGGAACATCAAAGCATCTTACCTACACTGTCTTCGAAGACAAAATCACCTTTGAACTGTTGCAAGGCTGTGCCATTATCCGTGGTACCGTTACAGAAGAGGCTCTCATAGCAACCGCCGTCATTGCTAAATCATCGGATCTTCACGTAGCACTTAAAAGACGCTTTTTAGAGCGTAATTTTCAACTCACCTATGCCAGATTTTGCGATAACGATGGAGTTCTTACCCTAAAACTTTATCTTGACAATGCCACAATTACACCTCATAAAATATTTTTTCCACTTCGTGAAATCGCACTGAACTCCGATTTTGAAAAAGAGATGATTTGGGGTGAATTTCCCGAAATATCCTTGCTTGAAAATGATCATGTGCACTATCTTGAGCATGCAAAATATACGTGTCTTCACACCTGGATGCTCACTTGGATTGACCAAACTAAAAAAAGCCTGCAAGGGCTGTTATCCAACGACAATACAGGAATGGTCTCCTTTAGCTATCTTGCATTACTGCTGCAAATTGATTATCTGCTCATCCCTCGAAAAAAGATGGCCAAAGATATCGCGGAAAAAGTGGGCGGTTATTTTACGGATGATGAGAAATCAACAGAAGATAAAAATGCCGACCTTCAAACCTATTTATCCAAATTGGAAACAATGAACATTGAGGACTTTTCAAGCCAAATTTACCGTGGTGAATATACCTTTTCTCCATTTGATCAAGTAATGCATGAGGAAATTGTCTCTTTCATTGATGAATCACTGCTCAAAGTAAAATGGTATAAAAGCAACCATTCAAGCTATGTCATTGGTGCTATTTATCGTTATATTGCCTTGTATATTTTGTACAATTACGGATTGCACCCGACCTTGCGCGCACTCATGCACTTGCATGTTCAAGTCTATGCATCCGATTTTTTTGTGGATATGGGAGAAATGCCTCTGTATGTTCCGCACAAAAATCAGTTTGATAAGGGACATATTCATAATCTGATAGACTCAGCCATCATTCCTTATCAAAAACGATACAAAGGGCTGAAAAATTTTAGTGATCTTCTCAACTACACTGATTTGAACAATTTTAGTCAAAGCTTTTATTTACAAATAAAAAATTTAGATTTTTTGGAGTCTTGACATGAGCCTTGCTACTCAAAAAGTACTTGATTATGCTATGGAAAATATAATTCAAGTTTCCACTCCTTATGGTACCGGAAGCGGCTTTCTTATCGGTGAATTGGTTGTGACTAATTCCCATGTAGTAGGTGGGTTAAAAGAAGTAATTATCAGTGCTAAAAACCTTTCCCGCTGTATCGGAAGTGTTATTTATGATGACGTATCCTATGATTTGGCCTTTATCCGTTCTCCTGCAAAAATTAGCGTTAATCATCCATTAGAACTGTGTTCTTCAAGCGTTCAAGACGGAGATGTTGTTATCGCCATAGGGCACCCTTATGGACTTAACTACTCAACTACGGAAGGAATCGTTTCGAAGGCATCGCGATTACAAGGTGAGATTGAGTACATTCAGTTTGATGCAGCAATCAATCCCGGTAATAGCGGAGGACCACTGCTTAATAAAAAAAGAGAAGTTGTTGGGATCAACACCTTTATTATCCAAAATTCCAACAATCTTGGCTTCGCCCTTCCCCATTATTATCTGACTGAAGTGATGGAAAAGTTTTTAGCTTTAAAACATGATGCGATCATCCGATGCAACTCATGTAAGAATATGATCCAAGAAGAGTTGATTATTGACGATTACTGTCCTTTGTGCGGTATCAAACTCGATGTTGCCAAACACAGACGCGAAGGGTATAAACCCACAGGCGTTGTTGAGCTTATGGAGAAAATCTTGGAATCACTTAATCTCAATGTCCCTCTCTCCAGACGCAGCCAGCGCAATTGGAAGTTTGATGTTGATACCGTCAAAATCGATATTAACTATTACGACAATGGAGTGATCATCGCAGATTGTGCCCTATGCCGAATTCCTCAACATAATATTCAAACTTTGTATGATTTTTTGCTCAGTGAGAATAATAAATTTGATCGATTACAATTTTCAATCAATGAAAATACGATTTATCTTTCGCATGTCATCGTCGACTCTTCCTTGACGTACGATCTTGGGCTAAAAGCACTTGGAAGGCTCTTCAAAGACGCTCCCCTTTACTCACAGAAACTCATGAGTAGCTTTGGCGCTCTTGAGCCAAAATACGATGAGTTTGATTAATCTATTACGGGAATAAGACGTGACATTTCCTCTTTACGCGGAAAATCGGCACCCATACTGATAATAAACGAAGAGGCTTCCTGCAGCGTCATCGTTGTTTTGACCGTCAACTTTTTATCTACCATAACGGTATATCCGCTTGTCGGATTCGGAGAAGTTGGAATAAATAAGACATAAACATGTTCGTACCGGTTTAGCAAATACGCGGGTACCCATATGTTTTCTTTTGGATATTCCACTAAAACGACCTCTTTTTTCCCTCCATCTTCGCCCCCGGAGAGCATTGCAGCAAGTTTTTTTGAAACCGAGTAAACCGATCGGATAGCAGGAATACGAGCAAAGGTACTGTCAATGATTGAAACGAACATCGATTTTCCATACCGTTCAATCGAATATCCCAAGATAGCAAAAATTACAATCACAGCCACCATCAAACCGATTGTAATGCCAAATGAATTGGTATAATCATGCAGCGATAGATAAGCACTTACCCCTAAGTCTTTGAGGAAGTTGACTACGATCAAAACGAGCACAAGAGGGAACAACGAAAGTGCCCCAACAAAAATATACCGAACTAATAATTTAATTTTTGCATTCAAACTATTGCGCACTTCTTTCCTTTTCTAAACAAATTACCTTATTATAGAATAAATTTTGAAACACTGCACTACAATAACGTTTTTACAGGAGAAAGTATGAACCAATTTGCCGATTTCACCCTCAATTTAGAGACTTTTATCACCGATCTCGAAGCGTTAATACAAAACAATCATAAAACAATTGAAACTTTATTGTCAATTGCTGATAAAACCTATAATAATTTTATCCGCCCGTTTGATTTCATGGAAGAAGAGATAGAACTTTTGTTTACACCGCTGTCTCACATCAATGCGGTCAAAAATACCGAAGAGACTCAAAAAGTCTACGCAGATGCACTACCGATATTGACAGATTATTCGAACTTTATAGGGCAAAATCTCTCAATTTATGATGCTTTCAAGCAAATCAAAGCCAATGAATATGACACCCTTAACATCGAGCAGCAACGCATACTTGACCTCAATATTCTAAGCTTTGAACTTTCCGGTGCTCATTTGGATGAGGCAAGCAAAAAAAGACTCTCAGAGATTAATTTACGCAAAAGCACCCTCACCAATGATTTTTCTCAAAATGTACTGGATGCCACAAATGCCTACGAAAAAATCATTACCGATGAAACAGATATAACAGGAATTCCGCAAGGTGATTTAGACGATGCCCGTTTTGAAGATGACGGGATTACCAAATACAAATTCACGCTGCAAATGCCCTCTTATATTTCCTACATGACCTACGGTCCAAATCGTGAAATTCGTGAAGAACTCTACAAAGCCTATACAACCCGCGCTCCTCAAAACGCAGCCATTATTGATGAACTCATGAAACTGCGTCAAGAAATGGCTCAGCTGTTAGGCTATACAAGCTATACCGAATATTCTCTTGCCTCCAAAATGGCTCCTTCGACTCAAAGTGTACTGACCTTTCTCAACGAGCTCGTAGAAACGTCTCAAGCCCAAGCAAAACAGGAAATTGAACAACTGCGTGAAATTGCAAAAGGAATCGAGTTACAAAGCTATGACACCGCTTACTATGGAGAAATTCTTAAAAAAGCGCAATACGACATCGACGAAGAAGAGTACCGTCCTTATTTTGAACAAAAGAGCGTTATCAATGGAATGTTTGAATTTTTAAATCAAATGTTTGGCATTCGATTTGAAAAAATAGATACAGAACTTTGGGATGAAAAAGCCAGTGCTTATGATGTCTATGACAATGATGTACTACGTGCCCGTATCTATTTTGATTTAGAAGCGCGCAAAGGAAAACGCGGCGGTGCATGGATGCACAATTTTCAAACCCATTGTGAAGATACCCTTGGGTGTACGCACCTATCCAGTGCTTTTGTGGTCTGTAATTTTCCGCCATCCTCAGCAACTTCTCCATCACTCCTACGCCATGACGATGTCGTTACCCTCTTTCATGAGATGGGGCATACACTGCATCACATCCTCAGCCGTGTTCGCGAGCATGGAGTCAGCGGTGTCAATGGGGTTGAGTGGGATGCAGTAGAATTTCCATCCCAGTTTTTAGAAAACTTCGCCTACGAGCCCAAAGTGCTAAAACTGTTTGCAAAGCATCATGAAACCAAGGATGTTTTGAGTGATGAAATGATCGCCAAACTTATCCGTGCTAAAAATTTCCAAAGTGCCCTGTTTATGCTGCGTCAGCTTGAGTTCTCACTTTTTGATCTCACCCTTCACTCAAAACTCTATCAAGGCGAAGAGATACAAAAGCTCTTGGACTCTATTAGAGATAAGACGGCACTGATCAAGCCTCCTGCGTACAATAAATTTCAAAATGGATTTTCTCATATCTTCAGCGGTGGATACAGCGCAGGATATTACAGTTATAAATGGGCAGAAGTGCTCAGTGCCGATGCCTATTATGCGATTGTGGATGAGGGAATATTCGGCTCGCAGCTCGCGCAAAATTACAAAGAGATCGTATTGGCCAAAGGGGGCAGTCAAAGTATGCAGGAACTGTTTATTGAGATGATGGGTCGCGAATGCGAGACAAAACATCTTTTGCGTCTTAACGGCATCAACGAATGAAGTTCTTTTGGATACTGTTTGCCACATTCACACTCCTGGGAGGTACTGAAGTGAAAATCGCGTCGTATAACGTTGAAAATCTATTTGATATGAAGGATGATGGAACAGAGTATGAACAATACATACCCAATACATCCTGGGGATGGAATGAGGAGATGCATCGGATCAAACTGCGCAATACCGCGCAAGTGATCAAAGACATTGGTGCCGATATCATAGGCCTCCAAGAAATCGAATCCGAAACCGCACTTAAAGAACTCAGAACACAACTCAATCGAGAGGGGCTTTATTATCCTCATTACGCCTTTGCACGTGCTAAAAATACAGCTGTTGCCGTGGCGCTTCTGAGCCGCTATCCCATCGTCAGTGCTCTGAGCCGCTCCGTTGGTTCTCATAGATCGTATCGGGATATCTTAGAAGTCAAACTCAATATCAATGGAAAAAATTTACGGATATTCGTCAACCATTGGAAATCCAAAAGCGGCCCTGAGAGTATGCGCATCCAAAGTGCCAAAGTACTCAAAAAACGGCTGGAAGAGTTAGATGAAGATGAACCCTATATCCTGATGGGAGATTTTAATTCCCACCATGAAGAGTATAAAACGTTTGTAAAAAGCAGGAAGCACAATGACACCGAGGGGATTACGGGAATTAATCATATCCTCAAAACCATCGATGAGGATGAAAATCCAATCAGCTATACATCGCTGCAATCCAATGACGGATCACTCTACAATCTATGGTATGAGCTCCCCGAAGATCAGCGATGGAGTCATGAATATCGCGGTCGACATGAAGGTTTAGATAACATGATTATTTCCCCTTCACTCGCCGATGGAAAAGGGATTGAATACGTTCGTGGAAGCTTTGGACGTTTTGATGCTCCATACCTTTTCTACAAAGGAAAACCCTATCGCTGGCAGCAATCTCGAAAATTTCCAAAACACCATTTAGGCGAGGGGTATTCGGATCACTTAGCCATTTTTGCAAAGATCAACATACGTTAAAGTCTATGTTGTCAGGCCAATAGCATGCATGAAAAGGGTATTTATCAGACCCTTTTTCTATTTTTCTATAGACTTTACCTGAAAAATCTGGCACATTGATCATCGTAAGCACTTTGTCCACTCGTAAATCATACAATGAATTGCGTATTGGAGAAGCACCTCCCCATGCTATGACAATGTAATCGCTGCTCATCAATGCTTGCTTAAAAGCAGTGTCATTCTCTTTTCCTATAATATCAATACCTGCTATATACGCTTCCATAACATCTTTTGGATACGTACCGCGAAGTGCGAATAAATTTAATACTTCAATCTTTCGAACATCCGCAAAAGCTTTATAGACTACTTTTTCAACATTCTGAACCGTTTTATCTGCTTTCATTGCATCAGCAGAAGAGGGGTTTTTAAGAATTACGGTCAATGTTTTTGTCCGTGAAGGCTCATCACCAAAAGGTATACTAAGCCGATACCTGTATTTCATGTCATCTGAAAATACAGCCTCAATCCCATCAATATTTACCTGATGAAAATGAGAGACTTGCCGACCAATATGAGGTTGTGGTTTCAAATTCTTACTTTTTAAACAAATCGTCTTCGAATATCACCATCTCATACACACTGCGTGTTGCTACTAACGATTTCGCAAGCGGAACACCGGAGCTGTTACGAACACGTTCAAGCTCAGCGCGCATTTCTAATAGCTCTTGCTCCATCATCTCCATTTTCGTTTTCAGACGCATCACGACATCAACACCTGCGAGGTTGACACCCAACTCTCTTGTGAGACGTAAAATTGTTTTAATCTTTTCAATATCACGCTGGGAATAAAGACGGATACGGCCATCGGAACGCGAAGGGGCGATTAAATTTTCACGCTCATATTGACGAAGCGTCTGAGGATGGATTTCGAGGATTTTTGCCACAATACTGATCATATAGACCGGTTCATCAAAATGGTGCATGATTTATTCTCCTTGCGGAAGGTTTTTTTTCATTTGCTCAACTAACTCGGTATCAATACTGGCAACGCTTGGCAATACAATGTTCGCTTTAAGATACAAATCACCTCTTGAGCCTGATTGACGATTCACAACCCCCATCTCTTTGAGTCGGAAACGTTGCCCGTTTTTAGTGTTTTCAGGCACCTTAAGCGTTACCTCTTTTTCCAGTGTCTGTACACTTACTTTTCCGCCAAACAGTGCCGCATAAAGAGGGACGTTAAAAGTTTTCACTAAAGTGTCTCCCTCACGTTCATATTCGGGATTGGGCGAAATATCAATTTTCAGATACAAATCTCCTACTTGTGATCCATGCTTCTTCCCTTTCCCGCGAACACGAAGCTTTTCCCCACTTTTGATTCCGGCAGGTATTTTGATATCAAAGCTCTCGCCGCTTAAGTTTATCGTGTGCTTTCCGCCCAGAACCGCAACGCTAAAGGGAACCGTTACATTGGCATCAAGGTCAAGATTCACCCCTCCCCCGAAACCGCCGCCGCCAAATCCGCCACCGCTGAAGCCGCCAAATCCACCTCCTCCAAAGCCGCCACCGCCACCTTGGGAAAACATATTGCGTAAAATCTCATCCAAATCGACATTTCCGCCTTGTGCCCGTGAAAAATCATGAAAGTTTTGCCCACCGAACATAGAGTCACCGTACTGATCGTATTTGGAACGCTTCTCTTTGTCACTCAAAACTTCGTACGCGGCATTGATCTCTTTGAATTTCTCTTCAGCCTTTGGGTCTTTATTCACATCAGGGTGATATTGACGCGCAAGCTTTCGGTACGCTTTTTTGATTTCTGCTTCACTTGCCCCTGGAGCAATTTCGAGTGTTGTATACAAACTTTTTGACATTGATAAATCCTATTAAAATTTCTATTATTATTTCTGTTAAAAGTATAACACAATAGTTGAGTCAAAATCAATCAAGGTTTGAAAAGAGAGTTCGTAAAAATAGGAAAAGGAGAGGATTTAAGGTTGCGCCGAAGAGGCGCAGGTCTGTTAGTGTAAAAAGTGACGAACACCTGTCATGTACAATGCAATCCCGTACTCATTGGCAGCAGCGATTACTTCTTCATCACGTACCGAACCGCCCGGTTGAATCACCGTTTTAACTCCTGCACCCGCAGCCGCATCGATCGAATCACGAAATGGAAAAAATGCTTCAGATGCCAATGCCGCACCGCTCACATCCAATCCCATCTCTTCTGCTTTTTTAAGGGCACAGCGTGCTGCATCCACACGGGAAGTCATACCCATGCCCACAGCCACCATCGCACCGTCTTTCACATATACAACGCAGTTTGACTTCGTCAATGAGGCTACTTTATAGGCAATCTCTGCATCTTTGAGTTCTTGTGCACTGGCAGTATGGGTTGTGACCAATTTTGCATTTTTTACTTCATCAGCACCCACGCGGTCTGCATCTTGGAATACAAATCCGCCGTCAATGTGTTTGAAATCAATGGCATCGTTGCTTAGTACTATACGATCACTGCCATACTCAAAAAGTTTAAGACGTTTTTTCGGATCAAATACTTCTCTGGCTTCCTCATCGATACGCCCGGCAATAACTACTTCCAAAAACATCTCATTCATCTTCATCGCTAGTTCTTTGGTAACGACACCATTCACAGCTACCACTCCGCCAAATGCAGAGATCGGATCACATTTGAGTGCTTCAGTGTACGCGTCCATCAAATTGTCACGAATCGCAAAACCGCATGGATTACCATGCTTGACAATACAAATTGCATTTTCATCCCCAAATGCTGCTGCAATTTTTACCGCTCCGCTGATGTCGGTCAGATTATTGAAGCTCGCTTCCCCTTTGAGGGTTTTGAAGTTTTTGCTGAAGAAGGTGTCAAACTCATACAAGCCACCCTTTTGATGCGGGTTTTCACCGTAACGGGTGTCCATTACTTTATTTCCGACGATAAACTGCTTCTCACCCATGCCGTTGTTAAAACGTTTGTTCATGTAGTTAGCGATCATCGAATCGTACGCCGCCGTATGCTCATACGCTTTGATCATCAAGCTGCGTCGGAACTCGACACTGTCCGTACCGTTTTGGATCGCATTGAGCACTCCCGAATAATCGCTTGGATCGGTAATGATATGAACATCCGTGAAGTTTTTTGCAGCAGATCGAACCATTGCAGGTCCGCCGATGTCAATGTTTTCAATAATCTCTTCGAAATCATCCGTGCGTTCAATGGTCGCTTTGAACGGATACAGATTAACACAGACCAAATCGATTTCCACAATGCCGTATTCCATCGCCGTATTCACATGGGTATCCAAATCACGACGAAACAAAATACCGCCATGGATGTACGGATTCAGTGTTTTCACACGCCCGTCAAACATCTCCGGAAAGCCTGTTACATCATCGATTTCAATCGCGTCCACACCTGCTTCACGCAACATTTTAAATGTTCCGCCTGTAGAAACAATTTCGTAATCCAAACCGATCAAAGATTTGGCAAATTCTACAATGTTACTTTTGTCGCTGACACTGAGCAATGCACGCTTCATGACTTTCCTTTGAGTGGGGATTTCCCCCATGAATTAATGGCGGAATTGTAGCAAATGGTGGTTTAGGGGAAGGTAAATTTAGCTAAAATCACTGTTATGAAATTGTATTCCCACCCCTTTTCACCCATTATCGACAGTAATACCCATATCCTTTTTTTAGGAAGCTTCCCCAGTATCGCCTCTTTTGAGCACTCTTTTTATTATGCCCATTCCCGTAATGCCTTTTGGCCGATCATGGAGATAATTTTTAACGTCACTCTTCTGGACAACGAAGCCAAAATAGCGTTTTGCTTAAGCCATAAGATCGGATTATGGGATGTTATCGGTTCTTGTGAGAGAGAAAATTCGAGTGACAGCAATCTAAAAGAAATTCTCCCCAATGATTTTGAAACATTATTACGTGATTACCCCAATATTAAGGTCATTGCCTTTACAGGAAAGAAAGCATTTGATCTGTTTGAGAAGTATTTTAAAAATATGGAAATAGAGAAGATATTGCTTCCCTCTACCTCTGCCGCACATGCATCCATGTCACAAGAAGAGAAAGTGGTAGCATACAAAGTCTTTATAGAGAAGTTTTTAACCGTTTAGTACCTGTTCAAAAATTTGTTTCGCGGTTTTCCAACGATCTACCTTGGAATTCATCATCACGATAAGGCAATCTTTCCCGTCTTTTTTAGCACGAGCAATCAAGCATGCACCTGCTTTGTTGGTAAATCCTGTTTTCACTCCTACTGCATACTCATAACGGTTAAGAAGGCGATTGTGCGTATAAGCGGTGAACTGCTTGAGCTTGCCTTTGTTCAGTGCATAATAGGTGTGGTTGTTGAGCTTGCTGATCGCATTAAACGTTGGGCTTTTAATCGCATATTCGGTCATTTTCAACAAATCATTAGGGGACGAATATTGTTCTTTTCCATCGTATCCGCACGGATTGCTAAAATGGGTATTCCTCATCCCTATTTGTCGGGCTTTTGTATTCATCAAAGCCACAAAACGTTCTTCATCTCCACCCACTGTGATCGCAATCGCTTTTGCCGCATCGTTGTCTGATTTTATCATCGCCGCTTTGACCAAATCGGACATTAACACAACATCTCCGCGTTTGTATCCGGCAATTGTTGGCTTAACTTGAGTCATTTCCCGTGTAATGGTCACGGCTTCATTCATCCTATTGCTTTGTATCGCCAAAATCACGGTCATTACTTTGGTCAAACTCGCAGGACTGACCCGTTTTTCACCATCTTTGGCATACAGGACATGTTTTGTTTTTAAATCTTTAACAATCAATGCACCTATTTTTAGTTCATCGAGTTCACGCTTGTCAATACCTGCATATGCCGAAAGAGACAGGGCTAGACACAATCCTATAGTTTTCATTAATATCATAATTATATTCCCTAAAATCATCTTAAATACTCATGTAAAGCAATGGATGGTCCACAATAAGTATGAAATGGTATAGTAAAGTATCTGAAATCTAATCTCCCTATGTTACAATAACCTATGAAAAGCTTATCTCGTGCTATGCTTACTATTATCGATAGTCCTACCCATGTTACCCTTCAATGTCATGGTGTGTGGACAATGCCAAATCTTGCTGCTGTAGCTGAGCATTTGGAATTATTCACTCCAAAAAAACCCTTACAATGGGATATAGCACAGATTGCTGAACTTGATTCGGCCGGGATTGCATTACTGCAACTTTATTATCGAAAGTTTGAAAATCAAGGGGTGATTTCTGAGCTTATCGGCACCAATGACACCCACACAAAACTTTACAGTCTCCTCTACAAACGCCATCATGAAGAGACCTCTGCTGTAAAAACTCACTCATGGCTCTATCATTTGGGCAAAGAAGGACATGAAAATATTCAAGGTATCGGAAAATTTTTAGCATTTTTAGGAGAGTCCTTTGTTCTGCTTTTGTATACGTTGCGTTATCCAAGCAAAATACGCTATCGCTCTATTATGGCCCATATTTACACAACGGGGGTTACTGCACTACCCATCATTGGTGTAAGTGCCTTTTTAATCGGTGTCGTTATCGCTTTTCAAAGTCTGGTACAGCTGCAAAAATTTGGAGCCGATATTTTCATTGTAGATACGATAGGTATCTCCCTGACACGTGAATTAGCCCCGTTGATTACTGCTATTGTTGTAGCCGGACGCAGCGGATCTGCCTTTACAGCACAGATCGGTGCCATGAAGATGACCCAAGAGATTGATGCTATGAAGACGATGGGGTTTGACCCTTTTATCTTTTTGGTGTGGCCTAGAGTCTTTGCGCTTATTCTGGTAATGCCTCTACTTATCTTTTTTGCAGACCTCATCGGTATATTTGGCGGCATGGTTGTTGCCAAAGCACAGGCGAATCTCTCCTTTGATGAGTTTTTATATCGCTTAAAAGGAGCCCTTGCAATCAAACATTATGTCATAGGCATTGCAAAAGGGCCTTTTTTCGCTTTCCTCATTGCCATGGCAAGTACCTACAGAGGCTTTCAAATATCTTTAAATACCGAAAGTATCGGTCACTATACCACCGTAAGTGTCGTCAATTCTATCTTTTTGGTCATTGCCTGTGACGCTCTTTTTTCAGTTTTACTCACGGAACTCAAATTATGAGCACTCAGCCAATCATTCAAGTCCAAAATGTGGTCACAGCATTTGGGGGCACTGTCGTGCATGACCAGATCAATTGTAGCATTTTTGAACATGAGATTTATGCTCTGATAGGAGGAAGCGGATCAGGGAAATCGACTCTTTTAAGAGAGATGATACTTCTTCAACGACCTCTAAGTGGTACCATTAGTATCTTTGGCCAAAATATTGCTACGCTAACTCCTACAGAAGCTCAGAAACTACGTCAAAAATGGGGTGTATTATTCCAATCCGGAGCTCTTTTTTCCTCTTTGACGGTGGGTCAAAATATTGAGCTTCTCTATCAGGAATATACTGATTTGCCGGCCAACCTTATCAATGAACTTGTCAAACTCAAAATTGATATTGTCGGTCTTCCTGCTCATGCGCGCTACCTCTATCCAAGCCAGCTCAGCGGCGGAATGGTCAAACGTGCCGCACTTGCTCGAGCCCTTGCTCTTGATCCGAAACTATTATTTTTGGATGAACCTACATCAGGTTTGGATCCATTTAGTGCACGTCAATTTGATACACTTATCTATCAATTACGCGACTTACTAGGACTTACGGTAGTTATGGTAACTCATGATTTGGATACCATATACCATATCGTTGATCGATTTGCCCTGCTGGGTGAGACTAAAGTAGTCGCCGAGGGATCTTTAAACGAGGTTCTAGCGATCAATCACCCGTTAATTAAATACTTTTTTCAAAGTACCACACAAACATCTCATCAAAAGGAGATCCATGGAATCCAAAGTTGACTATACATTGACCGGTCTATTTTTACTGCTCTTGTGCAGTGGCTTGATCGCCTTTGCTTTCTGGCTTGGAAAATATAACGACAATATCAATGCTTACACTTATTACAAAGTTTACCTTACAGAGTCCGTTGCAGGGCTGGCACCTGAGGCATCTGTCAAATTTCATGGAGTTGATATGGGAAAAGTTCAGAGCATCCGCATCAATCCACACAACAGTGAAGAGGTTGAACTAGTACTGAAAATGAAAAGAGAGACTCCCATCAAAACAAATTCCTTCGCCATCTTGAAGTTTTATGGAATTACGGGACTCGCCTACATCGAGATTGAGGGCGGTACAAAAGAAGCTCCGTTAGTCGTAACTAGTGAAAAAAACATGGCAACGATTCCAACTTCTCCTTCATTGATCAAACGGCTCGATGAGTCCCTCAGCAGTGTTGCGGCAAAGCTCTCTAAAAGTCTTGATCGCGCAGACCTCCTCTTTAGTGACGCAAACATTCATAACGTTTCAAAATCCCTTGAAAGCTTACGTTCTCTAACCAATCAAATGGATAGCTATCAAGAACAGATAAAGCTTTTTCTAGCACAGGGAATTGCCCTAGAAAACAATGCGAGCCGCACACTCCAAAGCATTAATGAGACAGCACAAGGTGCAAAGCTAACATCGCAAGTTCTCGAAAAGAAAGTTACGGCTACTCTGCAATCCGTAGAAATGACTTCCCAGCAAAGCCATGCACTCATCCAAAAAATCGAGTCCACCATCGATAGAGGAGATTATAATCTTCAAACCATCACAGCACCTACGCTCAGTGAGCTAAATACGCTTATAGAACAAAGTAAAATCCTAACCCAAGAGATGGGAGCGACCCTTCAAACTCTTCAGCAAAGCCCTTCCGACATTTTGTTTAAAAAATCCAAATCCAAACCAGGCCCGGGAGAATAATTATGATCCACATACTTTTATTAGCATTTTTTGGAACCTTCATAGCTGGATGTACTACCATCACATCTCCAGTTACAGCTTATACTCTGACACCAGCTCCTATAGCAACCAGCCGCTTGCTTACCTCTCAATCGTCATTAAGCCTAAAATTGGCAGGGACACAGGCAGCACCTTCACTGTCCACAAAAGCCCTGTTGTATCTTAGCAATCATCAAGAAGTGGGTAGCTATTTGTACAGTCGTTGGAATGATCTTCCAAGTATGATGATTGATCGTGTGCTATTAGCGGCCCTCGACGATGCGCAACTCTTTTCGGCCCTTCTTCCTAAAACATCAACTGGCAATACCGATTTATTACTTGAGTCAACACTCTCTTCCTTTTACCATCGCATACATGAAGATAAAACAAGTGATGCCTATATAGATATCACCTATGCATTATTGGATTCAAAAACCAAAAGAACCCTTGCATCGAAGCGCTTTATCATCACTTCACCCGCGGCAAGCATGGATGCTCCCGCAGGAGTAACCGCTTTAACAAATGCAACACATCTACTCTCACAGCAATGCACCGCTTGGATTTACGTTACCATGAAGGATAACAAATGGACAAAATAGCTATCCTCTGCTCCGGAGGCGATGTTTCAGGAATGAATCCTGCCCTCAAACGATTCGTAGAATATGCATATGCCAAAAACATGCAGCCATTTTTTGTTTACAACGGATACGAGGGACTTATTGATGATTATATCAAAGAAGCTCATTATACGGATGTTACAGGGATACTGGCACGAGGAGGGACTAAAATTCGATCAGCACGTTCAGCTCGATTTAAAGAGGCCCAATACCGAGCCATCGCCGCTGAAAACTTGCGTAAAAAAGGAATCACAAAACTCATTGTACTGGGAGGAGATGGCAGTTTTCGCGGTATGGAACGTTTTCATAATGAAACCGGCATTGCATTTTGCGGTATTCCCTCAACCATTGACAACGACATCAATGGTACCGATTACTGCTTAGGGGTTGATACTGCACTCAATGTTATCAAAAATGCGATTGACGCGATTCGCGATACCGCATCCTCGTTTCGACGTGCTTTTATAATCGAAACAATGGGGCGCGATTGCGGTTATCTGGCCCTCGTATCCGCTATTACTTCAGGAGCAGAAATGTGTCTTATTCCAGAGATACCTATCGATATCCGTGAATATAAAGAATGTTTTCAATCACAAATACGAAAAGGGCGTGATTACTTTATCGCCATTGTTTCTGAGGGTCTAAAAAATGCCGATGACGTAGCACGATGGTTTGAGAAAGATCTTGGATTTGAATCACGTGTCAGCGTATTGGGACACATACAAAGAGGAGGAAACCCTAGTGTCTTCGATCGACTTATGGCGTATCAGTTTGTCACTCATGCTATAGATGCATTAATTACCGGAAACAATAACTCGATTATTTGCTATAATAAAAGCCATTTTAATTTCAAAAGTATTACCGAGGTTGCTTTGCATGCCTATCGCCTTGATGAAGCGCTTCTTACCCTTGGTCGTGAACAATTTGCTCCATCGCACTGTCAAACGTAGGGTATTGAAAGGAAAATCCTGCTTCTTGAAGACGTCTTGGATACACTTCTTTAGAATCAAGCATCACGCATGAGCCCTCTCCGAATATCAGTTTTACTGCCCAGGCAGGCATACTCATAAATGTTGGACGATGAAGATATTTTCCCATTTTCTTAGTCTGTTGAAGATTGCAGATCGGTTCAGGCGTAGTCAGATTAAAGACACCTTCTTGTTCTTCGTTTTCAATAAAAAACAAGCACGCGCGCACTAAATCTGCCACATGAATCCAAGAAATCATTTGAAATCCATCCCCTATTTTTCCACCAAGTCCCAACTTAAACGGCGGAAGCATTTTTGCCATCGCCCCTCCACTTTTTCCGTATACGACGCCAAAACGCATAATACAAACACGCATTCCCAAAGCTTTTGCACTTAAGGCAACTTCTTCCCATTCTTGGACCAACGAAGCCAGAAAATCATCTCCGTAATGGCGCGAGTATTCATCATGCTGATGATAAGAATCATACACCCCTACAGCTGAGGCATTTAGCAAAGTATGGGGGGGATTGGCGCAATGGGTTAATGCATGGGTCAGCGAAGCCGTTGTTACAATTCTACTTGAACGCAATAGCTTCTTATACACAACACTCCAACGACCCAAAATATTAGCACCTGCAAGATTGATCACAACGTCCGACCCATCGAGTACTTTTACGATGGATTCAACCGAAGAATTAGAGCGAATGCTGAGAGAAATAACTTCATGATGCTGTGCACTCAAAAAATCATACAACGCATTGCCTACAAAGCCGCTCATACCGCAAATAATTATCTTCATTAGAACCCTTAAAATACACTTTGATACTCAAATTGTAGCTGACTGGTCAAATGTGACGTGTTAAAAATAGAGAGTGGAAAATAATTAAAGAAAGAATAAAGAGAAGTCACTCTTCTTAAAGAAGAGTGAAATGAGATTTAGCCGCAAGAAGGGACGTTGCCCGAATCGTTGCCATACTCAAATAAGAAATCACGAAGATCTTGTGCAGTATTCTTAAATGAAGCTCCACCGAAGAATCCCTCAGCCTTAGTTCCTGCATGCTTTGCAATGATGCTCTCAGCATCATTAGCGAATAGTGCTTCCCACTCAGCTTGCGTGTGCATAGACGCACCTTTGGTGCCGTTTCCATGACAGTTTTTACATGTTTTCAAATAAGCCTTTTGACCTTTTTTGATATCTGCAGATGCAGTTGTAGCCATCATGCCAAATGCGACAACAGTTGCAAGCAACAGTGAAGTTGATTTTGTCATATCATTTTCCTTAATTTTATAGTGTTAAAGATACCCTCACCTCTTGTATGAAAAGAATGAAAAGGTATTTTTTTCTCCTCATATGTTAGCTTAGAATAAATAAATGAATGATTAATATAACCATAGCCTTCTTATAGTTTAAACTATTTTAGAGCTACTGTAGCAAAATGTGACAGTTATTCTTCGTTATCTTCTTCAACAACAGCTTCCCTTTGCGGTCCTGCTTTTACATCATGGCGAATTTTTTCTTGACGAATTTTACGATAAGCTTTGTACTGCGCTTTTTTCAATTCAGCCACATTCATACCCACTTCAGTCGCTATTTCTTCAGTACTAATCTGTGCTTCATTCATCATAATGATACGAAATTCTTTTTTCGTCAAATGTCGCTTAAGGGAGGCATAAAGAACCCGCTCGTCATCATTAATTTCAACCGCATCACACTCATAAATACGTGCCAATACTTCGCGTATTGTTTTATTCGGGTTATAGCGTAACCACAGTGAATTCTCAAGCATTAAATACCTTTGTTATAATTTGGGTTAAATCTTTGGTTTCGACAATAATATTGGCCTCTTTTTTGAGGATCTCTTTAGCACAAAATGCCACACGAGTACCCGCATGCGCAAACATCGAGCGATCATTGGCACCGTCACCGACAACGATAGTCTCATCAACCGTAACCCCCAGCAGTGCTTGAAGACGCAAAAGCATATCCCCTTTGGAATAATCAAACATCATATCTCCACCCACCAAGCCTGTGAGTATTCCATTTCTTGCATGCAATACGTTCGAAAAATCAGCATCGTATCCGAGGATATTTTTAGCAAATGAAGTCGCGGTACGAAATCCTCCGCTAAAACAAATCACTTTTAAGCCTCGCGCTTTGAGATCAGCAATCGTCTCTATCGCACCGTTCATATAGGGGAGATTGTGACAAATCTCTTCTACTTTGGAAAATTCCAACCCTTTGAGCAGTCCGACACGCTGTTGCAGACTTTCAAAAAAATCCAATTCGCCGTTCATAGCCCGCTCAGTAATAGCAGAGACTTCGGAGCCGATTCCCATAGCTTCAGCAAAAAAATCGATAGTTTCGCCATCCATCAAAGTCGAATCGAAGTCAAATACACATAATTTCATCAAAACACATATCCTAGTTTGTTATAATGAGGCAATTATATCGAAGGGCACCTTTTGTTCGAATCATTTATCCATAAACTTCGCCACGGCACATTCATTACACTGGAGACGACACCGTCCCGTTCTTCTCAATTCGCACCCACAATTGAAAAAATCGCGGCGCTTGGGCTGGACAAGCTCGTTGATGGGTTCAGTACCACCGATAACCCTCTGGCAAAACTCAAATACAATGCCCTCTTTGCGGCAATGAAGCTCCAAAACCGTTTTGGAAAACCGACACTGGCCACCATGAGCATGCGCGACCGCAATCGTATCGCATTGCAAAGCGATTTATTAGGGGCCAATGAGTCTGATGTCCGTGCCATCCTCGCTCTCACGGGAGATAGCGCCCATTACTCAGATCAACCACATAGCAAAGGTGTTTTTGAGGGCAACAGCAATCTCTTGCTCGATATTATCACCACTCTCAACAACGGAACGGACTTGGCTGAGCAAAAGCTCATGGCCCCAGTACAAGAGATCTATCCCTTTGCCGTCATCGACTCTTATTCCAAAAATGCCAATGCCTTACAGAAAAAAATGGTCAAAAAAGTAGCCCATGGTGCTATTGGACTCGTCACACAGCCCGTTTATGACACCACCATCGCGCAACAGCTATTAGCCATGATGGAACAATCCAACATGCAAAATCCTGAGCGTGAGAACTGTGTCCTCATTTTGGGCTTTTTCCCGATCACAAAGCTGCGTACTGCACGATTTTTAGATGAAAATGTCCCTGGGATTCATGTTCCGCATGAGTGGGTAGAGGCCCTTGAAAAAGCTTCTCATATAAGTCCCGAAGAAGAGTATAAAGTGGGATTTGAACTGAGTAAAAATCTGTTTGAAGAACTCAAGGCGTTGCATCCAAAAATTCATATCATGACGGCCAATCAGTTTGAACTTGCGAAGGCGATTTTGAACTAATTTCAGCCTCTTTTAGCTATAATCGATCATTATTAAATAGCAGGAATACTCCCTTATGATCGATGTAAAACTACTCCAGAAAAATTTTGACGAAACCGCCTCTGCGCTTATGCGCAAAAAAGTTTCTGCTAACACCATTACAGAACTAAAAACCGCCAATGAAAACCTAAAAACCGCCAAGCTCACCTACGAAACTATGCAGGCAAAACAAAATGAACTCAGCAAACTGTTTGGACAATACAAAAAAGAGGGTAAAAGCACGGATGAGCTCAAGATCGAAGTTGACGCAAACAAACTCCTTCTTAATGAACTTTTAGACGCACAAAGAAGCACTGAAGAAGCTCTCGACGCTATCATCATGCGTGTCCCCAATCTCCCCGATGCCAATGTCCCTGACGGTGCCGATGAAGACGATAATATCGAGATCAAAAAAGTACTTGCTCCTCCTGCTTTTGACTTTACCCCCAAAGAACATTGGGAACTTGCCGAAGCCAATGGCTGGATCGATTTTGAACGTGGCGTCAAGCTTGCCAAAAGCCGTTTTTCCGTTGTTTTAGGGATGGGTGCACGACTGGAACGTGCGCTAATTAATTTTATGCTGGATTTCAACCGTGAACGCGGATTTATGGAAGTGAGTGTTCCGATGCTCGTCAATCGCCGTGCTCTGGAGGGGACAGGACAACTACCGAAATTTGAAGATGATTTGTTCAAAGTCGAAGAGGAAGAGCTCTTTTTGATACCAACGGCGGAAGTACCCATCACGAATCTCTACCAAGACGAAATTTTAAGTGCCTCAGAACTGCCGATCAAAATGTGCGGTTATACCTCGTGTTTTCGTAAAGAAGCAGGAAGTGGCGGGCGTGATGTACGCGGGATGATTCGTCAGCATCAGTTTCACAAAGTAGAGCTCGTAGCCATTACTCGTGCCGATCAAAGTGATGCTGTATTTGATGATATGGTTGCGTGCGCTTCGGATTTGCTCAGTGCCCTTGGTCTGCCTCATCGTTTAGTGACTCTGTGCACCGGAGATTTGGGATTTGGGGCAGCACGTACCGTGGATTTAGAGGTGTGGCTGCCGGGGCAAAATACCTACCGAGAGATAAGCTCTGTTTCCAATACACGAGACTTCCAAGCCCGTCGTGCCAAGATTCGCTACAAAGAAGAGGGGAAAAATCTACTCGCACATACCCTCAACGGTTCAAGTTTAGCCGTCGGACGGACGATGGTAGCTATTATGGAAAATTTCCAACAAGAAGACGGCTCCATTATTATCCCTGCCGTTTTGCAAAAATATTTATAAAGTGTAAAGTGAACCCATGGCCGAAGAGCAAGAAGAAGAGATAATCATCATCGAAGAAGCCGATGCCTCCGGCATTGAGTCTCCGAATACAGCTGATGAAACCACACCATCCTCTTCACCCGCTTCTGTCAATAAAAAGAAAGTCATTCTTATGGCAGGTGCACTGAGCGCTTTGCTTCTAGGTGGAGGGATCGCCTTTACTCTCCTTTCATATCCAAGCGACAAAACAATAAAATATGAAAGCAACCTTCTCCCCTCCGTAAATTCTGAAGAACCAAAAATTGAACCAAGCGAATTGGAGCACATGATTGAGCGGGCAAATTTTTTGTATGCCAATGGAAGTCAAGCCGAAGCACTCAAACTGTATGAAAAAATCGCCCTCTATTCAGAAGCAATCTCTCAATACAATCTCGGAGTCGTTCAGCTAAAGGAACAAGAATATGAAGGAGCGCTGGAAAACTTTAAACGCTCCATCGCCGGCAGTGAAAACCGCTGTGTCAGTGCTATCAATGCTGCTGTATGCTGCTTGCATTTAAAACAAGAAGAGAACTTTAATTATTATATCGACTTAGCGCACGCCTACTTAAGTGCAGAAAGTAACTCTCCTATGTATTCCTATTACTATTCTCTCATAAACTATTACAAGGGTCACTATTTAGAAGCACTTAGCGCTCTCAATCATCCGACAACCAATGAATATCAACTCACTCAAAATAAACTCAAAGCAAAAATAGCTACCCTGTATGGAGACTATGCGACTGCAATTAAGGCTCTTGAAAACCCATTGCAGGAAATTAATGCATTTACGCTTGGAGCCCTGTATGCTAATACGGGAAATTTGCAAAAAGCACGTGAATATCTTAATATCGCTATCATGCACAATAAAAAACCTCTGGAGGAAAGTCTCTCTTTGGTTTATGTTAACCTAAAATTAGGCCTACACGAAGAAGCAGCAGAAATATTAAACAAACTAACCAGCGACTATCCCGATGATATCTACACACTGTATCCCATCAAAATATCACTTAAAGATGGATTGTTTCAGCCAAATACCATTCAAAGGCTATACCGTAGTGTAAATGCTAAATTTCAGCCGCAAACGTATCAAAAACTTTTCGCTTTAGCCCCCTATAAAATCTTTAATGCTACTCAAACTCTTGGAATGATTCAAAAAGGAAATGCCAATCTTTATATCGATGATACATCTTCTGCAAAAGAATATCTATCTAAAGGTGCAAATACTTCTGAAATAGACTATGGCATTGCGATAGGAATAGATAAAGCCCTTCACTATCGTCTCACGGATGCCAACGAACAGTTCAAGCGATTACAGCTAAAAAATCCGCAACACTCAATACTGAATTATAATTTGGCACTAACATACGCTCAGCAGGGTGACTTTTCAAAAGCTTATGATTATTTTCTACGCTCTTATCATTTGGATGCCAATAATTATCTCTCCGGTATTTTTGCTATTATGACTTCGGAACTTATCAACAAACCAGACGTAAAGCTCATGACGGTTCTAAGTGAGAACCTTTCCCAAGAACCGAAAACGGAAGAATTTGATCTTTACCGCACCCTGATATCTATGAGAGAAAAAAACTACGCAGCTGCAGGGCGATGGCTTGAAAACAATTACAAAGACCGTCCACTGTATCTGGGTATGAAAGTCATCATTGCTTCAGAGCTTGGTATGGATAGTAAAGCGCGTAAAGCTTCCGAAAAACTAATCACCATGAAACCAAATGATCTTTTGCCGCACTTACTTTATATTGACACCCACTTCAATGAGAACCCGCCTAAGCAGTATGCTCGATCGTGTATTAACTATCTCAAGAAGCAGAACTTCAGCTACGATGATTTCGATTTCGGCCCTCAAATTATTCGTGACAGATATATTTTAATGGCTGCGCTGACCGGTTCTTTAACTCCTGTTATTCAAAGGTTGGAGCAAAAACTACAAACAACACCGGACAATCGCGCCAGTATCACTACCGCATTGGCACTTGCACATTTTTATAATCAAGACTTTGAGAAATCATATGCACTTTACAACAACGCAATAGACAAATTTTCCATCAAAGATGAAAAAACGTTTTATATGGGAGCACTGGCTTCTATAGGAGCTGGACATTATCAAAATGCCATTTCTCTATTTCAACTGTCTAAAATGATTAATCCCGACTACTTGGAAAGCCGTTATGCGCTTGGATTGCTCTACTTACAAGTTCAAAATAATCCAGCAGCAGTGGTACAGTTTACTAAAATGAAAAATAATGGATTTAAATCACGTACATTCGATTTCAAAATCGACACCGATAAGTTCGTTACCGAACCTTACCAGTATCCTCTTCTATGAGAATTGACCGATAAGACTTTCTCCAGCACGAACGTTACTGCCTGGATGAATACTGATTACTGCATTATGCGGAAGATAAAGAACTGTTCTCCCCTTCGCTAAAAAACCATAGCGACATCCCTCTTTTATTTTTTGCTCTGGCTGAGCTTCAACCTCAATAGAAAAACAGCTTTGCTCACTCATATGTTCAATAAATATTTCATCACCTGAAGCTGACCGGAACGAGAGGACTGATTTCTCATTCAAAGTCTCTGCAAGGGGGTTGGAAAGAGGAAGTGAAACGCCATGTCTGATTCGATAATCTTCCACCGTAGCATCAAAGGGAGCACGTAACATCGAAACATCCCACAATCCATTAAGAATCGTCACTTTTTTCATCATATTATCATCAATCAATGCATCTTCAACGCTTAATACAACCCCATCAATACTGCTGATAATTGAGTTGGCCTCATTAATAGTCGTTGTTCTTTCCGGATTACGGTAAATAAGAAGCAATGCAATCAAGACAGCACCGCTTAGAAATTGCAGCAAATGCAAAGTAGTCATCGTGAAAAAAATAAAAAACACACCTACGAACATACTTGGGAGCCATCCACGTTTTGAGAGGATAAAGGTATCATTTTGTATCATCATCATTGCTCCCTATTCAGCAGTTTTCTCGCTCGTTTCATCTCTAGCTGTTGACTCTTTGCGAGGTTCAAGTTTTGTTTCCAAACCATTTTCTTTCTCAAATTTCTCGATAATCTCACGAACTTGGTCACCTGTAATATTCTCATGTTCATACAAAAGCTCGACCATCTTTTCTATTGCATCACGATACTCTTCAAGACGCCCTTTAACAGCAATATAATGCTCATCAAGAGAAACTTTTATGAAGGTATCCATATCTTCTGCCATTCTTTCACTATATTCTCTTGCCTGGGCCATTCCTCCGCCTAAAAAGCTACTTCGCTGCTTTTCAAGTACCATCAGACCCGCTACATCGCTCATTCCATATACTTGAACCATCGCTTTAATAATATCCGTACTGCGCTCTAAATCATTGGCTGCACCCGTACTGATCTCACCGAAAAATACTTCTTCAGCCGCACGGCCGCCCAATAGAACATCCACTTCTGCCCACAATTCATGGCGCTGCATTAAGTATTTATTCTCTTCCGGAGTGTTAAGGGTATATCCAAGCGCTGCAAGTCCGCGAGGTACAATCGAAACCTTGGAAACTTTTTTGGCACCTTTGGTTGTTTCCGCAAGAAGCGCATGCCCGCTCTCATGATATGCAACAATTCTTTTCTCTTTTTCATCAATGCGTCGGCTTTTCTTCGACAAGCCGGCGATTGCACGTTCAACTGCTTCGCGTAAATCTTCCTGACGAACTGTTTTTTGGCTTTTACGGCCGGCTAACAATGCAGCTTCATTAATAATATTAGCCAAATCAGCCCCTGCCAGGCCTGCTGTCAAACGTGCAATCTCTTCCACATCTGTATCCGGATCTCTTTTGATCCCTTTGATATGAACATTCAAAATATCAATACGTCCCTGAAAATCAGGTTTATCCACTAAGACTTGACGATCAAATCGACCTGGACGTAATAAAGCAGGATCCAAAATCTCAGGTCTGTTTGTCGCAGCTAAAATAATAATAGGAGTATCGGTTCCAAATCCATCCATTTCAGCAAGCAACTGATTGAGCGTTTGCTCACGCTCGTCATTCCCTCCCATCATACCGCCTGCGGCACGGCTCTTTCCGATCGCATCAATTTCATCGATAAAAATAATAGAAGGGGCGTCTTTTTTTGCTTGTTCGAATAAATCACGTACACGTGCAGCACCAACCCCTACAAACATCTCAATAAAACTTGAACCTGACACAGAATAAAATGGAACTTCAGCTTCACCTGCAACGGCTTTAGCAAGAAGGGTTTTACCTGTACCGGGACTACCTACCAGCAATACACCCTTAGGGATTTTAGCCCCCAGCTCCACGTAACGGTCCGGATAACGCAAGAAATCAACGATTTCCAATACCTCTTCTTTTGCCTCTTGAACGCCGGCAACATCCGCAAATTTTGTTTTCGGTTTTTCTGAATTGACCAGTTTTTTAGAACTTCCCATTCCTAAAATACCGCCACCCATACTTTTTTGCATACGTCCTGCAAAAAACATCCAAATCGCAATAATGATTAAAAAGGGAAATAACCAGCCAAACATTTCCGTAAACCAGTTGCTCTCACTAAATCCGGTATAATTAATCCCTTGTGCATCTAATAGCGGAATAAGCGTTTGATCAGGGCCAACAATACGTGTGGTATACGCTACTTTACCCGCAGCATCACTACCGATGGCACGAATATACGATTGACCGATGGATACTTTTTCAACTTGCTTGTTATTAATAAGCCCTTTTAGCTCAGCATAACTTACATCCTGCGTTCGCGTAACGGCTTGCCCGTTAATCTTTCCTGCAAGACTGCTTTCATCGCCGATAAAAGCTTTAAACATCATAATTACAACGATCGAAAATATCGCAAAAGTAATAAGTGGATTTTTATTAAAAAAATTGTCGTTTTTTTCCGGAGGTGTGTTTTGTTCTGGACTAGCCATTGATTGGTTCCTTCTTGCTTAATACTAATGTAACCCACTCATTTTCCACAATACGCTGTTCTAGCGTACAGCTTTTATAAGCACGTAACACTTTATCTTCATATTTATCCATAATACCTGACAAAATCAAGATGCCGTTGTCCCGTAAGCGCTTTTTGAGATCACTGGCAATAAATACCAAAACATCTGCAACAATATTAGCGACAATGACATCATAAGTTTCACTGGTCTCTTGCACGGGGCCTTCCCACAATCGGCGAAACGAAACATTGTTTACATTAGCATTCAATGCTGAATTTTCAACGGAGACAGGATCTGTATCACAAGCATCGACAATCGCCCCTTTCTTGATAGCGGCCATAGCTAAAATCCCGCTTCCGCATCCGACGTCCAAAACTTTGTCGCCTTCATTCACATGCGAAGCAATGGCGCGCAAACAGGATGCTGTAGTGGGGTGATGCCCCGTCCCAAAGGCGAGGGCCGGGTCAAGAGCAATATTCAGCATTCCCACCTTTGGAACTTCCCACGTTGGATGAATGTAAAAAGGGGATATTTCGATTGGGGTGATTGCACTTTGATATTGCGCGATCCAATCTTTATTTTTTTCTTTTGTTAAGGTAAGCTCAAGATCGATTACTTCGCCCGTTGCCCTTTGAAGTGCTTCGCTAAACTGTTCAATACCCCAGCTTATCGTTTCCAAATCTTCTTCACTGCGAATAACGAATCCATCCTCAATCTCTTCAAAACCGACAGGAATAACATCTATTAAAAAGTCACTAAATAATTCTAAATGCGATGATGGCTTTACCACCAGCATATAATAGTAGTCTTGCATTAACCCTCAGTGCCAAGGACTGCTGCAAGCTTTTCTTTGAGGACTTGAGGAGTAAACGGTTTTACAATGTAGTTATTTACTCCCGCTTTTAGCGCAGTAATAACTTCTGTTTTTCCACCCTCAGTTGTAACCATAATAATTGGAAGATCCGTGAAACGTGCATCGGCACGAACTTTTTTAACCAGTTCCAGTCCATTCATCTCCGGCATGTTCCAGTCAGTTATGAGCATTCCCATATCTGCATTCTCGTTCAAAACATTCCATCCTTGAACGCCGTCTTCTCCTTCTAAAACATCTTCATATCCAAGACGTGAAAGAGTATTTTTAATAATACGGCGCATTGTCGAACTATCATCTACAACCAGTAATTTCAAGGCAAGTCCTTTACAATTCAAATAATTCTCTAGAATAACTATCCAATGATAGCCAAACGAACTTTGTGTGAAGTTTAAAAAAAGCGTTTTAGGTCAATTGTTCCCTCATAAAATGCTTTTCCAATAATAACACCTGCTACTTCACCTGTTGCCAGTAAAGCCTCAATGTCACTATCATCCTTTACTCCGCCGCTGGCTATGGTTGGAATTCCACACGCTTGTGCTATTTCAAGAGTAAAATCGACATTTACACCAGAAAGTGTACCGTCACGCCCAACATCGGTACAAATAATCGCTTCAACACCTGCATCTGCAAATAACCGTGCCAAATCAGTAGCTCTCATGGAACTCACTTCGCCCCACCCCTCAACTGCAACATAACCATCGATGGCATCAATGCCGACAACAATCGGATATTTTGTCGCCATTGCTTTAACAAATTCAGGATCCCGCAAAGCAATCGATCCTAAGATCAGCCGATCAATCCCAAGATCAAGATAGCGCTTAATCGTCGCTTCATCACGGATTCCACCGCCTAACTGAAGCTTCACTTTACAGTTTTCACGAATCGCGCGTATTTGATCTAAATTTTTAGGTTCACCTGCGAATGCACCATTAAGATCTACCAAATGAACCCATGTGGCACCCATTTCTTCAAATGTTTTGACAAGTTCCCAGGGTGTATCTGAATATATTTTTGCACTTTCCATCAACCCTTTGGTGAGACGGACAGCTTTTCCATCTTTTAGATCGATTGCGGGAAAAATAGTCATCGTTTGTATCCTTTACAGCGTAATAAAATTTTTAAGTAATCGAAGTCCGTTTTCGTGACTTTTTTCAGGATGAGGCTGTATCCCCATGACATTGTCCCGCGCCACGGCACTTGTAAATTCATATCCATAAACCGTTTCACCGATACTGTGCTCTTTGTGTGCGCATAATGCATGATAGGAGTGAACAAAATAGAGATAATGTCCTTCATCCAATCCTTCAAAAAGGGGATGGCCATGCGTTTGCATCCGATTCCATCCCATGTGAGGTACCTTCAGCGGAGTATGAAAACGGCTTGAGTCAAAAGCAACAACGCGTCCGGGGATCAAACCCAATCCTGCCGTGATTCCGAACTCTTCACTTGAATCAAACAACAGCTGCATACCCAAACAAATACCTAAGACGTATTTTCCGCTTTTCGCGTATTCCTTAACCGCTTCATCCATTCCGTTGGTTTTCAAATGCTCCATTGCATCCCCGAATGCACCGACACCGGGGAGGATAATTCGATCGTATTGAGCTAGCTTTTCAGGATTGGATTCAATGAGTACATGTTCACCCAGCACACTAAAAGCATTTCGCACACTCGCTAAGTTCCCCATATTGTAATCAACAATAGCGATCAATGACGTTCTCCTAAATTGGTAAAACGGATGTAAATTGCAAGCCCTATCAACAGCATCGCCACCCCTCCTATAATATAAATAGCATTGACTAACATCGCAGGTTCCGTCATTGCAAATTTAAAGACCAGCATCAATGCTTCAATAGAAAGGGCAATAATAATAGAGCCTAAAAAACGGACCATTGTTTTATGAATGCTGGAAGCATGATCATTTTTAAGCCGCCCGAGAACCTCTTCCTCAAAAAGGGTTTTGACCAAATCAAATATGGCCAGAGACAAAGTGAGCAAAATGGTTGATTCAAAAATGTCTTTAATCTCAATGCTTTCAATATGACCAAATCCGTAGGACAAAAATCCTTCAATCCCTTTGACGAAAAGGAGCAATGAGACAAAAGAAAGAACAAGCGTAAATCCTGCATATCCCAATCTAAAAAAACGACCTGCTGCTGATTCAAGTGCCATAGGATGAGCAATTTTCAATACTTCATTCAATGGCATATCGATACAAGCCACATAGATAATTTCACCATGCTCATCAAAAATAGGCTGAGAAGCGGTTACCGTCAAATCATCATTAAGTAACGAAGGATAAGGGTCGGTGATGGTACACCTCTGCTCATGCATCGCACGATAATAGTAAGCACGCGTAGAGCGGCTTTTACCATTGTCTTCTTCTTTCTTCTTGCCATCTTTAAGATACGTGGCTCCTACTTGATTGCCTTTGGCATCAAGCAGATACATCGCGTCAATACCCTCTAAATCGCCTCGGATTTTAAGCATACGGGCCATAATCGACTCAACGGAAACCGAAGGAAGGTGATTGGGTAGGTTTTTATGAAAGAGATAACAAAAATAGGCCCTTGCCTTTGGGCGAATTTCAGAATATTGCTGTATTTCTTGAATGACCATCGCTTCGAACCTTTCTCATAGATCTAAATTAAAAAATTGTAGCTTGTTTGCGCTATAGTTACGCTTATGAATAGATCCATTTTCCGTATTGCTATTGTTCGACTTAGTGCGCTTGGTGACATTGTCAATACCGCAGTAGTATTGCAAATTATTCACAACCATTATCCCGATGCCATCATCGATTGGTTTGTCGAAGAGGCCTTTGCCCCTGTTTTAAGCGAGCATCCGTTACTCAATGAAGTCATCTCCATCCCTCTCAAAAGAGTTAAAAAGCAAAAAAGCATTTCACTGTTACGCACTACTATCCGCTCATTACGCTCACGTGAACCCTATGAGCATATTATTGATGCACAAGGACTTTTAAAATCAGCCATAGTGACCTCATTTTTACGCGGACCTGTACATGGTTTTGATCGTCACAGTGCCAGAGAGGGGATTGCTTCTTGGTTTTATACCACAACTTCTGCTATTGCCTACGATACAAATATCATCAAACGAAACGTAATGGTGATCACGCAAGCGCTCAATATTCCCTATTCTGATGCGCTAATAGAACAAAAACTTCCTGTGTTTGCGTACACTCCTGCCACTGAAAATGAACAAAAAATTGCGCTTGTCATCGGTGCTTCATGGCCCAGCAAATGTTATCCCAAAGAACACTTTGCCACCCTGTGTGGTTTGCTTCCCTATCCTTGCCATCTTGTTTGGGGAAGCCAAAGTGAATACCAAGACGCACTATGGATAGTGCAACATTGCACTAATGCCATCATCACAGATAAAATGTCCCTTCCGCAGCTCGTTAACTTTATCGCCAGCTGCACGCTTACCATTGGCAATGATACGGGACCTACCCACATCGCGTGGGCCATGAACCGCCCCTCTATCACCCTTTTTGGTCCAACCAACGAACGGATGATCTATCCAACTGCCGTGAATGTCGGCATAAAATCCCCTTCTATCGTTGATATATACCATATCAATCGCAATGATTTTTCGATAAACGAAATCTCACCCGAAACTATTTCTACAAAAGCGCTGAAACTCTTATGCTAGGATTTCGTCTTTTTCTTCTGTTTGATTGGCTGGTCATGAAAATCCCACGCAGTATCCGAAAGAAACTCTTTTTTACCCTCGCCTCTCTCGCGCACAAACTCGCTGGAAAACGCAACCGTATCATCCAAGCAAACCTCAATTTTGCATTTGACGATGAACTGAATTTGCATGAAAAAAAAGAGATTGAGGGCTATTGCTACCAAAACTTAGCCCTCAATTTACTACAAGTGATGGAAAATAGACGAAATACTACAGAAGATTTGGCGAAACAGGTGACGTTTGAAAACAGAGAGATGGTTGACTTATATTTAAGCAAAAATCGTCCGCTAATTTTTATCTCTGCCCATCATGGAAATTGGGAAATCGGTGCCGCTTCACTGGCTGCCTTAATCACTCCCATCACTTCAATCTACAAAGGGCTGGACAATGACGCCTTTAATCCCTACTTATTGGAAGCTAGAAGTCGTCATCGCCTTAACCTCATCGAAAAAAATGGAGCGATCAAGCATCTCGCCCGTGCGTTGAAAAACAATCAATGCGTATCGCTTTTGATCGATCAATCCAGCAATGCAAAATCCGGTATTAAGGTGAATTTTTTCAATCATCCTACCTACCATACCTCTGCGGCAGCACAGCTCTCCCGAAAATACAATGCCCCCATTATCGGTTTGTACATTTATACCGAGGATGAAGAGAATTACGTCATCCGATTTGTTGAGCCTATTGAAGTTGAGGGAGACGATGAACAATCTATTCTCAACGCAACACAACGCCAAGTGGATGATCTAGAAAAAGTAATCCGTGACAACCCAAAATTTTGGTTTTGGTGCCACAAACGGTGGAAAAGCGAATTTAACGAAATTTATACCGGATAAGCTGATTTTAGAGCATCATACAATTGTGTCGGCGTCATATCAGGGTTCTGATCCCATGCACGCTTCATTACCACATTGTCCTCTTCCCCATTCCATACTTTTATATAGCTTCCCTCTTTATAACCGTGATCTTGACGGAATTGATTAAGGATATTTTTGCCGACATACAAACGGTACAGCTGTGTCGCATTTAACGCTCCCAGATGCGCCAGTTCGAAAAATTCTTCGATCAATGCTCCGATCATTTCAGGAGAGACAGGAATCAGAGAGAGTCTCATCACATTTTCTATGCGGAACATCAAAAGCTCATCATTACCAAAACTCAAATCCGTATCATTATTAATCTTTAGGTACTCAGGTGTTTGAGCGATTCGTTCAACCAGTTGGGCAATAGTTTCCGATCCTGTTTTGTGCGCAAATTCCAACACCAAACTCATCACAAAGTGCCATACATCAACAATTTCGATTTGCAGATTTGCATAATCGGTCTCTTGAGCAATACTTTTCCAATGCTTCCAGCCGAAGGAGTCGATCATTTCGGCAGATTCCATCGTAATACAACGGCGCCAATTGATCTTTTTACCGTTCTTCGTTATTCCGTTTTCCCACCCTTTTCCATTGGTAGCATCATTGAGCTGCTGCTGAAGTTCAAACATACAAAGTAGTTTATTCATAATAATCCTTTTCAAAGTGTGAAATTATAGGTAAAATTCCCTATGCAAAAAATTATCTGCCAAAAATGTATCTATTATTTTGTTACATGGGAAGCCAATCAGCCCCACGGATGCAAAGCGTATGGATTTAAAAGCAAATATATCCCATCACAAGTTGTCCTAAGCTCCAGCGGAAAACCATGCACCTTTTTTGAATCTAAAGCTCCCGTTTCCAAATAAGTTTTTTTCCAAAACCCAACGTATTATCGGTCATTTTGATCGTATCAAGTTCAATCTTCCATAGCGTTGGATTCATAGCAACAGCATACGGAAATCTTTTCAGATACAGGTTTTTTTCGCGTTCATCTTCAACTGTTGTGATATTACCGCTAAATTGTATCCCCTGAATTTTTCCGACCACTTTTGTTTCTTGTGCTATGGTACCGGCCACACGCATATTCATCTTGATATTTTGGATATGCATTGTTTGCTCGTCCGATGCTATGATAAAAACAACTGCATCTGCATCAAAAGCATAAAATGCCGAGCAGCACCACAAAGACTCCCCGAAAGTAGCCAAAGAGAGGAGGTGATGTTTGGAAATAAATTTTTCTATCTTCTCATCCATAGCCATTTTTTTCCAGCGCATGTGACAACTGCTCCAGTGCCTTGCGTAAAACGTCATTCGCTACGGCAAAATTCAGACGCATGTGCCCCGATCCCTCTTTTCCAAAACTAAGACCGGCACTCAGTCCCAGCCCCGCTTCTTGTACAAAAAAGTCCCGTAACTCTCGGTCACCCATCTTCAATGCACGACAATCCAACCATGCCAAATACGTCCCTTGAGGCTTGCGAAATCCAATGATAGGATGGGCGACACACCATTGTTCAATCATCGCTCTATTTGTATTCAAATGACTCATTAAATTTTGATACCACACATCCCCTTGCCTATATGCTGCTTCAAATGCGACATGCGACAATACGGCACCATCTCCATAATGAACTTTATGCTGCTCTTTGCGGTAACGTTCACGTAATTGCGATGATGCTATAGCCACTGTAGAGATTGAAAATCCGGCCATATTAAACGTTTTTCCAGGACCTATCAGCGTCACGGCATTTTCGCCCAGTTTTTGCGATATCGATGCCAATGGGATATGGGTACTTTCACTAAAAACAATATCACAATGGACCTCATCGCTAATGATGATAATGCCGTTTTGAACACACAGTTCTCCAAGAGCAATCAGCTCATCGCGTGTCCAAACACGCCCTACAGGATTATGCGGAGAGCACAATAATAAAAGTTTTGTTTTAGGGGTGATTTTGGCCTTCAAATCTTCCAAATCAAAGCGATATTCTCCCTGATTATCTTGCACAAGCGCATTAAGGAGCAATTTACGGTTATTGCTGCGGACCATGTCATAAAATGGCGGATAGACAGGGCTTTGCACGATGACTTCATCTCCCTCATCGCTAAACGCTCGAATAGCACATCCGATCGATGCTACGACTGAAGGAGAATAGCTTAACCATTCTGTACTTATTTTCCATCCATGATGACGCTCTAACCAAGCACGCTGCGCTTCATACGCAGTTTTACTCATAATCTCATATCCGATAATCGGATGTTCCAGACGATCGTGTACTGCCTCTAAAACACACGATGGTGTGGCGATATCCATATCCGCGACCCACATCGGAAGCACCTCTTGTGTACCAAAAAGTTTTTCTTTAAGGGTGTGTTTTTCAGCATTGCTTGCCGATCTGTCTATAAAATCAAATTCACCCATCAATCGGCCACATAACGAAATCCGGCATGCTGGATAAAATGACGTCTAAACGCATAGCGTGAAGCCCTCACGATCTCATTTCCCGTAGAGATCCAAGATCCCCCTTTGAGAATATTATGTTTTGCATCAAATGTCGGAGTTGAAAAATCATCGTACAACGGATGCGGTGCGAATCTCTCAAATCCATCCATATAGGAATTTGTCCATTGCCAAACATTGCCTACCGCGTCGTATACTTTGCCATGAAAAAATGTATCGACCGGAACTGATGATGCAAAATGTGCTAAATTGATATTTGCTGCAGTATCGTCAAAAATATCATTCACTATACCGCATTGATCAAGCAGTACACTGTATTGCGCTTCCGTTGGAAGACGGTAATTTACCCCATCTTGCGCGCTTTTCCATCGACAAAATGCTTGTGCTTCGAGAGCATTGACCTCTACAGGCCAATCGTAAGGCATTGCTATTTCCTGAGTCAAAGAACGATAGGCAAAACTTCCATCTTCTTTAGGTACCCAAAACGGCGGGCATACAGCATTGCGAATGGATAAGTATTTTAATCCCTCATCATCCCACCAACGTTCTATTTTATATCCGTTTGCATTGACAAAATCCAAATATTCCCCGTTACTTACCAAATAAAGCGAAGCATCAAAATCATCTACTTCATACGTAGCAGTTCCGTATTCGTTATCCCATCCATACAACCCATGATCATCTGTTCCTTTACCCAAAACAACCGTTTTACCCTCAATCGCCACCATCGAATTTTCAAGCCCCTCACCCTTCAATGGGCACAGTGGGAAATTATCATGATTTTGAATCAATTTAAGAGGCATCTGACGGTGTAGAACGCTTGAGGTTTCAATATGAATCCGCTCATGCTCAATTCCCATCAATATTGCCCAAAAAGGATCCGCTTGCGTAATGGGCAAAGTAAGCGGTAATTGCATTATAAGCTCCTCCACGCAAGAGCGAACCGCCATACGGTATTCTCGCACTGTCTCTACCCCAAACCCTTCAAAATGCTCATTCATATTATCCCAGACCATTTCATCAACGCCCACCGCAAAAAGCGCTTCAAAGCGTGGATTTATCCCCTCGTTTAATGCTCCCGACAAAACAAGCTTATTAATATAAAAAACAGCGGTATGGCCAAAATAAAAAATCATAGGATGACGTGTCGGTTCCGGTTGCTCATAAAAAACAGCATCCGATCTAAAAAGCTCAAACAACGATTCAAAAAGATCAAAGCTTTGGTGAAAATAGCGACGTATTTCGCTGCGTTTCTCTTTTACACTCAACCCTTCTAATGGAATGGATTGCATCTGTCTCATATTCACTTAAAAATTCCTCACAGCCATATTTTGGAAACAATTGTATCCAACTACCCTTACTCAAGATTAAGAAAATTTTACTGCATTATTACAAAAATGTGATTATAATGACGATAATAGCGTTTGACATTCACTCTAAAAGGTAACTATATGTTTGAGCAATCCCTCAACAAAATGAGCATAAAACAAAGAATGAACTATTTAGTGGGCGCAGCGACAATTTCAGTCGTCGGTGCTTCAATCTTTGTATTTTTTGCAATGAACAGCCTGCAAAATCAATACGATGAACTGCAGAATAAGACGATTACAGGTGCTATCACGGCACAAGACATTGAGAAAGAACTCAATTATATAAGCCGTACAAGCCGTGACATAATGCTTGGCGGGGATTACACCAAAAACATAGACAAACTCAATAAACATTCTGAAATCATTGTAGCTGACTTCGCAATCCTAGAAAAGACCGTATTGCATGATAATGAAAAAGAGATGGTCAAGAATGCAAAAGAAAGCACTGAACTTTTTTTGAATAACACCCTAAAAATGATGAAAGCTTTGGACCCTGCAACGATTTCAGCCAACACATCATCAATTTATTCCGCTTATAAATTTCAGATGACACCGTATGCAGATGCATCACGCGATAGTTTTGAAAAAGTTCTTAATGACAAACGAGAAGATCTTGCAGCAGCTTCTAAAAAGATGCACACTGAAATTGCATTTTATATGTATTTTGTTTTAATAACAGGAGTATTAGTTGCGATCATTATCTTCGTGTTCGCCAGTATGGTTCGACGTTCAATCACTACCGCTTTGGATCAGTTCACCCAACTCATTACTCGCGTTTCCCAAGGAAATTTCAATGAAAAATCCGGTGACTGCAAAGCAAACAGTTGTTCAGAAACTGAGCTTGGCATCATGGGAACTGCGTTAAATCAACTCATTTCCCAAATACAAAACTTCATCCATCAAATCAATACTTCCATTTCAGGGGCTACCAAAGGAGATTTCTCACACCTTCTGTCCAGTGATGGAATGCACGGTGAATTTATCGATGCTATCGAAAACGTTGATAAAAGCATTCATATTATGCAAGAGCAAGAGCTTAAAAAACGTCGTGATATGCTCAACTCAGAGCTCAGTCAATTAAGCGTAAAAGTCACAGAGAGCCTCAGTGTTATTCAAGACAACCTGCAGAATAATATTCAGGACCTTAAAGAAGTAACAAGTGCCACTACCAATGCAGCAAATCTTGCTAATGATAGCCGTGATACCATTTCTATTATTATCAATGAACTCAATATGCTTAACGAAAAAGTGAGCAATAACAATGATGCAATCGGCCACATCACTTCCCGTACAAAAGAGATTAACTCCGTTATTCAACTCATCACCGATATCGCCGATCAAACCAACCTTCTCGCACTCAATGCTGCCATCGAAGCCGCCCGTGCAGGCGAACACGGACGTGGATTTGCCGTTGTTGCAGATGAAGTGCGTAAACTTGCCGAGCGCACGCACAAGGCCACAGGAGAGATTTCAGTATCCATCAACTCTTTACAACAAGATATGAGCGAGATTCAATCCAGCGCCGAAGAGATGAACGAAGTGGTTGAACGCTCAAGCTCCAGTATCATAAACTTTGAAAGTACCCTGATAAGCTTGAATGAAGGTTCCTCTCAAATTGTCGGCTCTTCTCACCGTATGGAGAACAGTACCTTCATCATTTTGGCCAAAATTGATCATATTCTCTACAAAGCGCGTGCTTACAATAGTGTTATGCAATGTGAGCAACACCTAGAAGCCATAGATTCCAATCAATGTCGTATGGGAAAATGGTATGACAATGAGGGTAAAGAACGTTTTGGACGAACCAATAGTTATGATCTTATGAAAGATCCCCATACACTTGTTCACCAAAAAGCCAATAAGAACCTGACTTTTATCAAACAGGGGCAGGATCGTATGCTTGAGAATGGGAATGAAATCATCGACAATTTTAAAGAGATGGAAAACGCAAGTGATCGTCTCTTTGTCCTACTCGATAATATGTTAGCAGAGAACCCTTAAAGGGTTTTTCCGCTATGAACTTTTAATGACACTGCTCTCTTCCAAGCTTCTTTCTCAATATTTACAGATAAGTGCCCATTTTACAACGCGACATGGAGGCGTCTCTTGTTCTCCCTATGGCACCCTCAATCTTGCTTTTCATGTTGGAGACAATTCTCAAGATGTGCTTAAAAACCATCGACTTTTGGCTGATATGCTAGGGTATGCCTCAAAAAGCCTTATACATATGCGCCAAATACATTCAAATACCATTCTCCCCGTCAATCCAAGCATGAACTTTGACTCACCTCCGCAGTGCGATGCCTTGATTACTAATCATACTGACGTGCCGCTTATGGTCATGAGTGCCGATTGCACTCCCGTACTGCTTTATGATCCTGTCAATCACGCTATTGGTGCCGTTCATGCAGGACGCGCCGGAGCGCTCAATCGGATTTTACCCATGACCCTGTTAGCTATGGAAAAGAATTATGGCACGGCCTTGTCTGATATACAAATTGTATTTGGTCCATCCATACAGGGATGCTGCTATGAAATCAATGAGACAATTGCCTATGAAGTAAAAGAAAAAGGATATGAAGAGGCGTTGATGCGGACAAAGGAGAAGGTATCTCTGGATGTTAATGCTATTTTGTATATGCAGCTTAAAGCACTAGGGATTGCATCAGAACAAATCGAAAGTATAAATCAATGCACTGCATGCAACAGTCATGACTTTTTTTCCTACAGAGCAGATACACAGCATACAGGACGTATCGCAGGCGTTATTTTTTTGCGTCCATTACCTTCTTAGCCAACTGAGAGGGAAGTATCCCTAAAGACTCCTCAACAAGCGTTGTATTTCCATGCTTTATAAAGATATCCTCATATTCAAAACTGACAATGGCTACATCCAAAATGTTTGCTTCGCTTAACCATTCAAGCAACGCACTTCCCACACCGCCTTGTCGTGCTGAATCGCTAAAAACATACCATCGTTTATGCAGTGCCGCCATTTTATGTAACATCTCCCCATCCAACGGCTTCACAAAACGCAAATCCAATAGAGCAGGCTTTTCATCCATGTATTCCATGCACTGTGCGGCACGTCCCACACCATTGCCATACCCGATGAAGAGTACATCGTCATTACTTGCAGCTAAAAGCTGTGACTTTCCAAGCTCAAACGGGATTGATTCCGGAAGATCTGTCGCCAAAAATGCTCCTCTGGGATAACGAATCGCACATGGATGGGTATACTGCACCGTGAAAGAGATAATGTCATGAAATGATTTTTCATCGCGCGGGGCACACAAGGTCATATTTGGTATAACCCGTAAAAAACTGATATCAAAAACACCCTGATGCGTTTCACCGTCTTCTCCTACGATACCTGCTCTATCGAGTGCAAATACAACAGGAAGGTCCATCAGACACACATCATGAATGACTTGATCGTATCCCCGTTGTAAAAAAGTGGAATAAATAGTACAAAATGGTTTGAACCCTTCTTTGGCCATAGCCGCCATTGACGTTACCGCATGCTGCTCTGCAATCGCAACATCCCAAAAACGATCAGGATACTTTTCCATAACAGCACTTAATCCTGTCCCACTTGGCATTGCCGCAGTTACCCCCACAATCCTTGGATTGATGTCGGCTTGATGCATTAACGCTTCCGCATAAATTTGCGTTGCATTTTTGGTACTGCTTTTGGCATTCGCCGTACCGCTTTTCAAATCAAAAGGGGAAACACCATGCCATTTTTCATGCTTCCCCTCAGCGATCTCATAACCTTTGCCTTTGATCGTTTGCACATGTACCAAAACAGGTTTCCCCATCCCTTTTGCTACGGTAAAAATATCAATCAAAGATTTAACATCGTGCCCATCAATGGGACCAATGTATTCAATTCCCATCTCTTCAAATAAAATCCCGGGAGTAATAAGTTTGAACGACTCTTCAAACCGTTTGGCAAGATAATGGGCCCCTTCCCCAAAATTATCCACAAATTGTTCTGTTTTCTTTTTAAAGCGTTGATAAAAAGGACTGGCCATCGCGGAACTGAGCATCCGGCTGATTGCTCCTATTGGTTTTGCAATACTCATTTCATTATCATTGAGAATAATCACCATAGGATATTTAAGATCACCAAGCTCATTAAGCGCTTCGTAAACCATCCCGGCACTCATTGCGCCGTCCCCGATCAATACCACAGGAATACGCGTTGATTCTTCACCCTTGAGCGCTATGGCTTTTGCCGCTCCGACACCCAATGAAATAGACGTAGAACTGTGCCCTGCAATAAAATAATCATAGGGTGACTCACTGGGTTTAGTGTATCCGCTCATCCCGCCAAACTGACGCAAGGTATCAAATTCATCCCAGCGATCGGTCAATAATTTATGTGCGTAAGCCTGATGTGATACATCAAAAATGAAAGGGTCTTTTTGCGCATCAAATACTTTGTGCATCGCAATAATAATTTCAGTAGCCCCCAAAGTAGAACTCAGATGGCCTCCATTGCGACTAACAACTTCCAATATTCGATCTCGTATTTTTTGAGAAAGCTCTTTGAGCTGCTCATGTGTATATTCTTTTATATTCATATCAAACCTAACTTAATTCTCTAATAATAATGATCGTTTTAATCGTTCAAACCGTTTTTTAATTTGTGAATCTATGTTGCCCAAATCACTGATGGCAACCACTCCGCCTTGACTGATTGCTCGGTCAGACAATACTTCTACATGAGCAAGTGACCCTACTTTTTCGGAGATAACTCCATGATCTGCAGGATTGACACGTAACACAATTTTTGAAGCTTCACCTAGTTCTTCTATTAAATCTTCTGAAAGCTTCGCGGCGATTCTAGCACCATTTTCCTGTGTTTCAATACCAATCACTTCACGCGCTATTTCAAGGGCCGTATGGGTCAACTCTTTTTGAATGGATTCCAAAGCGCTGTTAAATTGATTTGCCGCACTCTCCAGTGTTTTAACCGAATTTGAAAGCTGTTCTTGTGCTTGCTCTTTTCGTTTTGAATCCTGTGATTGCTCGCTGAGTATCCCTGCAGCCAATCCCTCATCATAACTTATTTTTTTGGCCGTTTCCAGTACGCTTGCATGCTCTTCTTGAAGCGTTTCCAATTTCATCTGCATCTTAATAAAATTCGAACTCATCTCATCGGCTTTTTTTAATAAAGACTCAATGAGCTCATCTTTGTGTGAATTACTGGCAGCTTGCGGTGTATCATACATTTGTTTTTCTTGCGCAGTATTGGTTGTATGCTCAAGGCCAAGCTCTTCAGCCGCTTCATGAACACTCGCGCCATTTAAACCCGAAAGAATTTTAAACTGATACTTCCCTACCGTATGGTCATTTAAATTGTCTTTCGTGATAATAACATCTTCTATCATGGCTTAGTCAATCATCTCTTCGGTTCCGCCTAACTGAACAACACCTTGCTCTGCAAGCCCTTGGACAGCATCCACAATCCTGCGCTGTGCACTTTCAACCTCTTTCATCTTAACAGCACCCAAGAACTGAAGTTCTTCGACAAATGTATCTTTTGCCCGTTGTGACATATTTGCATAGAATTTTTCCTTAAGCTCTTCAGGTGCGCTTTTAAGTGCAAGCATAAGATCATTTTTATCCACTGCTTTAAGAATTTCTCGTACACTGTTTACATCCAATGAAGAAATATCTTCAAAAGTGAACATCATCTCTTTAATCGAGGCTGCAAGCTCCTGATCAAGCTGTTCAATTTGCGACAACGTCGCTTTTGATGCCGTAGCACCCAAACGGTTAAAGACATCCGCCACTGCACGCGGTCCGCCCACTTCGACTTTGTAGGTTGCCAATGCTTCTAGCTTGGACTCTAAAACAGCACTCACGCGTTTGATAATCGACGGTGAAATATCCCCTAGTTTCGCCATACGCATTGCTACTTCTGCACGCAAATCATCCGTAAATAAATAGAGGGTCTCAGCTGCGGCTGAAGGCTCCATGTGCGCCAAGATCAGAGCAACTGTCTGAGGATGCTCTGTCGCAATAAAGTCAGCAAGCTGTTGAGGTTTGATTTTTGCAAGATAGGCAAAATTTTGAGCCCCTTGAGACATTTTCGAGAGACGATCCAACACTTTTTTAGCCTCGTCAGCCCCTAATGCTTTATACAGAATTTCACGAGCAAATTCAAGACCACCGCTATTAAGATACTGATTGGATTGGATAATGGCATAAAACTCTTCTAAAACTGCCGCTCCAATACTTTTCTCAATGGAACGATTTTGGGCAATGTATTTTGAAATTTCAGTGATAGATTCAACAGTTAATCGTCCAAAAATTTGAGCCGTACTATCTTCACCTAGCTGAATCAACAAAATGGCTACTTTCTCTGCCATACTCATTTCATCAAAATGGGATTGCTGCGCTGAATTTAATGTCATTTTTTATCCCTTTACTAGCCTCGAATCGGCGCCTCTTCATTAATTAACGTTTGAATCAAAGAGGCCACCTCGTCAGGGCGTTCTTCAGTAATCTCACGTATTTTTTCAAGTACAACATCGTACTTGAGATCATCTTCACTAAAGTTATCTCCAATACCGAGCTGACCTTCCACTTTTTTACGCATTTGCTCTACTTTTGCAATCAGATCTTCACTCTCATCCTCTGATATATCTAAAATAGGACGCTCGAATTCTTCTTCCTCTCTGCTAAACTCTAGCATTCGGTCAGCGAATGGAAGAATCACTTTTTTATACGCTACAAACAAGATTATAGCTACAAGTAAATATTTTAAAGCAGGCATAACCGGTTTAATGTAAGTGGTAAAAAACTCTGTTGTTTTTGACGCGGCATTTTTAGGCGACAAAGCATCTTTTGAGTTTTGGAATTCAAAATTTCTAACCGTTACCAAATCCCCGCGAGCATCATCAACTCCAATGGACTGCTTAACAAGAGACGTAATCGCATCAATTTGCGTTTGATCCAATGGAATATAGGTAACTTCATCCCCTGTTAATCCATTGGTGTCTTTTTTAAGTTCATACTTGCCATCGACAACAACTGCGGCAGTTATCCTCTTGATACGTGCAAATTCCATTTTGGTAGTAGAAACGGTTTTAGAAATTTCGTAATTTGTTGTCCCTTGCGTTTTTTCGTATTTTTCCCCTGCACCTTGCGCATTCAATCCCTCAACCGGGCCAATATTGCTTACAGCACCTGGGACTCCTCCTACTTGCGGAGGTGTTTGCCCCTCACGCTTTTCTTCCAATGTTTGCTCACTGCGCACCACATTTTCAGGATCATATTTTTCAGAGGTTGAACTTTGTTCCGAGAAATCATATTCCATCGTCACTTTTGCAACGACTCGATCTTTTCCTCCAATAAACGGAGAGAGCACATTCACAACTTTTTCTTCTTGCTTTTTTTCTTCTCTCGTCTTATACTGCTGCTGCATTTGTGAGAGTTCGCCCATCATCGCATCCGCATCATTATCCCCCAAGCTTTCACCCTCAGAATTGATCAATGTCACATTTTCAACCGTCAATTTTGGAACAGCGGAAGCCACCAATTTTTTGATACCTCGAATTTGTTTTGCCGTCAACTTTCGATCCGCATACAATTGCACCATTACCGATGCAGACGGTGCCACAGCTTCGGACACAAAAAGAGTCTCTTTAGGCAGGGCGAGAGAAACGCTGGACTTTTCAACAGGCGCAAGAGAATCAATGGAACGAGCCAATTCCCCTTCAAGTGCGCGTCTGAACTTCATCTCCTGATCAAAGTTCGTTGCTCCGAATTCTTGTTTATCAAACAATTCAAAGCCGACATGTCCTTCTTTTGGAATCCCCATGGAAGCAATCGTGATACGTTCTTTGTAAACGACTTCTTTGGGAACTTCAATAACATTGTCACGCGGTATTCTATAGGGAATTTTGTCTTTTTCAAGCTGCGCCACAACTTGTGCAGCATCCTGCGGTGTTAGCTGTTCAAAAAGGACCTGATATCCATCTTCGCTGCTTCCTTTTGGATCAGAAGTAAAGAGTACCAAAAATAAAAGAAATCCAATAATAGTGGCAACGGCCGCGCCGATAATTATTTTTTGTGCTTGCGTTAATTTTCCAAATAAAACGACAAGTTGCGAAAAAAGAGCTTTAAAATCCATTGGTACCTAAATAATTATTATAATAACGGCTCACAGAGCTCGAAGAATCGACTATTTTGTACTTGCGTACCAATCGTCACACGAATTGCGTTCAATCCATAACTGCTTAAATCACGTATAATCATACCCTTTTTTAACAATGCTTGTGCTATTTCAGATGAATTTTTTCCATCAGGAAGCGATAATGTGACAAAATTGGTATAACTTTCGATTATTTGTATCCCTTTTTCATCTGCAAACGCTTTATATCGCTTCATTTCTTTAAAATTATCAGCAATACACTCTGTAACAAACGCTTCATCTTTTAACGCGACCGAAGCTGCTTCCAGTGAGAGCGTGGTAATATTAAACGGTGGACGCACTTTATAAAGCGCTTTGATAATAGATGCCGATGCAATACCGTATCCAACACGCATTCCACCAAGTCCGTATGCCTTTGAAAAAGTTCCCAAAAACAATACATTATCAAATCTTTGAATCAAATCTTTAGGTTCTACTGCCTTTGAAGGATCTTTAAATCGAGCATACTCCATATACGCACCATCCACAATAACCAACGTATCGTTATCTACTTTCTCTATAAAAGAGATCATGGAGTGTACATCCAGTGCATCTCCTGTCGGATTATTTGGGGTACATAAAAAGATGATAGAGGGTTTGTGCTCTTGATACAATGCGTAAAACTCTTCCATGTTATGTTCTCGCGAAGCGGTACGGAGAATCACTGCACCCACTTGCTTTGCGTAGATTTCATACATTGCAAAGGTTACGCTGTTCATCAATACCTTAGAGCCGTTATGCGCTTTGGCATGAATGGCAAATTCTATAACCTGATCACTTCCGGCCCCAACGATCAATTCATCCAAACCGATACCGTATTTTTCTCCAAGAGCACTCTTCAACTTTACCATAGAGTCATCCGGGTACAAAGACATATTATCGATAACTGCACGAACAGCATCTTTTACTTTAGGAGAACATCCGAAAGGGTTTTCATTGCTTGCCAATTTGACAATGTTCTCTTTGTCGATACCGTATTCACGTACAACCAGCTCGATAGGTTTGCCTGCTTCATAGCTTTTAATGTTCTCTAATGCGCTGTTAAAATTCATAATTCTCCCTTTACGTAGCTACCCAACCAGGTCACTTCATCCACATGTTTTTCCATCATTCTTTCTACTCTTGGTTCATCAATATGCCCAAAAAAGTCTATAAAAAACCAGTACCCGAAACCGTCATTTTCTCTTGATGGACGGCTCTCGATTTTACTGAGATTGATAGAAGCTTCGTTAAAATCTTCCAAAAAGTGGACCAATGCCCCTGCTTTTTGAGCATCTTTCAAACGTACCAATATTGAGGTTTTGTCCTCACCGCTGGCCGCATTCTTAAAATCGCTCAGAATAAAAAATCGGGTGGCATTATTATGGGTATCTTCAATATTTTCAAACAATGTCGGTACCCCGTACAGCTTTGCCGCGATATGAGAACATATTGCCGCAGCTTCCGGATCTTTGGATGCGAGTACAGCCGCTTTTGCTGTTGACTCCACAGGAATATGTTCAATCCCCTCAAATCCGTGTTCCAATAAAAATTCACGACACTGTCCAAAGCCTTTGTCTTTTGAATAAATCCGTTTAATTTGATGCAGCTTTTCAGCTTTGGACGCAAAGGCCATATGTATGGGCATATACAATTCTGCTACGATTTTAACGTTCCCCTTTCCCAGCAAATCAAGGGTTTCGCCAACAACACCGTCACGGCTGTTTTCGATCGGAACCACTCCGAATTTTGCACGCCCCGCTTCAAGTGTTTTAAAAACGGCTTCGATAGAACCCAATGAAAGATAATCACTCATAGCGCCAAAACGCGATTCTGCCGCTTGATGCGTAAAGCTTCCCTCCGGCCCTAAATAGGCGATTCGCTCTGGAAGCTCCAAATTACGAGCAACCGCAAAAATTTCAAGAAAAATCGCTTCGATGGCAGGACGATTCAATAAACCGCCACTTTCCAGACTCAACTGGCTCAAACGATCAATAATTGATTTTTCTCGCTCAGGGCGATAAATTGCGCCCTTGCTCTCATGCTTGATTTCACCCACACGTCGTACCACTTCCATGCGGCGATTCAACAGCATAATGACTTCATTATCGAGCGTATCAATAAGGCTGCGACATTCTTCTAACGTATTCATAAACTCTCCAATACCTCTTGCATATTCGCATATACTGCATGTGGCTGCTGATGGTGACTCAACTGAGGCAGTATTTCAGCCTCCGAGCGATATTTACCGCTTAAGACAAATATTCCCTTCATCCCTAATTCCTGTGCACCCAGAAGATCACCGCTCATATCATCGCTGATGATGCTAATATCCTCAAAACGTATACTCTCTTGCTGTTTTTTTACACGAGCCAACGCCTCGTCAAAAAAAGCCTTACTTGGCTTACCCACAACCGTATAGGAGCACGAGGTTGCAAATTCCAACATTTTCAAAATGGCTCCCACGCCGGGATAGCGCTTGTCGTTTTTCACATACAATGAGGTTTCATGCATCCCAATTAAGCGTGCACCGTTTAGAATAAATTCAATCATCTGCGCGTATTCATCATGCGAAAAATCTTCTTTTATTGCAATCAATACGGCATCGGGTTGAGTATAGTCAAGCGTGTATCCCATAGACACTAGCACGTCCAAAAACGATTGCGCACCATATGCCGCTATTTTATCAGCAGAATCAACATAACGTTCCAACACCATCAATGGATCGAGGTAATGCTCTTTGGGTATATGTAATCCAATTGAATTAAGATAGGCCAAAAAGTCGCTGCTCGCGTACTTTGTACTATTGGTAATCACCATGTAAGGAATATTCGACGCACTCAAATGATCGATAAAAGCAACTGCACCACAGATTGGCTGCTTGCTGTTATCATCAATCAATGTTCCCTGTACGTCGATAAAAAACATTAGAGATACTCACGCTCTAATGCAATCAAATCTTCAAACGTTTCGCGCGCGCGAATGATACGGGCTTCCCCATTTTCAACTGCTATTTCCGCTGAACGCCCACGCGTATTGTAATTGCTCCCCATACCAAAACCATAGGCACCTGCACTGTGTACCACCAACAAATCATTATGCTCCATTGCCGGAAGGGGATAATTTTTAGCCAAAAAGTCACCGCTTTCACATACGGGACCTACAACATCCACAGGGGTTGCTTCAGACGTTTTGCCAACAGCTTCGATACGATGATAAGCATTGTACAGGCTCGGACGGATCAAATCATTCATCGCGCCATCTACCACAACGAACCGCTTTGCCCCATTTTGTTTTTCATACAATACTTTTGTCAAAAAGTAGCCGGCATTGGCGGTCAAAAATCGGCCCGGTTCACAAATGATCGTCACATCAATCCCTTTGAGGGCACCAAGGATGGCTTGTGCATAATCATAAGGAGTGATGGTAGTTTCATCATTATAGCGAACCCCAAGACCGCCGCCGATATCAAAAAATTTCAATTCAATATCAATGGCCTGCAATGAACGTAACAAGTCAGCCACAATCACCGCTGCTTCATAAATCGGTTCGAGCTGGGTGAGCTGACTGCCGATATGAAAATGGATTCCTACTGCATCAAGGTTATCAGAATTCTTTGCATGAATGTACATCCGTTTTGCGGCATCAATCTCAACACCAAATTTATTGTCATGCAATCCCGTAGAGATATAGGGATGTGTCTGAGGATCAATATTAGGGTTAACACGGATACTAATACGCGCTTTTACGCCCAATTCTTTTGCAATCGCTTCTACGCGTGAAAGTTCACCCTCGCTCTCCAAATTGATATAGAGAATATCGCTTTGAATCGCTTCACGTATTTCATCGTCGCGTTTTCCAACACCGCTAAAAAGAATACGGTATTTTGGGACACCTGCCATCAATGCCCGACGTACTTCCCCGATAGAAACACAGTCAGCACCAGAACCAAGCTGGGCAAAATGTTTAATCACGCTCAAGTTGGAATTTGCCTTTACCGCATAGGCAAGAATCGATTTACGACCTCTAAATGCTTCTTTTAGAGATTCAAACTGCTCTTTCATTGCATCGAAATCATAGACATATAAAGGGGTTCCATAGGTTTGTGCCAAGGCTTGAAACTGGATCACGTGCTAACCTTTTTGTAATAAATTTTTGTGCGATTTTATCTTAAATCGACTTAGACGCAGTGCCATATAGACCCCAAGCAATCCAATCGGTACCAATATCCCCACTTCCGGGGAGAGAGTCTTATTATTCGAAAGCTCTCCGCTCATAAATAACACTCCCCATACGATCAATGTTCCCAATATTACGCCAAAACTGTAAAAGGACAGATTGACAAAACGTGCTCCAACCGGTGCGTAGCTGTACACAATAATCATCATCATTAAGGCAAACCACGGTGTCACAAAAATTCGGTATAGAGAGCTGGTCACTTTTGAGAGATCAATATTTTGAGTTTTCAGCAATGTTTTAGCATCCAGCGCGTCCATAATCGTGAAGTTTACCTTGCCCTCATAAATTTGATCTAAAATTTTAGGGCGAAAACCGTAGAGAACTTTCACCGTTTGAGCATCTTTGCTAACAGTCCCTTTGCCCTTCAAATCTAATGCCGCCGGAGGACGTATCAGATGTGCCTTTTCAATGATCCAATAATTATCTTCATAATGGGCTTCTTGGGCACTCAGCGCCTCCGTAAATATCCCGTTCTCAAATGTAAAAATACGTATCACCTGTGCTTTTTGGGTTAGTGGATCCAAGCTGCCAAAATAAATATAATTTCCTTCATGAGTGAAAAAAAGATTATTCGTAGGGATTAAGAGCTGTGATGTTTCTTTTAAGTTATCTGCATATTCATTGGCTCGCGCAAAAGAGGTAGAATGAGCAAAAATATGAGTCAGTATTAAAATAGCCGCTACGCTGATGAAAGGAGCCAATACTTTTAGTCGTGAATAGCCAAGCGCATAAAAAGCAGTAAGAGCATTAGAACGAATCAGCTCCACCAAGGATGCGATAAAGGCAAAAATTAATGAAATAGGCAGCATCATATCAATGGCATACAACCATTTATAAACCACATAAATAATAAGCAAGTTCGCAGATGAAGGAAGCTCGGATGTGCTTCCCATAAGATCAAAGCCAACCATGAACGCCGTCAGTGATATTAGTATAATGAGACAATAACGAAGATATAAAAACGACACCGTTTTAAAAAAAAGCATAGACATCCAGCAGAAATGAAATGGCTCTTATTATACCTTTAAACCTTTGAGAGAACACTTTGAAGCAACTTCGGTACACGATAAACGCCATAAAAGCTCTACCGCATCGGCGGCCTTCTCGATCCATTCACTCAAGTGTGTCTGCTCATCTGCTGTGAACGGGTGCAAGACATAATCAGCGACTTGCGATTTATGCTCCGGTTTGTCAATCCCCATACGCACTCTGATATAATCAGGAGAGATAGCTGCATCTGCAGATTTGAGCCCATTATGTCCACCATGACCACCGCCCACTTTAAAACGCAACGCACCAAATGGAAGATCAAGATCATCGTGAACAATAATCACATCTTCAACTTTATAGAAGTTTTTAACGGCTAATATTGATTTTCCCGAGAGATTCATATAGGTTTGCGGCTTGAGAAGAAAATGGTTGCCTATTTTAAACAATTCCCCATCAAAGGAACTCTTTGAAACATTCACCCCACTATGACGACGCTTTAACTCATCTATAACCATAAACCCGACATTGTGCCGAGTTGCGGCATACGCTGGACCAGGGTTGCCCAGCCCAACGATCAGCATGATTATTTAGCTTTGATGATACTTAGAACAGATACGCGATCTGCATCAGTGAAAGTAACATTATCAATACGTGCTACGTCACGAACCAAAACAGAATCACCCAAATCAAGTGGTGCCACGTTGATTTCGATTGCATTTGGCAAGTTTTCGATTGCCGCTTTAACGCGAAGACGTTTTTTAGCAACAAACAACATCCCTTTGTTTTTCAAACCGACAGGGATTCCCACTGGCTTAACAGGAATGTGGTAATGCGCAACAAGGCCAGGCTGTGCTATCATCAAATCGACATGCAACAAATTTCCAGAAACCGGATGAGACTCATATCCTTGAACAACAAGGTTATACTCTTTACCAGCAACATTTACTGGGAATGCGATTGTCTCTTTGTTACGTACCGTACGGATAAAATCGTTCATTTTGAATGCAGCGTGTACATTCTCAATTCCTTTTCCGTAGATGTTGGCAATAAGATAACCATCACGGCGTAGCGCTTTTGTAGCGGGTTTGCCAATACTCTCTCTAACGATGCCTTCTAGCATAGTGTGTCCTTCAAAATAAAATGGGACGCATTATACTTAAACCTACGTTAAATTATTATAAATTTTATCCTTAATGCTTTAAGCCAATCAGTTCACTTTCATCAAATTGACGAGGTTCATCATCATTACCCATATGATTTTTATCAATTGATCCGCTCAGCCCTTCCATCTTTAGTTTCAGATCCGATGCCGATGTCGCATTCATTAACGCATCCTCACGACTGATTCGCCCTGCGAGATAAAGATCTAAAATTCCCTGATCAAAGGTTTGAGACTTATACAATTCTTTACCCTCGGCAATGGTATCCGGAATCTCAAAATCGCGATTTTCGGTAATCAGCTGTTCAATACGTGCGGTTCGTACCAAGATTTCCAATGCTGCCGTACGCTTGCCGTCAACCGTTTGGATGAGACGCTGAGAAACGACCCCTTTGATAACAGCGGCAAGAGTCATACGAACACGATTTTGTTCAATAGAGGGAAAAACTGAAACGATACGGTTAATCGTTTCTTTGGCATCCAGCGTATGGAGCGTTGAAAAAACAAGATGTCCCGTATCCGCTGCATGCAGTGCAATCTCAATCGTTTCCATATCCCGCATTTCCCCGACAAGAATAATATCAGGGTCTTCACGAAGCGCCGCACGAAGTGCATTGCTAAAACTTGTCGTATCTTGCCCGACACTGCGTTGATTGACAATGCATTTTCGATCTTTATGAACAAACTCAATCGGATCTTCAATCGTAATAATATGTTTGCGCTTATTCCAATTTATTTCATTGATAATCGCCGCAAGAGTCGTTGATTTACCGCTTCCCGTTACACCGGTCACCAAAACAAGTCCCCGTTCCATCTGGGCAAAACTGTGTACAACTTCAGGTAAATTAAGCTCATCAATTGTCAGAATTTTAACCGGAATAAGACGAAATACTGCCGATATTCCTTCCATCTGAAAAAAGATATTGATACGAAAACGGGTCATCTCATCAAAGGGGTAGACAAGGTCAAGCTCTTTTTTCTCTACCAGCTCATGAAATCGTGTGCGTAACAACTCTTTGGCAAAGGTAAGCGCATCTTCTTTAGAGAGGATTTCTCCTGATAAAGGGATAATGTCCCCGTTGATACGCGCACGCACGACTCCATTGGCTTTGATGTGCAAGTCACTCCCGCCGGCATCCACCATACGGCGCAGATAACCCCGTATTTTTTTTAATACATCAAAATTAAGCGCGTCTACATTGACGCTAAATTGTCCTTCGTCTGCCATCTTTTACTCCAATGTAGTTAAAATTTCACCAAAAGCGATTTTAAAAGCCTCTAATCCATCCGTTATTTGATCTTCAATCACCTTGCTCATATTGATACCTGCTTGCGCCGCTTGAATACGGTGCGAATCGATGAGCTGAACTGGGATCGGAAGTCTTAAACGCTGATCTCCCCTTTGCACATAGGCTTTAATCGTGTCGATGGGTGCCGTATTGACACTGTTAAATGCCAGTAGTTCATCAATATAGTACGAAGCTCTGAGTTCATCGCCTTTGACTCCTGTGCTGGCAAAAAGAACACGGCATTGAGGTACTTTCAGTGCTTGGACTTCATTGTAGATTTCTGCCGCATTGAGTATCCCCATCTGTCCTGTCTTAACACCCTTAGCGCGTAACGTCTCATCAATAGCACGATCAATGCGGCTTACAAAAACACTGATGACAGTATCTGCGACTTTTGTACTTTTACCAGCAGCTTTTTCAAATGCTTTTGCGCATTTTAATGCTTGATATACCGAAAAAATCAGCGTGGCATTCACTGCAATTCCCTGTGAAGCCAAAGCCTCCATTGCACCGTACCCAGCTTCCGTCGCAGGTACTTTTATCATCACATTGGGCCGTCCGATCATTTCATGCAAACGAATCCCCTCAGCAATCGTAGCTTGAGTATCATCACACAAAAAAGGGTCAACTTCAATACTTACATATCCATCATCACCGGCATCGTATAAGGGACGTAAAATATCCGCCGCTTTTTGGATATCAAAAACAGCCAAAGCTTCGTATTTTTCTTTTGGACTTAGATGACCAAGCGTTGAAATCTGCTCTTTGTATGCAGGAGAAGTCAAAATAGCATTTTTAAAAATAGCGGGATTCGAAGTCGCCCCATTGATAATCCCTTTTGCGATGAGTTCTTTAAACTCCCCATCTAAAAATGACCGTTCAATAAAATCAGCCCACAACGAAAAACGTGATTCAGGAATAAACATCGATATAAACTCCAAAATAATTAGTTACAACGATTATGCCGAAAAAATATTAAAAATAGAAGTTAACTCCCATAGAGATTCGACTCTCCCGCTTCTCTTGATCCATAATATCCCAACGACCGAATACATTGCCCCATGAGTCCCATTGCCATTGATGTGAAATTGCTGCACGCACCCTAGATGGGGCATCCCAATAAAATATTTTTCCACCATCCATCAATGTTTTCATCCGATAACCCCAATTCAATGCGCAACCTGCGGTAAATCCTATCCCTGCATCCGTATTGAATCCCAATCGTATTTCCGGCTCGCTCAAAAAATACCCAAATACTCTATCATCACCAATCGCAGCCCCAGCACCCACACGGGTTACAAAACTAAGCCGATCCGTACCATACTCACGATCCCATCCGCTCTTCATCCGCCAAGAGAAAGGTTTAAAAAAATGGCTGACAGGAGTAATGGATGCCAACGACAAAACCGTCAGTTTTTCAAGTGATAGCTTATTATGGTCTATCCCTGCTTGCACATCCAAGAACTCTATTTGGGCACCGCTCAAATGCCCCGTATCATCTTCGTTAAGATCATGAAAGGCAGGTCTCCAGCCAATCAAAAGCGGTGAACGCTGATCAAACCACCCTTGCGCAACCGATATGCGTGCCGCATGATGGGCAGTGTCCGGATTGGATTTGGGTGCGATGGGCAAGACTTCACCCTGCCCTAAGCCTGCTCTTTTAGTCAACAATTCATGATATCGTTTTGCATACATCTCTTTGGTCAGCTTTCCCTCAATATACTCATATTCAACCAGCTCTGCCGCAGCTTCCAATGTATACCGATCTTCAGGACCAAAATTTTTTTCCTGTACTTTTATATCCCCTGATGCCAAACCCTTTGCTTCTTGGATGGATACAGCTGTCAGCTGTTTTTCATACGCCAACAGTTTGGTGCGTTTTGAGGGTCGAAAGTGTTTTGTGCTTACAAGCCCCTCATCCTCAAATGCACGTACGGTTTGAGGAGGAATAACATGATAGGTAAAATGCTCTCGCAATCTCACACTCGGGCGGGCGATCTCTGCCAACCACAGCATATGATACGAGCAGTTCTCATCAAAAAAGAAGTACCATGAGTTAATCCGCTGAAGTTCCCAGATATGGCGCACCATCGCCATGACCTCATCATGTGTCAGATTAAGATCGTATTCCCAAACATCACGCGATTCGCTGTCTCGGTACTCTTTAAGTTTTTCGTAATACGGCAACATCGAATAAAATCCGTAATATCCTCCAAAAAGCCCTTTATAGGCGAACGTAACGCCATTCGTTTCATCTGTTTGCGCCGCATAATTGATTGCATACGACATCAATTTTGAATCCATGGATGAATCAATGCGTAAAAAGGTATGGCCAAACATCGAGGCGGGAGAGTTAATATGTGCCGTAGGGAAAACGAGGGTGACTTTTTGAGGGTCCATTTTTGCAACAAGGGCATCGTACGCATGACACTCCCCATCGCCAAACGAAACATTCAGCTCATGTTCCAACCAAGCCCTTCTGGCAGGAAAACGGCAGAACAGACTCTCATCGCTTCGATTCGTATCCTCATTGAGATGTTCAATCGTCGCGTCCAGTTCTGAGGCTAGATTATATTTACCGTCTTTTGCCATAAAAAACGCATCATCATCAATTTCGCTTTCAGTTTTGGGAGAATGCATCAACAGATGCCAATAACGGGTTTGCGAGAGTTTGAGAAAGTGGGCTTGCGCAATCAGCTCATCGGTCGTAGCAGACCAGATCGATAAACTCAATGCGCATAAAAGGAAAAATAAACGTATCACTATCAAGCTACTTGATTATGTGAAACCTCTAGCATATTTTCGATATTCAAATGATAGTCTAATTCCTCCCATTCAATACCCGTATTAAGACAAATCAATTTGTAGTTTTTCAATTGTGCTAGCGTTGCTTTTTTCAATGGCTCATACCATGCCATTGGCGTTGATATAATTCTGTCATCTTCAAGTTTGACATGTAAATAGGTATCATCAAAATGGACTTCTTTAGCTTTAATTAAACCATTCATTCGACATCCTCTTTACTTTAATATTAAACTTTTTGCATAACCCTGTTTCCATTCGTGGTGAGCCTGTCGAACCATGAACGGAAACAAACTATCGATTACCCAGCGATAGTGACAACGTTATCAAGTACGTTTGCCATATCCGCTTTTTCAGTGCTATAGATAGCTTTGTAATTTGCTTGCAATGCTACTGCAAACGCCGCTTTGTTTTCGATATTCAAAAGCTCTGCTAGAGTTTCAACACTCTCACCCTGACCGATAGCGATCTCACGTGAAAGCTGATCCATATTTGCCGCAACAAACTCTGCCGCACGCTCATTCATCACTAAACGTGCTTTTTTACAGCCAGAAGTTCCAGAAGTAATACCAAACGTTTGATTTCCAGATGTACCATTAGTAGTCGCTTGCAGTGCTAGCATCAATGCTGAACTGTCATCGTGAATGATTTGAGAACCAAGTCCACATCCCGTTTGACTATTAACCGTTGCGAAACTCGCTGTTGTAAGTGCTGCAACAGCAACCATACTTATAAGAATTTTTTTCATTGAGATACCCCTTTTTGATAAGAATGGAGAGAGTATAAAGCAATAGAACTTAATTTAAACAAAAAAAATCATTCCCATATACCCGAAGTTACGTTCTCATTCTGACACATGGCCAATCGCTCTAAAAAATACTCCCTAGAAACCTCTTTCGCTCCCAAGCTTTTCAAATGATAGAGGGGAGCCTGGAAATTACATTTTAAACTAATTTATATTTTGGATTAAGAATTTTTGCAATCATTTGATGAACATGAGTCAGCATCTCGCTATCAATCTCTCCGAGCTTCGAACGAAACCTGCTATCTGAAAAATTTCTAATTTGAAAACAATCAATAGCCGAGAGTTTAGCCAAGCCATTGATTTTATCATTCGAAATTTTAATCATCCAAGGGTAGTTAGCATAGCTATTAGACCAATCTGTTATCGGGACAACCGTTTTTAAAGGCAATTTACCGATTGAATCGTAACTTACTACGATAGCAGGGCGTTTTTTACCTATTTCACTGCCGATATTTGGAAAAAACTCTACCTCCCAAACTTCACCCTGCATAATCATATATGTCTCCAGTATCATTACTGATTTCACTGATAAAATGTAAATAATTTTTATCTTTTTTAGCGAGTTCAGCACCTTTATGCCACTTTTCCATCTCTTTTTTCTCGATGTATGCTTCAAGGGCTTCTTTATAGATTGTAGACATCGATGTTTTGAGCTCGTCTTTCAAAGCTACCAACTGTCCTTTGAGCTCATAGGGAATCGTTACTGTTATTTTTTCAGCAGTCATAACTTTATCCTTATTATTTTCCTTATTATAGTTCAGTATTCAATATATGTCAATCAAAACGCCAAACAGTATCTGATAAACTCTTATCTTTAGCCATCGCCAGTCGTTCCAAAAAATAATCCCTAGATACCTCTTTCGCCCCCAAGCTTTTCAAATGATCAGTCGGCACCTGACAGTCGATAAAATCATATCCCCACTCCCTCAATCGTTCGACCAAAACAGCAAATGCCACTTTAGAAGCATCCGAAACTTTAGCAAACATCGATTCACCGCAAAAGACTTTTCCCACACTCACTCCATAGAGACCTCCAACCAATACACCCTCTTGATATGCCTCAATGCTATGTACATGCCCCATGCTATGTAATATTTCATACGCTTCAATGATCTCAGGGATTATCCAGCTCCCTCTTTGTCCTCGTCGACGCATTGCACCACATTCACGGATAACTTGCGAAAAAGCGGTATCAAATCGAATCTCAAAATGGGGAATTTTTTTACGTAATGACTTATGAAGTTTAAAATCATCAAGCTCTAATATCAAACGAGGATCAGGAGACCACCATATAATCGGGTCATTAGGGCCATACCAGGGGAAAATACCCATGCGATAGGCCATCATGATACGAGAAGGTGTGAGATCACCGCCATAAGCGACAATCCCCTCCGATGCAGTACGGGGATTGGGGAAGGAAAGATTGTTTGTGAGTCTTGGTATCATTCTTGCGAAATTAGCGGTACTCGAACACGAGATTTTCGTCAAAATCGACAGCTACCTTGCCGCCTTGCACCAGTTTGCCAAAGAGCATCTCATCCACGAGAGGATCTTTGATTTTTTCTTGGATAACCCTGCCCAAAGGTCGAGCGCCCATTGCTTTGTCATATCCGATTTTTGCCAAATATTCTTTTGCTTTTTGGCTGAGTGTAATAATGACTTTTTTCGGCTTCATCTGCACATTGAGTTCACGGATAAATTTATCCACAATCCCCTCAACCACACTTGATGGCAATGCGCCAAACTCTACCACGGCATCCAAACGATTTCTAAACTCTGGAGTAAAAAACGATTTAAGCGCTTCATTGCGGGATATCGACGCATCCGCATTGAATCCCATAACGGTACGCTCTGTTGCTCCTACATTGGAGGTCATAATTAAAACAACATTTCCAAAATTCGCTTTGTAGCCATTGTTATCCGTCAAAGTTGCACTGTCCATCACCTGTAACAAAATATTGACCAGATCGGGGTGCGCTTTTTCGATCTCATCCAGCAATAAAACCATATAAGGGTGTTTACGTACCGCCTCGCTGAGTAATCCGCCCTGCTCAAATCCGACATATCCAGGAGGAGCACCGATCAAACGGCTGATGGCATGTTTTTCCATGTATTCAGACATGTCAAAACGTTCAAAATAGATTCCCATAGATTCCGCAAGCGATTTGGCAAGCTCAGTCTTCCCTACACCCGTAGGGCCTGAAAACAAGAAGGAGGCTATAGGCTTATTTGGAGCACTCATTCCGGCATAAGAGCGTTTGATAGAGCGAACCACTTGAGTTATGGCATGATCTTGCCCGATTACGAGTGTTTTGAGCGTGTCTTCTAATCCAAAGAGTTGTTCTCGTGCATCATTTCCGATTTTTGATGTCGGAACACCCGTAATTTTTGAAATCACCATTTCAATATCAAGAGGGGTGACGGTTGTTCTTTTGTGATTTTGCAGATGAAACGATGCTCCCGCCTCATCGATCAGATCAATCGCCACATCAGGCAAAAAACGGTCCGTAATAAATTTTTTGGAAAGTTCTACAGCACTTCGCAGTGTTTTATCAGTGTATTTCACACCATGGTGTTTTTCGTATCGAGCTCGCAGCCCTTTTAGAATCAGAAAACTGTCTTCCAAAGAAGGCTCATTAACGTCAATACGTGCAAAACGGCGGCTTAATGCCCTGTCTTTTTCAAAAACGGTCCGATATTCGGCATGCGTCGTGGCTCCCATACACTTTAGTGCCCCCGAAGCAAGGGCAGGTTTTAGCTGATTGGAAGCATCCATACTCCCGCCTCCAACGGCACCCGCACCAACAATGGTATGTATCTCATCGATAAATAAAATGGCGTTAGGATGATCTTTTACTTCATCGATAACCGATTTGAGCCGTTTTTCAAAATCCCCGCGATATTTGGTCCCTGCAAGCATTGCTCCCAAATCAAGTGCAAACAATTCTGCGTTTTCCAATATTTTAGGAACATCACCCGCAACGATACGCAGCGCCAACCCCTCAGCAATCGCAGTTTTACCAACCCCAGGTTCACCGATCAGCAGTGGATTGTTTTTCTTGCGGCGGCAAAGTGTTTGAATGGTACGTTCGATCTCAGATGAACGACCGATTACGGGGTCGATTTTTCCCTCTTTTGCCTGCTCGTTAAGATTGATAGCGTACTGATCCAAAGCACCTTCACTGTCCGCAGCGGCTTGCGGTGTTGCTATGTCCCGATGCGAAATTGCCTCCAGCAAATCAACACGGCTAATGCCGTATTCCTGCAACAACAGACACGCATAGGTATGATTTTCTTGATAGATAGCAGCCATAAAGTCACCAATATCGGCATGCTGTTTTTGAGCACTGCTGACATGACGCATCATCTCATCAATCATACGTGCCAATGCTACGGTTTCAAAAGGTTCTTGAGTGACATCATCCGGCAAAGGTTCAATGGTTTGCATCAAATATTGTCCCAATGATTCGCGTATCACCTGAACATCTCCGCCACATGATTCAATGATACTTGATCCCTCAGGTGTATTTAACAAGGCGAGCATAACGTGCTCAATCGTTAAATATTCGTGGCGCTGATGCCGCGCAAATGCGACAGCCTTTTGAAAAACTACATTAAGCTCAGTACTAATCATTACGCTTCCTCCATAACCGCTTTGAGCGGGAATCCATTCTCTCGTGCAAGTGAGCTTACCTGATGAACCTTTGTTTCTGCAATTTCATACGTATACGTGCCACACAGCCCACGCTGATTTTGATGCACCTGTATCATTATTAACTGCGCATCTACGTAACTTTTGTGAAAAATGCGTACTAAGATATCAATGACAAAATCCATTGATGTATAATCGTCATTTAATAAATAAACGTGATATTGCTTAGGTTCTCTTAGGCTAATAGAACCTTCTGTTTGCTGTGTGATCTTTGTACTCAAAAATAATTCCCGTCTGATTTAAAAGAAATAATGTAGCAAGGGTTTCGTGTTTTTTGGCTTAAATGAGAAGATTATAGTAAAAATGGGGCTTTATCACCCCCTAGCAGTGATAAAGTCCTCAATTATGTGTTCTGGATTTTCCAATCCAATCGAAATACGGATTAATCCGGGAGTTATTCCTAAAAATTCTTTTGTGTCCTCATCAAAATCGCGGTAAATTGTCGATCCCATATGCAGACCCAACGTTCGACTGTCTCCAATATTGGCCGTAATCGTAATAAGCTTTGACGCATTTAAAAATGCAAAAGCGGCCTCTTTTGTTCCCATATCAATCGTAAGAAGTGTTCCGCATCCTTGAGAAAATTGAGTCACATAGCGCTCATGGTGAGGATGGGAACTCAAAGACGGATGGTTAATCTTAAACCCTGCCTCACTGAGCGCCTTGGCTATTTTTTCCACACTGTCAACTATACGGTCCATGCGCAAAGGGAGTGTTTCCAATCCCAACAAAGTCATATAACTCCCAAAACCATTTGCAGACATACCAAAGTCACGAAGTGCTCTTTTCTTCGCGTTTCCGATCAATGCCATTGCTCCCATTTTTTTGATAAAGGGATGCACTTCTGCGTAACGCTGTGTTTTGAATTTATCGTCACCTTCACTGATTGCTCGAAAAACTACTGCCCCTCCCAATGATGATGCATTTCCCGTAATAATTTTGGTCGTTGAATAGACTACGATATCAGCACCCAACGCTATGGGCGCAATGCTCAGCGGGGTACATGTATTGTCCACCATCAACACAACACCACATTTGTTGGCAATAGCAGCTATTTTCGCTATATCGGGGAGACGCATATTAGGATTACCGACACTCTCCAAAAAAAGTATTTTTGTTTTATCGGTGATCGCCGCTTCGATTGCTTCGAATTCATCCACATCAAAAAAACGTGTAGAGATCCCAAAGCGGGTTAAAGTTTCAGAAAAATACGAATAGGTTCCGCCGAACAATCCTCCGACACTGACAATCTCATCACCGCTTTTAAGCAAACTGATCGTGGCCATTGCCGTTGCCCCCATTCCTGATGAAGCGGCAACCGCACCGATACCGCCATCCATCTGAGTTAAAATTTGCTCCAATTGACCCGATGTCGGATTACCCATACGAGAATACAACGGTTTTTTAACCGACCCGTCAAAAATACCCTCGCCTGTTTCACTGTCCCCATAACCAAATGATGCCGAATTGATCATAACCGGGCTGATTGCCCCCTCTTTTTTTCCCACTTGCTGTACAAATTTTGTGCTAAACTCTTCAAAACGCATTACTAGTCCTTTTGGCATTGCCTTATCTTTACGAAAGTTATATTAAAATTGCGCTAATTATAGCCAAAAGGGCAAATCCTTGTCTAAACGAATTTTTATCACCGCCACCAATACGGATGTCGGTAAAACCTACACAACCATCAAACTTATGGAAGCGTTTACGAAAATGGGGCTTCGCGTGGGTGTTTACAAACCCATCGAAACCGGAGTAAACGGTATTCCTGCCGATGGAAGTCTGCTTCTCAAACATGCACAGATTCTGAATCCGAACCTTAAAAACATGCGCATTAATGATATAGTCACCCTCTCATTGCCCCTTCCTGCAGCTCCCTATGTTGCGAATAAAAGAAAAAAGATCAACTTAGAACAATTTGATCGCGCCTTGGAAAAAATCGAAGCCCTCTGCGATATTGTTCTTATCGAAGGAGCAGGAGGACTCATGGTCCCGGTGGATGAAGATCTTATGATGATTGATTTCCCTAAGTATTTTAATGCGGTTGCCCTCTTGGTCACTCATTGCAAGCTTGGGTGTATTAATGACACACTTTTAAGTCTCAATGCTCTTGAAAATATGCGTATTCCCCATTTATGGGTATTAAATTGCCGGATGGGGGATGAAAGTTTTCCACAAATATCCCTTCCCTATTTTAAAAATACGTTTGATCCGCTTTTCGCAATCGGGCAGGATAATACAGCACTCGCTCAAGCATTATTGGATAAAATAAATCAAGAAAACTCGCAAGGAGAATGAATGCGTCATCTAATTCGCACCGATGATTTTACGATTGATCAAATCAATGCTGTTTTGAAAGACGCGGCGCTATTTGGTGATGGCCATTTTGACCCGATACTGCGAGAAAAAATTATCATTACCCTTTTTTTCGAAAATTCAACCCGAACTAAAAGCTCTTTTGAAATAGCGGCAAAACGTTTAGGCGCTGAAGTTATCCACCTCGATGTTCAAAAGAGCTCCACCCAAAAAGGGGAAAGCCTAATCGATACCGCAGCTAACCTCGATGCTATGGGTCCCCATGCAATGATCGTACGCCATGCCCATGCAGGTGTCCCTCATACACTTGCGCAACACACCAATGCCTCTATTATCAATGCAGGGGATGGGGCTCACGCACATCCCACACAAGCACTTCTTGATCTCTTTACTCTTCAGCAGCATTTTGGTGATGTAACAGGCAAAAGAATAGCGATTGTCGGAGATATCAAAAATTCCCGTGTAGCTAATAGTAATATAGGACTTTTAAAACGGTTTGGTATGGATATCACTCTCGTGGCACCCCCACAATTTTTACCGACAACGACACTCAAGACAACGCATAATATCCACGAGGTACTTGAGAATGTTGATGCAATCATGAGTTTACGCACTCAAACAGAGCGCCACTCCCATCAAACCTATGGATCACTCAAAGATTATGCCAGCGACTTTTGCATTACCAAAAAAATGATTCAAAACAGGGATATTATCATTATGCATCCGGGACCTGTTCATCGCAATATTGACATTGATGACGCAATGCTAGGTGATCCAAGATGCAAAGTACTTGAACAGGTTAAAAATGGCGTCTCAATCCGAATGGCAGTCCTTAAGGCTCTTATAGCGTAATGTATGCGCAGCTGAGTCAACTCGTATCCCAAGGTATCCCCACTTTTTTTTATTCTGATTTCAAGGGTGAAGTCTTCCATTGCTATGCACTCGATACTCTCAATGAACAGGATATTGAGTTTTCTTTTGATAACGAACAAAGCAAGAACAATCTACCTCATATACCAAAATACTGTCCCAATAATTTTGAAGAATATAACGAAAAATTCAACCAAGTCCAACAGCATATACGAGCAGGAAATACTTACCTCTTAAATCTTACACAACAAACGCCAATACAATCAGATTACACATTGCATGAAATCTATACAATGGCAAATGCCCCTTACAAATTACGTGTAGGTGATAAATTCGTCTGCTTCTCACCAGAGGCATTTATCACCATTGAAAATGATCGAATACATACGTATCCGATGAAAGGGACTATCGATGCCGATGTACCAAATGCAGTAGATACCATCATAAATGATCCAAAAGAACTGGCAGAACATACGATGATTGTAGATCTATTACGAAATGACTTGGGGATAATTGCTAATGATATACGTGTAGAAAACTTTCGATATATTACAACAATAGAAACCGGTAATAAGCGGCTGCATCAAGTAAGCTCACACATCAGTGGCCAGCTAAAAAATGATTGGAAAGAAACCATAGGAGAGAAAATACAGGCAATCCTGCCTGCTGGAAGTATCAGCGGAACACCTAAAAAAAATACATGTGAGATAATTGAAACCATTGAAGGATATCAAAGAGGTTACTTTAGTGGAATTTTTGGATATTTTGACGGAAAGAATCTGTACAGTGCAGTTTCAATTAGATATATCGAAAAAACAGAAAAAGGGCTTGTATATAAAAGCGGAGGGGGTATCACCGCAGATAGCACACCTCAAAATGAATACCAAGAGATGCTCGATAAAATTTATATCCCCTAACGTATTGCGACTTGTGATTTCATTTTCTGAAGTGTTTTAGGACCAATCCCTTTGACATTTACTAATTCATCCACACTTTTAAAACTACCATGAGATTTACGGTAGTTTATAATTTCTTGAGCCTTAGTTGGACCAATGCCATTAAGCGTTTGCAGTTGAGCAGAATTTGCCTTATTCACATTTACAGCAGAAAAAAGTAATGATGAAAATAGTAAGAGTGCAAGAAAAAATTTAACCATAAATAACCTTCTAGATTTTAATACGGTCATTGTAGCTGTATAATAAAAAAGAGTCAAGTTCATGATTTATTAAGATGGTGTAATGATTGATTTTAACGCCAATTCAAGTTTAAAGTGCAACAGGAGATCAAAAGGGTGTAGCAAAGAGTCGATTTTATCCGACCAGAGATAAAGGGACATATATGAGCTACAACCAATTGACCATGGTACAACGATACCAAATAGAAGCTTTGAG
>JAUYAU010000001.1 GCA_030693335.1 Sulfuricurvum sp.
CTCAAAGCTTCTATTTGGTATCGTTGTACCATGGTCAATTGGTTGTAGCTCATATATGTCCCTTTATCTCTGGTCGGATAAAATCGACTCTTTGCTACACCCTTTTGATCTCCTGTTGCACTTTAAACTTGAATTGGCGTAACATTAATTTGATATACTTCCATCTATGAATTCAACTTTATTTTTTCTCAGATCATCCGAACAAAAAATTGCATATAATATGTTTCCATATGCTTTATCTATTGATAATGATACAGATATTTACACGATCGCTTACGGTCTTAAAAATACAGATTTAGGTGTTTATTCACTAACGAACAATGTTGTATCTGGGGCTGCGTGGATACGTTTATTTAATGAATCACATGGTGCTGCTGCTTATGTTGATAATATTACGCCTGTTTTAACGTTAGCTATTCTTCCTGATATGAGGGGCAATGGTATAGGAACATTGATAATGAATCAGTTATTACAAGAGGCAGCTGTTGTGTATGATAAGATTAGTGTATTATCCAATAACCACTCTAAAAGTTTTTATCAGCAGTTAGGTTTTTTCTCTTTGGATGATTCAGACTCAAAAGATGTTTTTATAATGGTTAAGAAGCTTGAAAAGAAAGCAATTATTAGGCCAACGGATGGATATGATCCGCGGCGCTGGATGGACTAGAGATCACCTTCGATTACTTGCTTGAAGGTGTTGTAATACACTGATTGCATATCGGCTAGTTTCATAGTGACATCATTTAGTATAAATGTATCTCCACCAATAGTCCCTATTTTCTCAGACTTAAGATCACCCAGCATTGCTTCAAAAGTAGCACAATTATCAGGAGCTACTTCAATAATTGCTCTGGACATGCTCTCCGCAAATATATCTCTGGTATCTGTAACATTTATAGCAGCTTTGATTCCTTTACCGCTTACACATGCCATTTTTGCGAGTGCTATTGCGGCACCACCGGCGCTACAATCTTTTGCAGACGCTAAAAGTCCTTTCTTATTTGCTTCGATGACGAGGTTCCATAATGCACGCTCTTTGTCATAGTTTATGCTTGGTATTGTTCCTGCGACAGTTGTGTATAATTCTTTCATGTAAAGTGAACCACCGAATTCACTTTTATTTTCGCCAACTAAATAAAGGGTATTGCCTTCTTTTTGGAATGTTGATAAAAGTACTTTGTATTGGTCTTCATTGACACCGACCATAGCAATCGCCGGCGTTGGGAAGACTGATTTGCCATTAGTTTCATTATAAAGAGAAACATTTCCCCCGATTACTGGTGTGTTGAGCTCAAGACATGCTTCTTTGATTCCAAGGCATCCTTGTGCAAATTGCCACATGACTTCTGGGTTCTCAGGATTTCCATAATTTAGACAGTCTGTGATTGCCTTTGGAGTTGCTCCGCTCATGGCTACATTACGTCCACTCTCGATAACGGCTGCAGCTGCTCCAGCTTTTGGGTCGATGTAGCAGTAACGTACGTTACAATCTGCACTCATTGCCAAGGCTACCCCTGTTTCTTTGATACGAATGACAGAAGCATCAAGTTCGCCGCCTTTTTTAACAGTGCTAGCTTGTACCATTGAATCATACTGCTGATAGATCCACCCTTTATCAACTACTTCCATGGAAGATATGAGTTTTTCAAAGGCAGTTTGATTGTCAATAGCGTCAAAATTTGCCAGGGTTATATTGGCGATTGAATCTAAATAAGTTGGACGGCTCATAGGGCGGTCCAAAATAGGTGCTTCTTCGCTCACGGGATCAACGGGAACGTCCGCACACTTTTCTCCATGCCAGAAGAGTTCCATATTTCCTGTTGCAGTTACTTCCCCGATAACGGCACAGTCAAGGTCCCATTTTTCGAAGATATCGATGATAGCCTGTTCTGTCCCCTTACGTGCACAGATAAGCATACGTTCTTGAGACTCAGAGAGCATAAATTCATAAGGTGTCATTCCCTCTTCGCGAGCTGGAACACGATCTAGATGCATGATCATACCGCTCCCTGATCGTCCTGCCATCTCAAATGAACTTGAAGTAAGACCTGCCGCACCCATATCCTGAATACCGACAACGTAATCGGTTTTGAAAAGCTCCAAGCACGCTTCAAGTAACAGTTTTTCAGTAAATGGATCACCTACTTGGACGGTTGGGCGTAGGCTTTTAGATGCTTCAGTGAAACTGTCAGAACTCATCACGGCGCCACCAAGACCATCGCGGCCTGTTTTTGACCCTACATAGATAACCGGATTACCGATTCCCTCAGCTCGACCATAGAAAATTTCATCAGTTTTAGCAAGTCCTAATGTAAATGCATTTACCAAAATATTACCGTTATAACACTCATCAAAGCTTGTTTCTCCACCAATTGTAGGAACCCCCATACAGTTACCGTATCCACCGATACCGGCTACGACACCACGCACTAAATAACGTTGATGGGCACTGATATCATCTTTATTAAGGACATTTCCAAAGCGAAGAGCATTGAGGTTAGCGATTGGACGCGCACCCATGGTAAAAATGTCACGCATAATTCCGCCCACACCTGTTGCGGCACCTTGATACGGTTCAATGAAACTAGGGTGATTGTGACTTTCCATTTTAAAAACTGCTGCATAGCCACCACCGATATCTATGACACCTGCATTTTCACCTGGCCCTTGTATAACCCACGGCGCTTTAGTCGGGAAACCGTTTAGATGTTTTTTAGAGGATTTGTAGCTGCAGTGCTCGCTCCACATAGCCGAAAAAATACCAATCTCAACAAGATTTGGTTCACGTCCTAGTATCTTTTTGATATGGTCGTAATCTCCGAGTGAGAGTTTGTGTTGTTTTAGGACTTTTTCGATGTCTGGAAGGGGAGTGCTCACTGCAAATTCCTTAAATATATATAATTGTATTGCGATTATACCAAAGGGTACTGCTTACCCATCTTAAAGCCAAACAAGTTTCTGATAATTTTATTCGATGGTATATTTATTTCATATGATTTTTAACTAAATATACTTGACAACATAAGACTCAAGTTATATAATTTTAGTACCATTTTATATTTTAAAATGGAATCAAATTATCCTTAAGGAGCATCCCATGTTATTAACACGTTTTGATCCGTTTAGAGAGTTTGAAAGACGCTTTAACGGTTATTTACCTGCAGATACAAAAGAAGCGGCAAACGTTACCAGTTTTAGTCCAGCAGTGAACACACGCGAAGATGAGCATAGATATTATATTCATGCAGATTTACCGGGAGTTTCAAAGGAAGATATTTATATTGACCTTAAGGACAATGTACTTACTTTATCGGGAGAGCGTAAACACAAAGAAGAGGTAAATGAAAAAGATTATTATAAGTTGGAAAGTTTTTACGGAAAATTTCAACGAAGTTTTACCGTTCCTGACGATGCGGATATGGAGCATATTGAGGCAACAACGGAAAATGGCGTTCTTAATGTGATGATTCCCAAAGCAGCCCCGAAAGAATCTAAAAAAATTGAAATTAAATAAGGAGAGTTTGATGAAAGGGATTAAGATCGTTATTTCATCATTATTGGCAGTAGGACTTTCTGCTACTTCATTGTTTGCTTCAAATGCTGCACCACAAAAGTGTGGATTCGGTTGCCCATTTTGGGGTATAGAAGAGATGGAAAGTTTTTTCAATCGTCCATTTCAACAAATAGGTGGTTTTGCAAGCAGTGTATCGTTAAAAGAAGTTGATAAAGCTTACTTAATCAGTATTGATTTACCTGGGATGGATAAAAAAGATATTTCCATTGAAACTACAGGAAATCACTTAACGATATCGGGTGAGCGTAAAGAAGAGAGCAATAGCAAGGAGGCTTTAAAACACTCCTATCGTCAGTTTCAGCAAAGTTATCTGCTACCGGATGATGCCAATCTTAATGCTATTAGCGCAACATCGGTCAATGGCGTTTTAAAAGTTACTGTTCCTAAGATAGCCGGAAAGCAAACATCGAAAAAAATCGAGATTAAATAACTTTATGAATGTCAAAAGTGGTTTTGCAGCATTGCATCAAAGGCATTTACCTTTTCCATTGCCGCAGCAATGAGTGTATCCATCTGATTGGTGTCAATATGATAGCGCTCAATAAAGGGTTTGATAGAGTCATAGTCCATATTTTCGATATGACGTGTTACGGTTACTAATTGCCCCCATTTTCCCTGAGCTTCAAACATAGCCTCTTCAATTTCTTCGGAAACATGAAGTTTATGTAGAAATTCGCGGTGATCAACATTTAACAAAAGATGTATAAGGGAAAGCATTCCGACCAAATAAGCAGTATCCAGCTCTTCTCGAGTAGATGTAGGGGAACTCAATTTCAGTAGACCTGTGATAATTTCGGTTCGATTAATCACCATGAGCAGAAGAGGATGTTTGCTTTTTAAATCCGCTTTGTTGGATACGAGCATCAAAAGCAGCCAGTTACTCAAGGCTTTACGTCCAACAAGTGTAATGACTTGACGTATGGATTTTATAGATGTACTGAATGAAAAGAAGGATGAGTTAATAAATTGCATGAGCTGAAGTAAAAGTGCGTGATTTTGTTCCAAGGTTTTAACAATTTCGGAAATTTCCACATCATTTTGCAGTTGATTCCATACTTGTAAAACTTGTTCCTGAGACATAGAGAGTGATTCATTTTCTATTACATGGGGGCGTTTAATATAATAGCCTTGAAAATAATCAGTCCCATAATGTTTATATTTTTCAAACGTTTCATTTGTCTCAACTTTGAAGGCGATGAGTTTTTGGTTAAATTTCTTTAATTGTTCGTAAGCATATTCGCGAGGTTCTTCCAAATTTCGAAGAGCATCTATACGTATGTAGTCCAGCCATTCGTGAAGTGTTTCAATTTGTGCAAGTGTTTTTGTATCTAAGACACAGCTGTTTATGCCGAATCGATACCCCTCATTATGTAACCGCTCTAATATGTCTGCCAAGTCTGGATCAAAAAAGGAAGATTCTAAGATCATAAGCACAAAATGCTCTTTTGGAATGGTCGTGAGGATCGAACTTTTTAAAAACTCTATATCAATTTTTAAAAATCCTAAGTAACCGCTCAGAACATTTTCCAGTCCAAAGGTATTTAGAATACGTTCCAAGACGGATGCAGTAATTGAAATGTCAGAAGGATCAGTATCCAAGGCATCATTGCGAAATAGGATATCGTATCCTATAATAGTATAGTTTGCGTCACAAATAGGTTGACGTCCAATTAAACTCATCAAGACTCCTTAATGAAATCCATAGTCAGATTCACTGCGATAATTTTTTTTAAGGGAATAAACATCAATATAGGTGATGGAATCTACTTCATAGCTTTTTTTCCCGCTGGGCAGAACAACCGTAAATTCGTCTCCTTGAGCTTTACCAAAGAGTGCACGAGCCAGGGGAGAGTGGACGGAAATAAGACCATGCTCTGGCTCACTTTCTAGAGTCCCACATATTGTATAGGTAAAAGATTCATCGCTTTCTTGATCGATGATATGTATTGTTGCACCAAAGTGTGCCCGGCTATGATCTAGTATTGAGGGATCTATCATCTGTGCTTTTTGAACCATGGAACTGAGATAAAAAAGACGTTTATCAATGTGGCGCAGCTTCTCTTTAGCTGCATGATATTCGGCATTTTCACTGCGGTCACCCAGCTCTGCTGCCCGTTGTTTTTCCTGATTCACTTTTGGCTTTTCAACATCTTTAAGGTACTTAAACTCTTTGAGCAATTCGTCGTATCCTCTTGGAGTCATGGGCTCTACGGACATATTATTTATCAAAACCTAAAATATAATACGTTGGTTTATCTTGGACTTTTTGTATTTCTACTTTGAATTTTCCACAAAAATGATTGATTTTTTCCATGGCTTCAGTTTTACTGATATCGCTTGTGGCGTCAATTTTTATTTTAAAATAGTCGTTACTGTTGGAAAGTGCCACGTAGGATTCGCAGGTCTTAAGCGCTTCATGAAGATCCATAATGTGTTTAATGATTTTTTCATAACCGCGTGTATTTTTTTGAATATTTTCCAATTGTGCCAAAAGTGCTTCATTTGGAATAAGTCCTAATTGATTTAAAACTGCGTCGTGCGTCATATAAAAATCCTTCTCTTAAAATAGTATGATTATTCTACCATAGTAAGGAGGAATAGACTATAATATCTTTATGAAATCACTCCTAATTCGTCTTACCCATGGTCTTTATGACCAAGACATTGCTCCTGAAGAGCGTGAACTGGTGGCTCAATGGCACAGTATGAAGCTTTTGACTTTTGCAGATCACAAATATCAGTTTTCGACACAGTACCGCGCCGGTATTATAAGCCTTGCCCAAACTTCGGGTGCGTATTTACAGACGATCGGTGAGAGTATCCGTGATCATTTTATCGATACGACGCAGCTTATGGGTGCCAGAAATGGTGATCTCGTTATTGCTCAGCGATTGCTGGGCAAACGAGGGGGACCAAGTGCAAAGGTGATTCTGATTGTTGGACGAAGTGAGACCTTCAGTGTTGCTATCGTAGCGCAAAAAAACGGTACCTTGGTGTTGCAAGATATCCGCACCGAGCAGCCTACGGGATTTTCGCTGATTGATTTGTCTGATACGAGCGAGGGTTCTGTTTATCAGATCAATAATCAAACCAATGCAGTCACTGCCTATTTAGGTAATATCAGTGACCCCAAAGTAGATGAAAAGATTGTTCTCGCTCTTTATAACAAACATGATGAATTTGAGCAAGAAGTGCTTGAAATGGCAGCTTCATTTCCTAAAATCGTTGATGCATCTTTGTATCCCGATCACCGTGATTTACGACATTTGCCGTTTTGTACGATTGACCCTGTTACTGCCAAAGATTTTGATGATGCCATTTGTTATATTCCGCATACAAACACCTTATATGTAGCAATAGCTGACGTGAGTGAATACGTCAAACCCTTCGGCGCTATTGATGCCGAGGCGATTTATCGGAGCTTTTCGATCTATTTACCACATCGTTCCATTCCGATGTTGCCAAGAGAGTTGAGTGAAACGCTGTGTTCTCTTCAGCCGTTAGTCGACCGTCTTGCGTATACCTTTGAGATGAAAATCAATCGATCAACGTATGAAGTGGATTCTTTTGAACTTTATGAATCGATTATCCATTCTCATCGTCGTTTTACCTATGAGGATATAGATGCCTTTTTAGAAGGTAATCTTGAAGCAAAAAATGAAAAAGAAGCTCTTGCGTTGGCGTATATTCCTGCACTCAATGACCTTACGGGAAAACTGCGTGAAGAACGGTATAAAAAAGGATACCATTTTCGCTCCAGCGAGTTGGAGATGCGCATTGATGAAGAGGGCAATATAATCAAAACCGAGTTTGCGGTGGAAACACCTTCGCATGGCTTAATAGAGGATTGTATGCTTTTAGCGAATAAAGCAGCAGCTTCAATGTATGAACGGGGTGTTTTTCGTATTCATGAAACACCAAGTGCATTAAAGCTTCAGTCTCTTTACCAAGAATTGGCGAGTATCGGTATTTTCGTCGAATTTCAAGGTTCGATAAAAGATACCATAACTGCTATACAGGCAGAAGCCGAAAAACGGGAACTGACCAGTGAAGTGGACACGTTGATTATCCGTGCTCAGATGCAAGCGCGTTACGCACCCTATAATATGGGACACTTTGGTCTAGGATTTGATCACTATACCCATTTCACTTCTCCGATTCGCCGTTACAGTGATTTGATCGTTCATCGTTTACTCAAAGCGATCAAGGCAGGGGATACGGAAGAGGGCTCCTATGTATTGCGTAATATTGAATCGTTGTGTACTTCTATCAGCGAAAAAGAGCGGGAGGCCAGTGATATCGAAATCCGATTCCAAGAGCGTAAATTTGCACGTTGGGCCCATACGGTGATCGGCCAAACCTTTAAAGCACGTGTTATGCGTGCAGAAGATCAGATCGTGGCAGAAATTCATGATGTGGTAACGGGAGCCAAGGTGAGTGTTTCTACGCAATTTGGACTTATGCTCTTTGACGATATCGTTGTTAAAATTGAAACCTCCAATCTGGCGACGGCAAAAATTACAGGTTCCTTTGTAAGCCGAGTGGAAAAGGAAACGGATGAATAGACAGGAACTCGACCGTCATCTGCAAAATAACTCTGCTCCACGCGCTATGGCGCTTTTTGGCGAAAGCCATTTTTTAATAGAGCGCTATGCCCAGAAATTGGCAAGGATTGAGGGGGCTTCTGTTTTGAGTCTTTACCATGACGAATACGATTTTAACACCGCTAAAGCCCATCTGTCACAAGGATCGTTATTTGGTGATCAAAATCTGCTGATTGTCAAGCATGAAAAAAAGCTTCCAAAAGCTGAATTGGACACGCTGATTGAATTGGTTGGAAAAAATGAGGACAATACGTTTATTTATTGTTATCTGGGAGAGGATGTAAAAGGTGCAGATACGGCGTTTAAAGGTTCCCATGCAGGGTCTGTACGTTTCTTTCATCCCTATGCCAATGAAGCACGTGCCATTGTGTTGCAAGAAGCCAAAGAGATGGGCTTGCACCTTGATACGCAGGCGGCTTTTCATCTGCTGGAAATGCAAAATAACGATTTATCCCTAGCGTGTAATGAACTTACTAAGCTTCTTATTTTGAATAAACCAATTACGATCAAAGAGATCGATGAACAGGTATTCGGCCTGAGTGAAATCAAAGTGGATCATTTCATAACCCAAGTGATCGAAAAAAAAGAATTTTTATCTTCTTTGCACCATTTGCTCGAATCGGGAGAGGACGAAATTCGTCTTCTGACGGGGATCAGTGCTTTTTTAACACAATTATATCTATTTAATACAGCGATTAAAATTCACGGTGCCGCAGATTCAGTGCTTGTTCTTGGATATAAACTTCCCGGTTTTATCGAAAAAGAGCGTGCAGCGCTCTCGATCAAGATAACTTCTGAAGCGTATAAAAAGGGATTGAATTTATTATTGGATACCGAACTAAAAATGAAATCGGTGGGTTCTCCAGACCAAGAGGCACTGTTGCTTTCCTCTCTTATTAAGCTTCAAAGCCTCATTTAGTTAAAACTTATATTAAGCATTTTTTCAGTATAATCCGCGCGTTCCTTGCTCTTTGCAACACGACTGTCGTGCTGTATAACAACCATAAGGGGCGAACACCATAAGGAGACATACGCTATGAGACATTACGAAAACTTAGTAATCGTAAAACCAACTCTAACTGAAGAAGAAATCAAAAACACCCTCGCGATCGTCGAAGAGTTTATCACATCAAACGGTGGTGAAATTATCGCACGTGACCCAATGGGTATGAAAAAATTGGCTTACCCGATCGAGAAAAACGCTCGTGGTTATTTTTACGTTATTTACTACAAAATTGCACCTTCTGCAATTAGTGAAATTGAGCGTCGTTTCCGTATCAACGAGGAAATTTTACGTTTCGTAACGATGAAGTACGATACAAAACGTGAGATAAAAGCATGGAACGATATGGTTGAAAAAACCAAAAAAGTTGCTCCTGCCGCTGTTGTTGCTGAGAAAACAGAAGAAGTAGCTTCTTAAGCCCTAAGGAAAACACATGTTTAATAAAGTAATTTTGGTTGGAAATTTAACGCGCGATATCGAGCTTCGATACTCGCAAAACGGCTCGGCGATTGCAAACACTGCTATCGCTACAAGCCGTAAGTTCACTGTGAACGGCGAGAAAAAAGAAGAGACATGTTTTGTCGACATCACTTTTTTCGGACGTTCAGGTGAGGTTGCCAATCAATACCTTCGCAAGGGTTCTAAAATCCTTGTAGAGGGAAGATTACAGTTTGAGCAATGGGTTGACAAGACAAGCGGACAAAAGCGCTCTAAGCACTCCGTTATCGTAGAAACGATGCAAATGCTCGATTCACGCGGCGGTGAGGCTTCTCAGGGTGGTTACAATGAATACAGCGATGCCGGAAGTAGTCAAGGCGGGAGTTATGATGCTCCACAGCCAAAAGCGTACAACCAAGCTCCTGCATACAGTAAGCCATCTCCGGTAAAAATGCCGGAAAACAATCTTCCAGAGATTGATATTAACGAAGACGAAATTCCGTTTTAACGAAAGCACAAGGATAGAACCATGTCAGAAAAAAGAAAATACAAAAAACGGTTTTGCAAATATTGCGAACAAAAAGTAGATTTCATTGATTACAAAGATGTATCATCATTGAAATATTCGCTCTCTGAGCGTTTTAAAATCATGCCACGTCGTCTTACAGGTAACTGTAAGCGTCACCAAGACATGGTTACCATTTCAATCAAACAGTCTCGTGCTGCAGCATTGATCCCGTACACTGTATCACGTAAAGTGATCGCAGGTGCATCATACGAAGAGCGTTAATCGCTCTTTTTTGTCGGCTTCTGCCGACATATTTTCTTCTCTAATCCCTCAAATTCCATACATCAAAATTAATTTCTACTTGCGAAGAACAGAAAGGTTCTATTCTTTTAGACGCTCGATTTTAGCACCCAGTGCGAGAAGCTTTTGTTCTAAATTTTCGTATCCGCGATCAAGATGATAGATACGGTGAACGTTCGTGGTTCCTTCTGCTGCCATGGCTGCAAGAACCAGGGCGCTGGATGCACGTAAATCGGTTGCCATAACATCGGCTCCAAAGAGAGGGGATTCACCGATAACGGTTGCGGTATGGCCGTTTAGGCGGATATCAGCACCAAGGCGCTGCAGTTCACTTACGTGCATGAAACGATTCTCAAACAGGCGTTCCTCGATGATACTTGTCCCTTTGGCAAGAGTAGCGAGTGCTAGAAATTGCGCTTGCATGTCGGTTGGGAATGCCGGGTATTCCTGGGTGATAAGTTCAACATGTTTGAGCTCAGCAGCTGGATGAATCGTCATATTGCTACCGTCGATTTCAATAGTACATCCCATTTGCTCCAGCTTGGCAGTGACGGCATCGAGATGATCAGGGCGTACTTTTGCAAGTGTGATAGTGGAGTTGGTGATTGCTCCTGCGCACAAATAAGTTCCTGCTTCAATACGATCAGGGATGATTTCAAAATCAACCATATCGATGGTTTTTCCACCTGTTCCGATGATGGTAAGCTCAGAAGTACCGATTCCCGTAATATCAATGCCGCTGTCACGTAAGATTTCACACAGTTGTACAACTTCGGGCTCTTTTGCACAGTTGACGAGAATCGTTTTGCCGTGAGCCAGTGCGGCTGCCATGACGATATTTGCAGTACCTGTTACGGTGATTTTATCGAAGATGATATGAGCACCCTGCAGTCCTTTTGGTGCTACTGCATTGACATAACCCGCATGAATGGTGATTTCTGCACCCATTTGTTCCAGTGCTTTGAGGTGCAAGTCGATGGGACGCTGTCCAATAGCACATCCGCCCGGAAGAGAAACTTCACAATGTCCAAAACGTGCTAGCAATGGTCCAAGAACAAGGATAGATGCCCGCATCGTCTTGACAATGTCATAGTTCGCCATCGTATGATTGACAGTAGAAGTATCAAGCTCTAGGACATGATTTTTTAATGTGGATGTAGCTCCAAGATTTTCCAACAGTTTCAAAAGTGTTTTAATGTCTGCCACTTCAGGCGTATTGGTCAAAGTGACCTTGTTGTGTGCTAAAAGGGTTAAAGTAATCAGTGGAAGCGCTGCATTCTTTGCTCCTGAAATTGTAACGGTTCCGCTAAGCTTGGTAGGGCCTTGAATACGTAAATAGTCCATAAAATTCCCAAATAATAAAGTACGTCATTATAAGCTAATGTTGTTTAAAATGCTATAATCTTAATAATTAAGAAAAATAAGGAACAGTGGTGAGTTCAGCACTTGATCGTTTAAAAAATCTGAGCGCGCAGATTTCCAGTTATGAATTAGAACGTAAGAATAATCTTAAGAGTCTTGAAGACCTTTACAGCTCTCTGGGTATTGAGGGCAAGGTGTCTTTTTTTAATGACTTATTTGACTACAAAGCCATTAATCTTTCCGGTATTTCACTGAGGGATGAGAGTCTTGGAGTGGTCAAAGAGGGAAAATACGCACAAGTCATCGGTATTATCTATGACAGTACGGCTAAAGTCAAAAACAAAAACATCTCTTTGGCCTATTTCGGGCGTTCCGAAAAGGTGAGTCCAGAGTTAAAGCGTGACATCATTGCCTTTGTTCTGGGATGGCGCTTTGAAAAAAGCTTTCGTACGTTAGAGCACTATCATAATTTGATGGGACAGTTAAAAACATTACCGCGCGGGGATGTATGCTGATTTTTTTTGATACGGAAACAACAGGATTGGAGGTGAATGATCGCCTTTGTGCTATTGGTTTGATTGAGGGAAATGAAGTACATTATGAACTCATCAATCCGCTTAAAAAAGTTCCCCCAAGTGCGAGCGCCATCCATCATATCACCAACGAAATGCTCAAAGAAGCACCTATTTTCGCAGTTTCTAAAAGCTATGAAAAACTCTTAGAACTAAATGGTCCTGAAACAGTTATGGTGTCGCATAATGCTCCTTTTGATTTGGCAATGCTTCAAAAAGAGGGGATTGCATGGCAGGGACGTGTCATTGATACGCTGAAATGTTCGAAGGCATTAATGGATGATTTGGAGGGGTATTCACTGCAGTTTTTACGATATGAACTGAGACTGTATCGTCATGAAATAGAATTTTTTAAAAATTATGGCATTGATATCGTTCCTCATCATCCGGCGAGTGATGCGCTTCATGCAAAAATGATTTATGAGTATTTATTGGATTTAACGGACGAAGAGACATTGATCGGGATTTCTAAAAGTCATGTATTATTAACGCGCTTGCCTTTTGGAAAATATGCTAAAAAGCGTATTGAGGAAATTGCACTCAAAGATGCTGCGTATTTGAAATGGATGCTGGACTCTTTAATGGATATGGATGAAGATTTGCGTTACAGCATCGAACATTATCTGCGAGGTCCATTATGAGGTATAATAAAGGAATTAGTTTAGTCATAGGAAAAGGCAATTATGCAATGTGATCAGTATTCGATTATTAACAGCCACTGTAAAGCAATCAAGCATATTCTTATAATCGAAGATTCTGTGAGTTTAGGAAATCATCTCAAAGAGATGATCGATGAATATTTTTCATTTCGTTGTGATATAGCAACAACAGAGGCTCAGGCTAATGAGATGATACGGCGCAAACGGTATGATTTAATAATTACCGATGTTTATTTACCTGACAGTTCGGGAAACTTTTTAGGTGAATTAGTGCGCAATGATCTGCGTCTGATTGTTATGACGGCGAGTGACAATGATGAGTTACGATCAAGCATTTTGACACTACCGATTATTGATTACGTTTTGAAAAGTGATGCAAAAACATTGGTTGATTATTTGGTGAATACCATACAGCGTTTGAATTCAAATCGAGATACGGTCATCGGAATTTGTGATGATTCAAAGATTTCACGTCATCTTATGGCAGAATTGGTCAAATCCCAAAATCTCCCTTATATAGAGTTCGCTAATGGACAGGAGGTGTATGATTTCCTCGTAAAGAAAAACTGCCATATGGATGTCTTGGTATCCGATTATGAAATGCCAAAAATGAATGGGCTTGAGCTTATCCGCCACCTCCGCCATGAGTATCTGACATGCGAGCTTCCGATTATTGCCATATCTTCATCAGATAAGCCTCATCTGACGGTACAGTTTTTAAAAGCGGGTGCCAATGATTACATCAAAAAACCCTTTGGAAATGAAGAGCTTTGTACGCGTCTGAATCTGACGTTGGATCAGCTGTATGCCAATCGACGCAATAAGGCTTTACGTATTGCCCTTGAAAAAGCGGCAACACATGACTTTTTGACTCAGCTGTACAATCGCAATTTCTTTTTTACCCAGATTCATCACATTACGGCGGATGCAATCCGTCAAAAAAAGCCTTATGGTATTTTGATGATCGATATCGATCATTTCAAACGTATTAATGATACCTACGGGCATCATGCAGGCGATACGGCGATCATTCATCTAGCCTCCATACTAAAAAATACAGCTCGAACGTCTGATTATTGTATACGCTGGGGCGGAGAAGAATTTTTGATTTTAATTCCGCATGTCAGTACGAAAGAATTAGCTCAATTTGCTGAGCGTTTGCGTACTGTAGTTGAAAAATCGCCCGTTTGTGTTGTTGAGGAAAAGTTGACTTTTAATATTACGATTAGTATCGGTGGATCGGTTGGTTTGAGTGAAAATTCTCAAACTATGATTTCACAGGCGGATGCATTGCTTTATGACGCAAAGAACTCAGGGCGTAATTGCGTTAAGATATGATGGAAAATCTATGCTAAAATACGAAAAAATGATGGAGGCCTCGTGAAAGTAGCCGTTGCGTGCGAGTCTCCGTTATTACAGCGTTCATTGGAACTTTTTTTGGAAGGGCGTTTAAGCTCACAGCGCCATTGTGATATCGTAGTGCGGGATCGTGAAGTATATAATGATGAGCATCTGTGTTTACTTGTTGGGACATCCGAGAATGCCGATTTGCAAAAACCGTTTTCCAAAGCGCAGTTGTTTCATGCGCTTGGACAAAAACTGGAGATCGTTAAACAGGAGACAGCTCCCAGTACTTCATCTTTAATCATGGATGAAGAAGAAACTCAAGTGAGTTTTGACATACTGGAACGGCATATTGAAAAATTAACGCGAGAATATCAAGCAAATATTCTAAAGGCAGTACGGGCATTTTATGAAAAGTGATGCACTCTTGACGAAACGTATCATTGCGGGTAAATACAAGGGAAAAGTTCTAAAACTTCCTTCAAAAGAGACTACCCGCAGCTCCAAAGCGATTGTTCTGGAATCTTTTTTTAATACGCTGCAATTTGATGTTATTGACTCGATAATGGTTGAAGTGTTTTCGGGAAGCGGTTCGATAGGTTTGGAAGCACTCAGCCGGGGAGCCAAGAAAATTATCTTTATGGAAAAAGATCGTGATGCCATCAAAGCACTTCGCAGTAACATAGAACAAACGGACAAAAGTGCGTGTGAAGTTTATGAAGGTGACAGTTTTACCAATATCACGCAGGTCGTAAAACGGCTCGGGTCTTTAGGAGAAAGTGCCTTTATTTATGTTGACCCTCCTTTTGCATTTCGAGAGGGGATGGAAGAAATTTATGAAAAAATGCTGCTGATGATCGCTTCTTTGCCTTTGAATGTGGTTCAACTCATTACTATTGAGCATATGAGTATGTTGGAACTACCTGATTCCATAGGTGAATTTAACCGTATTAAGTCCAAACGCTTTGGAAAAACTTCTCTTACCTATTACGCCTGATTTTCTTCTCACAAGCCTTTAAAACTTGGAACAATGTTTGCTATATCTTTGCATATAGTAAAGGATATCGATGAAATTACTGGCTCTTTTTTTCCTCTTATTTAGCTCATTACACGCAACACGTATCAGTGAAGTAGCCAATATAGTGGGCGTTCGCGATAATCAAATTATTGGTTATTCTCTGGTCGTTGGTTTGAAAAAAACCGGTGACGGTACGACGTCTAGATTTACTCTTCAATCTATTGCGAATATGCTTAGGGCTATGAATATCGATATGAATCCTAGAGATATCATGTCTAAAAACGTTGCGGCGGTTGTGGTGACAGCGAAGCTTGCCCCTTTTGCTCGGCAAGGTGATGCGCTTGATGTTACGGTTTCTTCAATCGGTGATGCGAAATCTTTAGAGGGTGGTACATTGCTGATGGCTCCTCTCAAAGGGGTAGACGGCAAAATTTATGCATTGGCACAAGGTCCTATTAGTATTGGTGGTATGAATGTAAGAGGGGCTGGGGCTCAATCGCATCCAACTGCTGGAGTGGTGTATGGCGGTGGTTTGGTCGAGCGTGAAATTGCTCAAGATCTTGCCCATCAAGAAAGTGCCACTCTTTCACTTAAAACGTCCAATTTTGCTAACGCGATTGCGATTCAAAATGCGGTAAATTCTCGCTTTAACACTGATGCTGCAAATGCGCTTGATTCACGTACGGTTCTTATTAAGCGTCCAACAAATAAAAGTATGGTGGAGTTTATTGCTGAGGTTGAAAATCTTTCTATTGATTATGCGCTGGAGCAAAAAATTATTATCAATGAGCGTACGGGTACGATTGTTGCTGGTGTGGATGTAGAGGTCAAGCCGGTGGTTATTACGCAAGGTGAGATTACCGTTAAGATTCTTGCCCAAGATACGGTCTCAAAACCAAGTGGAAGCGTTACTATGGATCAATCACTGGTTATCGGACTTAATGAAAATGAGGTCTATACTCAAAAAGGGACAACGACTGTGGCTAATATTGTCCGCTCTTTGCAAAAATTGGGAGCCAGTCCGAAAGCGATGATTTCTATTTTGCAGGCAATGAAAAGTGCCGGGGCTATCTCGGTTGAGTTGGAAGTGATCTAATGGATATTGCAAACGTTAATAGTCAAAAAACACTTCCGGTTATTGGCTCAAAAGATGGGGATAAAGCACTCCGAGAAAAGACCGATCAGTTTGAATCCATCATTGTAAAAATGATGTTGGATGAGGCGATGAAAGATGAAAAAAATCTTTTCAGTACGAATGATCCTGGTGATAAAATTTTTAAATCGATGTATCGCGAAGAGCTATCCAATGCGAGTGCGGGAGGATTTGGATTTTCACAAATGCTTTTTGAACACCTGACACAAAAAGGGGTGAAACATTAAATTTTTTGCAACTTTTGCCGATATGATGAATAGACATCATAAACGTAAAAAAATAAGGATTTAACATGATTTCAAGCGTTAACGGCTCTCTCATCCGAGGAGCTTATCCGGAAGCAACATTGAAAAGTAAAGAGCAGGAGAAGTCTGCTCAAACTGTTACAAAACAAGGTGATACAAGCCGAATTGATGAGCTTAAGGCTCACATCGAAAAAGGGGAGTATCGGGTGGATATAGAAGCGTTGGCTAAGCGTATTGCGCACGAGCTAACCTGAATCTTTAGGAGTTTATGATGTTGTCTTTCCAATTACAAAGTGCGATCAAAGAGCTAGATACTTTGATTGCACTCTCGCTCGAAGATATTGAAAATATAAAAGAAGCTAAACATAATCCTCAGTTTGATAGGCTCTCAATAAAAGAAGAAAAAATTAAAAGTTTTGAACATAAAAAAGCGATGATTGATCACGAGATTTCAAAATTGATGACACAAGAACCTATTAAGCCTTTGAGCGAACTTTTGGACGAGGAACAACATCAGCAATTGGAGACTCTAAAATTACGTCTTAACACACTGCGTACGGTTAATCAACAATACGCAAAAATGGTTTTGAGTGTAGGGGCATTTTTCAATACGCTATTGGAACGGATAATGCCTACACAAATGCACGGCTATAAAAGTGTGGCAACAAGAGATTCTGCATTTTTGGAAGTGAGAGCATAACATGGCATCTATATTTAATTCGCTTCATATTGGTTACAGTGGGCTTAAGGCTGCTCAAATCGGTATCGATACTACGGGTCATAACATCGCGAATGCTGAAACAGAAGGGTATAGCCGTCAAAGAGTTGTTACATCAGCATCTACTCCTATTAATATTACTCCAGGTGCCAGAGGCAATGGTACAACAATAACTGAAATTGTTCGTGTATTTGATTCATTTGTCAATAATCGTTACAGTGCAGCGGCACAAAACAAAGAGTATTCAGACACATTAAAAAAGAATCTAGTAGAGCTGTCTAGCTATTTTCCTGATATTGACAATGTCGGTATTAAAGAAGATTTGAAAAATTATTTTGATTTGTGGCAATCGCTTGCATCAAATCCAAGTAATACAGCAGTAAAAGTTGCACTGGCACAGCAAGCGCAGACTTTGACTCAGCATATTTCACAAACACAAGCAAGAATCCAAGCTTTGCAACGATCAACAGATGATCAGCTGCTGGTTAATGTTGAAGAAGTGAATCGTATTGGAGCTCAGATTGCAGAGCTGAATAGATCTATTGATGTGGCGGAGAGTGATGGTGTCAGTAATGCCAATGATTTACGAGATCAACGTGAAATGCTTTCGATGTCATTGAACAAACTTATTGGTGCTACGGTATTTTCTGGAAATTTACAAACTAATATGCCAGTTGACAGTAACATAGCAACTAAAACAGGAAGCTATACCATACAAGTAGGCGGGTTTAATATTGTTGACGGCTCATTTTTTCATCCTATCGGTATTAACGCTAAAAGCAATGCAGGGCAATTTAATGATATCTATTATGAGCGTCAAGACGGTGTTCAATTTCCGTTTGCCGATAAAATAACCGGTGGAAAAATCGGGGCGTTAATCGAATTACGCGGTAGTTTGATAAGCAAGGACGGTACATTCAAAGATGGTTTTTTACAAGAAACAATGAACACGTTTAACGTATTTTCAAAAGGGTTGATTGAAGCTACTAACAATCTTTATGCACAAACTGCAACCGATTCAATGCAGTCTAATGCATTGTCTTTCGGTGATACGCAAACATTGCTCAGTACAGATGAAAACTTCAAGGCCGGAACCTTTGATTTAGTAGCGTATGATATTAATGGAAATGAAGTTGCCCGAAGAAGTGTAACTATCAATGCGAGTACGGTTATCGCCAATGCGGGTGCAACAAATTTGATGAGTGATGGTGTAACACCTAACAGTATTGCACAGCAGTTACAGGCTCAAAAAGACGACACGGGCGATAACAATGCACTCAATGATATTGATGATATGATTACGGCTACTTTTGCGAAGCCAAGCAATATTTTTACTCTTTCGATGAAAGGCAATTACGCTTCTGCCGGGTTCACTTTTTCGATTGAAGACCATGGTACTAATTTTGCAGGCGTTACAGGAGTAAATCGTTTTTTTGATGGTAACAGTGCCAAGAACATAGAGTTGACTGCTCCTTTGCAAAAGAATGCATCTGCTATTCGTGCATTTAAAGCTCCATCAGCGGGTGAAAATCAAACGGCATTGGATATGGTGCAGTTGCAATTTTCTTCTTTTAATTTTAAAGAAGGCTATAACAAGTCAACATCCACCACAATATATGGTTATTTTGATCTGGCAGTTACACGAGTAGGAACACGGACCAACTCAGTTATTGCTTCCAATGATACGATAACCGCACAATTTAATGCGATTAAGCAAGAACATGACTCGATCAGTAAAGTAAGTATTGATGAAGAGATGGCGAATCTTATCCGTTACCAAACCTCATACGGGGCTGCTGCAAAAGTCATTACAACTATTGACCAGATGATGACGACCCTTTTAGGACTAAAGCAGTAATGTTCTATAGCAGTGTCGTTCTGCTCTCAGGCGTCATCCTTTTTTCTTTTTTTGGCAATTATTTTTATTCTTTAGACCCCTCTCATCTTGATAAAAACAGTATTTTGCTTTCCCCATCATGGGAACATTGGCTTGGTACGGATAGATTAGGACGCGATTTACTTGCTCGTTTGCTAGAAGGGGGGAAAGTTTCGTTAATTATTGGATTTGTCAGTGCATTGCTGTCTACATTTATTGGTCTTTTGTACGGGGTTAGTGCGGCATTGCTGCGAGGTGGTTTTGATAAGTTTTTTATTGTCATTGTGGACTTGTTTTTAACTTTTCCAACGCTCTTTTTACTCCTTACCCTTGTTAGCTACGTAAATGCCTCTGTATGGGTATTGATACTTATCATATCAATTACGGGATGGATGGGGACAGCACGTTTGATCCGATCAGAGAGTTTTGCGATTGCCTCCAAGCCATTTATCCGTATTTTGCATATTGCTCATGTGAATCCGTTCAAAATCATCTTCAAGTATTATGCTCCATTACTTGCACCAATCGTTTTGGTAAGCTTTACTTTTGCTGTTGGGGGAGCAATTTTGGCAGAATCGGGACTCTCATTTTTAGGGCTTGGGATTGTTGCGCCTCAAATGAGTTGGGGGAGTATTCTCAGTAATGGAAAAGAGGTCATTGATATCGCCTGGTGGGTGAGTTTCTTCCCAGGGCTTATGATCTTTATTGTTACCTTTTCACTGATGAACATTTCCAATACTTTGCAAGCACGGTTGAATCAAAAAGAGGTGAGGTAAAGACTATCGCTGTTTTAACATGGCCTCCGCATTAGCCATTGCATAGGGCCATGGCAGATCGACAGAGTCGCATGATGTTTCCAAGCATTCTCCGCACCCTTTGCCGATATCTCCCTTTTCTTTGATAACTTCAGGATCATTTCCATATTTTTGTACTAAATCAACTATATCATCCAAGGTGACATTTTGGCAGATGCAGACGGTCATCTCAGCACATGTCCCACAAATTTAGACATGTTATTGAGGATTTTACTGCCACGTCTAAATCCCAAACCACAGGCTTCATAGGCAAAAAAGACACCTGCTTGATAGCTGTTTGCCTGAGCGTCTTTTGGCAGTTCAACGTACTCTTGATAAATCGCTTTGAAATTGCCGTAGGGCCCGTCATTTTCTTCTACCGTGTTGCCTGATGCATCCAGGATACGTATATTGGCACCTTCACGTCCAAACACCCTTTTTTCAACATATGCAGTCCCTTTTAATGGCTCAAAGGAAGTTTTGAGAAGATAGGGAGAATCAGGAAAAAGGTCGCAAAGAATTTTCAGCATCCCTTTGGATTGAAATAACAGGGTATAGGCAGGGTTGATGATAATCGCTTTTTGATTGGTAACAATGGAGCTCAGTAAACCCGCGAGTTCCGGTTCATCAATGGCAATGTCTTCCCATGGGAAAAGTTTAAACCAGTATTCATAAGAGTTATCTTCACTGTCGTATATTCCCTCATCATCAAATTTGACACCGCCCATAGATTCAAATCCTGTTTCAAATCCTGTATCAATTGCCATTTGCTGTAGTAATCGTACTGTTTGTTCTTCTTCAATGTTATCGTTGATGGAACTAAAAAGTATCTTCCATCCGTCGTAGTGTTCATCGAAGGTTTGCGTATCATCAAAAAGAGTAACAAGTCTGCGGAAGTTATCACTGATCGCTTCATACACATTGTTGAACTGACGCTCTTCATCCATTTTATTGTGCTTGAGAATGGCCCATTGCAAAATAGCAGTTTCAAAAAGGGATGTTGGCGTGTCTGCATTGAATTCGATGAGTTTGATCGGTTTACCGTCAATCCCTCCTGCGAGGTCAAAACGACCATATAAATGCCAATGTACATCGTTGTCCCAGCTTTTTTTGATCAATTCGATGAGGTTAAATGGGATGCCCAGTTCGAAGAAGAGATTATTGTCGATGACGTGCTGTGCTGCGGCAGTGTACATCTCATACAGCTCGTTAACTGCCTCATAATAGGCTTCTGCTTCTTGATCCGTTACGAGAACGAGTTCATCGGCTACGTATTTGCTTTGATCGCTGTCGGTGTGCCAATGAAAGCCAATGGTTTCCAGCACGGTATCGTTGATGGGTTGTATTTTTTGCAGGGTTACCATCATCAGCCTCCAAAGCTGCTGGATGAGCTACTGCTTCTTGAGCCGGAGTTTCCAAAAAAGCTTTTTTTAGAACTTCCGTTAGAGGCTTTACTTCCGCTTTGATTGGCCGAGCGATGATAGGCTGATTTATTGGAAGCATCTTGATTTTTACGGAAATTGGTGTTATTCATAAGGCTATTAGCAATCATATTACCCAGTAATGCTCCACCTGCGGCAGCAAGAATGGTTCCGCCAAGGCCAAGTCCTTCACTCTTTGGTTCTGAGTTCAGTTCTGATTTGCCTTCTTGCATTTTTTTGTACTCTTGATCAGCAAGTGCTTTCATCTCTCCTTCGGTCATAACCCGTTCATGTACGGTACCGTTTTCGTCTGTTTCATGAATAATAGCTCGGCTTGGACCCGTTGTTGGCATCTCTTCGATAACAACGTATTTACCATTTGGCTGTTGTTCTACAACGAGAAATTTATTGGGTGCTTCAGCATTTTGGCTCTCTTCTTGTGAGCTTTGGCAACCGCTAAGGGCACTTAAGACAGCTAAACCCGCTGTTCCCATAATAACTTGTTTGGCACTGACGATATGTTTCATTGAAATTTTCCTAACGTAATTTTTTAATTTTAGAGGTTGAAAGGTAATAAATAGAAGAAGGTGAAGCCTCATAGAGACCTGCATCGTCTTCGATAATAAGATCGCTTTTTTCTTTACAATAATTCGGGTCATACCCTTTGCCACTCTCATTGGCCGAAGTAGAATAGAGCCATCCGTACCGCTCAATGAACCGTGCATGTTCGGACTCTCCAACATATCGAAATGCCTGATTTTTGATAACAAAAGTGGTTCTGCGTGCATGACGGACCCAAGTTCGATGCTTTAAAGGGATACGTGTATGTTGTGTCATCTGCTTAAATGAAGAGAAAACTTTTAAAAATGGTTTATTTTCCGGTCGCCCTTTTGCGCGGGCGAGAAGGGATTCATCTTGAGAGAGAAATCCGACAGTGGTGTCAGTTTGCGCAAGAATAAGGTGCATGGATTTATTGGATTAGATAATCTTGCAATGCTTGGGGTTTCATCCACGTATCGTCGTGCATTTGTGCCATAGCTTCAATTGCAGCACGTGCAGCGCTCAAGGTTGTGAAATAAGGGATTCCCATGCGCAATACAATTTGGCGTATTTGTTCTGCATCTTTTTTAGCCGTTTGGTTATCTGACGTATTGATGGCCAAAGAAATATCACTGTTTTTCATGATATCTTCGATGTTTGGGCGACCTTCAGAAATTTTGAGAACTTTTTCGCATGCAATACCGGCTTCAGCAATAATTTTTTGCGTACCGCCTGTCGCAACAAGGGTAAATCCTTGATTTGTCAACCCGCGTGCAATTTCAACCGCATGTTTTTTATCGGCATCAATAAAAGAAAGAAAACACGTACCTGAAGTCGGTATTTTATTTCCTGCAGCCAATTGGCTTTTTGCGAAACTTACACCAAAATTTTGGCTGATACCCATGACTTCACCTGTCGATTTCATCTCAGGTGAGAGGACCAAATCGGCACCGTAAAGTTTGTTAAACGGAAATACCGCTTCTTTGATGGCTACGTGCCCTTTTAGACGAGGCTTGAGCAAATCGTCCTCTTCCATCACAACATCGTAGTTATCATAGTATTTAAGGGCATTGCGTAAGGTGTCACCCAGCATGACACGGGTCGCAATTTTAGCCAATGGCATACCCGTAGCCTTGGAGACAAACGGCACGGTACGTGAGGCTCTTGGGTTGACTTCGATGATGTAAATTTCATTTTTGTAAATTGCATATTGAATGTTCAGCAATCCGATGACACCCAGTCCCAATGCAATAACTTTTGTTTGCTGTTCTACTTGGTATTTGAGTTCATCGCTTAGTCCTACAGGAGGGAGTGAACAGGCACTGTCGCCCGAATGAATCCCAGCTTCTTCGATGTGCTGCATAACAGAACCGATATAAACTTCGCTGCCGTCACTGATGGCATCGACATCGAGTTCTACTGCTTGATCGAGAAATTTATCAACAAGGACAGGTGAATCGTTGCTCACCGATACGGCTACATCCATGTAGGTACGCAGATCATCTTCATTGTAAACGATACGCATAGCGCGCCCGCCCAAAACATAGGATGGACGTACCAGTACGGGATAGCCCAATTCTTCAGCAACAATAAATGCCTGTTCTTTAGTCATCGCAATACCGTTTTCTGGTTGCTTAAGACCTTGTTCAACGACAAATGCAGAGAATTTTTCACGATTTTCCGCCAAGTCAATAACCGCAGCAGACGTTCCGGCAATAATAGCCCCCATTTCTTCCAAAGCATTGGCCAATTTCAACGGTGTTTGACCTCCGAAATGGACAATTATGCCATTTGGCTGTTCCGATTCGACTACTGCACGGACGTGCTCAAAATCAATCGGTTCAAAATAGAGTACATCAGAAGTATCATAGTCGGTAGAAACGGTTTCAGGATTACAGTTGTACATGATCGTTTCAATACCCATCTCTTTTAGAGCAAAGGCGGCATGGACACAGCAATAGTCAAATTCAATCCCCTGACCGATACGGTTTGGTCCGCCACCTAGTATAAGAACTTTTTTCTTATCGCTTTTGCGCGGGGCTTGAAGACCAAGAGCAGAGATATTGGTCGTTGAATACAAATACGGGGTAAGTGCTCCAAACTCTGCAGCACAAGTGTCTACTTCATTGTATTCAAAAGCTATTTTGAGTGATTTTCTAGCATTGTATACGTCATTTTCTTTTGCACTTCCGCCATTTTGAGTGATAAGGCGTGCAATGTTTTTATCTGAGAATCCTTCGGTTTTAAGACGTCGCAGTTGGACTTCATCTTTGAGTGTTGCAGCGGTAATATGGGATTCTTGAGCTACCAATTCTTCCAATTGGGTCAGGAACCACGGATCAATTTTGGAAAGTTCAAAAATTTCGCCAAGACTTAGACCCATGCGGAACCCTTGGGCAACGTAGAGAATGCGCTCCGCATTGGGACGGCGGATTTCATGTTTGACAAACTCTAAATCACCTGCAATCGGATCAAATCCGCTAAGACCTGTTTCGAGAGAGCAGAGTGCTTTTTGGACTGATTCTTTGAAAGTACGGCCAATCGCCATGACTTCTCCAACCGATTTCATGCTCGTAGTGAGGGTTGATTCGGCTTCCGGAAATTTTTCAAAGGTAAAGCGAGGAATTTTGGTGACGATATAGTCAATGACCGGTTCAAAGCTCGCCGGTGTTCCGGTAATGTCATTGGTCAGTTCATCAAGGGTAAATCCAACTGCAAGCAAGGTGGCAATTTTTGCAATAGGATAACCCGTTGCTTTTGAAGCCAATGCAGATGAACGTGAAACACGAGGATTCATTTCGATAACAATCATACGTCCTGTTTTCGGGTCAACTGAAAATTGAACGTTTGATCCTCCTGTATCAACGCCAACTTCACGTAAAATAGCAAAAGAAGCATCACGCATACGCTGATATTCTTTGTCTGTAAGTGTTAGTGCAGGAGCTACGGTGATAGAATCACCTGTGTGAACACCCATCGGGTCAAAGTTTTCAATGGAACAAATAATGATACAGTTATCGTTACGGTCACGTATGACTTCCATCTCATATTCTTTCCATCCAAGGAGTGATTCCTCAATCAAAATCTCAGTAACCGGGCTTTCGTCCAAGCCCCTTTGCGCCAAGAGTTTGAACTCATCGATGTTGTAAGCAACGCCGCTTCCACCACCTGCAAGAGTGTAAGAGGCTCGAATAATGAGAGGGAACCCTATGTTATTAGCGGCATTAAGTGCTTCGTCCATATTGTAAGCATATTGAGAGATTGGAAGGTCCATGCCGATTTTGATCATGCACTCTTTAAAGGCTTGGCGGTCTTCCCCTTTTTTAATGGCGGCAGGACTGGCGCCCAAAAATTCAACACCCTCCAGCATTCCGGCGTCATGCATCAGCATTGCCGCGTTTAAAGCTGTTTGCCCTCCCATGGTTGGAAGGACGGCATCGACATTTTCTTGTTTGATAATTTGAGCAATAATTTCAGGTTTAATAGGTTCGATATAAGTGCGATCTGCAAATTCAGGATCGGTCATAATGGTTGCTGGATTCGAGTTGATCAAAACAACGCGGTAGCCTAACTCTTTAAGCGTTTTAACCGCTTGTGTTCCAGAGTAGTCAAACTCACACGCCTGACCGATGACAATCGGGCCTGATCCGATAAGGAGTATGGTTTTGATGTCGTCGCGTTTTGGCATTAATGTCCCTCATAATCAATAAATTTGCTAATTATAGGGCGAAAGCACTTAAAATCGGATTATCTGACCTTGGTGATTATGTGAAAATAAGCGGGTTTTTTTGCGTAAAAATAGGGCTCTACTACGGCGCTTTGGTAACCGCTTGCTCGTGAGATAGAAATGACTTTTCCAACTTGCAAGCCTGAAAGAAATATTTGGTCTAATCCAGAGGTTATGACTTCATCTCCGATAGCAATAGGGACCCATGTGGGGATAAAATCGACGATCAACTTACGTTCATTATTTCCTCGGACAATACCCGGTGCCTGTGAGCTTCCTACTGAAACAGCATAGGTACTTTTAAGATCTCCGTTGAGCAGTGCCATAGGGCGTTTGTTGTTAGCAACCACAATGCCTGCCGCGTATCCGCGATACAAAAGGCCGTAAACCTGTTTGGGATCAAAATGATCCATTTCTATCCACAGTTTATGAGGATCCCCCATCCGAACGTAGGATATGCTTCGCACAAGTCCAATCGAAGGCAGGGTTTTAATCGAACTGTTTTGTTCACGCAGCATATTGCTGTACTCATCTGCTATTTGGTGCATGGTTAAGAGCTCACGCTCATAATAGCGATTTTCACGCTGCAGTCGAAGGATGGTGTTCTTTTGATTGAAATGTTCTGTAACCGTTTGGTTAAAACTATGAACTTGATTCAGATAGATGAGTTTGATGGAGTGTGATAATTTTAAAAAAGGGGATTGAAGAAACGGGCTGAAATAAAGAGCTCCGCTCACGCATCCTACAAAGAAAAGTGTGAGCGAGATATGCTGTTTATTCATTATCAAAAAGTTCGTGAAGCTGATCGATTTCTTCTAAGGCACGTCCGGTTCCGCGGGCAACACATAAAAGTGGCTCATCGGCTACGTATACAGGGATTTTAATGGTTTCTGAGAGGAACTTATCGAGCTGACGGATTAAGGCTCCGCCACCGGTTAAGATAACACCGTTGTTGACAATATCGCCTGCAAGGTCAGGCGGCATGTTTTCCAATACGTCACGAACCGCTTCTAAAATTTCTTTGAGAGGATCGCGCATCGCTTCACGCGCATCTTCGCTGCTGAGTTCCAGTGAGGTTAACAAACCCTCAACCTGATCGCGGCCATTGACAATCATTTTGAGTTCTTGGGCTAAGGGCATTGCAGTACCGATGTTGATTTTGATGTCTTCAGCAATACGTTCACCAATGAGAAGATTGTATTTGCGTTTAACGTAATCCATGATCGCACGGTCAATTTTATCCCCTGCTACACGGATTGAGCGGCACAGTACCAAGCCGCCCAAGGAGATAACACCGATTTCAGTAGTTCCACCTCCGATATCAACAATGATATTTCCTTTTGGCTCGCGTATATCGATCCCTGCACCGATAGCTGCGGCCATCGGCTCATCAATGAGATAGACTTCACGTGCTCCGGCACTCATAGCAGACTCACGTACGGCTTTACGTTCAACTTGAGTCAAACCGTAAGGGATACAGATAATGATGCGAGGACTGATAAGGCTGCTGCGTCCGTGTGCTTTTTCGATAAATTTACGGATCATTTTTTCAGTCATATCAAAGTCGGCGATAACTCCGTCTTTCATCGGACGAATGGCTTTGATATTACCAGGTGTTTTACCCACCATCTCTTTGGCTTCACGGCCTACTGCCAGCACTCTTTGATGGCCGTTTTTTTCGGTTTTAACAGCAACAACCGAAGGCTCATTGATAACAATCCCTTTTCCTTTTACAATGACGAGGGTATTTGCGGTCCCCAAATCGATGGAGAGATCATTGGAAAACATACCGATAAATTTATTAAATAACATTATTGTGTCCTATGCGCTTTTTTTAGTAGTTTTTTTGATATACACGGGTTTAGTCCCCTCTTCGACCACTTCTTTGGTGATGAGAACTTCGTATCCAGGGTATTCCGGAAGTTCATACATAATATCACCCATGATTTCTTCAAGAATGGCACGTAATCCGCGTGCGCCTGTTTTGCGTGCTAGGGCTTTTGCTCCGATAGCAATGAGCGCTTCTTTTTCAAAAGAGAGTTCAACGCCATCTATTGCAAAGAGTTTGGTATATTGTTTTATCAACGAGTTTTTAGGTTCTGTAAGGATTCGAACCATCTCTTCTTCGCTGATTTTGTTTAGGGAAGCAATAATTGGAAGACGTCCGATAAGCTCCGGAATAAGTCCATAGCTGACCAAATCATCGGGTTCAACGTTTTCAAAACTGTCATCAATTAGAGTTGTAGAGCGTTTATCATGGCCAAATCCCATGATGTTGTTTCCCCGTTTACGTTCTAATATTTGACCAAGACCATCAAAAGCTCCTCCGCAGATAAAGAGAATTCCTGAGGTATCCATTTGGATAAAATCTTGGTTAGGGTGCTTACGTCCCCCCTTGGGAGGAATATTGACGATTGCCCCTTCGATGATTTTAAGAAGTGCCTGCTGCACCCCTTCACCTGAAACATCGCGGGTAATGGAACGGTTCTCACTCATACGTGAAATCTTATCAATTTCATCAATGAAGACGATTCCCTGCTGCGCACGTTCAATATCGCCATCGGCTGCTTGTAAAAGCTTTGTGAGGATATTTTCAACATCCTCCCCTACATAGCCGGCTTCGGTGAGGCTAGTGGCATCTGCAATAGCAATGGGAACATTAAGGACACGTGCAATGGTTTGCGCCATAAGTGTTTTACCGCTACCTGTTGGTCCAATGAGTAGAACATTGGATTTTGCAATCTCGGTTTCATCATCAACTAAATGACGTTTAAAAATACGTTTGTAATGGTTGTATACGGCTACCGATAAAAGTTTTCGTGCACGTTCTTGCCCAATGATGTATTGTCCTAAAAAGAGATTTAACTCTTTTGGCGTGAGAAGTTCTGCTGTTGTGGTTTCTGACGTTGCAGAGCCTGTGTTCTCACTGTCTCCGAACATTATTTTATATGCAGAAAAAACACAATTTTTACAAATATAAACTGCTGTTCCTGCAATCAGCGGATTGTGTTCGCTCTCTTCGGCTTCACAAAAGCTGCAATGGCGGTGAATCATCCTTGAGTCCTTTCATAGGGAATGCCCCGTTTGGTATTGATAATAAATGTACACATATTTTTAACATAGTCACTTGCCGTATTCTCTAATAGTAAAGCAGCAACTTCTTGCAATGGTTTGCCCGATTCAAACAAATCACGGTAAGCACTGCGCAGAGCATCAATGTCTTCGCGCGCTACATGACGACGCAAGCCATTGAGATTGAGACCTCTTAAAACTGCACGGTTGCCTTCTACAAGACAGTATGGAGGTACATCTTGAGAGAGGGCAGAAGCACCGGCTACCATGGCATAATCACCGATTTTAACAAACTGATGGACCGGTGTCATACCGCCGATTACAGCATGGTTACCCATCTCTACGTGTCCGGCTAAGGTTGCTGCATTGGCTAATATACAGTGATCACCGATAATAACATCATGCCCCAAGTGGACGTACCCCATGAACAAATTGTGAGATCCAACAACTGTTTTTCCACCGCCGCCGGCAGTTCCCGGATTAAAGAGGGTGAATTCACGTATGGTGTTGTGATCACCAATGATTAATTCCACTTCTTCACCTGCGTATTTGAGGTCTTGGGGAATGGATCCTAAAACAGCATGGGAAAAAATAGTATTGTGTTCACCGATTGTTGTGTTCCCGTAGATGCAAGCACCTTGCGCAATTTTAGTCCCTTTGCCTATTTTAGACTTACTTGAGATAAAACAAAAAGCACCGATTTCAACATCATCTGCAATGATGGCACCTTCTTCAATGATAGCGTGAGAAGAAATTAAACTCATTACGATCTACTTATCAACGATCATGGCTTTGAGTTCGGCTTGAGCTACAAGGGCATCGTCTACGTATGCTTTGCCTTCCAATACCCAAATAGACCCTTTGTGCTTGACAACGGTCATACGGTACTCAAGACGATCTCCCGGACGGACAGGGGCGCGAAATTTTGCACCGTCAATGCTCATAAAATAAACAACTTTTTTCGCGGCCTCTTCCTCGGTCATGTCCATGCTTTGAAATGCCAAGATTCCGCCTGCTTGGGCCATCCCTTCCAATATCATAACACCTGGGTAAATAGGGTGACCTGGGAAATGTCCCTCGAATATTTGTTCACCGATAGTGACGTTTTTGAATCCGATAAGAGATTCATTGGGGGTAATCTCTGTTACTCTGTCAACAAGAAGAAATGGAAAACGGTGTGGTAAAATTTTTTGTATTTGAATAACATCCATCATATGCAAGAACACCTTGGTAAAATTAAGTCGTTTATTTTAGCGTAAAAACGGTTAATTGATAATTATAAGTTGTTCTCTCGTATCTTCGTAGGTTTTTGTTTCTAAGGTCAGAGTGGTTTTGGAAGTTGGAATTTCATCGAGGACGACGATGGCAGAAGTATTAAAAGCACTTTGTGTTAATTGCGCACGCAATGCAATTTCGGTTTCAATCGCGGGCGCACTGAACATCAGTTCTTGAGTGTTTTTATAACTAGATGAGGTGAGAGCATTGAAGCTTTCGAGGGTGATAAAACGGACCTCTTCACGATTGAGAAAATGTTGACCATTTAATTCAAAGTCGATTTTCCCTTCCGTACGTGTACGGTTGATCGTTGAGTAGATGAGTGGATAGGAAGGGATGATGTTTCCTTCAGTTTTTACCGATGCACGCATCAGTCGATAGTTTAAAAAACGCTCACGTATGATTTTGTACGGAATATTTGCATCTTCGAGATCCATACGTTTGGAGTAGAGTTTAAGCCGTTCTTCGATGGAAGCGGGAAGGATTTGTTTGGATAGGGGAGAAAACATCTCATCCATCAATTTATGTTGTTGATCACGCTGCATGGAAAGTCCAAAAATACATCCGCAATAGTCTTGTCGATAGAGCTGTTCAGTTTTACTGACTCGTGATTGGTCGTTCGTGCCACCGTTTTTACGATAATCAAAGGCAATGAATTCAACGCCGTGAGAGGCATGAAAGGCATCGCCGGATTTTTTAAGCTGGTCTTGCGATTTTTGAGGGCTGACGAGAAGGGTAGTGGTCATCGAGGTTTCGCCAAGTTCCAGAGCTTTATGGGCGCTTATTTCAAAACGGCGATCAAAGCAGACTTCACAACGGGCACCTTTTTCCGGCTCTTTTTCTAGCCCTCGGACGGCATCCATCCAGTTTTCATAATCATAGGGTCCTTCGATGAGGTCAATACCCAGTTTTTTACAGCTTCGCTCAACGTCTAAAAGGCGTAAACGGTATTCGCTGTAAGGGTGGATATTGGGATCATAGAAAAACCCTGTGAGCTTTTCATCGGGGTATTCTTGCTGCAATTTCTCCATAAAAAAATGGGAATCAACGCTGCAGCAGATGTGGACAAGCATAATTAGTCGCGTGCAGCCAAGATTTCTACTTTCTCAATAACATCGCGCATTTGGATGCTATCAAGGACTGACATAGACTCTTTATCGTCTGCTTCGATACCGCCGAAAACGGTGTGAACGCCATCAAGGTGTGGAGTGCTGGCAAAACAGATGAAAAACTGGCTTCCACCCGTGTTTGGTCCTGCGTGTGCCATTGACAATGTTCCTTTAACGTGAGGGTGCTTGTTAAGTGATGTTTCGCAAGGAATAGCCCATCCCGGTCCGCCTGTACCTGTACCTGTAGGACAACCGCCTTGAGCCATGAACCCTGGAATTACACGGTGAAAATTAAGACCATTATAATAGCCATCATTCACAAGCGCTGCAAAGTTAGCAACCGTATTAGGTGTTTCGTCATTATAAAGTTTAATCCACATAACCCCTTTTTCAGTGGTCATTTTTGCCCATTGATAGCTTGCCAACTCTTCGGAAGTCGGTGTATACGTTTTAAGTTCTTTGCGTCCGAACATAACTTGTCCTTATTGGAGTATTTTTGAAATTATAGTCGATTTTTCTTAACCAATCGGTGTGTCTCATCAACGAGTTTAAAAATATAATTTTATCTGTTCAGTAACAGTAAAATAATGCCCAACAATATAAAAGAGATACCTTTCCAAATAACGACTGGATGACGTTCGATTAATGGTGGTCTAGTCCTGTTTACAAAGGCACTGTTGGGGTGGCGAAGATCATAAATGAATTCTGACAATTCACCATAGCGCTCATACGGATCGGGTTGCAAAGCTTTTTTAAGCGCTTCATCTATCCACACCGGTATCTTGCTATCTTCAGACTCTAAAGAGGCATATTTTAATTTTTTTTGTGCAGCCTTTGTTGTGCACCGTGCTACTTGTACTCCATATGGAAACTCTCCAGATAACATTTGGTAAACAATCACACCTAAAGAAAAAAGGTCGGATCGGGATGTGCCTATTTTTCCAAGGAAATATTCCGGTGCAGAGTAAAGAGCCGTTCCTAAAAGATTCTCTTGATCAAGATAGGTGTTCACATCAACAATTCCTTCAACACGTGTTGAGCCAAAATCGATTATTTTTACCGTCCCGGAATTGTCAATAATAATATTATCCGGCCTGAGATCTTGATGTATCATCTCTTGGCGGTGAAAAGCGAGTAAGCCTCTGGCTATTTGTTCTGCGATTTTCCGTACCGTTTCTATGTTTGGTTTTGGGTTGTCTATCATCCATTGCTTTAGTGTCTGACCCTCAATAAATTCTGTTACAGTATAAAAATAATTGCGTTTACGCGTTTGAAGATAAGATTTCGCCACGTGGGGACTGTTTATACGTATTGCTATCCACTCTTCCATCAAAAAGCGTTCAAGATAGGCTTTATCATCTCTTAAATCGATAGAAGGTGTTTTTAATACCACAGATGTGCCGGTTTCATCATCTCGAGCAAGGTAAACATGGCTTCGACTGCTGGAACTGAGTATACGTATAATGGTATATCCATCAAAAGAACTTCTAGATTCAAGGATGGGAGGGAAGGGTTTATGCGTCAATTGTTTATGGATTTCATCGATATTCTTATGGGGCAGAGCGTCTATGCGTACAATTTGAATAGTTAAGTTATCGGTACTGCCCTCATCGTAAGCTTTGTCTGCAATGGTTTTTGCCATGGATTCAAATAAATGATTTTTCTCTTGTAACGTTTCGATAATAAAGTCAGTACTCACAAACTCGTAAACACCATCCGTCATGAATAGGAAGGTATCGTTTTTTTCTACCGAAAAGCTTTCGTAATCCGTTGCTACTTGAGTGTCCATGCCCAGAGCTCGGCTGAGGTAACTTTTGTCCCTTGAAATCCAAAGTCGATGGTCTTCAGTCAATTGTTCAAGTCGGTTGTCACGTAATCGATAGATACGGGTATCACCTGCATGAAATATATGGGCTGTTGAGGAACGAATGATCATGCCGCTAAAGGTACAGACATAGCCTCTGTCTTTGTCATAATGATATTGGCCTTGCTTGCTTTGGCTGTATAGCCAAGAATTGGTAGCACTTAAGACACGCTCTGCTGATTTCTTGACAGACCAGGATTCCGGGGTCGAAAAGTAATCAATTAAAAAAGAGGTAACGGATACCTTGCTGGCAATTTGGCTGACATCACTGCTGCTGATGCCGTCTGCAAGGGCAATAGCAATTCCTTTATTGGTCAGCTGCGGCTCTTTGGGAATACAGATATCGTGAAAGTCTTGATTGATCTCTTTACGGCCTGAAGTGGAGTATTGGGCTATGGATACTTTTAATTGATTTCGCATAGTGTTTTGGCAGCCTTGTAGAGATCGCCTCAACAATAGATGTTGAGGTTTTGGTTATCGTTATGAAGTTTACGTTCGATTGGGTTTCTTTTGCGTATTACCATGATTTATAAGGTAAAAATTTACCATTCATGGTGATGACGACTCTGTCTCCCAAAGGATTTTCTTCTTTGGCTATGTCCATTGAGAAATCAATGGCACTCATGATTCCATCACCGAATTTCTCACCGATAATCTCTTTTATGGTCTCGCCATAAACGCCTATTGCTTCGTAAAAACGGTAGATTAATGGATCGGTTGGTATGATTTTATCCCAGTTTTTCATAGGATATTCTTGTAAAACCTGAGCAACCTCGGCAGATAATCCAAGAAGATCACACAGTTTTTCTGCCGGCTCTTTTTTAAGACTGTTCATCCCAAGACAAGCTGAGGTTAGAAAGACTGTCCCAAGTGAGACTTTTTTTGCAATTTCTTCCCAGCTTAAACCGGCACTCTTTTTAGCGGCTAAAATCTCTTCTGTCATCTCTATTTTTTTCATAATAACATTCCTTCTATGATTATTGTAAATTTCGTTTTGCACCTGTTTTGATATGCGTTGCGTAAAGTGTAAGACCTGTAAAGGCTAATCCGCCTACGAGATTACCGAATACTACAGGAAGCTCATTCCAAAGTAGATAATCCCAGATAGTAAAGTTACCACCCATAATCATTGAAAACGGAAACAAGAACATATTGACAATAGAGTGTTCAAAGCCCATAAAGAAAAAGAGCATGACAGGCATCCACATAGCCAAAAACTTCCCACTGACTGTGGTTGAGATCATGGCACCCACGACACCCATAGAGACCATCCAGTTACAAAGCATACCACGGATAAATACGGTCAACCATCCCATCACACCGTGTGCTTGATACCCTAATGTGCGCGCTTCACCGATGCTTCCCAGTTTGTCACCAACAGGACCTCCATCAATGGAATAGCCATAGGTTAAAATAAACGACATCATAAATGCAACCGTTAACGCCCCTGCGAAGTTACCAATAAACACAAGACCCCAGTTTCTAAGCATTTGCTTGACAGTAACCCCTGGACGCTTGTCAATTAAGGCTAGCGGCACTAAAACAAACACGCCCGTTAAGAGATCAAATCCCATAAGGTAAAGCATGATGAAACCAACCGGAAATAAAAGCGCGCCAATAAGCGGCACTCCTGTTTGTATGGAGACAGTAATCGCAAATGCCGCCGCCAATCCTAAAATCGCACCTGCCATATAAGCACGAATGAGTGTGTCTTTAGTAGACATATACACTTTGGACTCACCTGAGTCGACCATTTTGGTAACAAATTCGGTAGGAACTAAATAAGACATTTGAAACTCCTTAGTTTGAAATCACAACCGTGATGAAGTATTATTTCATATAATCAAGAGTTTCTAGTCTTAATATTGTATAAAAATTAATCATATTCATTGTACTATTATTAATTAGTACTATTTAAGATCTATTTAGCATTGTATGTGGAGTATAATAAGAGACTTTAATTTTGGATTACGATGTGGAAAACTGGTTACAGCTTCGTTTGTCTCGACTCTCTTTACGGGAACTTCATTTCTACACAATTTTTCTTATTTTGATTCTTTTTGTCATTTTTTCATCTTTGCTTATCTATGATGAATATCATAACTTTTTAACAGCAGCGAGTCATACCATGACTAACACACAGGGGAATCCGATCGCCTTGAAAGGGGGTATGATAAAAATCATTTTGAATATTTCTACTTTGGCACTGATTTTATTTGGCTTGATTATTGGGATTTCAAAAATTGTCAACAGCATGATTGCCAGAGATATCAAACGGTTTTTAGACTTTTTCGAATCGATTCATGAAAAAGAGATATCCATTTATCCAGCCGATCTTTATTTTGACGAATTTAAAAAGATGGCCGGATATGCTAATGGCATGGCTATGATGATTTATGAGCAAAAAGAGTCACTGCAATCTCTCAACGCCAGTTTGGAAGAACGGGTTAAACAAAAAACCGAGGCGTTGCAACTCAAAAATGAAGCACTTGAAGAGGAGCAAAAATTTTCACAAGGGCTGCTTGAATCGCATAAACAGTTTATCCGCTATGCGATTCATGAGACCCATACGCCACTGTCGGTGATTATGGCGAATATCGAGTTGTTTAGCATGAATGAGGGGCGTAATCGTTATTTGGCTAAAATCGAAGCGGCGGTTAAAAATATCTTTAGTATTTACGATGATTTAAGCTATTTGGTCAAAAAAGATCAAATAGAATATCCTAAAAAAGCGATGGATTTGCGCGAATACGTTGAAAAAAGGCTTGAATTTTTTGATGAGGTTGCCCATTTTTCAAATCTCTCTTTTGAGTATGAGACATCAGAATTTCCGGCATGGATACAGTTTAATGAGACGAAACTTCAGCGGGTTATCGATAATAATCTAACGAATGCGATCAAATATACCAAAAATGGAGAAAGCATACGAGTAGGGGTCGGTTCGAATCTCGATGAATGTACTTTTTGGGTTGAAAGTCATTCGCAAAAAATTGAAGATGTCAATAAAATTTTTGAAGCGTACTACCGTGAGCGTAAAAAAACAGATGGGTTTGGATTGGGGCTTAGTTTGGTCAAATCAATTTGTGATGAAGAAGGGGTGAGCATTCGTATTGATTCAACGGTTGAATACACCCGTTTTGAGTATCAGTTTCCTAAAAAGGGGCATATTTGAAAATCTTTCTACTTGAAGATGAACAGATGCTCAGTGATGCTATCAATGAGTATTTGCTAGCTTTAGGGCATCGTGTTGTTGTCTGCTACGATGGAAGCGAAGCGCTGGTGTCTATACAAGCAGAGAATTTTGATTTGCTCATATTGGATATCAATGTTCCGGGAATCGACGGATTGGATTTGCTCGAACAGCTCCATATTCTTAAAATTCGCCCTCCTGCTATCTATATCAGCGCATTGGCAGATATTGAGGGAATCAGTCGGGCGTATGATCTTGGGTGTTATGATTATCTCAAAAAGCCGTTTCACCTTAAAGAACTCTCTTTGCGCATTGATAAAGTAATGCAGGTATGTGCAGTGCCGCAAAATCATCTTTGCCTCTCAAAAAGTTACAGTTACGATGCCTCCACTTCTACCTTACAGTGTGAAAATACGATACAGCCACTTTCAAGACGGCAATTGCAGATTATTGACTTATTGGCACGCAATAGGGGAAGGGTAGTCGATTTTGACCAATTTCGCATCTATATATGGGATGATGAATACGTCGATAATGCTACGATTAGAGCGGAGGTAAGCCGTCTGAAAAAAAGTCTCAAAGAAGATTTCATCCAAAACATTCGGGCATTAGGTTATATGATCGATATTCCTAAAAGCTAATCGTGCTACTTTTTTACACACACGTCTCCTAATATTAAAATTTCTGACGATAAATTTTTCTAATTTTACCTTTGCTACGTTCATGCTACGTTTTGTTTTCATAATGGCACTGTTAAAAACTTTTGGTTTGAGGAGTGTATATGAGAGGTACAGTATCTCTGTCGCTTTTGGCATCGGCTTTGGTTGTCAATGCTTTTGGTGCAGACGATTTGGCAGGAATGTTCAAAGAGGGGAAAGCAAGCGGTCAAATCCGGATGTTTTGGGTTGATCGTGAATACCAAGGGACAGCTGGAAACAAGACGCATAGAGATGCGACAGCCATCGGCGGTTATTTGAAATATGAAACAGGAGATTTCAAAGGACTTACTCTAGGGACTGCATTTTATACGACAAATGGTCTTTTTATAGAGTTACCAAGAGAGGATTACTCCCAAAATGATATGACACTGCTGGGACCCAATAATGATAACTACTCAATGGTAGGTGAGCTTTATGCTCAATATAAAAGAGGAAATACTACATTCAAAGGTGGTCGTCAGAAACTGGATATTCATATGGCAGGAAGCGATGATGTTCGTATGACTCCTAACTTGTTTGAAGCCTATTTATTGACAAATAAAGATGTTCCCAATACAACACTTGTAGCAGGACATATCACCAAATTCGCCCAAGGTAGTTTTGGGCGAGTTTATAATCACACAGAAGCAAGTTCAGAAGCTTCCAAATTACTTTCCGTTACCTCGGGTTATTCTTACGTTAATAGCCTCGATCAAGTAGGTGAATTTGTCAATATGGGAACGTATACTCTTGGTCAATCAACAAACGGGGTATCGGTTCTCTCAGCAACGTATACGGGAATAGAAAATCTAAAATTACAGTTGTGGGACTATTACGCCCACGACATCGCGAATATCATTTACGGTGAAGCAAATCTCAATTGGAAAAGTTTTATCAGTGATAACATAAAACCAAGTGCGGGGCTTCAGATCATCAAACAAAATGATGTCGGGGATGCATATGCAGGAGAGCTTGAAGGGTTATATGCCGCTGGAAAAGTTGGATTCCAAATCAATAACTTTGATATAGGATTTTCATACTCACAAACAGCAAAAAACAATGCTACAGATTCGAAATTGAAAAATGCCATCATCACGCCATGGGGTGGAATACCGGCATACACGCAGGGGATGGTAACACGTCATATGTTTTTGGCTGGAACTAAAGCGTGTAAAGTAAATGGTGGCTACAATTTTAAAGATCTTGGCGCTAGTTTAACAACTTCTGCCTATTATACAGCGTTTGATATGGATAAAAACAGTGGATATGGGTTGGAAAGAACTGCAAGTGAGGCTGGATTCGAAGCAATCTATTACCCGGAATATGTCAAAAACTTACAGCTTCGCTTTCGTGGAAATTTTCCAAGAAATTTTGCAGAAGGTTCTAGCGGAACAACGGGCTGGAGTGAGTATCGCTTCATTGCAAACTATAACTTTTAAGGAGATGCAATTATGAAACAAGAAATGGTTGATCGTATTAAAAACGATCCTGATTTTACACAGCTTGTCCGCGTACGAAGCAAGTTTGCATGGACATTGACGATTGTAATGCTGGTGATTTATTTTGGATTTGTGCTGACGATCGCATTTGATCCGTCGATTTTGGGTACTCCGCTCTCAAGCGGTTCGGTAACAACAGTTGGTATTCCAGTGGGGATAGGTGTTATATTGAGTGCCTTTATTTTAACAGGGATTTATGTTCGACGTGCAAACGGTGAATTTGATGAGCTTACTCGTCGTATTAAAGACAAAGCGAAGGGGGAATAATGAAACCGATAATCTTTTTACTCTTAGGCTCAGCCGGAATATTTGCCGGTGAAGCCATTAGCGGTGCGGTAGAAAAGCAACCGTTAAATATGTCGGCGATTATCATGTTCTTGATTTTCGTTGGAGCAACACTTGCTATCACCTATTGGGCAGCAAAACGTACCAAAACAGCAAAAGATTTTTATACCGCAGGCGGTGGAATTACCGGTTTTCAAAACGGTATGGCGATTGCAGGAGACTATATGTCTGCGGCATCGTTTTTAGGTATTTCAGCGCTTGTTTACGGACAAGGGTATGATGGACTCATCTACTCTATCGGTTTTTTAGTGGGATGGCCGATTATTTTGTTCATGGTAGCAGAGCAGCTTCGTAACTTGGGTAAATATACATTTGCGGACGTTGCATCGTACCGTTTGCGTCAAATGCCTATTCGTACATTGGCGGCGTTTGGATCAATTTTGACAGTTGTTTTGTATCTTATCGCTCAAATGGTAGGTGCAGGTAAACTTATCCAGCTTCTTTTTGGATTGGATTATGAAATTGCCGTTATTTTGGTTGGGGTATTGATGATTCTTTACGTCACTTTTGGCGGAATGCTGGCAACAACATGGGTTCAAATCATCAAAGCCTTCCTGCTCCTCTCAGGTGCGACCTTTATGGCGATTGCGGTTATGGCACATTATAACTTTAACTTCGAATCGTTGTTTGCAACGGCTGTGCAGATGAAAGACGTTTCTATTATGTCTCCAGGGAAACTTGTCAGTGATCCTATCTCGGCTATTTCACTGGGTATTGCTTTGATGTTTGGTACGGCGGGTCTTCCACATATTTTGATGCGTTTTTTCACGGTCAGTGATGCAAAAGAGGCTCGTAAATCAGTTTTTTATGCGACAGGATTTATCGGATATTTTTACATTCTGACATTCATCATCGGTTTTGGTGCGATTGTTTTGGTTTTCCAAAACCCGCAATATCTTGATCTTGCAAAACAAGCTGTTGACGGTGGTTATCCAATCCTTGGGGGTGACAATATGGCGGCAATCCACCTTTCCCATGCAGTAGGGGGCGATTTCTTCCTCGGATTTATTTCCGCGGTAGCGTTTGCAACAATTCTTGCGGTTGTTTCCGGGTTGACACTCGCTGGTGCTTCGGCAATATCTCATGATCTGTACGCCAGTGTTATAAAAAAAGGTAAAACTGATGGATTGATGGAGATGAAAGTTTCAAAAATTGCAACGATTGTTCTGGGTATCGTAGCGATTTTCCTTGGAATTATTTTCGAAGATCAAAATATTGCGTTTATGGTCGGATTGGCATTCGCTATCGCTGCAAGTGCCAACTTCCCAATTTTGTTTCTTTCTATGTATTGGTCAAAACTTACTACAAGAGGAGCGTTGCTTGGTGGTTCATTAGGTCTTCTTACAGCAGCGGTATTGGTTATTCTAGGGCCTACGGTATGGGTTGATGTATTGGGCAATGCTCAAGCAATTTTTCCATATAAATATCCGGCACTTTTTTCTGTGAGTGCAGCGTTTATCGGTATTTGGTTCTTCTCTATTACTGACAGCAGTGATGAGGCTGCCAAAGAGCGTGAAGCATTTGAAGCACAATATGTCCGGGCTCAAACGGGTATCGGTGCTGAGGGTGCCTTGGAGCATTAACTTATGAGCCTTTTTGATCAAAAAGCATTATTAATGTCGATTCATCCTTTCGATCTTTTGAGCGAGAGGATGATTGAAAAACTGATGACTCAGATGGATATTGCTTATTATCCCAAGGAGACAGTTTTAATTGCTCCTAGGGTACGTGCACAGTCTCTCACGATTATCATCAAAGGGGTAGTCAACGAGACCATTGAGGAGGAACTTCAAAACGTTTACTCTGAATGTGACAGTTTTGATGCTAACTCCCTTATTTATGGAAATACTGAAAGTACTTTTAGTGTAGCAGAGGATCTTATCTGCTACGAACTTCCCAAAGAGTCTTTCCTGAATCTTCTTCAAGACGTTGAACCGTTTCAAAACTATTTTATGCAGGATTTTATTACTAAACATCAAAACTTGAAAGAGCGTCAGTATCAAAATGAATTGACCCCGTTTATGCTTTCCCGTGTGGATGAAATTTATTTGCATAGACCCTGTTTTGTGGATGCTCACAGATCGATCAAAGAAGCATTACAAACTATGTCAGATGAAAATGCAAATGTTATTTTGGTTCGTGATGAGCAAAAAACAGGTATCGTGACAGATACCAATTTACGCGAAAAAGTGTTGTTATCCGAGAAAAGTATTCAAGACTCAATTGGTGAGATTGCAACTTTCGGACTCATTACGATTGAACAAAGTGATTTTCTTTTTAATGCATTGCTTTTATTTACCAAACACGGTGTTAAACGGTTGGTAGTTATGCATGAGGATAACGTTGTCGGGATCTTAGAACAGCTTGATCTTCTTAGCCATTTTGCAAACCATACCCACCTAATCGCCGCATCGATCGATCGGGCTCACAGTATTGATGAGCTTCAACATACGCAGCGTTCCCTGACCCATCTTGTCAGTTCGCTAACCTCAAAAGGGGTGAAAGTACGGTATATCTCGAAGTTGGTGAGTGAGCTTAATAGCAAAATGTACGTAAAAGTCTTCGAGATGGCTGTTCCCAAAGATCTTCAAGGCAAGTGTGCTTTGATTGTAATGGGAAGCGAGGGGAGAGGTGAGCAGATATTGCGTACCGATCAAGACAATGCCCTGATTATTCGTGACGGTGAAAATGAAACACAATTTGAGCCTTACATGATGAGGTTCAATGAGTATTTACTTCAATTGGGTTTTCCCCTATGCAGCGGTAATGTCATGGTGAGCAATCCGTATTGGCGACGAAGTGTTTTGGGATACAAAAGCATGATTTCCCAGTGGATTGAGTCTCTCAATGAAGAAGCACTTCTTTCTCTCTCGATCTTTTTGGACGCTTCATGCGTGGCAGGGGATGAAAATTTGTTGGGTGAGTGCAAAGATTATCTGTCTGAGCATTTTAAGGGGCGCAGCGACGTATTGGCCCATTTGGCAAAATCGGCACTGGCTTTTGAGACTCCCTTGAGTCTTTTTTCAGGGTTTGTTTTGGGAACAGCCTTGCATGAAAATGAACTGGACATCAAAAAAGGGGGGATTTTTGCGATTGTACACGGAGTGCGTGTTTTGGCACTGGAGCATAAAATTGCGTGTACCAATACAACACAGAGAATTAAAGAACTCAATAACATCGGATTGTTTGACAAACAGTTCGCAAATGAGTTAATCGAGGCGTATGATACCTTGCTGGAGATACGTTTGCGCTCGATGCTTTTACAAAAGAAAATGGATGAAGAACAAAATTACGTTAATCCAAAACTTTTCAGTAAAACGGATCGCGATTTGCTCAAAGATGCTTTTAGAATTGTGAATATGTTTAAAAAGTTTTTGACCTATCATTTTCATTTGGGGATGGTAGTCTAATGTTTGAATCTCTCCTTCTTGGATGGAATCGCAGGAAGTTAAAGGATGAGAATTATGGATGGCTGTTTAATCCTTATCAGGGAGATGAAGTCGTCATATTTGATACCGAAACAACGGGACTAAATACAAAAACCGATGTCGTTTTGAGCATCGGAGCGGTAAAAGTTAGAGGGGATAAAATTCTTACTTCCCAAAGTTTTGAGGTTTTCTTAAAACCTTCAAAAGAGATCAGTGCCCAAAGCATCAAAATTCACCATATTCGGCCATGCGATTTAGAACAGGCTTTGGAGCCATTAGAGGGGGTACGAAAATTTTTAGAATTTATTGGAAATCGCCCATTGGTTGGGTATTATCTAGAGTTTGATATGGCAATGATAAATCGTTTGATTAAACCGTGGCTTGGGATAACGTTGCCCAATAAACAGATTGAAATTTCCGGGATATATTTTGATAAAAAAATTGCGTTGATTCCCCAAGGAAATATTGATTTACGCTTTGATACTATCCTTCGTGAATTGAATATTCCCAGAATGGGTCAGCACAATGCACTCAATGACGCAATTATGAGCGCAATGATCTATATAAAATTACAACATGTACACAGGATTTAGAACGCCATCGGGGCAAAGCCCCGTTTGGCTACGCTAGCCGCTATGGCACTAAAGCTTGCCTCATTTGAGGCAGATGAATTAAACTGCACTAAGGAGCATTAACAATGAGCGATACTGTAAAACCTATTTTTCAACCAAACCCTGAGTTCGCGGCTGCCGCACGCATTAAAAATATGAACGAGTACCTTGAGCTGCAAAAAATGGCTCAGGAAGACTACGAAGGATTTTGGGGTAAATTTGCCAACGAAAAGATTGATTGGTTCAAACCCTATACGCAAGTGCTTGATGAGAGCAATGCCCCTTTTTACAAATGGTTTACAGGCGGTAAGCTCAACATTGCACACCAATGCATCGATCGTCATCTCAACACCCGTAAAAACAAAGCGGCAATCATTTTTGAAGGGGATCGCGGAGATAAACAAATCGTCACGTATCTTGAACTTTATTACAACGTTAACCGTTTTGCCAATTTACTCAAAAATGAGTTTGGGGTTAAAAAAGGAGATCGTGTCGTCATTTACATGCCGATGATTCTCGAAGCGGCGTACGCAATGCTCGCCTGTACCCGTATCGGAGCGATCCACTCAATCGTATTTGGGGGATTTTCCTCCGAAGCGCTTCGCGATCGTATCATTGATGCAGAAGCAAAAGTCGTGATTACCGCCGATGGAGCGTTTCGTAAAGACAAACCGTACATGCTTAAGCCTGTCGTCGATGAGGCGTTGAGCCATGGATGTGAATGCGTTGAAAAAGTACTGGTTGTAGAGCGTAACGGTGAAGACATTACCTGGGTCTCAGGGCGTGATTACTCCTACAATGAACTCATCCAAAACCAATCGCAAGTGTGTGCTTCTGAACCGATGGATGCAGAAGATCCGATGTTCCTCCTCTATACTTCAGGCTCAACAGGAAAGCCAAAAGGGGTTCAGCACAATACCGGAGGATACATCCTCTGGGCGCAAATGACGATGGAATGGGTTTTTGATGTCAAAGAAAACGATACCTACTGGTGTACGGCGGATATCGGATGGATTACGGGGCATACATATATCGTTTACGGACCTCTAGCCATGGGTGCTACAACCATAATGTTTGAGGGGGTTCCGACGTATCCCGATGCCGGACGACCGTGGAAAATGGTGGAAGAGTACAAAGTAAACCAGTTTTATACTGCACCAACCGCGATTCGTGTGTTGCATAAAATGGGGGAAGACGAACCCGCTAAATATGATTTGTCGTCTCTTAAAGTTTTGGGTACGGTAGGCGAGCCAATTGACCCTCCGGCATGGAAATGGTACTATGAGGCAGTAGGAGGAAGCAAGTGCGCTATTGTGGACACGTATTGGCAAACAGAGACAGGCGGGCATATTATCTCTCCTCTTCCAGGGGCAACGCCAATCAAACCAGGCTGTGCTACGTTTCCGCTGCCTGGAATCATGGCAGAGGTTTTAGATCCTCAAACGGGTGAAAAAGTGGGAGCAGGGGAGAGCGGATACATGTGTATTACCCGTCCTTGGCCATCAATGATTCGCGGTATTTGGGGAGATCCTGAGCGTTTTGTAAAATCGTATTTTGGTGATGTGAAAAAAGAGGGACAACCGGTCTACTTCACAGGTGATGGTGCGAACTACGACAACGACGGGTACATTACGATTACCGGACGTACCGATGATGTTATCAATGTTTCGGGTCACCGTATGGGTACGGCTGAAGTAGAAGCGGCGTGTAAAAAACACCCCAACGTAGCAGAAGTAGCAGTTGTCGGAAAACCCCATGAGATCAAAGGGGAAGGGATTTTTGCTTACATCGTTCTCAAAAGCGACGATACCGTGGGTGAAGAGATGGAAATGGTAAAAGAGATCAATAAAGTGATCATGAAAGAGATTGGCAACATCGCCATCTGTGATGACATCGTGTTTGTCCCAGGCTTACCAAAAACCCGTTCGGGTAAAATCATGCGCCGTATTTTGCGTTCGATTGCCAAGGGTGAAGCGATTACCCAAGATATCTCGACACTGGAAGATCCAAGTATTGTTGCGACTATTGAATCGAAGGTTAAGGGGTAAATTTCTCTATATTCTCCATTGTGGGAATATTTTAAACTTCAAATTGTCCAGCCATACGTTATACTTATGCCTAAAATTATAATAATGGATTTTTATGAGATATAAAATTGGACGTTTACAAAACAGCATCTCTGCATTGGAACTCAAAGAGAGAACGCTTTACCAAAATACCTTGATTTTGGGTGAAGAGGGATCAGGTAAAACGCATTTGGCAAATAAGATTCGTCATTATGTGATGGCAAATGGTATTCCCACTCTTTATCTTGATTTTTCAGATCCTTCGATCGAAAAAATAGAAGAGAAGTTCAAGGATGCAGATACGTTCTTTTATCTTCGTTTTGAAGAGAGTGACGAATTTGAAGCGGCTTTGGATAAGGCGATTGCAGAGCGTCGAAACATTTATATGGCGGCTAACCCTTCGTATTTTGCGGCTAAGCGTAATGTAAAAAGCAAGCTTTCTCGGATGATTCAGAAACATGAGTTGTTGGAAAATTATTATTACTTTTTCCATGAAATTGAGAGTTTGAATGGATTTTATACCAAATTTGAAGATTTTATTTATTATATTTTCGATCTCGTAAATATGAAAAAATACGGATTTACCTTTTTGGCACAGCCTAACGAGATATTCGAAGATCCTCGTATCAAGCTTCTTTTTACTTTTCTTTATTTAGGACGCTGCTCGAATGCGCATTATTACAATACGTCGGTTTTGCGAAGTTTAAAAACCAATACCTTTTATTATCAGTATCGCATGGACAATCGCTCATTGCTATTTAATCAGATACAAAGTGATATCGCTATTATTGATGCCTAAATGACTGGCTTGAACCCTTTAGCATTATGGATGCTCTTTTCCATGATGTTATGGGGTGCGGGTTGGCCTGTTTTGAAAATTCTCTCCGAGAGTGTTTCTTGGGAAGTGGCGACTTTTTGGCGATTAGCACTGATGACTCTTGCCTATCTCCCCGTTTTGTGGTGGAATAAAAAACCCTTGTATTTAGTCAAATCGGCATGGATTTCTGTCACGATGAGCGGATTATTGTATGCGCTTTTTATGGTTCTCTCCTTTTTAGGTGTTCAGGTCGCCACTGCGGGAGCAGGGGGGATGATCATCACTACTCTTAGCCCTGTTATGATTGTATTAATTACAATTGTTTTTACTGGTTTTCGTCCTTCAAAGCAACATATTTTTGGATTAGGATTGGGTTTACTGGGCGGTATTGTTATGATCGAACTTTGGGAGGGGACCATTTTGACCAATGTGGGTAATTTGGTGTTTATCCTTGCTGCGTTAACGTGGAGTATTTTGAGTGTATTGGCTCAAAACTCACGTCAGTACCTAGACCCTATTCGTTACAGTTTTTTTTTAGGACTGATTGCAACGTTTTGTATGTTTATCATAGCTTATGGGCATGGGATTTTGAGCGTATTTGATCAGGGAATACATTTTTGGGGTGCATTGCTGTATTTATCGGTAATGACGCAGACAGTGGCAACCACCATCTATTTTGTGGCATCTGGGAAAATGGGATCTGCAAAAGCGAGTTCATATATGCTTTTAGTACCGCTATTTGCTCTTGTAAGCAGTTATGTGTTGTTGGGTGAGATTCCTTCAGTTTCGTTGCTTGTGGGGGGTGTTATGAGTATTGTGGCGGTGTATTGGATCAATCAGGCGAAAACTGCCTGAAGGGGTAAATATATTAGGCTGGATTTGCTTCTTGAACCATTTTTTCCAATAAGACAAACAGCTGTTTGCTGTTTTCTTCCATCGCCGTCATGTTTTTGATGATAGACTCTTTGGTTTTGATATTTCGGCAATCTTTACGCGAGATGCATTCAAGGGTTTGGTCAACAAACTTATGAAGAGCCGTATGCGGCGCTTCCATCATTTTATAAGCCTGAGTATTGGAAAACATCTCTTTGCCTTCACCCTCATAATACCATTTACCCATTCGGCAATTGTGGTGATCTGCCGTAATTATGGCATTGTGATCTGTTTCATGCATAATGTTTGAATAGGTATTATGTTTGTAGATGATGTGATCTACTTTGACAAGTGCAGTAAAGAGAGAATCGTTAATGTATTTGGCGGCTTTTGCTGAAGCGTAGGCCGTATTTGCAAAGTTCTCTAAAATGTCTTCAAATTCATGCACATCTGAACGCGATTTCTGGGCAATATCGGTGATGGTGTCTGAATTTCCCTGAATATCATTGGCTTCTTGTTGCAGGGTGTTGAGCGTCATTGAGATTTCTTGAGTCGCTTTTTGGGTACGCTCTGCGAGTTTGCGTACTTCATCGGCTACAACTGCAAATCCGCGGCCATGTTCACCTGCGCGTGCGGCTTCGATTGCAGCATTGAGGGCCAATAGGTTCGTCTGATCAGCGATGTCTTTAATGAGATTGGCAACGGTACTTATTTCATTGGTTCGTTGGCTCAGAGAAGTGATTGCTTCGCTGGAACCAGAAATTAGCTCCATAAGATTTTCCAAATTGGAAACAATGGTGGCTACGCTGGATTGACTTTTGGTTACCTCTTGCGCAGTCTTTGATGACGTTTTGTTAATTTCTCTTGAGTAATCACAATTTTTTTGTATGTCCGTTTGTATTGTGGATAAAGAGGTCGAAATACCGCCACTCATTCGTTCAAATTCATGACCAAGTTCGCTGCTCATTTTTCCTTTAAAGGAAGCAGCTATTTCGTCAATGGCATGGTTAAAGACTGATCCTATTTCGGTAAAATCCCCTTTATACCCTTCTTTAAAAAGGATACGGTTCATTTTTCCCTGATTAGCGGAATCCAAAGAGGCATGGATGTCTCGCATCATTTGTTCTACTTGATCGAGAAGATCATTAATACTCCATGCGACACCTTGGAGAATATGTTGATCAGAGATACGTGTAATTCTCTCAGAGAGATTTCCGCTGGATGCTTTGAGCAGTACATCGCGAATTTGACGTATGAGGACATCGTTGAAGATTTTTGCACATGGCTCATCGTCTTGGGCAATAAACAGACCCCCGATGGCCGCTATGAAAACAACACCGGCAGGTAAAAAAGAGCCCATAGTTGCTAAATACACAGCAGTACCGATCGCTAGGGCGAGGTAAAAAAGAGTTCTTTTATTGCTGAAGAGAGAGGACGAATTCGTCATAGGTGACTCCTTGTTCATTTAATACGGTGTTGAGTAAATTGAGAGATGCATCCATGCCGCCCGTTCGTTCAGCTGCAATGAGCTGTGCGTAGATGCCTGGGATCACATCCAGCGCTTTTTTGCTAGGTTTTCGTCGCACGGAGTGAAAGTCACGGACCGTTCCATTGGGATTGAGGGTTGCAGTCGCATTGGCAAATACCCAGTAATATGAGCCGTCTTTGCATAAGTTTTTGACATAGGCAAAAATCTCTTGTTTATTTTGGATTCGATCCCATAAAAGCTTGAAAACAATTTTTGGCATATCGGGATGGCGCAAGATAGAGTGAGGTGCATCTAGCAGTTCGTGCTCTTCGTATCCTGACATCTTGATAAACGTTTTATTACCGTAGATTATTTTACCGCGGGCATCAGTCTTGGAAACGATGAAATCATTTTCATTGAGCATTAATTGATTTTGGGTTGGATTGGGTCGATGCATGTTTACTCCTTTGTATTATTGGTTATTTGGTGTGATGCATAAAATTTTTCAAATATATTAGCTAAAATAGGCTTAGTGTAATAATATCCCTGTATTTCATCACACCCTTGCTCTTGTAGGAATTGTAGTTGTTCGAGCGTTTCAACCCCTTCTGCAATGGTAACGAGTTCAAGTGAATGGGCAAGCTGGATGACGGCTTTGACAATGGCTTTGTCTTCAGGATCGGTGCGTATGTCACGTACGAAGGATTGATCGATTTTGAGTTTGTAGACTTTGAATTGTTTGAGGTAAGATAGAGATGAATAACCTGTACCAAAATCATCGATAGACATACGTATACCGATTTCATTCAAGGTATTCATGACTTTGATTGCATCTTTCGGATCGTGCATCGCTACACCTTCGGTGAGCTCGATTTCGAGATATTGAGGATCCAGTTTGGCTTCGTCTAAAATATTGACAATGAGACTGGGGAGGCTTGGATGGCGAAACTGGACCGCTGAAAGATTGACAGCCATGATTAAAGTGATTCCCTTTTGCTTCCATGCTGCTGCTTGGGAAACAGCTGTACGCAAAACCCATTCACCCAGAGAAAGGATTATTCCGTTGTCTTCTGCAATGGGGATAAATTCAGCGGGTGATACAGAACCAAACTGCGGGTGTTCCCAGCGAATGAGTGCTTCAGAACCGATAATTTTTCCATCTGCAGCACTTAGCTGAGGCTGATAGACAAGATGAAATTCATTTCGTTCCAGTGCCGTGTGCAGGGCATTGCTAAGCTCAAGGTTTCGCTGAGAATTTCTCTGCATTTCATGAGTAAAGAAACAGTAGGCATTACGTCCCTCTTGTTTAGCTCGGTACATTGCGACATCGGCATTTTTAGAGAGCGTCTCGATGTCCGTACCATCAGACGGATACAACGCGATACCGATTGAAGCGGTGACGGTAAGCTCATGATCTGCAAGCTTAAACGGGTTAGCGATAGACGACAACAGTTTTTGGGCTACCTGTGCGGCGCCATTGGCATCCGTTTCAGGCAATAAGAGGATAAATTCGTCTCCTCCCATGCGTGAGACGGTATCTTCTTCACGTACGGCAGCACTTAAACGTTTTGAAAGCTCCATGAGCAACAGGTCTCCGATACTGTGACCGAGCGTATCATTAATGCTCTTGAAATGATCGAGATCGAGGAAAATGAGGGCAAAACTGCCTTCGTTACGTTTTGCGATATTGAGAGTATATTGGAGATGGTCATCCATTTGCATACGATTGGGAAGTCCTGTCAGGGGATCAAAATTTGCTAAATAGTGGATTTTTTCTTGGGTCTTTTTTTGTTCGCTTATGTCTTCTTCGATAGCAATGTAATGCGTCGTTTTTCCCTCTTTATCCAAAACAGGAGCAATATTGATGGAATAGATATAGTTAGTTCCGTCTTTACGTTTGTTGATAAACTCGCCTTGCCATTTTTCTTGACGGACGAGAGCATCCCACATAGAGTCATACGCATGCGCAGGTGTACTCCCTGATTGTAGAAGGCGCGGATTTTTACCGATCACCTCATCCGATGTGTATCCTGTAGCGGTAATAAAAGCACTATTGACGTATTCGATGTTGCCTTTAAAATCGGTGATAATGATTGAACTTGGACTTTGTTCCATGGCTTGGGTAACCATACTCAGTTGACTTTCATTTTTCTTACGTTCGGTATCGATGTAAGAGAGTTTGTTTTTTGTTTCGGATAACCAGCCGAGAATGCTATTTTCCAAGCCTTCATCGATTTGAATTTCAGAGGATAAATCTCCGCTTCCGATTTTGACAATATGGGAATGAAGATATTGTAATGATCCACCTATAATCAAATGCAATGTTCGGCGGATACGCCACACTGCCCAGATCAAGATCACTCCAAAGAGAATAAAGATAATACGCATAAGATAAGCTATCTTTACAGCGCGGTCAACTGCCTCATGTGTCCGTTGATCCATCATAATATAAGCATCACTAATGGGTTTCATAATCCTATATTTAGCTTGATGATATTTAGCATCATGAAGCATTGTGTAGGCTATATACCGATTCTTATCTGTAGTTGGTGTCGTTGACTCGATGATCTTCATGGCCTCGAATTCGATTTTAGTCAGTTCATCAGAATTTTTCTTTGCTTCAGAGAGTTTTGCAAACTCTTGGGGCGTATAGCCTTCTTCTTTCATTAGATTCAATAAAGAGACAGGTTTTATATTTGATGGGAAAGGGCGTTTATCATCCGATAATACAAGATCCCAATAGATCTTTCTATGATAATTTGGACGGGATATTGTTCCATTACGTATATCGAGAATCTCTTGGTAGTGTTGTTTATAGAGCGGATCATCGGTGAGGATGTAGGTGCGAACCATGCGCGTTAAATCATCAGAACTTTGACGTAACCTGTCTGCAAGCCTATGCGATTCAAAACGCTGTGTGTTGGCGGCATCAATCGCTTTTTCAGAACGGATATAAAAAATAAAAGTAATGGAAAAAATGATAAATACAAAAACGGTTGCCCATAAAGAGCGGTTAAGCAGTATTAAATGTTTATTTGAAGAGAGCATTTTATTCCGCTTGAATTAAGGATAGTGAATACTATGTATATCGCAATTATAGCGTATTATAAAGGCTTCGGAAAAATTTTTCAAACTCTTTGGGGGACAACGGTTTACTGTAATAATACCCCTGTATTTCATCACACCCTTGTTCGCGTAAGTATTCCAGCTGTTCGAGCGTTTCTACACCCTCTGCAATCGTTTGAAGATCAAGGCTTCGGGCCATATTGATGATGGCGTTGACGATCGCTTTGTCTTCAGAATTGGTACCGATATCATGAACAAACGACTGATCTATTTTGAGCTTGTAGACTTTAAATTTTTTGAGATAACTCAAAGAAGAATAACCAGTGCCAAAATCATCAATGGACATTCGAATCCCGCGTTCGTGCAGATCGTTCATCGTGTTGATAGCGACTTGAGGATCGTGCATCGCTATGCTTTCGGTTAATTCAATCTCCAAATATTGGGGAGGAAACTCTGCTTCTTCCAAGATGCTGGTGATTAGATCGGGTAAATTGGGATGACGAAACTGAACTGCGGAGATATTAATGGCAATAATCATGGGAGGCTGTCCATTGTCTATCCAGCTTTTTGCTTGAGAAATTGCAGTACGCAATACCCACTCTCCAATGGACAAAATCATTCCGTTTTCTTCAGCGATGGGGATGAATTCGTCCGGAGGTACGCTGCCAAATTCAGGATGCTGCCAGCGCAGCAATGCCTCTGCTCCTACAATACGTTCTCCTGATGCACTAAGCTGTGGCTGATAAACAAGATGCAGTTCATGGCGCTCAAGTGCATGATGCAATGCGTTGCTCAATTGAAGAATACGATGAGAATTGGCTTGCATCTCTGGGGTAAAAAAGCAGTAGCTGTTGCGTCCATCATTCTTGGCCCTGTACATCGCCGTATCGGCGTTTTTGGAGAGCATCTCTATGTCTACACCATCATTAGGGTACAAAGCAATACCGATGGAGGCTGTAATAGAGAGTTGGTATTCCTCTATCAAGAACGTCTTTGCAATGGAATTCAATAATTTTTGGGCTACTTGAATGGTCCCGTGTGCGTCAGAACTGGGCAATAAAATAATGAATTCATCACCCCCCATACGCGATATGGTATCTTGATCACGCAATGAAGCGGTAAGACGTTTGGAAAGCTCAATAAGTAATTTATCTCCAATACTGTGCCCAAGCGTATCGTTGATGTTTTTGAAGTGATCGAGATCGAGAAATAAAACGGCAAAAAATCCACCATTTCGCTTTGCCAAGTTCAAGGTATATTGCATATGGTCATCCATCTGCAATCGGTTGGGTAATCCCGTAAGAGGATCGAAGTTTACGAGATAGTGGATACGCTCTTCGGCTTGTTTACGTTCAGATATATCCTCTTTTATGGCCATATAGTGCGTTATTTTTCCATCCTTTTGACGTACGGGAGCGATGCGAATAAACTCGATATACTCGGTACCGTCTTTACGCCGATTGATAAACTCACCCTGCCAATTTTCGCCACGTGTCAGATGTTCCCACATATCGGCATACGTAGCAGACGGGGTTTTCTCTGAATGGAGAAAATTTGGATTTTTGCCGATTACTTCCTCCACCGAATATCCTGTCGTTTTAAAAAAAGCGGCATTTGCGTACTCGATGTTTGCATCAAGATCGGTGATAATAATTGTATTAGGGCTTTGTTCTACTGCTTGGGAAAGTTTTAGCAGCTGATCTTCACTCTTTTTACGCTGAGTGATGTCACGGGACAAAACAATAAAGCGGGGACTCTCTTTGTCGGTTTCCAATTTTTTAGATACTGAAAGTTCAAACCAGCTTTTCCCCTGTGGAAGCAATATCTCGATTTGCTTATCGTATGAAAATCCTTTTTCATTGGCTTCTTGCAATGCCAAAAGGCACGTTTGGGCAGCTTGCTCAGGGAGGATGTCTCGAACGGTTTTTCCTAAAAGTGTTTCGGCTGGGGCTGCGAGTAAATGGATACGCGGCGAATGGTAATCATAGTATTTTCCCTCCAAATCCACTTCAAACAATAAATCCGGAATAGCATTGAGGGTTGAGGATATTTGGTTGTGCACCTTTAGGAGTTGTTTACGCCATCTTTTCAGCAATACATATAATATGCTGCCAGTAACGATAACAAAAAGTGCCCCTTTACCCACTTCAAATTGATTTGCGATAACGGAGTCGCCAATCGTGATGGCCAATACATAATCAGACCCAAAAATCCATAAAAGGCCGAAGAAAATATAGAATAAGGTTAAGCTAAGAGGAGTCAACCAGCATGTACGACAAAAATGCAAAAGAGTGTTAACAAAGAACATATATGCTCCAATAAATAAAAAAAGTTGAAAGAAGTTTGAGATTGGTTGTATTTTAACACAAACTACCTCATTTAAGAGGAGTGCTTGAGGATTGGTTTTTAACCATTAAACGGCTACAATTTCATTAATTTTTCATGGGAGTCTGTGTATGGGTAGAGCGTTCGAATATCGTAAAGCCGCAAAAATGAAACGCTGGGGAAATATGTCCCGCGTATTTCCAAAGCTTGGAAAAATCATTACGATGGCAGCAAAAGAGGGGGGTGACGATCCCGACATGAATCCGAAGCTTCGATCAGCAATTATGACAGCAAAAGCGCAAAATATGCCAAAAGACAATATTGACGCGGCGATTAAACGGGCATCGGGGAAAGATGCTATTTCGCTTGCTGAGATGAATATCGAGGGCAAAGGGCCTCATGGTGTTTTGTTTTTCGTCGAGTGTGCAACGGACAACAATGCCCGTACCATCTCCAATGTTCGTACGATTTTTGGACGTGCCAAGGGTGAGACGCTGAACAATGGCTCGCTGGAATTTATGTTTAGCCGCAAAGCGGTATTTCGTTTTCCAAAACCCGATATGGATTTGGATGAACTCGAATTTGCACTCATCGATGCAGGGATAGAGAGTTTGGAAGAAGAAGAGGGTGAAGTGAGCGTGTTTGGCGAGTACACCGCATTTGGTGCATTGTCTGCTGAACTCGAAAAGATGGGGATCACTCCTGACAGTGCGGCGTTAGAGCGTATTGCTAACAGTCCTATCGAATTTACCGATGAACAAATGGCTGATGTTGAAAAGCTGATCGACAAACTCGAAGATGACGAAGATGTCCAAGCCGTTTACACCAATATGGGTTAAGTAAAACAGCTTTTAATCTGCCAGTCGCCGTGCGGCGACCATCCCTCCACATAACATCATGATCGTAAAACCAATCAACACCGAAAATCCGTACATTTCCAAAATCACCGCCCCAGGAATCGCAAAAAACAATCCGATCGAAGTAATATTGGATTGCAACGCGAGATAAACAGGACGCAAATGCTCGGGGGCAATGATAAGGATGTTGTTGGAAAAAGCCAGACGCATTCCATCCATTCCAGCACCCAATAAAAAGAACAGTAGTGCATAATGCCATAGAGTGTCGGCGAACAGCGTGAGGGCATTGGCACTGATGTAGGCGATGAAAGAAACGGTGATGATCAGACGTATTTTACCGTTGGAGGAGAGTTTGCCCCACAGCAGATTGCTCAGCATCCCTCCGATGACTTGCGCGGTGAGGAGATAGCCGATCTGAACCCCGCCTAGATGCAAAAGTGTTTGGGCGTGCAAGATGATAAAAGGGAGCGAAAAAAGGTGGCTGTAGGCGAGTAAATAGGTACGAATTTGGCGTCTTAACTGTCCGTCACTGCGTAAAAGGGAGAAAGAATTGAATAAAAAAGTACGAAAGTGGGACTCTTTTACGGAAATGTTTTCTTTGATCGGCTCTTGGATGAGGGCATAGGGGATAACGCCCAACAACATGACAAAAGAACTGAAGAGAAACAAATACGCAAAGCTGTAGGGTGCAGGGGTGTATTCTAAAATGATTCCGGCACTGACACCGCTGATGAGTGCACCGACACCTGCGGCAAACTGACGTTGTGCAAAAACCCGTCCACGATAGCGATGGGAAAATACTTTACCCAATATCTCGTTAAAATAAATGGAGCCGAATCCTGCGGCAAATGAGAAGATAAAAAGCCCGATTCCAATGCACCATAACACATAGACGTGGTTAGTCGTTCCAAAAAGATAGATCCCAACGCCGATTCCAAACCATGAGAGAAAGCGGGCTAAGAAAACAAAACGCAAATAAGGCATAACACGCGTATAGCTTTGTGCACTGAAGGCGGCAAAAAGCTGAACGATGATTGCTCCCCCTTTTAGCAGTGAGGAAAGCAGTCCGATAATGAGTGAACTTGCACCAAAAAAATGGAGAATCAGCGGCAAAATAATGGCGGGTTCGGCTATTGTCGTAGTAATAGAGAGAAAAAAACCATGAGTAACCGCTTTTAAGCGTGAGGATTTGGAATCAATGAGAGACATCAGGGGGTATCACTGTCCGATTTTGTATGATGTATCGCGGCATCCAGCAAAAGGGTTTTGGCAAAATGGTTTTTGGTTCCTTTTTGAAATTCAGGGTCTTTGAGCAAAACGGAGATTTTTTTACTGCCGTTTCTTTTGATAATACGCTGCAGTTTGAGCTCGCCCATGCCGTAGGCAAAATCAACGAGATACCACTCTTTGAAGATACTTTTGAGGTCTTTGATGTAACGGATGGCAGCATCGGTGGAGAGACAGACATCGGTACGCTCATCGTTTCCTTTTTCGATTTTTAGTCCGTAGGTACGTCCTGACTGCGCCATAAACTGCCATAGACCAGCCGTTCCGCGTCCATGTGAATCGGGATTAAAGTTGGATTCGCAATAGGGGATGAGGGAAAAAAAGAGTGGAATTCCCGCTTCTTCAAACTTCTTTGCAATTTTTTGATGTTCCTCTTTTGTATTTTGGTAACGGCTGTAGAGGGACTTGTAGCCTGTTTTATAATCTTCCTTGATATTTGAGAGAGCGTGTATCTCATTCAAAGATTCAGAAGATCCTATGGATGAGAGTGATTTATTGATCGCAGATTCAGATGGCTGTGCAGATGCATAGGTCATTCCTAAGTATATGAGTATTACAACCGTTCGCAATGTATTCATTAGGCTTCGATGTAGTCCAGATCTTTGTGAAACGTTTCACGGGTGTAATACAAAGCCATCAGAGCAAGAGCAAAACAGACAGAACCTACAATAGCTGCGGATGCGAGAAAACCGTAATGCTCTTTGAGTGCCATAAAAGACAAGGTGATCGGAACCACAGAACCGCGAACGAAATTGGGGACAGTAGTGGCAACGGTTGCACGGATATTGGTTCCGAACTGCTCTGCCGCCATTGTAATGAAAAGAGCCCAGTAGCCGCAAAACACACCCAATGAAAAACAAGACCAATAGAAGTCCTGGACGCTTGCACCTTTGAGTGTATACATCCATGCAACACTAAAGAGAGACAAGAGCATAAAGAAGGTGTATGCTTTTTTACGACTTTTGAGTTTTTGTGAGAGGTATCCGCTGGCAAAGTCACCGACGGATAGACCGATGTAGCAGTACATTAGTGCTTGACCCGCCGTTACTTCACCTGCGATCTCCAATGATTTGGCAAATTCAGGGGAGAACATGACCAATATCCCAACCACAAACCACAGAGGAATCCCGATGGCGATGGCTTTGAGGTATTTTGTTAAAAGACGCCGATGCTTAAAGAGTGAGAAAAAATCACCGCGATGGATGTTTTCACTCAGATTGTGTTCAAACATACCCGATTCACGTACTTTAAGTCGTAATATAAGTAGCGAAAAACCTAGAAGTCCGCCCAAAATATAGGCATTGCGCCAGTCGAAATGCTGTGCCACGAGATTGGCCGCCACAACACCCAAGACACCGACACCTGCAATGGTCATGACACCATATCCTCTCAGATGTTTCGGTAGGATTTCAGCTACGAGAGTGACTCCTGCACCCAGTTCACCCGCCAAACCGATACCGGCGATAAAACGAAGCGCGGCGTATTGCTCGACGTTGGTGACAAAGGCATTGAGAAAATTGGCAACCGAATAGAGGATAATCGAGGCAAACAGAACCGATAGACGCCCTTTTTTATCTCCCAGCATCCCCCATAAAATTCCTCCGATAAGCATACCGCCCATTTGCATATTCAAAATGGTTGTTCCCCATGATGTGACCTGATCAGGATTGAGACCAAGCTCGGTGAGACTGGCAACACGGACAACGCCAAACAAAATCAAATCATAAATGTCCACAAAATAGCCCATCGAAATCACGATGACAGGAAGTGTGAGGACTTGGCGAATAATAGCAAGGGATGAGGTCGGCATTAAAACTCCATAAAAAATGTTTTTTATTATATAGGGTTTGTGCTTAGGAGAGCTTATAAGTGCTGTTATGTCATAGTTACGCAACTACAAGGAGCTATAATGGCCGCGGGTTCAACGATTTGCAAAGCACAGCTCGGTATGGCTGACATGGATAGAAATTATTACGAAACGCATGATATTACCATCGCGCAACACCCCTCTGAAACCCAACAGCGTCTTATGATTCGATTAGCGGCTTTTGCCCTCAATGCTGCGGATCGACTGATGATTAGCAAGGGGATCGGCGGAGATGATGAAGAACCAGAGTTATGGGAGAAAAACTACGGCGGCGATATCGTACTGTGGATTGATTTGGGGCAAGTGGATGAAAAGCGGTTACGCAAAGCATGCGGCAGAGCCGATAAAGTGATCGTCTATACCTATAATACCAAAAGTGCAGAGGCATGGTGGAGGCAAAACAGCGCAACCTATGCACGGTTTAAAAATCTGAGTGTCAGACATTTGTATGCCGAGGGGATCGAAAAACTGTGTGCAAGGACGATGCGGCTACAGTGCAATATCAGTGATGGAGAATTGACGATGCACAGTGAGCTTGGTGACGTAGCTATTCGCCAAGAAATATGGCAGTAATATTACTTTTAGGTATAATTTACTATTATTAAACAAGTTGGTCTGCTCGAAAAGGATTATTCATGCAAGAAGAGCGAAAAAAAATCATCCGATATGCACTCGATCACGACATTATAGATGTCCATACCTATAATGGGTATAAGGGTGATTTGGTTGTCCGAATCACGATAAAAGACAAGGATGCGATGCTGGCAATACGCAAGTACGCCCTTGCCAGTGGGATCAAGGAAGTCGTTATCAAAGAAAATAAAGATGTTATACAGTATGAAATTTATTGTATTACCGAAGATGAAGGAGCGTATCACATTAAAGAAGTAAAAGCTCTGGATGAAGTACATGCTAAACACATCACAGATGTATGGAATAAACAAGAATAATAGGGACTAGGAGATGGAATGAATTTTTGTCCCCGTTAAAAACACATAGTCTTTTCCCGTTAGGGTTACCCGAAACTTTTTTTGCTGTAAATATTTTTTGCAGTAGTAAACGTCTTTATAGAGTAAGGTCATCTCTGAATAGGGATAATTGGGCGCTTTGGCTCCATAAATCATCTCCCCTCCCATCCATCGGCAATTCGGAAATCCTAAAATCAGTGCACCATTTGGTGTTAAGTATTCCTGAACTAACTTCATAAACAGCGGTTTGAACTCAATACCAGGGCTTTGAAGAGTTCCTATCGTGATGATGAGGTCAAAGCGCCCTAACTCTAAAGATGCAAGATCATTGATATCATGGACATAGAAGGTTGCATTTCCCTCGTCAAAGCGCTCACGTGCCTTCTCAATCGCGGAAATTGAGTGATCAATGCCTATGAGTTCGATGTTATGATATTCTTCTTGTGAGAGGATACTGCGTATGAGATCAAACTCATCCCCCGTATTGATTCCCAAATTTAAAATCCGTTTTCTAGTCCCTACTTTGACACTGCGCAATGCACGCAGATACGAGGAAAGAAAAGCAGGTTCCTCATTTTTATGGATAGCGGAAAAACGTGAAGCAGTCCCGTATTTTTCCTCTTTCGCATCACTGTGATGAAACGAGTCGCCCAGATCGAGTTTTTCATACGTGATCTGGACGGTATGTTCGGTAAGGATTTTGGGAGTGAGCATACGGCAAAAGAGGATTTCACCGAGGTCACTCCATGCTTTATAACTGCGATAGACATAGGTAATATCATCAACGGTTACTGACTCTCCGGCATAGTTCCCGCGACCGATATCGGGATTGAGGACTTCAAAAGTGAGGGTATTATTTTCCTTGAGCGTTTCGTATGCCCATGCAAGGATATCACTAAGAGGTTGGGAGGTGAAGATTTTCATGATGCGATTTTATCATAGAGGAGAACGATTTTCACCACGAGTCGATACTCTTAAGGTTTTTACTCATAACGGCTAATTCCAGTGAATCGACTTTTTTGTTCCAGAGGTCTGATTCAGGAAATGGAATCATTTTTCCCGTTCTTTGATAGCCTCTGCGTTCATAATAATGGATCAACTCCGCACGGTAGGCGATGACTTCCATAATGGCAGTGTTTATGCCCCATGTATGGTGAGCTTCAGATTCCGCATAGGATAACAGCGCTTTACCGATTTCGTTTCCCTGCAGGGTTGGTTCGACGGCGAACAGTCCGAAATGTACAGTATCGTTCTCACGATGTGCATGGATGGTGGCGATAATGACATCATTGATTTGGGCGATTAAAATGCGTGAATCAGGGTCATTGAACAGTTGAAGCATTCCTGCTTCATCGATGCGTTTACCGCTTAGCAGATCCGCTTCGCTTGTCCATCCTGCGCGGGAACTTTCACCACGATAAGAGCGGTTTAGCAGGGAGATTAGAACTGAAATATCGTTTATCGTGGCGTGTCGGAAGATCATGACGGGATTGTAGCACATCGCGAGTGCAGTTTTAAAATTAGGGTTTGAATGTTAAAATTAAACTATTAATACGAGGAGATAAACGGTGAACCAAAAAAAGTGATCCGTGTGTGGTGGGAATATACTGCAAAGCGTAAGAGAATATACAAGATTTAAGAGTAATACTTTAAGAAAGGAATAGAGTGGTTTTTGAACGTATTATCGATAATATGGACGTATTCGCCGAGAAATTCGAGGGGATTGATCTGCACGGAAAAAAGATTACCAAAGCGGAGTTCGAGGATTGTACTTTTGTCTCCTGCGATTTTAGTGAAACCTTTTTTTCTTCGTGCAAGTTTGTCGAATGCCGTTTTGAAAACTGCAATCTGAGCGTGATGAAGCTGACCAATACGAAAATGAGCGATGTCGATTTTGTGTCATGCAAAATGATTGGGATCGATTGGACGATGGCGGATTGGAAAAGTTTACTCAATGCCGATCCGTTGCGATTTCGCGAGTGTATCCTTAACGACAGCAATTTTTTTGGCCTGACATTGGAGGGGATGGTGATGAGGGAGTGCCGAGCCAAAGAGGTTGATTTTCGTAACGCTTCAATGCAAAATGGTAATTTTAAAGGGAGTGATTTCAAGGGGGCGTTGTTTGCCAATACTCATCTTGAAAATGCTAATTTTACGGACTCAAATAACACCATAATCGATGTACGTGTTAACCATCTCAAAGGGGCTATTTTTAACCGCTACGAGGCACTTTTTTTACTTGAAACGATGGGCATTGTATTAGCGGATTAAGTTTGCTTTATTTTCTAAAGATCCATTTTTCCAATAGCACAGGAAACGAAACTCTTGGCATTGGTTGTTAGTGTCTGCAGGGTATTGAGTTCATCGGTTGTCAGTGGATAGCCTAAACTTCTGAGTTTGAGTTTGAGTTTTTCCATTTGATCGTCTTGGATATCCAACGTGATCTTGCGCGGTTCACACTCAAGATCGACGTTTACGTCGCCAAAATCATCCGCCAGGCTTTTTTTAAGCGTATTGGCGCATCCTCCGCATTTGACATTCAGAACTTCAAACGTTTGTAGCATGATAAATCCTTTTTATTATAACGATACCACATCGGTTGAGAGAAGGATGCGCATCGTCTCATAGGCATTTCCGACTTCGCCTACTTGCAAAGAAGCAGGGTCGATGCCAAGAGCTTCAAGGCACAGCCCGCAGCTGTAGATGGTGACACCGCGAGATGCAAGAACTTGTAATGATGCAATAATTTCACTGTTTTCTTGCTTTGTTGTAAGAAGTACCCCTTCGTTGACGAAGATGATGTATCGAGGAAGTGATTCAAACTCCAGTGTCGTTTTCAAAAAACCGTTCATCAGTTTTTTCCCAAGCTCCCCATTGCCGATACGATCCGTTTTGACAAAAATGGTGCGATTTAAAAGAATATTTTCGCTTTTATCAACAACGACATCGCATCCGAATCCCTTGACAATTTTCATCACAGTGACTCCGTCAGAGCGTTTGGCTTCGGTAGCGGTGCATCCTTGTGAAAGTGCAAATCTACGGCAGTTTTCGATCGAGGAGACGCTGTTTAGCTCTATATCGATGATGGCGTCTTCGCTCAGAGCCTCGAGTGCTTTTTTGAGTTCGAGTACGGGCTTGGGACAGTCTAAGTCTTTGCAGTCTAGGTTCATGAAATAGTTCCTTTTTTATATATCAGATTTTTGAGACTTCGTTCATCATCGCTTGTCGGGAAACTCTCTAAATTATCCAGCCTCTTAATATAGCTAAATTCAGGGGCGTTTTCATGAAAAAGGTTTTTGATAAATGCCGTATCCAGTTCGGGTGCATTGAGTGCGGCCAAAACGGTGCACTCTGGTGCCGCAAACTCGTGGAGTCTTCGGATGATCTTGGCATAGTCGCTTGTTGCCGCAAAGGAGCCTTTTTGAAAACTAGGGGGATCGATGATGATGAGGTCATACGGTCCCGCTTTGCGGATACGGCTCCATGATTTGAGAATATTGTAGGGCATGAAGTGTACTTTTTTGGTATCAAGATTGTTTAGGCGGTGATTTTCTCGTCCGGTGGTGAGGACGTTTTTGTTCATATCGACGTTGACGACCGATGTTGCCCCTCCGTCGATCGCCGCAACAGAAAACGAGCAAGTATAGGAAAAAAGATTGAGGACGTTTTTGCCTTTTGCATTCTCGTGGATAAAGGAGCGTCCGATTTTCATATCGGGAAAAAATCCGATGTTTTGGGCATTGAGGAAGCTGATATGGTATTTAAGGCCGTCTTCGATGGCAAATATTTGCGCTGGCATTTGTCCTTCAATAATCGTTGATGGAGCATCTTTGAGATAGCGTTGCTGAACTATTAATGCTTCCCATTTTTTTTCAGCTGTATAGAAATCACGTAACATGGAGACAATAGCATCTTCCTCATTACACGATTCAAAGAAGACGGCAAAGAGAACCATGTCTATACTGTCTACGGTGAGAAAATGGTATCCCCCATAGGTATTTCCGCGTCCATGAAATAATCGAGTGTATTCCTGCATTTTGTTTTGTGCATTTGTAATGAGTAGTTGTTGCAGCTGGCTTAAGTTCAAAACAGCTCCCATGGATTATTCCATATTGTTAGTTGGTCTCTACACTCAGAGCTTATAAAACGCTCTCCCTCATCGGGTGTTGAAACGAAGCTGAACGTTTCACCCTTGAGAACAAAGCGCAGTGCATAGGCGTGCAGATAGCCGCGATCTTCTTTACGGGCTTCATCAGAGGCCGCATAGCGTTCATCTCCGGCACAGGGAGAGCCGAGGCTTTTGAGGGCGACACGGATTTGATGGGTTTTACCCGTATGGGGTTTGATGAGAAAAAAACGTTCATGGGTACGCAGGGCGCAGCTAATGAATTGTGTTATGGCGGGATTGTCCATGGTAGGCAGGAGTTTATAGTCTCCGCGTCGGGCGTTTCCCATATCTGCTTTGACCCAGCCCATCTTTTTTTTCGGTTTGCGCATACTGATGGCGAGGTAGTATTTCTCCACTTCACGGTTTTCAAACATTTTGCCAAACAGTGCGGCAACTTCAGAAGTTTTGGCAAGGATGACTAAGCCAGAGGTCATTTTATCGAGGCGGTGGACGGGAAAGAGCGCAATGCCTGTTTGTTGACTCACTTGCACTACAAATCCTGCTGCTTCTTCTGAGTGAAAATTGACACCTGCGGGCTTGAGGGCGATAATGAATGAATCATTTTCATGGAAGATCATGGAGTTTATGATTAAGCCTTTTAAGTGAAGAGGTTTATGAGTCAAGTACAGCTTTAAAGGTTGGATAAGCTTTGGAAACTATTTTAAAAAAATTATACACTATCGAAATATAAATGCTACAATCTAACAAAATAGATGCGCTAATAAGATTGAGGAAGATATGAATATTATCAAGCGAAATAATGTACATGTAATAGGTGATAAAGGTTCCGTAATCCTCTATGCTCATGGGTTTGGTTGCAGCCAGAGAATGTGGGATCGAATTACCCCTGCTTTTAGTTCTACTCACCGACAAGTTTTATTTGATTATGTTGGCAGTGGAAAATCCGATTTGGCCTCGTTTGACAGTAAACGATATTCCAGCTTACAAGGCTATGCTCAGGATATCCTGGATGTATGTGATGCACTTGATTTACATAGCGGTGTCATATTTGTCGGCCATTCGGTCAGCTGCAGTGCAGGATTACTGGCTTCGATTGCACGTCATGAACTGTTTGATCGTATGGTTCTCATAGGGCCCTCTCCGTGTTTTTTGAATCATCCGCCTGAGTATTTGGGAGGTTTTGAGCGTGAAGACCTGGAGGGATTGCTCTCTCTAATGGATCAAAACTACATAGGCTGGGCTAACTATTTGGCTCCTGTGGTATCGGGTGAAGGCGGCGGAGAAAAAGTATCGCGTGAATTGTCCGAGAGTTTTTGCTCTACGGACCCGCAGGTAGCACGAGTATTTGCCAAAACCACTTTTTTCTCTGACAATCGTGCTGACTTGCCATTGGTTACTTGCCCTTCGTTAATTCTTCAACACAGCAGAGATACGCTGGCACCACTAGGAGTAGGCGATCATATGCATAAAACCTTGAAAAATAGTACCTATAAAGTAATTGATGTAGCTGGTCATTGTGGGCACATGAGTCATCCAGAGTTGGTTATAGAAGCTATGAGAGAATATTTTGATACTGCTTCTTTGGGCTAACAAGGCAATTTGAACTATATGAACAATTTGATTGATCAACTGCCTTGTCCTGTATTGATTACTGATGCCATGGGTCATATATTTATGGCTAATACTAATTTATTGCAATTAGCGGGAGGGAGTGCTGAAGAATGGGATAAAAAGTCTCTAAATGATTTATTACCCCCTGCGAGCCGTATTTTTTTACAGACACACCTTTGGCCAATTTTATATCATGAAGCGCAAGTTCAAGAAATCCACATGCAAATCTATGACAGCCAAAAACAATCTGTTCCCGTATTGGTCAACTGTCAGAGAAGTTTTTATAATGGCCAAGAAAGCTACTCTTGGGTATTTTTTGTCGCACATGAACGCAGTCGGTTTGAGGCTGAGCTACTGAAAGCCAAAGAAAATGCCCAAGCATCCGAACGCGCTAAATCACAATTTTTAGCTGCCATGAGTCATGAGATACGAACTCCCATGAACGGCGTATTGGGAATGCTGGGACTACTGGATAAAACTCAACTTAACCCATCTCAAAAACACAAAGTGGCTGTTGCAACTTCCAGTGCTACCTCATTGCTGGGACTTATCAATGATATTCTCGATTTTTCCAAGATTGAAGCAGGGAAGATGGATTTGGAAATGCTCGAGTTTGATCTAAGAAATGAGTTGGAAGATTTCACACACTCCATTGCATTTAAAGTCCAAGAAAAAGGTTTAAAACTCATTCTAGACACCGATAAAATCAGTTATTCAAACATTATCACCGATCCGGGACGTTTGCGTCAGATTCTCACCAACCTCGTAGGAAATGCAGTGAAGTTTACTCATGAGGGGAAAATCACCATTAAAACTTCTCTTTACAAAGAGGATGAAAAGCGTGGACGTCTGCATATTGATGTTATTGATACAGGTATTGGGATACCGCATGAAAAGATAGAAACGCTGTTTGAAGCATTTACCCAAGCCGATGGGTCAACAACCCGTAAATACGGAGGAACGGGGCTAGGACTCTCGATCGTCAAGAAATTGTGTGCGCTTATGGGGGGCTTCGTTAGTGCTACGAGTATTCCAGGAGAGGGAAGTACCTTTAGTGTGGATTTAAAGGTTGGGCTTGGAAGTGACCAAGTTATTGTTCAAAGCACTGAAGAAGAATTCAAGGAAGATAGTATCTCTTGGCCATCAGATATCCGAATTCTTCTTGTTGAAGACAACACTACCAATCAGCTTGTAGCACAAGGAATGCTTAATAGTTTAGGGCTCTACGCAGATATCGCATCTAACGGCTTAGAAGCGCTAGAAGCCATCCAAATCTCCACTGACAGTCAACCATATTCTATCGTTTTGATGGACTGCCAGATGCCTGAAATGGATGGATACGATGCAACACATGCTATACGTGAGGGAAAAGCAGGCGAAGAGAACAAACAGCTCCACATCATTGCCATGACTGCCAATGCCATGCAAGGGGATCGTGAGAAATGCACGCTTGCCGGAATGGACGATTACATGACCAAACCGATCAATCTCTCTGTCTTAAAATCAGCACTGATAAAATGGATTTTAAAGGGAGAAAAACCTGTTCAATCAAACCATAAACAAGCTGTCATAAAGAAAGCAGCATCAGCCGATCTTTCTTTGTGGGATGAAGCAGATGCTTTACATCGTTTAGGAAACAATGGTGTTTTATTGAACAAGATTATAAAATCGTTTATGAATGATGGACCTAACGCTCTCTCAGCACTGGTAAAATCTTTGAAAGAAAACAACAGCCAAGATGCGCAACTGCATACACATTCGCTCAAAGGTGCCGCAGGAAATGTAGGTGCACTTAAACTACAAGAATTTGCAAGACAGCTGGAGGAAGCGGCAAAAGATGAAAATCTCTCCAAAGTAGAAACAGGATTTGCAAAGTGTGAAACCATACTCAATGAGACGCTAAAAATATTCGAAATTCATTTGGCAAAAGAGGTTAAACCAACCGTTCGAAAAAAACGTCTCGACTCTGTACAAATGGCCATCAAGCTCCAAAACCTCAAAAAAGAGCTGAAGAATGGAATGATGATCGATACTGAAGAAACTGGGATATTTGTGGAGTATACCAATGAAATATTTAGTGAGAAGATAAGTAAACTCAAAGAACATGTTGAGAAGCTTGAGACGAATAAAGGGATTACCCTTATCGAGACCATTATGAGTGAACTGGAATCTTTTTAGTGGTTAAATCGGTAGTTCATCCAGTTGTATAATACGGTATTCACCGCTCTTCAAATCCCTGAGTGTTAAGTCCCCAATACGAGAACGGTGTAATGCTGTGACATGATTCCCCACTGCCGCGAACATACGGCGTACTTGGTGATAACGTCCCTCGGTGATCTCTAGTGTGACATGAGTCGCACCAATAATCTTTAGTTTTGCAGGGAGGCATGGGCTTTTTTCACCTTTGAGCATCAAAGTACCCGATGCAAAAATTTCCGCTTCATCTCCTCGTAATGGACGATCAAGGGTCACTTCATAAAGTTTAGGTACATGATATTTAGGGGAGGTGAGGCGATGAAGCAGTTGCCCGTCATCGGTAAGCAGCAACAGTCCACTGGTATCTTTGTCCAAACGTCCGATGGTGGAGAGCTTGGGATCACGATTACGCCATCGTTGGGGAAGCAGATCATAAACGAGCTGCCCCTCTCCGTCATCATGCGAGCAGACTAGACCTGTAGGTTTGTGCATCAAGATGACCATCCCCTGTTGCGGATCGAGAGGAACGCCCTCAAAGAGTACTTCGTGATGAAAGGCTTTAACATCACTTTTGGTGATTTGTTTTCCCTCGACCGTGACAACTCCTGAGGCGATGAGTTTTTTGGACTCGCTTCGACTTGCGTATCCTAGACTAGTGAGAAGCTGATCGAGTCGTTGTTTAGAGGGCTTCGAGTTTTTCATCGGTCTCTTTGGTGATACGTTCGAACTCATGACTGGCAACTTCGAGCCGCTCAAACAGCTCTTCAATCATTTTTTCATCCGCAGCGACATTCTTGGAAAGTTCCATGAGTTGACTGCTGTCCCCACTGTTGGAATGTACGATGAGCTGTTCGTGGGAAATTTTGAGCTTGTCTTCGAGCTGCATGATGGTGTTTTCACAGTAATCAATCTCTTTTTTAAGAGGATTTAGGAGTTTTGAACGCTCCTGAATCAATGCAGAGCGCACTTGTTTGTTCTCTTTTTTAGATCCTTGCTGGATTGGCTTTTGGGCTTTTGGTGCGTCACTGATGTCGTCTTCCCAGCCGATTTTTTCCAAAAATTCATCGTAGCTACCGTTAAAAAACTCCGCACCGCCTTCACGAAAGACGATCAGCTGATCAGCCAGCTCACGCAACAGCATTTCAGAGTGAGTGACAATGACCGTAGAACCCTCAAAACGTTTCACCGCATCGCATAGCGAATCGATCGATTGCATGTCGAGGTGGTTGGTCGGTTCATCCAAAAAGAGGAGATTGGCAGGGGTGGCGATAATTTTACCCAACATGACACGGCTGCGCTCTCCCCCTGAGAGAATGCTGATCTTTTTCTCTCCATCATCACCGCTGAACATCATCGTTCCGCAGATACCGCGCACTTTTACATTGGGTAGGGTATTATCGGCGCTTTGGATTTCGTCGATGATGGTACTGTTTGTATTGAGACGCTCAATATTGGTTTGACCAAAATGGGCAATTTTTGTGGAGGGGTGCATAATGATTTCACCCTGTGGGGTCAGCACGCCTGCAAGGGTATTGAGAAGGGTTGATTTCCCTTTGCCGTTTTTCCCGATGATGGCAAGGCATTTGTCCTTTTCCAAATTAAAAGAGAGGTTTTGAAAGAGCAATTCATTAGGATTGTATCCAAAGGAGAGATCCTTGACGCTCATGATCACTTTTGCAGGAATCACAGAATAGGAAAATGAAAACGACAAATCACTGTCGGATTCCAGGTTTTCCATAATTCCCATTTTATCCAGCTCTTTTTGTTTGGATTGCGCCATTACCGCCGTGGAAGCACGGGCTTTGTTGCGAGCGATAAAATCGATGAGTTCCGCGCGTTTTTTGTCGTGATTGATTTTGCTTTTTTCGTACAGTTCGTCTTCTTGGGCGATGTGGGCATAGTATTTGACACTGTTGCCTTTGATGATCGAAACATTTTTACGGCGAAGACCCATTGTATGAGTACTTACAGAGTCCATGAAATCGCGATCATGGGTGATGAGGATGACTTCACCCTCAAAGGCACGTATAAAGGCTCCCAGCCATCGTAAAGAAACGATATCGAGGTAGTTGGTCGGTTCGTCCAGCAGCAGGAGATTGGGTTCGGTGACGAGGAGCTTGACGAGATTCATGCGGATCTGATACCCTCCTGAAAAACTCAAAGGGTCTTTGTCCAAATCGTCTTGGGTAAATCCTAAACCAAACAGGATTTTTTCGACTTTATAGACATCGTGCACCGCATCACCCTCAAGTACAGAGGCACACTCATCGCGTACGGTTTTATGGGTGAAGTGCAAATGTTGGCGCAGTGTCCCTAATCGATAGTTTTTAGGGAGGATGATCTCACCGCTGTCGTACGGTTCTTCGCCCAAGATGATTTTAAAAAGAGTCGATTTTCCGCTCCCGTTGCGCCCGACGAAACCGAGCTTATTGCCTGAAAAGAGCTTGAGATTGAGATCTTGAAAAAGAACTCTCCCCCCGTAGCTTTTGGTGAGGTTGTTGATTTGGATCATTAGTCTTCTATTTTATGAGGAAGTTTACCGGGCATTGCCTCTTTAGTGGAGAGCATATTCTCAATTTGCAGTTTTACTTTGTCATAACGAAACTGCTCTTTGAATCCCTGAATTCTACCACCTGCTGCATTGGGGTGTCCGCCGCCGCCAACCCATTCGCCCGACATCATCGCAACATCCACACGGTTATGTCCACGCAGACTCATCGTACCGCGAGTTCCCACATCGAGAAAGAAATCAAATTCGCCATAGGTAGTCAAAAAGCCGTTTCCGATGATCGAGGTATTGCCCAAGCCGTAGCTCAAAAATCCGCGCCATCCTTTGTAATAGATGGTCATGGTTGAGCGTTTCGTTCCCAGCAGTCCGACAATATGTTTGGTAGAAAGATTATCCAGCGTATTGTCCACACCGTCTTTGAAGAAATCTTTTTTCATTTTGTGCAGCGCTTCGTCCAATGCGATGTTGGCATTAGGCTCAAAGCGCACAAGTGCAGCTTGTTCGAGCATCGCGAGTTTATAGGTACGATCATCCGAGGAAAACATAACACGGTTGATCTCTTTGGCATCGCTGATGAGGCGCATACATACTTTGCCGTATTCAAAATCTTCTACTTCGTCTTGGTGCCACAAATCCACTGCATTGACCACTTTGACAAAAGCCTCGAGCCATCCGCCCCCTTGGAGGCCGTAATTTTCAAGCGCATATTCATAGACGATCTTGGTTGCACAACGTTCGGTATCTAAAAAATACCATGCATATTGAGCCGCAGTATCTTTCCCGCTTCCGTGGTGATCGAGTAAATTAATAGTGATTTTCCAGCCCGTATCGTTGAGACGATTGACTTCATTGTTTAACCATTTTGCTTCTTCAGGATAAAGGTTGAGGTCTGTGATCAAAATCGTCGCTTCTTGCTTTTCTTTTTTGAGAATCTCGACAATTTCAGTAAGTCTTTCCATCACTTCTGCGCCGTAGTTGGCATTGTAGCTGATCATGTTGTGGGTCGTTTGAGCCATAACGAGCTGACAGCTGTAGCCGTCTAGATCGATGTGGGAAAGATGGTAAATGGTTTTGTTCATGAATATCCTATTTGTCTAAAGTTATGGAGCCCAGTACTTCAAATTTGGCACTGGAATCGATTTCGGCATGCGAGAGGACGACAATTTCAAGATTGAAACGTTCGTAAATCTCTGCCAACGGTCGGCGAAGTTTTGGATCAACGATAATGACGATGGGTGATACCCCTTTTTGTAGTAATTCGCTTGCTTTTTCACTGGTCGCTTGAATGAGAGCATTAATTTCTCCGACATTGAGCATGAGCTGTTTAATGCCGTCATGTTCTTGGGATTTCTCAAGAAGACGTTGTTCGCTCATAGCGTCAAAGGTTAATAGTTTAATGACCCCATCCGAACCTGTATAGGCTTGAGTAATGATACGGGAGAGTTTTGCTCTGACGTGTTCGGTGATGACATCCACGCTTTTGGTATATTCGGCTACGTCGGCGACGGTTTCGAGAATGGTGATCATGTCTTTGAGAGGAACACGCTCATGCAGAAGCGCTTTGAATACGCGTTGAATCAAGCCGATATTTGCCACTTTGAGCAAGTCGTCAATCACTACAGGATAATCATTCTTGATTTTATCAATGAGGATTTGGGTTTCTTGACGGGTCAGAAGTTCTTCCGCGTGTTTCTTAATCAACTCACTCATATGGGTGGAGATGACGGTTGCAGGGTCAACAACTGTGTAGCCATTGATAATCGCATCTTCTTTGTGTTCTGGAGCAATCCAAAATGCATCGAGTCCAAACGCCGGCTCTTTTGTCGGCTCTCCACCTTCAAGCTCTCCAATCGCCATTCCGCTGTCCATAGCAAGATAGCGATCGGGCTGGATCATGCCATCACCGATGGAAACTCCCTTGAGTAAAATCGAGTATTGGTTTGGTTTGAGATGCAGATTATCACGGATACGCACCTGTGGCATTAGAAAGCCAAAATCGGAAGCAATTTTGCGGCGCATAGAGCGGATACGCTCTAATAAATCTCCCCCCTGTGTCCCATCTGCAAGACGTATGAGCTGATAGCCAAGAGTGAGCTCCAGCATCTCAATTTTTAGAATGTCTTCCAGTGCTGCCTCTTCTTCTTTGGCTATCTCTTCATTGGATCGTTTGCGTGTACTTGACAAAGTGGAAGCACCAGCATTTACACTCTCATCACTTGAAATGGCGGTATTTCCTGATTCACCGATCGAGGGAGATTTTGTGAGAATAAAGTCCCCTTTTTCAAATTTATACAGCGCATACCCAAGCCCTAAAAAAACCAAACCGACAAAGCCCATAGAAATGGCTGGAAGGCCAGGAACAGCAGCAAACATCAGCATAATTACACCGACGATAATCATAACTTTGGCATTACCCATAAGTTGATTGATACTTCCTTCGGCAAAATTGCCTTCATCATTGGAAGCACGGGTGATCATGATACCCGTTGCTGTGGAAATAATTAATGCAGGAATTTGGGAAACAAGACCATCTCCAATGGTGAGAATGGTATAGGTTTGTGCACTGGCAGAAACATCGAGATCAAATTGAAAGATACCGATAAGAAAACCGCCGATGATGTTGATCGTGGTGATGATAATCCCCGCAATCGCATCCCCTTTGATAAATTTACCCGATCCGTCCATAGCCCCATAAAAATTGGCATCTTGCAAGATTTCGGCACGACGGCGTTTTGCCTCTGCTTCTTCGATGAGTCCGCTGTTGAGATCGGCGTCAATCGCCATTTGTTTACCCGGCATTGCATCGAGGGTGAATCTTGCCGCAACTTCAGCAACGCGGTTCGAACCCTTTGTAATGACCATAAAGTTGATCAAAACGATGATACTGAAAATAATGACCCCGATAACGTAGTTACCGCCGATAACGAAATTTCCAAAACTTGTAACAATGTCACTGACGGCTTCAGGCCCCTCATGACCATGGCTGAGAATCATTCTTGTCGTGGCAATGTTCAAGGAGAGACGAAAGAGGGTGATAATCAGCAAAAGAGTTGGAAAGGTTGTCAAATCCGTAGGTCGCGGAATGTAAAGAGAGATAAGCAAAACGAGAACCGAAATTGCGATAACCACTGCGAGAAGCATATCGAGCATTCCGCTGGGCAAAGGGACGATGATGATCGCCAAAATGGCCATAACAAAAACGACCATACTAAGGTCACGGGATGCAAAGATTGCCGAAAGGATGGTGCTGGCGTTAACGACTCTCTTTTTTGCTTTTGCCAAGTATTACTCTTCTAAAATAGCTTCGAGAGTGAGGATGCCTAAAAATGCATCTACTTTTCCCTGTAATCGGTTTAAAAAAGGCCATAAACCACACGTATTTGCCCGATCTGAAGGACAACTTTCTTTGGATGGAGCGCAGTTAAATACGGCGGGCATTTTTCCCTCCGCGGCTTCCATGACGTTGAGCAAGGTGATTTCACTGGTTTTACGGGCCAATTCAAATCCGCCGTTAACCCCTTTAAAAGACTTCAAAATGCCTTTTCGAGCCAATGACTGAAGAATTTTTGCCAAAAAACTTTTGGAGATGTCGAGCTCACGAGACAGAGTATCGGCATCCAACGGTTTTTGCGCTTTCGCTAAAGCGATCAGTGACAATAGAGCATATTCACTGGCTTTTGTCATCAACATCGCTTTACCTCCAGTATTTCATTTATGAAAGTTATTATAGCAAAAAACTATTAGAGCTTACTTTGTGAAGTTTTACAGTAAATAGAGAGTTTTTTAGCTATAATTTCGGCCTGCTTTGAGAAAATGATTTTTCAAAAGTAAATTAACTACCCATCAGGAGGCTATTATGGCTTTAGATACGGCTAAAAAAATGGAAATTATCAAAGAATTTCAACGAACAGAGGGTGATACCGGTTCAAGTGAAGTTCAAATCGCATTGCTTTCAAAGCGTATCGGTGATCTTACAGAGCACCTTAAAATTTTCAAAAAAGATCACTCTTCACGTTTGGGTCTTTTGAAATTGGTTGGACAGCGTCGTCGTTTGATGCGTTATTTGAAGCGTACAAACCGTGCAAGCTACATCAAATTAATTGCTGAGCTTAACATCCGCGACAATATCTAAAACCTTCTCGATAAACTGTCTCTTTTGAGGCGGTTATCTCTCACTTATTTATTTTTACCTATCTTATTCTTATCAATCTCTATTCTGCCCGCATTAAACTTCCTGCAAAGATCCCTTTTTTATCTATGACCAAAGAGGCAATATCACTGTCCATGCTTTCAGCTCTTTTTATGGCTAAATCAAGAAAAGTGAATGTTGATTTCCCCGAATGGATTGTTAATGCACTTGATATTGAAGCCAAAAGAATTGGTGTAACACGACAATCTATAATTAAAGTATGGATTTCTGAACGTCTTAAATCAGAACAAATGACTCATAACGCGAGCTAAAAAGTTAGATTCCGAAAATCTTTTTTGCTCTCTCCAAGTCTTCTACCGTATCAATTCCAAATCCGCTGCTTGCCACTTTGATCATGGATATTTTTTTGCCGTGATAGAGTGCTCTAAGTTGTTCGAGTTTTTCGATGTCTTCAAGTGGCGCTTCCCCCAGTGCGCAGAAATCGTGGAGAGATTTTTTGGTAAACCCGTAAATACCGATATGCCCGAAATAAGAAGCTTCTCCACTGCGGTTAAACGGGATAGGGGAACGGGAAAAATAGATGGCATTGTGGGCATCATCCGTAATCACTTTGACCATATTAGGGTCATTCGCCGATTCGGTATTGATGGCATTGTAACAGCTTGCCATGATGAAAGGTGTATTTTGAGCTTTTAGAGTATTCAGACGTTCAATGAGCTGTGTTAAAACTTCGGTTTCGATAAACGGCTCATCGGCTTGGACGTTGATGATGAGTTCATCATCAGGAATATCAAGAAGCTGGGCACATTCATTGATACGGTCGGTTCCGCTTTTATGCGTTGTGGAGGTAAGACGTGCTTCAACGTCGTGAGCCGCACAGATTTCGAGGATTTTTTCATCGTCACACGCGACTACAACGCGGTCAATGGACTTGACCCGTTTGGCGGTACGAATCACCATCGGTAAACCGCCGATGTCGGCTAAAACTTTTTGAGGAAAACGGGTTGAGGCGAGACGGGCAGGGATGATAATCATGATTTGACCTAGTAAAAGATATAATAAAGCAATTATATCCCAAAGGGTGATAGATTGGGTGTCTTTTAGAGGTTGTTAGTTCGGAGAAAAGTTCGAAAAACGTCGATAAAGCAATCATTAAATGAAAAATAAAGATGAAGGGAGGAGCGAGAAATGAAAGAATTTATCCTACAAACTTTACCCCTTCAAAAAGAGATAGAAACCACCAAAATTCTCAAAAAATCGATCAGTGCAAACCGTGCTTTAGCACGTCTGAACGGTGTGGCGAAGATTATCCCGAACAGTGCGGTTCTCATCAATTCTTTGGTACTACAAGAGGCAAAAGACAGTTCCGAGATCGAAAATATCATCACGACACATGATGAACTGTACCGTGCCGGTTTGGATATTTCAAGTGTCACTAATGAAGCCAAAGAAGTACAAAACTACCGAGAAGCACTGTTACGAGGGTTTTCTCTCGTGCAAGATAATCGTCTGTTGTTAAAAAAGTACATCATAGAGATTCAGCAGATCTTAGAGCAAAACAATGCGGGTGTGCGCCGTCAAAGCGGTACGATTCTGAAAAATGTTCAAACGGGGGAGGTCGTTTTTACGCCACCGCAAGAGTATGAGGTCATACAGGCACTTTTGGATAATCTCGAAACGTATATCAATGAACCCAACGAGATAGACGATCTCATCAATATGGCGATTATCCATTATCAGTTTGAGTCTATTCATCCGTTTTATGACGGAAATGGGCGAACGGGGCGAATTATAAATATCTTGTATCTGATTTTAAAAGATTTACTCGATATTCCTATCCTCTATCTGAGCCGCTATATCATCACCCATAAGGCGGATTATTATAGACTTCTCCAAGAGGTTAGAACCAAAGATAATTGGGAAGAGTGGATTTTGTATATGCTCGATAGTGTTGAACAAACGTCGATTGAGACGATTGAACTGATTGAGGGGATTAATGATTTAATGATAGCTACACAAGATAAAATATCTACCGAACTTCCGAAGATTTACAGTAAAGATTTGGTTGAGGTGCTTTTTATGCATCCATATACGAAGATAGAGTTTTTGGTGGATAGGCTACATATCACGAGAAAAACGGCTTCAAAATATCTCAATGAGCTAGAAATGTTAGGTATATTAAAAACGATACAAATCAAAAATAGTAAATTTTTTATCAATGTTGATTTATTTGAAATATTACGCAAAGGGATATAGGTAAAAAAACAGCAAAATTTACGCATAGGATATAAGCTATGGGTAAAAAATCTATAAATTTACCCGTAGGTCTAAACCTATGTTAAAAAAACCGTAAAATTTACACATGACTAAAAAAGGTATCTAAATGCTCCTTTATCAGCCCGATGGCGGCTATTGTTACAACAGCGATTCGATACTGCTGTACGGATTCATCACACACTTAAATCCCAAGGGGCGCATGCTTGATGTGGGTGCTGGATGCGGTATTGTGGGACTGCTCACAGGGCGTGATTGTGAGGTACAGCTCGAAGCGGTGGAAAAACAGGGTGTTTATGCCGAATTTTCCAGACGCAATGCACAGATTAACCGTATAGAGTATGTTTTGCATGAGTGTGATTTTTTGGAGTATGAGGACAAAGAGGGGTTTGATTGGATTGTCTCTAATCCCCCATTTTATCATGAAGGTTCCGCACGTTCAGAAAATGCGATGATCCATCAAGCCCGTTACAATGTTCATATGCCCATAGAGGCATATGCCCGAAAAATCGCGAAGCTTTTACGACCGCAGGGCTCTGCCGTCATCTGTTATGATGCACGACAATTTGCCCAAATTTGCAGTGCGTTTGAAGCTGTCAAATTAAGAGTCGTTGATGTACAATTCGTCCATTCTAAAAGCGATCGTCCCAGCACGCTGGTGATGTTTCGCGTGAAAAAAAACAGCAAGTCGGCAATGAACGTATGGGCACCTCTAATTACGTTTGAAAACGATCAATACACTCCCGCCGTACAGGCGATTTATGACAAGGCAAAGGCGCACAGTATCAAATGTCCGATTTAATGAAGCAAGAAGGATTTAGCTACGCATTTGACCCAAGCGCGTGTGCCTCATGCGGCGGAAATTGCTGTACGGGAGAGAGCGGTAATATTTTTGTTTCCGTAACAGAGATAGCCGGTATCGCAAAGCTGCTGGAGATGGAGGAGGGTGAGTTTCGCCGTACTTATTTACGCAAGGAAGCTTATCGCTATTCGCTCAAAGAAAAAATGGTAAACGGGTCTCATGACTGTGTGTTTTTCAGTCGTTCACAAAATGGGTGTACTATATATCAAGCACGACCCCTTCAGTGTCGAACTTTTCCTTTTTGGGACTATTTTCGTCACCGTGTGGATGAGCTTAAAGCCGAATGCCCAGGGATAACTGAATGATGAAATATGTAATGACTTTTGTGACTTTTTCAATGATACTTCATGGAACTATTTTGGCTAAAGTGCCGAATGAAATAACCGAAGAGACGTGTGTACTGGCGGCAATGGATGCCCAAATGCGACAAAAGCCTGAGATAGCATCCGCGTATTATAAACATTTATATGAAAAAACGGAACAAAAAGAGTATTTGTACAATTCGTTACGTATGTATGAAGGCGTTAAAGAGACAGCATTATTCTCAAAGGCAGTAAAAGAGGCACTGGCTAAAGATCCTGAGGATAAAATACTGTTGCGCTTTCAGCTTATTTCTTTGCTTAAAGAGGGACATTATTCAGAAGCTTACCACGAGGCGTTTATTTTGTCTCGACAAACGAAAGAAAGTTCGGATTATCTTTTAAGTGCGGAAGCATTATTGAAACTTGGCAATTACCAAAGCGGTTACAATGAGTTAAAAAAAGCTTATGAGATTACCTATGATGAAGAAACAGCTGATCGTATGTCACTTATTATGTATACACAGTTAGGCCAAAAAGAAGAAGCTATCCGTTTTTTAAAAGAGCATATTGGTGCCCATGGAAATTCGAAGATAATAGGCAAACGGCTGGGGAGTTTATATGCCGATAGCGGTGCATTGGAAGACGCCGTGCAAATGTATGAGGCTGCGTACGAAATCAGCAATGATCCTCTCATAGCACAAGAAGCAGTGAAAATTTACGTATATCGGCAGGAATCGCAGAAATTACGTATTTTGCTTGAAAAATCAGAGGTGAATGACCCTTTGCTCTTGGAGCTGTATGTACGGGAGAAAGAATTTAAAAAAGCATCCGTTTTGGCACATAAGCTTTTTAAACGTGATGGAAATCCTCTGTATTTAGCGCAAAGCTCGGTATTTGAATATGAGGCTGCGACGGATCACAATGACAGCGGATTATTAAAAAAAGTCATTGAGGGGCTGAAGCAGGCCAATGAACAAATGGAGGATCCGCTGTATCTCAATTATTTGGGCTATCTAATGATTGATCATGATTTAGGTGTTGATGAGGGGATGAAATATGTGCAAAAAGCGCTTGACAAACATCCTGATTCTCCCTTTTATCTTGATTCGCTCGCATGGGGAAAATACAAATTAGGTGAATGTGCTGAGGCATTGCGTTTAATAAGACAAGTGAAGTCAATGATCGGCACCGATGAGCAAGAAGTAAAAGAACATCTAAAAGCGATAGAAAATTGTAAAACGAAGGAAAAGAAATGATACTAGACGACATATTGGTAAAAACGAGAGAAGATGTAAAGATAAGAGAATCCAAATTCAGTATGGATTGGCTAGGTCGATCATTGGCATTTAACTCCCGTGCACCGCGCGATGTATACTCATTTTTAACCTCCACGGAAGATGAGCCGTACCGTATTATCGCTGAGGTTAAAAAGGCGAGTCCCTCACGTGGCGTGATTCGTGAAGATTTTGATCCTGTGGCCATTGCGCAAGCGTATGAGCGTGGGGGAGCGAATGCTATCTCGATTTTGACAGAACCTCATTTCTTTCAGGGAAATCTCGATTATCTTGCGGAAATTCGTCGTTATGTAGGAATTCCGCTGTTGCGCAAAGATTTTATTGTGACCAAATATCAGCTTCTTGAGGCTTTGGTATACGGTGCGGATTTTGTCCTTCTTATCGCGGCGGCATTGTCTAAAAGTGAGCTCAAAGAATTGCTTAATTATACGCGTCATTTAGGGATGGAAGCATTGGTAGAAATCCATGATAAATCGGAGTTAACCAAAGCCATTTATGCAGGGGCAGACATTATTGGAATCAATCACCGTAATTTGCAAACGTTTGAAATGAACATGAATCTTAGCTACGATCTTATTCCCCTTATCCCTAATGGAAAAATCATTGTGGCTGAAAGCGGTATCTATGAACATGGTCAGCTTGAGGATTTGAATAAGGCGGGAGTGGATGCATTTTTAGTCGGAGAGTCACTTATGCGTCAGGATAATGTTGAAGAAGCGCTGCAAAAACTAAAAAATGGCTAATTTTAACGCTATTATGACTTATTGGTGAATATTTAAGCAATACCTAATCCTCATTTAGGATACTATTAATAGATAACATTTAGTTTCCGAAGGGAAAATATGATAGAGCCAATTACACCTGAGTTGCAAAAATTTTACGACATTTTTGATGGCGTTGATCAGAGTAAAGTTTCGGAATTTAAAGATTTTCTAGAGACCAATGCCGTTAATTTCAACCTCTTTAAAGAGGGAAATTTTATTGAACGTTCCTTTCCTTTTGATATGATTCCCCGTATCATTCCCAAAAAAGAGTTTGACCATTTACAAGCAGGTATTATTCAGCGGGTTCGTGCCCTTAATGCCTTTTTAAATGATATTTATACCGACCAAAAAATCGTAGCCGATGGTATTGTCCCCAAAGAATACATTGATTCGGCAACAGGCTATTTACCCAGCTTTCAAGGGGTTGTCCCGCCAAAAGGGATCAGAACCCACATCAGTGGTATTGATCTGGTCAAAGATACGGTGAGCGGAGAATGGGTGATTCTTGAAGACAATCTTCGTGTGCCAAGCGGGGTTAGCTATCCGTTGACAATTCGTCGGGCCTTTCGCCATACGTACCCGGAGTTTTTTGAGCAGATGAAGATCTCTAAAATCCGTCAATACGGTATGGAACTTAAAGATGCGATGGATCATGTCAATACCGGCGGGCTCAATGTGATTTTGACCCCTGGACGTTACAATTCGGCATTTTATGAACACAGTTATCTGGCAAGAATTACAGGGGCGGCATTGGTAAGCGGCGATGATTTAGTTGTTGAGAATGAGATGGTTTATCTTCGCAGTTATAATGGTGAACGGTTACACGTAGGTGCAATTTACCGACGATTGGATGATGATTTTTTAGATCCCGAAGAGTTCGATGCAGAGAGTCTTATCGGGGTACCCCATTTGATGAGCGCGTATCGTGCGGGGAATGTTGCCGTTATGAACAGCATTGGCAACGGGGTGGCTGATGATAAAGGTATTTATTATTTTGTCCCCGAAATGATTCGTTATTATCTCAAAGAAGAACCGATCCTCTCAAATGCACCGACGTATTTACCGTATTATGAAAAAGATCGTAAGTATGTATTGGAAAATATTGACAAACTGGTGATAAAAGACGTCGCGGAAGCGGGAGGATACGGCGTCTTGTTCGGTAATCGTTTAACCCCTGAGCAACGCGAAGAGATCATTGGCAAAATTATAGAAAATCCGCGTCGTTTTATTGCACAGGAAGTGATTGAGTTTTACGATCTTCCGTGTATGCTCAACGGTGGAGTAGAGCCTCGAAAGGCCGATTTACGTGCGTATGTGATTTATGGGGAAGCCATTACGGTGAGCATGGGAGGGTTAACCCGTTATGCGATGGAAGAGGGAAACTATTTGGTCAACTCTTCTCAAGGGGGAGGCTTTAAAGATACGTGGGTGGTAGAACTATGATAGATACAGCAATTACAGTCAATGCGGCACAAAGTCTTTATTGGAAAGGGCGTTATTTACAGCGTGCACAGACGATGCTCAAAGAGTTGGTAGTAGGATATGACAATGTTATTGATCGAGACCATGATTATGGTCGATATCATTACGCGAAATTAGACATAGAGATTGACTATGGGGATGCCCACGATTTCTTACGACAGGGAGTTTATGGCAATCATGGCAGTTCTATAGCTTCAATGATTATGATGGCCAGAGAAAATGCGATAGAAACACGAAATCTTTTGGATGAACGGGGATTTGCGCGATTGAATTTAATTCATAGCCGTATTGTAAATGCATATGGAAAAGTGGTCACTCCCAGTATGCTAGAAGATCTTATTGATGACCTCTCTTTTATTTTAGGTATTTTTTCTTCAGAGTTAGGGCGTACAAAAGCGTATAATTTTGTACGTTTAGGGCAATACGTTGAACGATTTGATCTCATTTTACGATTGTATGGGGGGTTTGATTATGTAAATTCTGAATTGGATGCCATGAATACCATAGCAAAACGTCTTAACCGTAATTATCAATTTAGTAAAATCTTTACATCAGATTTGCAAAGAGCACTTGCTATTGTAAACGGTGTGATTGATCGAGTGATTGAAGAAAAGAGGTGTATTTTGGAATTTCCGGACAAAGATTGGCAAACGCAAGGGTGAGCATGGGTGATATAGAAGAAGTATTAACGATTGAACTTCCGGTAGGTGAAAATTTCCGGATTCAAAGAAGCCGTTATGAACCTCTCAAAGGCAAATCCAAAAAACGGATTTCAGTAGTCAGCGGTATTCACGGAGACGAGCTTGAGGGTCAGTATGTTTGCTTTTTATTAGGACAATGGTTGCGAGAGCATCCTGAAGCAATCCGAGGAACCATTGATATTTATCCGGCAATCAACAGTTTGGGAATAGACAGTATTACCCGCTCCGTCCCTTTTTACGATGTTGATCTAAATCGCACCTTTCCGGGCAGTAAAAATGATTTTCTTCCGGCACAAATAGCCGATGGGGTCGTTAATCTCATGAGAGGAAGTGATTTTGCGATCGATATACACTCCAGCAACGTCTTTCTACGTGAGATTCCGCAGGTGCGTATTGCAAAGTCCCAAGAGGATGTCCTTGTTCCTTTGGCAAATTTGCTGAACATAGATTTTGTGTGGGTCCATGATGCGGTCACGGTTTTGGAGTCAACGTTTGCCCATACGATGAATACGATCGGGACCAAAACATTGGTAGTAGAAATGGGTGTTGGAATGCGTTTGGGCAAAGCGTATGGCCATCAATTATTGGATGGATTGCTTAACCTTATGGCTCATGAGGGAATATTGGACATTGAGCCATTAAAGGTGCGTTTTCCCATTCAATCTCAAGTAGGTGAAGTGGCTTATCTCAATGCTGCGTGTCCTGGATTGTTTGTCCCCCTCATTGATCACTGTCAGATTATCGAAAAAGGTTCGGTGGTGGGTCATATCGTGAGTGCATTGAGCGGTGAAGTTTTGAATGAAGTGATTGCTCCTATAGCAGGAATCCTCTTTACCATCAGAGCTTATCCGATTGTGTATGAGGGCTCATTGGTTGGACGTATTTTTGGGGAAAAACAATGAAACGATTTGACATAGTAACGCTTGAATCACCTAATCGGGCACCTTTGAGAATTGAAGGGTTTTTATTTGGTGAAGAAAACCTCCAAGGACCTTCGGTGGCTATTGTCGGTGCTATGAGCGGAGATCATATCAATCAGCTTTATGTAGCTTCTGGACTCGTAGAATATTTACGTATCAAAGAAGAAGAGGGCAAAATCATTGGACGCATCCTGGTGATTCCTGCAGTTAATGCGTATGCTCTCAATATGGGGGAAAAAAATTGGCCGTTGGATAAAACGGATCTCAATATGATGTTTCCGGGATACGCCCAAGGTGAAACAACACAGCGCATCGCATCGCGGCTTTTTGAAACACTCAAAGGGTATGATTATGGGATTATTTTAGAAGGTCGACGTGATCAGGGGATGTGCCTGCCGTATGTTAAATTGATTCAAAGCGGTTACGAAGATTTGGAATGTACTAAAGACTTGGGCTTGGGCTTTGTCCATTATCGTCCGCACGACCCTGTTGAAACGGCTATGCTTCAATATAATTGGCAGCTGTGGGAAACGAAAGCATTTTCAATCGTTTTTGGAAAAAATGGGGCGATAGATAAAAATGTCAGTAACGAAGTACATACATCGATTGTACGATTTCTATCTAAACGTGAAATGTTAAACATTCCGGTTTTTGAGGGACGAAAGAGTAATATAGTGGATCCAAACCGTATTACTTTACTCAAAGCATCGCGTGCGGGTATTTTTATTTCAAAAGTACAATGTGGGGCTCATATTCAAAGAGGAGAAGTTCTTGGTAAAATTATAGATGCCTTGAGCGGTGAAAAACTTGAAAAAATAGTTTCACCTTGTGAGGGAATTGTGACGTGCCAGTACGCACATCCTCTCATCTTTCAAAACTCTATTGTGTTTAGGATCGCTTCTGTAGAGTTATGTTCTCATATCGAGGCTAAGAAGAACTAACCCTTTTAGCTCAAAAATTTCTTAGCACATTCATTGATGCGTTTTCCATCCGCTAACGCGCCAATGCTTTTTGATGCAGCAGCCATGATCTTGCCGATATCTTTTAGAGTAGTTGCATTTACTTCGGTAATAATAGCACCTATAGCGGCTTGGAGTTCTTCATCACTTAGCTGTTTTGGAAGGTAGGTTTCAAAAATTGCAGCTTCAGCAGCTTCTATCTCGTATAAATCATCACGTCCGGCTTCTTTATATTGTGTCATTGAATCATTACGTTGTTTGACCTGTTTTTGTATAATTTTGATAATATCTTCATCACTTAGTTCTTTGCGCTCATCCACTTCGATTTGTTTCATAGCACTGCTAAGAAGACGTAATGCATCACGTTTAACGACCTCTTTTTCTTTCATAGCAGTTTTAATATCAGTATTGATTTGCTCTTTTAAACTCATCTTCTTTCCTTGGAACTCTTTTTGCTTATTATAGCTAAATAACCTTCTTGAATGGACGATTACAGTGCCTAAAATCTATCTTTCATGTGTTGCCATATCGTTACTTATCAGTGGGTGTACCGCCAGACTCACTGAACCTGATATCACCTTCACTCCTCCTAAGTATGTGGAAGAGATGCCTGAACGTGAAGATGAAGGCAGTTTTGTTGCACGCGGCAGCTTGTTTGGACAAGGGAACAGCCCTTTGTTTTCTGATCAAAAAGCGATGCGTGTAAATGACATTGTCACTGTTGTCATTTCTGAAACAGCAACGAGTTCTAATAGAGCGGTTAAAGCGCTCGCTGAAGCTGATACGGTAGGTCTCAATGGGGGAGCTTTTACAAACGCTGGAACGAATTCTGCGATTAATTCTGCGGCTAGCAAACTCAACGGACTTGCTAATATCGGATTTAGTGCCGGTTCAAGTTCTGAATATGCCGGGTCAGGTACTGCTACTAAGAATGCTTCCTTTACGACAACTGTTTCTGCTCGCGTTGTCAAAGTGATGGTCAATGGCAACTATTTTATTGTAGGGCGTCGTGAAATCATGGTAGATGATCAAAAACAGATCATGCAGCTAAGCGGTGTTATTCGTCCGTACGACATTGATCAGAATAATCAAATCAGCTCGGCTAAAATCTCGGATGCTAAAATCATGTATGCTAACGAAGGGGATATTGACCGCTCCGTGAACCAAGGCTGGGCAAGTAAGATGATTCAGTCTGTTTGGCCTTTTTAATTATCGAATGACTTGCAACGGGTCAATATGGGCATTGCGCTGGGTGACTTGAAACATAAGTTCACGCGCCACACGACCGATAATAGCACCTTGCTTTAATCGCTGACCCACGGAGATAGTAGGGGCAATTCTGTCCATATGTGCATAGATGGTATGCAATCCGTTATCGTGCTCAATGATGACAACGTTCTCCAGCATTGCGGTTGATTTTGCAAAAATAACTTTGCCGTTAAAAACAGCTTTTACTTTTGCATCGGCTTCGTTAGGGCGCAGTGAAACGGATTCATTGTGAATTTTGATGCCATAAACAGGATCGGTATACATACCGAAACGTTTTGTTACGCTGTAGCCATCCAGCGGAGCAATTGAGCGATCACCGCTGTAATTGGCTGTTTTAGACGGCTGATATGAGGCAATAGCTTCACGCGCACCTTGGGGAAGTGGTTTTGAACCAGGTTTTGCCGCTATCATCGCAGGAGGGGCTTTTTGAGGCTTCATAGACTCGCGCTTAATGATATTCAAGCTGGCAAGAGTATTTTGAAGTGATTGTTGTTGATTTAAAATGCGGCCAAGAGAACGTTTGTACTCTTGTTTCTCTTTTTCCAAAGCAGCAATTGCTTTTTCATTTTGCAGCTTTGTCGCTAGGACATTTTGTTTTTGCTGATCGATAATAGCAATTGATTTTTTGAGTACCGTTGTTTGAGAAGAGAGGGCAGCAATTTTGGTGGCATTTTCACCAAAAATAAAATTGAGTTCTTTGATCTCTTGATTGATTTGTTTGAGATGGAGTTTCAATGCCTCTTCGGTGATAATCGCATTTGCTTCTTTAGCACGATCATCGTTCACAAGAAGAGAGATGGAAGTGTTGCGTGCAATGGCAAATACAAGCTTCTGCTCAATATCATTTTGTGTTTTAATCAGTTGATTTTGTTGTGCTTCCAGAGAATGCAAACTTGATTTATTGGCTTGATACACGGATTCTTTAGAATTGAGTTCAGTGACGAGGGTATTGATTTTTTGTTGTTGAATACCAACGACTTGTTTTTGTTGCAAAATTTTATTGGCGGTTTCTTCAAGTTTGCTATTAAGGGATGAGTAAGTCTGTTTGGCTTGATTTAGCTTAGAGGTAGCCAATAGTATTCGCTCATCTATTTTTGCACCATAGACACTTAGACTCAGTAAGGTTGCCAAGATAAGGGAACGGTGAAAAAAGGTCATTTAGTCCTCTTCATTAGGAAAAATAACGATCATAAAGGTTAATGCAACCGATATGCCCAAAGCAATTCCTAAAGAGCGAAGGGAGTCATTTACAAAGTTGAAAAGTTGAACGCTGATACCGACCGCTTTGAGTTGAGTGATTAAAAAGCCATAATAATCGATGACGTAAAAAGCCAAACATAAAATAATCGTTGCGATAATTGCATCCACGATGGCCAACCGAAATAAGACGGCAGAACGAAGCCATACCGGAGCACCAAAGAGCGCCATAATACTCATACGTTCCGCATGTTGAAACTGCCAAAGACGCATTTCCTTGAGAATCAGCAGTGAAGTAACAGCGGCAATAGCTATGGAGAAGACCTGGACAACATTTTTGAAAAGAAGCATAAGCTTATAAATCGTATCGTGTGTTTGCGCAAATCCCTCAACCCGCTCAATCGCAGGGTTACGTTGTAAAAGACGCTGGAGATTATTGATCTCTTTGGGTGATGGGTATCGGTTCAGATAAATACGGTAAAACTTTGGCAGAGTTAATCGTAAGAGATCAAGATTTTTTTGACTCATTTCCCCTTTAAGACGGTCTAGTACTTGGGCAGTGCTGATGGGTTCACTTCGCTCAATCATCGAACTCATGGATTTGAACTCTGATGGAACAAATGCTTTGTTGGAAACAACAATAACTGAATAGTCATCTTTTAGACGTGTTTCATACGCCGCAATGGTACGATCTACGGCAACATAAATTTGAACGGAGGCCAAAACGGTAAAAAGGGCGATAATGAGAGATATGTGATTTTTAAGCGATTTCATTGATGTTACCCGCGTCGATATGATAGTGTTTGTATGGAACATTAAGTTCTTCTGGAATGTGGTGAGTCACAACCACAACGGTTGTTTTAAGCTGAGTATTGGCTCCCTCTAACAAGCTCCAAATAACCGAAGATGAATATTCATCCAAATTACCTGTCGGTTCATCCGCGAGGATCAAAATAGGGTTATGTGCCAGTGCCCGTGCCATTGCCACACGCTGTTGCTCTCCGCCACTAAGCTCCAGTGGATATTTCCCTGCTTGATGAATCAGTTTGACATGGCCTAGAAGTTTTTGAACCTGGGTGCCGCTAACATCGCTTGTATAGCCTGAAATGATGAGAGGAAGCATGACATTTTTTTCAATTGTCCACTCTTTGATGAGTTTGTAATCTTGAAATACAATACCGATATGACGGCGCAGAAAATTGAGTTTTGATGTGCTGATACGGTTCATGTTAACACCGCCTACACTTAGCTGTCCCTGTTTCGGTTCGATAGCACCGTAAAAGGATTTAAGAAGCGTTGATTTACCGCTTCCGCTGGCTCCGGTAATAAAGACAAAGCTTCCGGCATCAATTGAAAAGCTTGCTTTGGAGATGATGGTTTCGAACTCTTTGTACGAAAGAGAAAGGTTTTGGGCGATAATGACTTTATCCATGTAGCAACTCGTTTAATAAGATATGGGCTTTTAGATTGGCGCTTGAGCGAACCGGCTGCGTTGGAAAATAACGGGCTTTCCCATTTTCAACAATCAAATACAGATGTTCAGGACGATCAAAACTTCCCATCGCAAGGCGAAGCATCCATCCTCCCTCACGTATATCAAAGCTGGCTTCCGTATTCAAAAAGCCCCAATCCCGTCTGAAAGTTTGACGCTCCAGTTTTGGCAGGATAGCATCATCAATTGGCGTTTCACTAAAGGAAAATTCCCCTTCTAATACTTTTTGAGGACTTTCAAAATCATTGATGAGAGTTACGTCATAGATGTTTTTTTCCATGCGCTTCCATCGGTCTTCGTATTTGCTTACGATGGCAATTTCCTGATTTTTTCGTACTTCAAATCGTGCATAGGCGGGATGAGAATAGGTTTCAAGAGCAAAGCGATAATAGTTTTCACTGTCGGTACGCAACTCAAGTCTCCCTTGCACCGCAAGAGTACGCAGAGCTTCTTCTACAAAGACATCGCTGATGACGCGTCTGTGAGGTTTTTTGTCCCACGGAACAGGGAAATGGACATAGATACGGCTAAGGACATTGGAGGGGATAAGCTCTAAAAATAAACGTGCATCGTAATCTAAAACCATAATATTCGTGAGGTTTTGGATGGTGATTTGTTTGAGTGCCTGTTCGATAGAGGGTTTGTGTATCTCAAGACCGATAAATAAAATGTCAGGATTTTTGGCTGCTTGATGCAGAAGGTGTCGCGCAGAGCCAAATCCTACTTCGAGGCGAACTTCACGACCGGTTGGAAAATGATCGGCAAAAAAGTCGACGGATTTGAGGGCATCATGCGTTTTGAGATGAACGTTTTCTCCTGCAGTATCCACGTTGGAATCCAGTATCGTAATATTGGCATGGCATGCATACGCAAGAAGGGCTTGCTTGATCAAATAATTGGGTGAGGGACGGGTAATTTTGTCACTTTTTAGGAGATGTTTTTCACCGCTCATTTTATGTAAAATGAAAAATTCACGATCCCGAAAACGGGTGGCGATTAAGGACTCTTTACCCTCACCGCGTGAAGTAGCGATAAAATAAAAAGCAACATCCCCTTGGGTCGCAGGAAGTGCAATGGGATGAAACGATTCTAGATGTAAATGCGGCATACGTTATTTGGTCTCATAATGAAGTGAAATCGGAAGGGTTGGAAGAGAACGAATGCCATCTTTGTCTACGCTGATAACTTCGTAGAGATACTCGACGTTGGCAGTAACGTCCCCATCGTGAAATTTCATATCAGCAATGCTGTTGATTTCAACACTAACACGATCTATCCAGCTTTTTTTGGTTGTTTTGATGACGGTATACGATACCGCTCTAGGATCGCTGTTGATCCACGTTAAATCAGCACCGTTAGGGCCTATTTTTCCGTCAAATGAGGTTGGAGTTTTTGGTTTAACTAAACTGGAACCTTGAACAATTGGGGCACTTTGAGGGCCTTCTAAATCATCTTTATCGACAGCCGTAATTTTATAAAAGAAAATTTCGCCATCTTCTTTAGTGATGTCGGTAAATTTAGTCTCATTGAGTTTTACATGGTAAGCATACGTACCGTTTGAGGTGCTGGAACGATAAATATTATAATGATTCAAATCATTAATAGGACTCGCTTCCCAGCTTAATGCGATCGCTTTTGGAAGATCATTGGTCGAAGTGATGTTCTTGATCTCAGGAGGTAACGGTTTGGTAACGAGTTTGCTGGTTTCACTAGGTTCAGTAATCAGTTTGTCATACGTGACGGCACGTACACGATAATAATAAATTTGGCCGTCTTTGAGATCACGATCGATAAATTCTGCATTTAAACGTCCTGTGATGGTAGCTATTTCAATCCATTTTTGATCGTTAACGTTTAGGCGATCGATGATGTAACTGTTGATTTTAGCGTTAGGATGCGGACGCCACAAGAGTTTTGCGCTTCGCGGCATATTGCCTACGGATTGAAAAAAGCTAACAGGAGCGATCATGGGGAGCGTACTTACACTGATGGTCTCACTGGCAGGAGACTCAGTATTTTCTTTTCCTTTAGACGAAAAGCGGTATTGGTACTGAGTGTTGGGAACCAGATGATCATCTACAAAATGGGTTGCATAGCGACTCTCAATCGTAGCAATACGCTGAAGTTTTTTATCTTCGTTGCTTTGTGACGATCGGTAGACATAAAACCCGCTTACTCTTGGGTCTTCGATTGCTTTCCACTCAAATGCAGTAGAAGTAATGTCAGATAAAGAACCGTTCAATGAAGGAACGCTTAGTGTAGGATCAATCGTAATGACTTTTTCGGGAGTTGGCAGTTTACTGCATCCGGTAAAAAGATTAAGCGCTAAAGAGATGCTCAAAGCGTATAGCATCGATGTTCGCATGAAGTTCCTTTAAATTAAAGTGTTTGTTTAAATAAGTCTCCATAACTGCGTCCAGTGGAGCCTTGAAATGGAGGGATTCACCCGTGGTTGGATGAACCAAATACAGCATATAGGCATGGAGCAAAATATGTTCCACCTTGATGTCTTTGGTTTGCCCGCCGTAGAGGTGATCACCGTGGATATGACGGCTGATGGATTCGAGATGAACACGGATTTGGTGCGTTCGACCTGAGAAGAGTTTACAGACAATGAGTTCGCTGTTGGCATCGTGGGATGTGAGGAGTTTTCGAAACATTGTTTTGGCGCTTTTACCGGCTTCATTAATCGCCATTTTGAGGCGATTTTGTGCACTTCGCCCTATGGGTCTGTCAATCGTTGTCTCTTCATCTTTGAGAGGAGGGGTACAAACGGCTAGGTAATAGCGTCCCATGCTTTTGTCTTGAAGCTGTTGGGAAAGTGCTTCGTGCGCCGTGTTGTTTTTGGCGACCACCATCACACCGCTCGTACCTCGGTCAAGCCTGTGAACGATTCCATGACGTTCTTCACCGCTGAGGGTTGAGAGACTGATCCCCTGATGCTTGAGCCAATCGACAAGGGTGGGTTCTTTGACGCTGGGTGCTGGGTGAACGGTGAGCGAACTTGGTTTGTTGATGACCAAAATATCGTCATCTTCGTATAAAATTTCGACATCAAAATCGATCACCATTGCAGGGGTTGATTTTGCTTTTGGAAAAAGTATCTGGACGTATTGTCCCTCTTTGAGTTTTACCCCGGGTTTGGCACATCGTTTACCGTTGATTTCGATCGCATTTTGCTCAATGAGCTGCGCAATTTGGTTACGTGTTTGAGCTAGCTTTTCGACCAAAAACAGGTCGAGACGCATGGCCTCTTCAACCTTAAAAGTTATATTTTCACGTTCCATTCATTTCCTTGAAATTGAGTCCTTTGGGGTTAAGTCCCCTTATGCTACAATTCACTCAAAATTATTTAATTTAAAGATGAGATTGCAGTGCTCAATATTGATCGTAGAATTTTAGCACACTTTGACTTTGTGACTGTTGTGCTACTAGTCCCTATTATTTTTCTCTCAGGCTGGCTGATCAATGAGATTCATCCTACGCTTGGACAAAAACATTTGACCTATGTTTTTGTAGGTATCGGTGTATTTGTAACATTGTTTTTATTACCCGTACGGCGTATGTTTTGGCTCATTCCAATTTTTTATTGGGGGAGTGTCTTATTGCTGGTTGCGGTAGAATTTGTTGGACATGCGAGGTTGGGAGCAAAGAGATGGATTGAAATCCCTTTTGTTCATTTTACATTACAGCCCTCTGAGCTTATCAAGCCTGCATTTGTTCTGATGTTGGCCTATTTAATCAGCCGAAATCCTCCGCAGAGAGACGGTTATCGCTTTAAAGAGTTCATGAAACTTTCGTTTTTTATTCTTTTGCCGTTTATCCTTATTGCCAAAGAACCGGATTTGGGAACGGCTACGGTATTGGCGTTGTTGGGATTTGGTATTTTATTTTTGGTCGGTGTTCATTGGAAAGTCTGGATTGGATTAGGGGCTGTTTTCTTGATCTCATTACCGCTCATTTACACACAGCTGCACGATTATCAACGACAGCGTTTGCTTGATTTTGTCAGTGAAAAGCCCAGCTATCACGTCGAGCAGTCCATTATTGCAATCGGTTCAGGCGGCTTTACAGGCAAAGAAAAAGCAGATGCAACACAGACACAAATGAAATTCCTCCCAATTGCTTCGAGTGATTTTATTTTCGCTTATGTTGTTGAACGATTTGGATTTCTGGGAGCATTCTTTCTCATTTCTCTGTATTCTGCGCTCATTATCCATCTCTTGATGCTCTCTAACTGGGCAAGTGACTATTACACTAAAGTAGTCTCCGGAGGTTTATCACTTCTGATTTTCATTTACATGAGTATCAATATCGCAATGACGATGGGGCTTTTCCCGGTCGTCGGGGTTCCTTTGCCCATGTTTAGTTATGGAGGGAGCAGTTTTGTCAACTTTATGGTGCTGTTTGCGGTGATGGAAAATCTGATAGCGTATAAATTTCGATATTTATACGATAATGTTGGTAAAAAAAGCTTCGTCTAATCTAATAGCGCTTATAATTGCGCTCCACAAACGGGTCAATAGTTCAGTGGTTAGAGCCCTCCGCTCATAACGGAGTTGTCGCAGGTTCAAATCCTGCTTGACCCACCACAATCCTCTTTTTTAGTAAAAATCACCCCTTTTATTTGATTCAAGTGACTACCACATTCTCTACTTATATCCTCGCTACGCTCAGTATTTACAACATTTCTATGGATTTTATCAAGATTTTTTTACTGTAAGCTATTTTACACATATGATCCATTGAGTTTGAAATACGTTATAATACGCATAAACAATGCGCATAGGATATTATCATGACTGCTTATTACAACCAAAATGCTCCTAAACAATCAGCAAATCTCAGCATAAATAGCGATCTCATTCAACAAGCTAAAGCTCTTAAGATTAATCTTTCAAAACTACTTGAAGAGAAGTTAGCACAAACCATCGCAGTGCAAAAAGAATCCCTGTGGCTTCAAGAAAACAAAGAAGCAATCGAGGATTACAATGAGCGTATAGCCAGTCAGGGAACTTTCTCTGATCGTTTGAGACGTTTTTAATGTCACAGTTCGATATTTATAAAAATAATAATATTGATAGTGCCTCGGAATTTCCTTACTTACTTGATATACAGTCTGAAATTCTCTCCTCCTTGGAGACAAGAGTAGTAGTGCCGTTAAGTATAAATATTAAAGCGATTAAGTATCTCAATCCAGAGTTTGAAATTGATAAAAAAATGTATGTTTTATTGACTCAAGAACTTGCTGGTGTGCATAAGTCCGTTTTAGGAGAAAAGTGTGGCTCATTACAAGATAATCGTAGTGATATAATCGCTGCTTTGGATTTTATGGTTAGCGGATTTTAGAATTAAATATTATATTCGTACAAATAGTAGTTTTCCATTTGGTTTTAGCTCTAATCGTTTGAAATTAATGCCATTTTTACACAAAATTTGCACAAATAAAGTATGCTTATATAAAAATAAAGGATATTCTATGCGTTTTCCTCTGATGTTTCTCTTACTACCCGTTTATTTGTTTGCTGTATCAATACCTGAAAAAGCGCTCTATTTGGAGGGCAAAAGTGACACTGGTATGATTTTGGCACACGGTAAAGGAATGGACCCTGATTTTAAAGTGGTTAAGCCTTTACGTTTGGCTCTCAATCAAGACTTGGGTTTTCATACCTTATCGTTACAAATGCCTAATCAATATGAAGCATATGAAGATTATGAAAAGGAACAGCCAAAAGTTGATGCCATGATTGATCAGGCGATTTCCTTTTTACACAGTAAGGGTGTTAAAAAGATTTACTTGATGGGGCATTCTCTGGGTGCAGGGATGACCAGCAGTTATTTAGTCTCACATCCTAATGCACCGATTACAGGATATATTGCTGTAGGGTGTCGCGGGAATAAAAGCAAATTGATATCGTGTACCGATAATATGCCGAAGATAAAGATAAAAACATTTGACATTTGGGGTAAAAGTAGTAGTGAAGATGAAGCTTTTGCCGCGATTCGTTTACCGCTCGTTAATGAGAATTATCGACAATATGGTGTTGAGGGAGCCAATCATGTCTTGGACGGATCAATTGAATTTTTTATAGAAGAGATAGAGGGATGGCTGGCAAAGTAGTTTACACAATCCTCTTTTTTAATAAAAACAACCCCTTTATATTGTGTAATCTTACTTTGGAACTTTTTAATATCAGTTTTATGCAAGTTTTATGATGCAAACTTATAAAAACTATATTTAATGTTAGAATAATAAAAAAATATTAATGAAACTCTTCATATCTTGAATATTATAAAAAGCTGAATAGTTCTATACCTAATATTGCCGTAAATGAACTAGTACAGACGAAGTTAAATATGAATATAGTACTAATCGTCGATGATAAAGAAAACAATAGAAAGTGGCAGTATAAATGAAAGTAGTTGTAGTCGATGATTCAAAAACGGTATTACTAACAATTAAAGCTCTTTTGGAAAACTTAGGTGTTGAAGAAGAAAATATCATTACTTTTGCAGATGCGAGAGAAGCACTGTCTTATATTGATACACATGGTGCAAATATTATTTTCAGCGATATTCATATGCCGGGAATGGATGGATTTGAATTCGTCAGCCAGCTTCTTAAACTTTCTAAGCAATATGTATCCACTTTATTCATCGTTAGCGCGGATGAGCACATGGACAATGTTTCACGTATGAAAGATGTTGGTGGGAAACGATTTATCCGAAAACCCATTAATGCAAAACACTTTAGCCATTTTGTTGTCCCTGAATTGATAAAAATTCGAAGACGCGATAACACACAGATGCATGTAAAAACGGGATTAGAGTCGCAAGTATTAACCGATGATTCTGAGGCAACTAGGCAATATGATTTTTTGAGCATCACAGAAGAAGATTATCCAATTATAGCAAGTCAGATGGGCATCAAACCAAAACACGTTGGGATGCTTATTAAGAGTTTTTTCGCAGAAGCGGCAATCAATCTAAAAAAACTAGAAGAAGCAATTGCCATTAATGACTATGCCCAAATTGAACGATGCAGTCATTCTCTAAAAGGAAGTGCAGGAAATATGAAATTCAATCAAGTATATGAAGTGTTTAAAAAAATCGAGGAAGCAGCGCAAGCAGAGGATAAAACACTTCCCTATTCAGAATTGCTGCTGCCATGTAAAGAATGGATAAGTAATTATGAGGAGTAAAATAAATGAAAATGGTTTTTAATGCCAGATAAAGCCAAACTTGCAGAAAAGTGTTATTACAAAAAATTATTTAATAAAAGAATCTGATAGAATAGTAAAGACATTTTAGAAAGAAGTTTCATGGATTCTGATAATTCTTTATTCCCTGCAGGTCATATGATTTTTAAGCGTGCTAAGTGTTTAGCAGATTTAGAAGTACATGCGTGGAATTTAGATCGGATTCAACTAAGACGCGGGGCATTTATTTCTGAGTTGGATGCTTTTCATACCTATAATGTTCAACTTGGTATAGTCCGCCACTCTATACAAATAGCAGTAAACGGCGATGTTCCCTCTAATGCTATCTCTTTTGTAGTGATTCTTAACGATGCGTCCATTGTTCAGCATAAGCATACAATGAAAAAGCATCATTTGGCGGTTCTTGAGCACGGCGCTGAAATTGATGCCGTCTTTGTGGAACCCGTTAGCTTTTTGAGTGTGGCAATTAATCGCAAACTATTTCGAGAGCAATATGAGGGAAGATTTCTTGAAAAATATCCTATTGAGAAAAAATTTGAGTTGCGAGTATGCAATGCAGAAATTTTAGATGCGGTTAAAGAGAAATTGATGCGGATTTTGGAAGCTGTACAAATAAAGCACACTTTTTTACTCCTCCCCGAAAATATGATTATGCTTGAAAAAACCATTATTGATGAAATGCTTAATTTGGTTTATACAAGCGCACATGAACACAGTGAATCGAAGTGGATTGAAACAGCAGAGAGTCTTTTTAAATTGATAAAACTTAGATATAAACAAGACATTAATATAGAGTCTTTGTGCAGAGAGCTCAATATTTCAGAACGTAACGCTTATCTGACATTTCATAAACATTACGCAATGACTCCTAAGCAATATTTGTTGAGTGTCAGGTTAGGAAAGATCAAAAAAATATTAGAGTATTCTGATCCAAAAACGACACAGATTGAGCACATAGCACTGCAACATGGTTTCTATCACATGAGTCACTTTGCCAAAATATACAAAAGTTTTTTTGGAGAGCTTCCCTCAGAAACGCTTTGGAGGAACAAATATTGAAGATCGTTTCTGTAGCAAATCGTATGGGGATATGAAAATGAAAGAATCTTTTAAAAAAATATTCGGGTTTAAGTAAGTAGTTATTATACTAAACATATAAGGATTTTTCGTGAATGAGTTAAAAATAATATCCGTTGATGACACGTATATAAATCTTGTTATCATTGAGGAAATGGCTAGTGATATTGGGATTGAGGTGATAAGTTTTCAAAATCCATTGGATGCTTTGGAGCATATCAAAACACAAAGAGTTGATATGATGCTGGCGGATTATATGATGCCGCAACTTGATGGACTTGAACTAATAAAAGAAGCTCTTAGTATCCAAGAAGAGCTGATTCCCATTATGGTTACGGCTGTAAGTGACAATAATGAATTAAAACTAGAAGCGCTGAACATTGGTGCTGCCGACTTTTTGACAAAGCCGGTAAATTTGGCCGAGTTTAAAGCAAAAATAAAAAACTTTTCTAAAATTATACAACTCAAACTTGATCTAAAAGATTTCAACGGTAGACTTCAAGAAGAAGTAAAAAAAGCAACTTCCGATCTTGTTGAGCGAGAACACGAAGCGCTCAGGATAATTTCCCGTCTGGCAGAGTATAGAGATCCTGAAACTGGCAGTCACATAGCCAGGGTTGCTCACTACTCAAAACTTTTAGCCAAAGAATACGGATTAGATGAAAGAGAACAGGACATCATTTTTTTCGCTTCTCCGCTTCATGACGTTGGAAAAGTGGCCATAAGAGACAATATCCTTTTAAAGCCGGCAAAATTGGAAGCAGACGAGTATGAAATAATGCAAACGCATGCGAGTATTGGATACGAGATTCTCAAAGAGAGTAAAAATCCTTACCTGGTAGCCGGTGCCATCATCGCAAAGCATCATCATGAAAAATACGATGGCACCGGTTATCATACGGGAATACGGGGTGAAGAAATTCATATTTATGGTCGTATAACCGCTATAGCAGATGTTTTTGACGCTTTAACGTCACAGCGACCATACAAAAAACCGTGGACGTTTGAAGATGCCACTGAGTTTTTAAAACAAGAATCAGGTAAACATTTTGATCCCAAACTGGTTGAGTTGTTTACACAAAACATACAAAAAATAAAAGAAATTTATTTAAAATTTGAAGAATAGGAGAAAGCGATGAAAATTGATAACCTGGTATTAAAAGATAACGTTTGGGAATACGCTTCACAAGGGCTAACGGATGGTGAGACGGCAGATATAGTGTTTATATTCGGTGATACCGACATCATAAAACTAAGAGCGACATATGAGACGATTAAAGCAAGATTTCCAAACAGCCATTTGATTGGCTCATCATCTTCTGGGAACATATTAGGAAGAGAAATATCGAAGTTTCCCATAGTTGCAACGGCTGTGAAATTTGAAAGCTCTCGTGTTGAAGTTCAGAGTATTGAGTATCACGAAGGGGAGTCTCTGAGCGATTTATCCTATGAGCTCGTGAACAAATTAAGTAAAGAGGGGCTAAAACATATATTTTTGCTCTCAGATGGCCTAAAAATCAATGGATCGGACCTTGTAAAAGGAGTAAATTTAGCATTAACGAATGTAGAAGTAACAGGAGGCCTGGCAGGAGATGGAGCAAGATTTCAAGAAACGTATGTGATCTGTGACGACGAGCCTAAAGCGTCGATAATATCGGCAGTTGGATTTTATGGAGAGAACCTAATTATAAGCAGCGGGTGTTTTGGCGGATGGAGTGAGTTTGGAACCAATAGAGTCATCACGAAGTCAAAAGCGAATGTATTGTACGAAATCGATAACGAACCTGCTCTTGATTTTTATAAAAGATATCTTGGAGATTATGCGAAAGACTTACCAAACAGCGGACTGCGTTTTCCACTTAGTATAAAAAAAGACGATAACGATTCGGAAGTCATTCGAACGCTTCTGGGAATTGATGAAGAGAACAAATCCATCACTTTCGCCGGAGACGTACCGGAAGGCTACTATGCCAAACTTATGAAGCCAGATACAGATGAGCTTATACAGGGTGCCGGTCATGCTGCAAACAAAATAGTTATTGCAAACGATAAACCGGCCCTTGGGCTTGTAGTTAGCTGTGTTGGCCGTAAACTTGTATTGGGACAACTCATAGACGAGGAGCTTGAAGAAGTGGGGGAAACTCTAGGGAGTAACATAAATCTGATTGGTTTTTACTCGTATGGCGAAATTGCTCCCTTCGAGGTAAATAAATTGCAATGTAGCCTCCATAATCAAACGATGACGTTGACAGCGATTTACGAAAACTAATCATGCACAGACTACTCAACAGACAAATAGCCAGGCATTTTGGTAAAACCTATGATATCTCATCATTTTCGAGCGAAACTCTAGCGTTTATCGAGGACATTTCGCAAAGCTATGAGGAGCTTTATGGTGAGAAAAAATTCCTAGAGCATACGATAGGGCTAAACTCCCAAGAGCTGGAATTGGCCAAAAACAAAATCCTCGAACAAAACATCTCTTTGCAAAAGCTTCTTGAAGAAAGAACCGATGAAAACCATGAAATGGTTTATATGCTCAAACAGTATAAAGAGGCAATAGACGCTTCTTTGATCGTCAGCACCACCGATGTTCACGGTAAAATAAAATATGTCAACTCAAACTTTTGCAAAATAAGCGGCTACAGCGAAGAAGAACTTGTCGGACACCATCATAATATTGTAAGGCATCCAAGTAATGACAAATCGCTCTTTAAGGATATGTGGACAACGATACTGAGCAAGAAACCGTGGCAAGGGATATTTCCCAATATGGCGAAAGATGGAAGTACCTACCACGTCAACGCCACTATCGTGCCCTTGCTAAATCGAGATGGCGAAATCGTTGAATTTATGGCTCTGCGAGAGGATGTCACAAAAACGATTGAATACCAAAACAAACTGGAAGCTCAAAAGCAGAGGGTTTCTCAAATATTGGATAACCAAGAAAGCATTATCGTTTTGTTTAATCCAAAAGAGGGCGTCAGCGAAGTGAATAAAAAGTTTTTTGAAACTTTCGGCTTTGACTCTTTGGATACTTTTAAAGTAAAGCATAGCTGTGTATGTGAACTATTTGAGCCAAAAGAAGGTTTTTTAAGAGAATCTACTGCTGAACATTTTTGGGCGCAACCTATCCTTGATGAGCCTCAAAAAGTTCATCTCGCAATGATTAACAAAAAAGTGTACAGCGTTAAATTGGCACAGATGTCCATGGATGAAAAAGAGATCTTTCTAGCGACGCTTACAGACATTACCGAAATAGAAGAAGCAAGGGTTAAGTCGCAAGAGGCTGAAAAAGAAAAATCAAATTTCTTGGCAAATATGAGTCATGAAATAAGAACTCCGATGAACGCTATTTTAGGATTTACACAGCTGCTTGAAAATACGCGATTGGATGCTCGACAGGATAAGTTCGTCAATTTAATCAAAAACTCTAGCGCAATGTTGCTGGGTATCATTAACGATATTCTCGATTTTTCAAAATTGGAAAGTGGCAACAGTAATATAGAACTGAATAAAATCAATCCATTTATGGAGTTTGAAGATACCATTATGCTTTTAGCTCAAAAAGCCAAAGAGAAAAACGTATCTTATATGATATCTATAGATTCCTCGCTCGAAGAATGTGTTGAATTGGATAGCTTTCATATAAAACAGATCTTGACCAACCTCATAGGCAACGCAATCAAATTCACTCCTGAACAGGGGACGGTAGATATTAAGCTTCATAAAATTCACCGCGATAATGAGAATATGATACGTTTTAGTGTCCAAGATACAGGAATAGGGATACCAAAGGATAGACAAGAAAAAATATTTCAGCCATTTTCTCAAGCGGACAGCTCAACTACGAGAAAATTTGGAGGAACGGGGCTTGGGCTTAGCATTTCTGACAAGCTTGTAAGATCATTTGGAAGTCAACTTAAATTGGATAGTGAAGAAGGTCAAGGAAGCAAATTTTATTTTGATATCCAATACAAAACATGCAGCGATAAAAAAACTCTCAAGGAACATTTATCCAACTTCACTATTTATCTTTATGGCCAAGAAGAGAAGTTTTTAAAAAATATTTCAAAGCAGCTCAATGACTATCATTTGAAATTTGAGATCCTAAATGAGTACGATGAAGCCATAGATAAAGCCAGTTCCATTATCATCTCCAAGGATATGGGATTTGGAAATAAATTCAAGCACGCAAAAATTCTTCTTCTTACAAGCGAGAATGTTGAATACGAAGACGAAAGACATTATTGTATAAACCTTTTTGAAGAATTCCCATCCATACTTTACAATGAATTAATGAGACTCAAAGTCATTAAAATAGACATAAATGCGAAAGAGACAAAAGAAGAGATTAGCTTAAAGATTCTTGTCGCTGAAGATTATGATATTAATAGAATTCTTGTTGCAGAACTGTTAGACCAATACAATATCGAATACTCTTTTGCACTCAATGGTCAAGAAGCGGTTGAGATGGTGAAGAATAATCAGTACGATCTTATTTTCATGGATATCAATATGCCGATTCTCAATGGTATAGAAGCCTCTAGAATCATAATTGATGATTTGAAAAATACCACCCCAATCATAGCTCTTACAGCAAATGCTCTGGAAGGAGACAAAGAAAGATTTTTAGCTATAGGAATGATGGATTATCTAAGTAAACCAATAGATATAAATGCATTAGAGAGCTTGCTTAGAAAATACAGTACCAAAGTATTTGAATCACAATGCAGTATAGATAATACATCTTCTGCGGTTCAAACACAACTGCCAGCTCTAGACATAGCAGCAGCCTTGGAGTTATCTACTAAACAATTTAGTTTTCGCCCTAGTTTAGTCACAAAACTTTTTAATTCCTACGTAGAATCTCTTGAAAAGCTACAAAATGACATCGAAATAGCGATAGAAAATCGAGATTTTACCATCATAGAGATCAATGCGCATAACATTAAAAGTGGAGCAGCCTCTTTATGTTTTGAGACGATGCAGAAATTAGCCCAAGAACTCGAAACGAACGCTAGAAATAAAAACGTAGAATTCGATTTTAAATCAAATTTGAACGAAATCAAAGCATTTATTCATCAGTTACAAACAGCATATAATAGCGGGAAAGAGGGATCTATATATTGAAATGGATCCTATCCATAGTAAACTATGGTGGCTGACACGAAATTCTTAACGCTCTTATTTATTTAATCGAATGATAAATAATGCACCATCATCTGTATTTTTCACATCAATACTTCCATTGCAATGTTCATGAATAATTATTTTAGACATGTATAATCCTAAACCTGTCCCGTTTAGGGATTTTTTAGTGGTGAAATAGGGTTCAAAAATTTTATCAATAACAGTATTTGGAATGCCACCTGCGTTATCTTCGATAGAAATACAATATTTGTCATTTTCTTGGTATGTTTTTATTGTAATGCTAGGTGTAATAATATTCTTATCTTCCAAGGCATCTTGGGCATTTTTAAATATATTCAAAAGAACTTGTTTAAATTCATTTGGATACGTACTGATCTCTTCTTCGCATAGATATTCAATGTTCAAGATAGTGCCGCACTTGGAAAATATTGGACTTATAATTTTTAGAGCATCTTCTACTAGTTGATGAAGCTTGATATCGGTTTTAGTTGTATCATTTTTGAAAAAATTTCTAAAATCATTAATTGTTTCAGATAAATGCTGTGTATAGTTTTCGATATTTATCAACCCTTTTTCTAGCTTTTCAGAGCTAAGAGTCTCTAAATCTTGTTGAACTCTTAAAGAGGATGCTATAACGGATATAGCAGACAGCGGTTGTCTCCACTGATGAGCAATCATCGTCAGCATTTCGCCCATTTGCTCATGCTTGGTTTGAAGTTGTAGTTGATTTTCCATCATTACTTTTTCGGTAATATCTTCACCAGAAGTAAGTATGCCAAATCCGATACCATCTTTATTGTACAGTGCAGAATTTTTCCATGATATTAATCGTTCATCACCATTCTTAGTTACTACAGCATGTATATGGTTTTGAGCCCCAACCACTTTATTGAGAATATTATCTGCAATAAAGTTTGTCTCTGTACGCATTGATTCCGGGATAAAATTTTCTATAAAGTTTTTACCGATAATTTCATCCTTGGAATACCCCAATATATCTGCCCCTTCTTGATTAATCATAATGATGTTTTTGTCATTGTCTAGAGCCATTATGAGGACTTTAGCAATGTCTAAATAGTATTGAGTTTGTTCAATATTGAATTGTAGTTTTTTTGCATAGGCTTCATTTTCTTGCGTCGTTACTTCAACTAGATTGGCTAACGCCGAAATTGTAAAACTGGGATGGATAAAGTTTTCTTCATCGGTATCGTTTTTGTATTCTATGTGTTTTGTTTCAGAAAGCCCTAAAATGGTTGTTGTAATATTAAGAAACTCATTATGGTCAGTTCCATGATAAAACTCACCATAAGTGAAAAAACCTGCAAGAGGGGCTATTTTTGACAGCGGTATAAATTCAGCTTCAAGATCTTTACCTAAAAAAGCTTTTCTTGCTGAACACGAATAGATAAACAGTCCTTCAATCGGGCTCTCTTTGGCAAGTTTAGAGGTAATTTTGGAATTATCTACAAGCATATTTGGACTGCCTACACCAAAGCGAACATTTGATCCTTCAGGCATGTTGCCCGCATAAACAATCCCTCCGTTATCCGTAAGAGCAATCATAGATCTCGCGATATCAATACCGCTCTCGTGCATGATAAGAGGAAATTCAATTGTTGAAGCAGGCATAGACTCAACAACATTAGCACCTAAGTATTTAGAATAGACATCTTTTACAGGTTCATTATCAAGCTCATAAAGTACATTACCAACAGATTTAGTAACTTTCATCTTTCTCCCGATTGGATTCCAGCTTAGGTTATAGGTATGAAAAATTTCCAGTTCTGGATTGGAAAGGGCAACGGCAACAATACCTTTTTCAAAAATATCATTGCCATGCATACAATAACTTTTTTCAAAATTTTTATTATCTCCAGACATTCCTCCTGCAATAACAATCTCTTTGGGGCAAATATCATTTAAACCTCTAAGAAGTGCTGCTCCATTGCATTTTAGTCCATCGGCAAATATGATAATACACTTGGTGCTCTGATCGACGATACTGCTGCCGATCTTATATCCCATTGTCTCAGAATCGTCACCAATGAGATGAATACTTTTTAGAGCAGTATTTTCAAAAATGGACATAGAAATTACGATACTTTCATCTTGCATTTTCCCATTGATAATTTCACCGCTGGTAGTTGTTCCGATAAGGGTAGCTTGTGGCAATTGATCTAAAAGAGTTTGTGTAACATCGTGCATAATTTTTAAGTCAAGAATACCGCTAAAGATTTGGATTAAAACCATACTCGCGTTTGAGATGGCATAAGACTCAATCCATTAGGTTAAGTTTTTCGTTGTATCGTATGTATAAGTAAACTGACGCATTAGCACCCTTGGTTATTGACATGCAGTATCTTGATAATTGTTAAATTTTCTTAGCGAATTATTATACTTTAAAGTTATGCTATGTAATCAGAATTTGCATAAAAGTGTTATTAGATATTCGTGGGAAAGATCTTAGCTGGTACAAAGAATCTTATAATATCAATCTGTACAACAATTATCTATGTTGACGAGGTTTTCATAGAGATATTTTCACATGCATCGTAAAGTATTTGAATCATTTGTTGTGTGTTCATCGGTTTTGGGACAAACCTAGAGACTCCAAGATTGGCTAAGTCATCATGATATTGGGTCTCTTCACATGCAGAGGTAACGATGATCATTTGATCAGTGAACATTATTCAATCTCATTTTTGAGAGGTATTTTGATCGTAAATGTTGTGTAGTCATCTTGACTGCTTACTTCCAGTGTTCCGTCACAATTATCTTCAATAATCATTTTTGACATATAAAGACCTAAGCCGGTCCCTTGATCATGTTTCGTCGTAAAATAAGGGATAAATACTTTGTCAATAATAGCGGGGCAAATCCCTCCGGCATTGTCTTGAATAGTGAGTATCGCGTATTGGGTGTCTTGATCCAAAGTGATGATGATTTTAGCATCTCTTGTTTTATTCGCTTCAAAAGCTTCAAAAGCGTTTTTCAAAATGGTCATAAGAACATGGATAATTTCGTTTCTATAGCTAAAAAATTCTGGATTATTTACGGTAACTTCTTGTATCTCAATTTCGTTACTTTTAATAAGATGGTCCATCAAACTAAGTGCGCTGATGATAATTTGAGTGAAATTAAGGGTTTCTTTGGCTTTATTGGGAATGAAAAAATCCTTGAAATCGGTAATTGTTTCAGAAAGATGAAGAATTTGTTTTTCAATTTTTGTCATATTTTCAATCAGTACTTCATTAGAATCTGCTTTCAATAATTCTTGTATCTTGGTGTGTGCACTAATGGAATTGATAACCGTGAGTGGTTGGCGCCATTGATGGGCTATGATGGATATCATTTCGTTCATCTGGGCTTGTCGTGAATGCATCTTTAAATTTTTTTCGTCTTCAACGTCTTTTGTAATGTCACGGATGACAACAATCATTTTAGGATCATTGGGAGCGAAAGCTCTTATCGCGATGTTGAGAATTTTTGCGCTTTTCGTATTTCCGTATAAAACCAATGATGCTTTTATTTCTACGGGTTGGGCATTACCGGCAGTACTTAGATAGTGATCAAAATCATAGGAGGTACAAGCGATTTTTCGTATTGAATTTTCGATACTGTTGCCTACTAACATTGTTTTAGTTGTTTTGAAGAGTTCAAGAGCCCTGGTATTACAGTCAATGACGATTTTACCTTCCACAACAAATATTGCTTCATTGACGGTTGAAAAAATGGTTCGATAAAAGTGCTCATTGGCTTTAATCTGCTCTTGCGCACGGCGTATGTCAGTGATATTTCGAACCATAGCAATGTTATAGTCTATGCCATTGTAGTTGAAGATACGAACACTCGCCTCTACGGGAAAGCTTGTCCCGTCTTTACAAATGACGGTAGCATAGTCCACCATTTTATTTTGCTGTTTTAGATTTTGAAGATGCTCATTAAAAGACTCATCTCCAGTCAGCGGACGCCTAAATCTTTCCATCCCTACTTCGCGTATCTCTTCTAGGGTGTACCCTACCATGGCGGTTGTTGATTTATTGATGTACTCAATGTATCCATCACTGATGCGGATGATAAACATCATATCATTGGAAGCATCAATCATGGTGTTTAGAAAAGCAAGCTGATTGTTCTTATTTTCAATGAAATGCTTGGTTTCGCTAATTCTTATAATTATATATACGAGTATAAAATAGATAAGCAGTCCGGCCGCAGTGGCTAATAGGGGATAAGTATGGCTTACTTCTTTATCAAATTTGGCAGTACTGGTGAACTTGACATACCATATTGTCCCATTGATGTTCAGTTTTTCAACACGATGATATTTTGGAGAATTGTCAGATACATTTTGCGATCGATACAGTAAATGGTCATGGCTCATTTCACTGTCATCATAGATTTCTAAGTTAACGTACAAATTATCATTGGGTATTTTACTCATCATAGCATTCATTTGAATAGGGCTATAGGCAAAACCTATCAGGGCGTTTCGACGTTCTTGAACCGTATTGGTCGTTTTTCCTGTTTGGTATACTGGATGGTACATGACTATTCCGGCTGAGGTGCTGTTTTGTGTAAAAAATACTTTTTCAGATGTGCTCACATCGCCTGTATCTCTTGCTTTTTCCATGGCACTTCTGTACACAGGATGGGAAAACATATCGTATCCGATGGTTTTTTGGTTATTGGCAGTCATGGGCTCCAGATAAAGAACACTTGAGTATTGTTCGCGTACACCAGATGGGAAGATGGAAAAAGATGGGAAATTATCAGAACGTATTTTTTTTTCAAAATTGCGAAGATCACCGGGATTAAGCATGATGCTAAAACCGATTCCTTGAAGTCCGGGATAACTTTTATTCAAATTGAGTTCTTGAACAAAATGGTACCATTCTTCTCGTGTCACCGTATCGCTTGCTACTATCATCCCTACGCTTGCATGCAAAGCCAGTTCGTATTTAGAAATGTATTTTGTAATATTATTAGCTGTTGAATGAACGGTTCTTGAAAAACGGAGTTGATCTTGATTTTCATAATATTTCGTAGTGAATGACCAAATAATGGCAGAAAGAATGAGAGAGAGAATTAGAATAGCCCATTTCGTTATCTTCAGGGGATAATGTTTTTGTGACCATATTTCATTGCCTATCATTCTTTTCCTGCCTTAACTAAAAAAATTTGATTAAAAAAATTCAATTTCACCTTCTTCCATTGCTTCTGGAAGTATCAGACCTATGACCTGTTTAATACTGATGCTTGTAGGCTGATGAATGTGATGGATGTTTTTCATGGCCATACTCTCTATGGAGAACCGTTTCATGTAGCGGTCCATGTCGATACTGATTGAATCAAACAAGGCTAAAATGTTATCAGGATTCGATTGGTACAGAGCAACAAATGTGTCCATATTTTGAACGATGGTCAACGAGAGCTCTTCCATACTATGTGCCAATGGATCTAAAAACGGGGTGTAGTGGAGCAGGATGTTTGCAACTTTACCAAATTGCAAACCTGCTGATTTGATGAGTTCAAGGTCTTGTTCATCATAAAAACGTCCAAGCAGTTCAGGGATTTCGTTGAGTATTTCTGCCATTTCCTCACAATCGTCATGGTTAAACAAAACATTTTCAACCCCTTCATCTTCATCGCTTGCAAAATAATCATTTAGGAGCGGTTCTGAAATTTGCGGTTGACTGTGCGCCAAAAGATTTTCGACCTGCTGATGTTTGACGGAAACGGTATTGACTTGTGCCTCCAATAGGCGAATTTGTTTTTTGAGTCTGCCGCGTTCAATGTTTAGCATTTCAAAAAGCTCAATATTGCTTTTTTGCGTATCAGCATCACGACATACAGGATAAAGAATATTAAGCAAATCTTGGTGCATGATAGGTTTTAGGATAAAACTGCTGATTCCGCTGCGAATCAAATTGATCAAAATCTCCGATTCGTTATGTGCGGAAATGGCGATTACTTTTTGATCCGGATTGATTTCACGCATATGACGTATCATCTCAATTCCATTCATCCGAGGCATATTGATGTCGGTGATAATAATGTCATAAAAATGACGGTTGTACTTATCCAGTCCATCTATGCCATCAACGGCAATGTGCAGTTTTTCGAAAAAGGGTTCTAAAAGCAAGACCGTTTCTTCTCTTAGCTTTACATCATCTTCTACGTAAAGTACGTGCAGTTTACTGGAAAATTTATAAACATTTTTTGTGGTAATCATGATACTACTTCCATTTTATTGATAGGTATTTTTATGCAAAAGTCTGCTCCACCAAAAGCCGTATTATTTGTCACGCTCAGTGTTCCCTCTATGTGATGTTCTATAATCGTTTTGGACATATGCAGTCCCAGTCCCGTTCCGTTTTTTTTGCTTTTTGTTGAAAAATAAGGGAGAAAAATCTGATCCACAATGGATGAGCTGATCCCTCCTGCATTGTCGGCAATGTTAATGTAAACAAATTCTCCGCCTTGCTTGACGGATATGCGCAGTTTTGGATTTTCGATCTCTTGTTCGCCAAAGGCATCTTTTGCATTGTTGATGATGTTGATGAGTGCCTGTTTGAGTTCGTTTTCATAGGATGTCAAAATAATAGAATCGTCATGGTTTATTTTCAAATCGATATTAAGCAACGCTTTGTCCAATAATGCCATCCTGCATACGCTGTCTATCAATTCAGAGGCTTTAAACGTGCTGAGCCCTGTTTCTGGACGATAAAAATTACGAAAATCATTGACGGTTTTAGAAAGGTAATCTGCTGATTCTTCTATGCGTTCAAAGGCATTGCAAAGATCTGCTTGTAATTGCTCGTATGGATTTTGTGTTTTTGTATAAACATCTAAGTCTATTCGTGTTCGCAAGGTTGCCGTAATGGCAGTAATGACTGCCAGAGGCTGGCGCCATTGATGGGCAATCATAGAGATCATATCGCCGGTTTGGGCTAGTTTCGACTGCTGAATAAGAATGTTTGTTTGAAGCTCATGTTCCTGAGAGAGTTTTTCGTTAAAGATTTGTGTTGATTGCGAGTCAATGCTCTCTTTTAAAACAGATGCTGCTTGGTTGGCTATAGTGATAAATTTTTGTGCACTGATGGGTTTAATCATAAACAATGAGACATCATTTTTTATGATTGAAAAGAGATGCGGGGCATCTTTTTCGCTGATGATTACCGAAAAGAGTTGATTCTTATCGTAGTTTTTGATATTTGATATCAGCTCTTTCGCGTTCATATTTTCTAGATTGAAGTCAATGTAAATAATATCAAAACGTCCTATCTCGTGAATATTCAAAGCATCTTCGGCAGAATGGACAATGTCAATTTCATCAAAAACATCGTTTTCTACGAGATTGAGTTCGTGTACCGCATCTGGAGTACTTGTAACAATTAATGCATTGAGTTTTTTAGTCATTATTTTCAAGACTCCGTAGGATTTAGTATATTTTTTGTTTTGACATATTTTTGTAAAAAAACTTCTATTTGGGATGCCGGCATTGGTTTGGCATTGTAATAGCCCTGTATCGCTGAACACCCTTTTGATACCAGATAGTTTTGCTGTTCTTGCGTTTCGACACCCTCAGCTATGATGTCAAATTGCATGCTTTTGGCTAAAAATATGATCGATTGAACGATTGCTTCACTGTTTGGGTTACCGGGGATATCACGGACGAAAGACTGGTCGATTTTGAGTTTATGTATCGGAAGTTTTTGCAAATAAGAGAGTGAAGAATAGCCTGTTCCAAAATCATCGATGGAGAGATGAATTCCGACATCTTTGAGTCTTTGCAGCATTCTGATCGCTTCATCGGCGTGCTTCATCGTATACCCTTCCGTAATTTCAAGCTCTATCCAATCGCTTTTACATTTCGCGTCTGCGAGTCTTTGGATGATGCTCTCTACAAAATTCTCTTTTTGCAGTTCTATGGCAGAGAGGTTGATGGCTACTCTTCCCGGTTTATAGCCTTGCGCATACCACTGTGCTATTTGAGAGGTTGCTTGGGAAAATACGAACTCGCCGATCTTGTGTATCAGTCCTGCTTCTTCGGCTATGGGGATAAAAACAGCGGGAGAAATAAATCCGTTTGGTGTTTTCCATCGTATGAGCGCTTCCACTCCCAACACTTTGTTCTCGACGGCATCGATTTGCGGCTGGTAGTAGACTTCAAATTCTTTTAGCTCCAATGCGGTTCGAATATTTTTTGCCATCATCATGCTGTACAGTGTTTTATCGGTCATCTCTTTGTTGTAAAACGTATACGCATTGCGTCCTTCGTCTTTGGCACGGTACATCGCCGTATCCGCATTGCGTATAAGAATTTCAGCGGTATCGCCATCATCAGGATAGATGCTGACTCCGGCACTGAGGGTTAAATGGAGGTGATGGTCATCGATATCAAACGGTTCATCCATGGCTTTTACCATTTTACCCGCAATCTCTGCGACTGCGGAAATGTCTGTTATGTCTTCGAGTAAAACGGTGAATTCATCTCCCCCGAAACGGGCGACGGTATCCTCGCTTCTTAGAATTGCAGAGAGTCTATGGGCTAACAGCTGGACAATTTTATCCCCTGTTTCATGACCTAAAGAGTCATTTATTTGTTTAAAACGATCCAAATCTATGAACATAACCGCAAGTTTTTTTTGGGAACGCTCTACTTTTTTCATCGCATGATTCAGCCTGTCCATATACAGCACACGATTTGGCAAATCGGTGAGTGGATCATGTTGTGCCTGATACCCTAGCTCATCCCTGGCTGCTTGAATTGCATTCATTGCGTCTTTTTGTGCAGTGATGTCAGAATATGCCCCCAGGATTCCGACAACATTCCCATTTGAATCCATCAAAGGTACTTTGGATGTTGACAGCCACATCTGGCTTCCATCTTGTTTGGTTTGTTTTTCCTCAAAATTGAGCTTTTTTATGCCGCTTTTGATCACTTCTTGATCGTCTTTTATGTAGTCTTTTGCCTCATTTTTCCATGAAAAATCATAATCGGTTTTGCCGATAAAATCTGCTTCGCTCTCAAGCCCTGCATCTTGTGCAAAAAGACGGTTACAGCCTAAAAAACGGGATTGCCTGTCTTTCCAAAAGATACGGATTGGGACGGTATCGATAATTCTTTTTAGGAGCTCTTTGTTTTCATCCAAATCTTTCTTGAGCTCTTTTGTCAGAAGAATCACCTTTTTATCATTGTTAATGCTGATTGCAGTGCTGATGAAACTGTTCAAAAGATGTTTAAACTCAGGTGGTTTGGGAACGAATTTGCTAATGCCGATTTCGATAAATTCTCTAAAATACTCCATTTCTTCAAATGCGGATATCACGATAATCGCTTGGTGCGGATTTATTTCCCGAATTTTTCGAGAGAGAGAGCGTCCGTCTAGTTTGGGCATCATTATATCGGTAAGGACGATATCGAACTGCCCATTTTTATAGGCTTCCAGCCCTTCTAGTCCATCGTGTGCCAAGGTGATCGATTTAAAAAATGGGCTAAGCATTTCCTTGGTAGATTCAGCAATTTCCTGATCATCTTCAACATACAAAAGATCTAAAGTTTGGCACTGCTCGAGCATCTCCTGTATCAAATCAGACAGTTCCATTGGAATCCTTTGTTGGCATGGATAGGGTGAATTTTGCTCCATTGGCCGTATTTTCAACATGCAAGGAGCCTTTACAGTGCTCTTCAACGATGGTTTTGCTCATGTACAGACCCAAGCCGGTTCCATTGTGCTCATTTTTGGTTGATACATAAGGTAAAAAGAGGGTGCTTATAACACTTGAATCAATTCCCCCAGCATTGTCTTCTATCGTGATAAAAGTTATGTCATCTTGATGATTGGACTTGATAGTAAGCGTTGGATTGACGATTTTTCGCTCTTTGAAGGCATCCTGCGCATTTTTAATCAGATTGAGGAACACCTGTATCATCTCATGCTCATAGGTTAAATAGGATACATCATTGGTGTAATCGGTGACAATTTCTACTTTATCATTTTTGAGAGTATGGCGGATCAATCTCAGTGCCTTGTCTATGATTATGGAGCTTTTTGTCAATGTTTTTTCTTTGTCAGGTCTGAAAAAATCTCTAAAATCGCTGATGGTTCGAGAGAGATATTGTACTTGGGTATCGACGTCACCCAAGCTTTGCTCTATCCCCTGCAGTGTATACTGCTCGAGTGCAATGTTAACGCGCTGTTTGTTCATCAGCGCACTGATAACAGAGAGCGGCTGGCGCCACTGGTGTGCAATCATGGAGAGCATTTCCCCCATTTGCGCTTGACGTGTCTGCATCATGAACAGCTTGTCTTTGATGTTTCGCTGAGTTACATTTTCTTGAATGGTGACGAAATTGGTCACTTCACGATTCGTATTTAAAATCGGAAAAATAGTAGAGGAACAGTCGAGATTGTCTCCATTTTTTATTTTATTGATAATCGTACCGCGCCATATTTGCTGTTTATGTGCAATCGTGTCCCACAGATCTGTGTAAAACTCTTTTGGATGGATGCCCGAACAAAAGATGCTCATCTTTTTACCAATAAGCTCCTGCTCAAAATAGCCCGTCATGATGAGGGATTGTTTGTTTGCATACTCTATCACCCCTTCAGTGTTCGTGATGATAGTGCTAAAAGGGTTTTGATCCACCACTTGGGTTAGACGTGAAATTTCGGCTTTGGCTTCCTCGGAATTGGTGATGTCTTGTATCGTCCCGGAAATCTTTTGTACATCGTTCTCCCAGTAAGTTTGCGCTTTTTGATGGACGATTTTTTCATTTCCATTCGCCGTGATGATACGATGCCGGATGTTGTATCCGCGATTGCCATTCAATGCTTTTTGGACAGCATTTTGAATCAAAGCTACATCATCGGGGTGTACATGCTCAATAAACCACTCATGGTCGATAATTTGACTAAACGGTTCAATCTCGTAAATACGGTAGACTTCCGCACTCCATTCAAGATCTTCTGTGTCGGCATTATATTTCCAGCTTCCCAGATGGGCTAGCTCTTGAGCCTTATTGAGCTCTTCGGAACTCTTGGTGAGGGACTCATACAGGAGTGTATTTTTGAGAACGATGGAAGCCTGTGTCAGTAGCAGCTCCAGTGTCCGTACCGATTCTGAACTAAGCGGTGTTGCTATCGACTCATTTTCCAAATACAGCACCGCACTGATACTTCCCTCAAGAGAGCTCACAATCGCACTGCAAGAAGCGGGTTTATGCGTTTGCAAGTACGGATCATTGAGAAAGATATCAGATGCTAATGGATTATCCAGAATAAGGTTCTGTTGAGCGTTTAGAGCATACTGGATCACGCTTTGAGGTATGAGAGGATATTGGGCGAGCAAAAAACCGCACATTTCGATTTTTCCTTGTGCAAAATCAATGGTTGCTTTGGTGTAATAGTCGTTGCCGTATTTTAGGATCAAAATAGCTCTGCTTGCGGTAGCATTCTCCAAAATCGTTTGCATCAAAGTTTCAATGAGTTTGGTGGAATCCAATGTTTGGGAAATCGCGTTAAAAGAGTCAAGAATACTTTGAAAATTTCCAGATTCTGTTTTCAATGATGACCGTTTGGAGGAGACACTGGAAACGATTTCAGATGACGATATGTATTGAGCGGGAGGGATTAAACCGCTGACATGTGTTGCGATTTCATAGGCACCCCAGGCATTTAGCCCGACAACTGCTTCATTGAGATAAAAGCGGCTCAAATCGCTGTAAAACATAGAATCCCAAAACCGATAGGCACACAGTGCAGTCAATGCCACAAAATAGGAACTTTTACTCTCTTGTGCCGCACGGATGGCATCATCGTAGATACGGGCTACCTCCCATGTGTTCGCAATTCCTTTCATCCGCTCTGCTTTGAGGAGAAGTCTGCCGGATTTGAAATTCTTTTTAGAGATTTTCATGAACGATTCACATTTATTCAAATCAGAAGTTAAAAGTTCCTGTTCATCAACCGTTAATGGGGTTTTCTTACCCATGAGCAGGAGCGCACGTACAAAGAGCAAACGCAATTTTGGAAACATGACTACTTCATTTGCCGTTGTATGAACATACTTTGTATAATAGTCCAATCCCTCATCAAACTCACCTCTCAGGAGGCATATTTGTGCTTTGAGCAATGCGTACCATGCCAGAGCAGGATAAAATTTATCTTCTTCCCACGCTTTTATTGCCTTTTCTTCTTCTTTGGCATAATCTTGAGTGTGCTCTTGCAAAGATGCAGCCGTTTGAATCAAAATATTGAAAATAGCAATCATTTTGGTATCGCCGGACGCTAAAATAAAGTCACTGTTTTGGGAGGCACTGTGCCTGAATTTCTCGAGTGAAAAACCTGCTAGATACTCGGAAAAGAGCATTAAAAAGTTTGCCCAGGTACCAAAAACAATATCGCCGTTTATTTTAGATTGATGGAGGCTTTTTTGGTAATAAGTGACATTGCTTATGAGCGGTTTGACATAAGGGTTGATGAAATTCGCCATAAAATTGTGCACTTTTGGGAGCATGATTTTATCGTTAAGCTGTTGATTGAGTTTGATTGCCGCGTCTCCAAAAGCATACCCTTTGGTATAGTTTTTTTCACTTGCGAGTTGACCGCCTAGCAAAACATAGCCAAATGATGACTCAGTCGTATTCCCATTGGCAAACGATTGTGCCACAATAGTCAAATAAGCCCATTGCATCAAGCTGACATCTGCGAGATAATACGCTGCTTCCCAATAATCGATTAACAGCGAAGCAATGATGTTGTTTTTTGAATTGTTTATGAGAGGAAGGGATAATACTTTTTTGGTTTCCAAAAAAAGAGGATGTGATCTGACTTGATCATTGAGAATTGCAATCGTATTTTCCAGATTGGGCTTGTCGCTTGGAACATTTACTTGCAGCTCTTTAAACAATGCATTTCCGGCTTCAATCAGTGTTGTAAAATTCTTGCCCTGCGTAACACAAATATTTTTAAGGACTCGGAAACACGCAACACGCTCATCAATCGTTTTTGAAACCAAAATCAAATACTGTATCTCTTTTACTGCTTCATCGTGTTCTCCATTGAGGTACAGAATACGGCATTTTAGCTGCGAATAAGCATACGCATCACTGCGCTGGCTCTTCCACAGTTTTTCATCAAACAAATGCTCATCAACCCATTTTACCAGCTTACATGCATGAATATAGGAGCCGTTATTCACCATCTCTTGCAATGCGGTGATGTTAAGCAAAAAAAGTTTTTTTGAAAATTTCGCCCCATTATAGGTTTGATTTAGATGATACACAGCGCTGTTGCACTCTTTATATTCACCACTCTCAAAGGCTTTGAGCAAATAGTGGCCGATTTTATAATGAATCCGTTTCTTTATTTCGTTATTCATGCTTTGATATACATGATTTTGAATTTGATCGTGAACGAAGGCATACTCTTTTTTGGTAAGCTCAATGAAGCCATTGGATGCAAGTTCTTCTATAAGATTGTTATTCATGCCCAATGAATGCATCATGGTGAGGGTGAATTTTTTGGCATATCGGCTTGAAAACAGGGCTAAATAGCACAGATACATCTGTTGTTGCGGGTTTAACTGTTCGAATCTTTCGTTGATAATGGTCGTAATATTGGTGTTGGCACTGTATAATTTGATTCTATCCAGAGAGTAGTTCCAGTGGCCTTTTTCAAATACAATGTATTTTTTCTGGACAAGTTCTTCGACAAGAGTTTTAAAATAAAACGGATTTCCTAGCGTTTTCGCGTGTAACAGAGCCCCTAGCTTATGGATTGTGTTCTTGTTGTCATCCAAAACTTCTTCCAATATCTGTGTGATGTTTTCTTGAAGCAATGGTGCGACTTCGATTTCTACCAGACGGGATTTATCGTAAAAAATATCTTGGATCTGTTGTGTATCCCCCTCATCATTTCGATAGCTTCCGATAATGTGCAAATACGGATTGTTGCTGTTCAAAAGTCCTTTTTTAATCAAATTCAGTGATTCAGGGTCCGCCCACTGTAAATTATCCATAAATAAAATCAAAGGTGATGATTGCGTAGCGACAGAATTAAATAATTCTTTAAGGGCAAAGGGGAGTTTTTGGCTTAAATTATCAATCGGGTCAGCCACATTTGAACGTACTGAGTGCAAAATCGGTTTGAGCTCGGTAAAAAGATAGCTGAGAATTTGACTGCTGGATACAGAGAGATTCAGTTTTTGCTCATGCACTCCTCGCGTCAGCATCCATGCGTGCAACTGTCCCATAAGTTGTTTTAGGGAACTGTAGGGCAAAGCGACTTTGTGTGAATAGAATTTTGCTCTTAAGACGTTAAAAACACTCAAATCGGCATAAGCAAAGAACTCTTCGATCAGCCGCGTTTTACCCACCCCTGAACTGCCCGATATGAGGACAGATATAGGGCCGTCGATCATCATACGATTGAGTGCTTTGTCCAAAAGCTGGAGCTGGGATTCGCGCCCGTATAAACGCTCACCGATACACTTGAGTATTCCATCGTGCATGGCGATGGTAAAATCAGGAATTTCGTTTTTTTCGTTGAGCAGTCGCAGGCACTCCTCTAAATCATGAATCAGCGATTCATCGCTTGCATAACGCAACTCAGGTTTTTTGGCTATGAGTTTGTTGACAATACGTGATACGACATTGGGAATCGCAGGGGACAATTCGTCCAGAGACTGGGGCATGAGGGCGACTTGTTTATGGACCAGCTCATAACGGTTTTTTACAGTATACGGAGCTTTTGAGCTCAATAGATGATACAGGGTCATCCCAAAACTGTACAAATCGCTGCGAAAATCGATGCGATTTTTGGTACGTCCGGTTTGCTCAGGCGACATGTAAAGCAGGTTTCCCGAAGTTCCTACATTGATATCGGTGTTAAAGTAAAAATTGTTATCGACAACACTGTAGCCATAATCGATGAGCATAACCTTTTGCGTTGAGGGATTGTATACGATATTTTTTGGATTGACATCTGCGTGAATGATGTGTTTTTGATGCAAATAGTGCAAAGTTTTGGCGACTTTTACAGCAATCATGAGCGATTCTCGCAGTTCAAATGTACGAGTGCTTAGTATGTCATGCAAAGAAATTCCGCCAATGTCCTCAAATACGATGCAATATTCGGATGGCAGGGTCACCACTTCTATAATTTTTGGGATACAGCATCCATTCAGTTTTGATAATATCTGATACTCTTGATTGAGTTGGGCTGAAGCCAAACGACCGGCATCAGTGGATTTTAGCATCTTGATAATCACTGCTAAGTCATCTACTGATCGTTTGGCCCGATAAACGATAGACTCCTCATTTTCATGAAGCAAATCCAAAACATGATACTTTTTAAACAAGGTTAATGCCATTTTTGCCTCGGATTTATGTTTTAATGAACGTTCTTGTCTAATAATATCAAAAAAATAACGTTAGTCAGAGTGTTTTGGTAGTAATTTTTAAAACTTACACAAAAGTGTTATTTGAAATATTGATTAACGGATGAAAACGTAATTATGTATGCTACTATATTAATTCATAAAAAACTTATATTTTTAAAAAATAAGTATGACAGTGTTATATTGATACTAGTGCATACCGATAAAGGTTACGAATGGAGCTGTCTCATTTAATTCAAGAAATGTTTGCTCAATGCAAAGAACTAAAACTTTTATACGTTGAAGACGATCCAACAATTTCCCAAACAACGGAAGAAATGCTCAAGCCGTTTTTTAAATCTGTGACGATGGCATCCAATGGTGCACAAGGGCTTGAAGCATTCCGTAAAGAAGCGTTCGATATTGTCTTGACGGATGTTATGATGCCCGTGCTTGATGGCAATAAAATGAGCAGAACTATGCGTGAGATGAAGCCAACGCAAGTGATTATGGTCATGTCCGCCTTGGAAGACATAGAACATTTTAGAGAATTTATCGAAATCGGTATTAGTAAATTTATCCCTAAACCGTTCGTTATTAAACATCTCCTCAGCAGTTTTATCTCAACTGCAACCGATATCAATAACGCTAAAAAAGTCTTTTTGATGGCTGAAGATACAAAAAATTCTATGAACGAAGCACAGAGGATTGCAAAACTTGGCAGCTGGTATTTGAATCTCAAAACCAATGAACTGCATTGGTCGGATCAAATTTATGCACTGTTTGAAATTGATCCTGCTGCGCATAAGCCCTCTTATGAAGGATTTTTAGAGGCGGTACATCCTGATGATCGGGAGCTTGTAAACAGCACTTATTTAGATTCCGTCAAACATAAAACACAATACAATTACATCCATCGACTGTTAATGCCCGATGGACGTATTAAATACGTACATGAACAGGGAGAAACACTTTATTCTCCCGATGGGGAGGCAGTAAGCTCCCGAGGTACGGTACATGACGTTACCGAGCAAAAAGAATTGGAAAACACTCTTATTCTTGCCAAAGAAACAGCGCAAAAAGCCAATCAGGTCAAGAGTGACTTTTTAGCGAATATGTCCCACGAAATCCGTACTCCGCTTAATGGAGTGCTTGGGCTCACCGACTTGGTTTTACAAACTCAATTAGAGCCTCTGCAGCGTGATTATCTGTTAAAATCCCAAACGGCGGCAACAGCGCTTTTGGGTATACTGAACAATATTTTGGATTATTCAAAAATCGAAGCTAACAGACTTAATCTGAACTCAAAAAACTTCAATCTAAAAACCCTTCTAAATACCCTTCATGATATGTTTGACTATCAGGCAGAACAAAAAAAGCTTGTTTTCGAACACTGCATAGATGAAAGCGTTCCTGAGGAGCTTATTGGAGATCCATTGCGGCTGCAGCAAGTTTTGAGTAACCTTGTGGTCAATGCCCTCAAATTTACCGACTCAGGTTATGTGAAAATTTCGATTACTGCAACCAAACAAAACGAACACGATACACTCGTTTTTTCCATCAGCGACAGCGGGATTGGGATGACAGATGAAGATCAAGCCGTTCTTTTTCAACCGTTTTCTCAAGTTGATTCCTCATTTACACGTAAATTCGGCGGTTCAGGATTAGGACTTGTGATCACCAAAGAACTGGTTGAACTCATGGGAGGAAACATCAGTGTGCAAAGTGCGATAGGCCAGGGGAGTACTTTTACGTTTTCGGCTGTATTTAACCAGCCTGTTTTAAACCATGCTAAATCCATTGAAAAAACAACCCCAAATAGTCAAAACGATCTGTTTCTGGGGCGCAGCATTCATCTGTTATTGGTCGAAGACAATGATTTGAATCAATTGGTTGCTACCGAACGGCTTAAACAAATGGGGATAACCTGTGACATTGCCAACAATGGCCTCGAAGCCGTTGATATGGTTCAAAAAACACATTATGATGCTATTTTGATGGACATACAAATGCCGGTTATGGACGGACTTGAAGCCACAAGACAAATCCGAAGACTCGAGGGAAAAGAAAATATTCCCATCATCGCACTCAGCGCCGCCGCTTTGAAAAAAGATCAAGATATGGCGATTGAAGCCGGTGTGGATGATTTTATTTCAAAACCAATAGATAATGCACTGCTGCGCAGTACGCTTATGAAGCATTTGAGTGTTTAAAAAGATATTTTATAATTTAGTGAGATGTCAGTGAGATTTTAACACTCTATAATTAAAAAGATGATTTTATAAGATTACAAGGCTGTCAATGCGCGCATTCACATTTCAGTATACAGATGACCAAGAATTTTTAAAATGGTTAAAATCGTGTAATGCAAGTGCCAGTCCTGCTGTTTTGGTTCAAATTTTTAGCGGAAGCATGGAATTGGATCTTTTAAATTCTATCACTGAGGCTCTTTTTTCCCAATTACCCCATGCCATTATTATCGGTTCAACATCCAGCGGAGAAATTTTTGAGGGGAGAATGCTGGAAAATACGATTGTTATTTCTTTGATGGCATTTGAGCACACAACACTCAAAAGCATTCACCTCACAGGTGAGGATTCTAAATTATTAGGTCAACAAGCGGCAAAAGCAATTGCAAATGATGATACGCGTGCCGTTATTTTATTTGCTGACGGTCTTTTATGCAATGGAGATGCAATTCTAGACGGATTTTATGATTACTCCAACAAAAATATTATTATTTCCGGCGGAATGGCTTCGGATAATCATGAATTTAAAAATACCTGGCTCATCCATAACAAAGAAATATTTGAAGGAGGCTTGGTCGCTGTGGCTTTGTCCAATCCGGATTTGCATGTTTTTCATGCTTACAATTTGGGCTGGTATCCTCTGGGCAAAGAGATGAGCATAACGAAAGCCCAAGGCAACCGTGTTTATGAAATTGACAATATGCCGATTCAGGAAGTGTATGCAAAATATTTAGGGGATCAGGTCGTCGATAAAATGCCGGGTTCTACGGTTGAGTTTCCTTTGATTTTTGAGCGTAATGGCGTTTATATTGCCCGATCTATGGTTCATGTGTATGAGGATGGTTCCGGATTATTTGCAGGCAATATACCTATGAACAGGAAAGTACGGTTTGGAATTGGCCACCATGAGTTGTTAAATAAAAAATCGATAGAGAACTACCGATTGGCTTGTGCTTCATCGGTTGAGGCTTTGTTTGTTTATGCATGTTCAGCACGAAAAATGTATTTTGGCAGTGAGCTGGAATTTGAATTTGACTCTTTGGCTCAGGTTGCGCCATTATCAGGTTTTTTCACCTACGGCGAGTTTTATCATTCAAACGCCGGGAATCAATTACTCAACATTACAACAACTATTCTGGGTTTGTCCGAATCCCATGATGCTTTCAACAACCTAGATTCAAAATATTTAGAAGTGCGGGCTGACAACTTATCAACCAGTGCACTAACGCATCTTGTGGACGTTACAATGCGTGAGCTTGAAAATGAATCTATTGAACACAATAAAACGATTTTGGCATTAAAAGAGGCCGAAATAGCTTTGTCTCAGTTAGCGGTGAGTGATCCGTTGACGGAAGTGCTGAACCGCAGAGGAATGCAAAAGTATTTTGAGACATTGCTGGCCAATATGGGACGTACGAAAAAACAAGGCGCTCTTATTTTCTTTGATATTGATAAGTTTAAACCGTTTAATGACCTCTATGGTCATAAAGCAGGAGATGAACTGCTTAAAAATATAGCGACTAAAATAAAATCAAATATACGCAGTATTGATGCTGTCGCGCGGTTTGGGGGAGATGAGTTCATCATCATTGTTTCAGATTTGCATCCTGGTATCGAGGAAGCTTTTGAAGAGGCCAAAATAATTACGGAAAAAATATCTTCGCTTTTGTGCGTATCTTACACAGTGAAAACCTGGGATAATCAAGCAATAGAACAAAAAGTGACCGTCAGCAGCGGATTTTCACTTTTTGATGACACAGCGGATTGTGAAACGGTGATCGCTTCAGCAGATGAAGCAATGTATCGGCGTAAAAATAAAAAGGATTAATGCGTCAATGGTTGGAGTGAAATGTGGATAAAAATTTGATTCATACCTTTTTTAGTATGGGAGAATTACTGCTTTTCTTCATACTGATTGCTATGATTCTGATGCTTCGCAGACAAAAGTTTCTACTTATGAAACAAAATAAAGAAATTATGCGCGAATATAATAATACGCAAAACTATTTTGACATTGCAGCTGCAATGATTCTGGTGCTTGATAAAAACCATAACGTTATTCGGATCAATAAACGCGGATGTGAAATCATGGGCTATCGTGCCGATGAGATCATTGGAAAAAACTGGATAGAAAATTTTTTACCTGTACGCTGTCGAAAAAAAGCGATAGATGTAAGCAATGAGATTAAAAGAAAAAGAAATCATTATAATGAATTTACCAATCCCATTTTGACAAAAGAGGGAAAAGAAAAAGTGATTTTTTGGAAAAATGCATCTCTCAAAGATGAAAATGATCTTCCCATTGGGATAGTGACCTCAGGTGAAGATATCACTGAGAGAATAAATTCAGAAAGAGTCATTCAGGAAAGTGAACTGTTTTACCGTACTATTTTTTCAACAGTGCATGATGCTATTTTTATCTTGGAAGACAATTGTATCATTGACTGCAACTTGACAGCACTTAGGCTGATAAAGATGAATAGAGAAGAGATCATAGGAAGGCACATAAAAAACTCAATCCTAAAGTTTGAGTGTCCTGTTCATCCCTTTGATAATTATTTAACTGCAGCCTCAGCGGGTACATCATCAACCCTAAGATGTTCGCTGATTTTAACGGGTGACATTATTGAAAATAAAGTCACGGATGTTACAATCAGCAGTCTTGGTTCTAGGCAAAAGAATCGACTGCTTTTAAGCGTACACGATATTACTGAACATCTTGATCAAAAAAGCAAGCTATTGAGGAATATGCGTCAAGCGCAAATGGGGGAAATGATATCCAGTATCGCACATCAATGGCGGCAACCACTGACAATAGTGAATTCCATAGTATCTCAAATAGGACTGCAAGAAAATATAAAAGAAGAACCAAATAAACTATTGATTGAAAAAACCAAAGAAATCGAAAAGCAAATTCAATATCTATCACAAACCATTACCGATTTCAGAGATTTTTTTCATCCCAATAAATCCAAAGAGCGTATTATAGTAAGCAGGATTATAGACAAGGCATTGAGTTTAATTGATCATGCGATCGAAAGCCATGGAGTTACGATAGAATATCGTATTGAACACGATTCAGAGGTCTTACTTTTTCAAAATGAAGTACTTCAAGTCATTCTGGTACTTTTGAAAAACTCTTTGGATGCATTTGCTGAAAGTGAGATAGAAGCCGGTCAAATCACAATAAAAATAGATCAAATAGATGAATATGCCATTATCACAATGAAGGACAATGCTGGCGGCATTGAGAAAAATATCATTAAAAACATTTTTCTCCCCTATTATACGACCAAAATTCAAAGTGCCGGAACAGGCATAGGGCTTTCATTGAGTAAAACCATTATTGAAGATCACTGTAACGGATTCATAGATGTCCAAAGTGAGAATCACTGCACCATATTCACTATAAAACTGCCACTTGAGGAAAATCAACCGTGACATTCAAAGAAAATTTAAATAAATTAATCCAATACGGGCATGAAATGCGTGTCCTTTATGTTGAAGATGATCATTTAATTCGTGAAAATAATAAAGAATTGCTGACATCATTTTTTCCTTTTGTAACAACAGCGGTAAACGGGAGAGAAGGACTCGATTTTTATGAAAATGAGTCGTTTGATTTGGTTATTAGCGATATTTTAATGCCTGAAATGAATGGCATACAAATGATCGAAAAAATAAAATCGATAAATCCAAATCAATCTATTATCGTGACATCCGCATGTGAAGAAAGCAGCTATCTGCTGGAATTGATTAATCTTGGAATAGGATACTTTATTCTAAAGCCAATCAAAGCAGATCAGATGATTGATGTGCTGCTTAATGTCACAGAAAGTATTTTTAATACAAAAAAAGTAGAAGAATATAACCATAATGTTCAACGTGATCTGATTCATCAATCAAGCCTTTTAGAGCAATATAAAGAAATAGTAGATATCACCTCCATCGTATCAAAAACGGATTTGAAGGGTAAAATCACCTATGTCAATGACGAATTCTGCAAAATAAGCGGCTACAAAAAAGAAGAACTTTTGAATAAAAGTCATAACATAGTGAGTCATATGGATATGTCATCGGAAGTCTTTAAAGAGGTCTGGAAAACGATAAAAGGGAAACAAATTTGGCAAGGGACGATAAAAAATAAAAAAAAGAATGGTGATTCCTATATTACACAAACAACCATCAAGCCTATTTTGGATGTCAATGGTGATATTATGGAATACATCAGCATACGATTTGATGTAACGGAACTGTATGAGTTAAACGAAGAGATTTGGAGTACGCAAAGCGAGCTGTTGGATTTAGTTGGAGAAATAGGAGAAACGAGATCCAATGAAACAGGACAGCATGTTCATCGTGTCGCTGAATATTCGAAATTGCTCGGGGAACTCTATGGTCTGGAAGAAAAAGCCATAACGCTGCTCTACAGCGCTTCACCTATGCACGATATCGGTAAGATCGGGATTCCTGATTCCATCTTGCTCAAGCCCGGTAAGCTCAATGATGAAGAGTTTGAAATCATGAAAGACCATGCCCGTATCGGCAATGAGATTTTCAAAAAGTCCAAACGCCCATTGATGCAAACGGCCTCAATCATTGCGCATGAGCATCATGAAAAATGGAACGGCCTTGGATATCCACAAGGTCTATGGGGTGAAAATATTCATATTTACGGACGAATAACCGCTCTTGCAGATGTATTTGATGCGCTAAATTGTAAGAGAGTCTATAAAGAAGCGTGGCCGATGGAAAAAATAATAGATTTGATCCGTGAAGAGCGCGGCAAACATTTTGATCCAAAATTGGTTGATTTGTTTATTGACAACGTTGATCAATTTATTGAAATTTCCAATCGATTTAGTGATTTGGTTTCTAATAACTAAAATTTATGCTATATTTAACTAATAAGTAAAATACTTTATAACTACTAAAGGAATCATGGTGCCTGAACGTCTTAAAGATAAATCAATTCTTTTTATTGAAGACGACAACGATGTAGCAAAACACAGTATTTTACTTTTCCAAGAATTTGTCAAAAATGTGTACCATGTCACAACGACCATAGAAGCTGATGTTGTGCTGCGTTCTCATACCGTTGACATTATCATCTCGGATATAAAACTAAAAAATGAAAATGGACTTGATTTCATTTATTGTATCAGACAAGAAAACCCTTTTATCCCAATAATCATAATCAGCGGCCATAAAGACGAAGCATTTTTGTTCCGTTCTATTACTCTGGGGTTAACTGCCTATTTGCTCAAGCCGGTTGCATTGGATGAACTGACTGAAGCATTTGTCAGATGCAATGATATCATCGTGCAAAACCAACAAGACATTATTATGTTAAAAGATGGCTGGCAATACAATCAGGAATTAAAAACGCTGCATAAAAACAACGAGTTGTTTATTTTGAATAAAAAAGAGATTTTATTTATTGAACTGCTTATCAAAAACACAGATCGTATCATCACTAAAAATATGATACAAACTTCTGTATGGGAATCTCAAGAAATGAGTGATGCGGCTATTTCAAACTTTATACTTCGTATACGAAAACGATTCGGAAAAACATTTATCTATACGATACCTGATATAGGATATCGGTATTCTTTGTAGTTTTTGATTCAACAATTCGTGGATTAACGGATGATGAGGCTAATGTTATCCGATTTTGTTCTCATTTTGAGCCACGTTTCGATTGTCTGACGCTCGTTGGAGGTCAGTCTTTTTTTGGCATTTATATTTAGAATGAGACGGTTGACGCTGCGGTTATGTTCAATGGCGCTGGGGTCATAGCTTCGTGAAAGAAGGACATTGTTCACTTTTGGGAAAAGTGTTTCCAGTTCGTTGGGAACAGCCGTATAGTATTCACGGTCGCTTGAGAGAAGTCGAATTTGTTCTTTTAGTTTTTCAACTTCTTTTGCCTTATTTTCCAAATCTGTTTTGGTGTTTTCATAGAGATCGGCAATAATATCAGCTTTTAATGTGGTTACGTCAACGTCTTCACGTTCTCCATTTTGGTAGATTTTGAGTTTGGCATTTTCCAAGCCAGAATTGCTTAATGTGAGAGTTAAATGATCCAATTGTTTTTGGGGAACATGATCTCCAATCAAAAAAACTTTGATCATATGGGTTTTCGTGTCTATTTTTACCTGAGCAACATCGGTATTTTTAAAGCGGAGCTGATTGGTGACAAAAGTATTTGCTTTGGCTTTGAACATTTCGTTTCCAACAAGCTGATAGGCTAGATAAGAGCTGGGAAGAACGGTTAATATGACGACGAGCGCAATGTAGCGTTGCGCTTTTTTGGCAATTTCAGGGTCAACGTATTTTTTTTCATTCAGGTTGAATACACGAACAATCATAAAAGAGGCCAGCGCGATAAAAACGAAATTGATGGTATAAAGATAAAAAGCTCCGAAAAAATAGCTCCAATGCCCCGTTGCCAATCCAAAGCCTGCGGTGCACAATGGCGGCATAAGTGCGGTTGCGATGGCAACACCCGGAATAACATTGGTTTTTTCTTTTCGTGTTACTGCCACGATTCCGGCCAATCCGCCAAAAAGTCCGATCATCACATCCCAAACGGTTGGCGTAGTTCGGGCCAATAGTTCTGAGCGCGCCACGTCCAAAGGTGAAAGTAAAAAATAAATAGTGGACGTAAGCAGTGCAATCAGGGTTGCAATGGCGAGATTTTTAAACGCGCTTCGGATGAGAACAAAATCATTAATCCCTGCACCGTATCCAATACCCATAATCGGTCCCATCAGCGGAGAGATCAACATAGCCCCGATGATAACGGCAGTTGAATTTACATTCAGCCCTACGGATGCTACGAGAATGGCGAACATTAAAATCCATAGATTGGCCCCTTTCATCGAGACATCGCCACGGATTCTCTCGTCAATCACGTCATCATCAGCCTTGTCCTCGGTAAGGCTTAATCGATCGCGAATCATCTCTTTTAGATTTAGCCAGACACGGTGTTCTCTGATAGGTGTCATCTTCTGTAATCCTTATTTAATCAATAATAAACATTTTACTCTTTGTTTTGAAAACTAGGCTTATATCTGCCCATTTAAGATAATCGGGAATTTATGTTTACCTTTGTGTACTATACTAGGGGAAAATGAAAAGAAGTTAATGATGACAGAGAGTAAATTGCAACGTATCGTGATCAAAGTAGGTACCGCGGTCTTGACAGAAAATAATAATATTGCCAAAGAACGGATGATGAATCTTGTGACGTTGATCGCAAATCTTAAAAAAATATATGACGTTATATTAGTCACATCTGGGGCAGTAGGGGCAGGGTATTCGGCACTGAAACTTGATAAAAGCAAGCAGATAGGGAGAAAAGCATTGGCAGCGGCGGGACAGCCGATTTTGATGTCCAGCTACAAACAAAAATTTGGTATTTATGACATGGATACGGCACAGATACTTTTGACCGAGGATGATTTCGATTCACGCAAACGGACGATTATGTTTCAAGAAATTATTAATACCCATTTAAACTACGATATCGTACCGATCATAAATGAAAACGATATTACATCGACTCCGGAGCAATCATTTGGGGATAATGACCAGCTTTCAGCCCATGTCGCATGTGCTACGGATGCAGATCTGTTGGTTATCCTCAGTGATATCGACGGGTACTATGATAAAAATCCCAAAGAATTTAAAGATGCTAAAATCATAAAAGAGATCACAGAAATCCCAAAAGAGGCTTTAGCGCAAGATGCATCAGCCAATAATGCATTTGCCACAGGGGGAATCGTGACGAAACTCAAAGCTGCCGATTTCTTGATGAAGCGCGGTAAAAAGATGTTTTTGTGCAACGGATTTTATCTTAGTGCGGCAGAGTCTTATTTGTTCAGAGGTGAACATACTCTGGGAACATTGTTCAAACCAAAAGATGGATGAAATTAGAGTGTTTATGTGACTTCTTTTTTACATCATCCTAAAAGAAACATTTTTCATATCAACGGCTTTATCGTTTTTAATGTCATAGATCCCTTCGAATGCATACGGAAACTGCCCGTTAAACTCTCCAATTCGTGATCCGCTGGCGGTCGTTTCGGCGTAATAATATTTTTTACCGTCGATGGTGAGTCTGGCACTTAAAAAGGGGATCGCTTTTTCATCCTCAACATGAACCACCACAAAAACATGATGAGGTACATACACAAATCGGTAGTCAAGGCTTCTTTCGTTTAGCAGGGAGGCAAACAGATTGGATTTGTCGTCGCAATCTCCCCAGTTGGTTTGCAGTACCTCTTTTGGGCTTCGGCTGGTGTGATCGGTGCGATAGGGGATATGGGTGACGTAATCAAACATCTTTTCAATCTCACAGGCATCGTTACCATGGCACTGTTGCGTTAAAGCCGTTGCTAAATCTTTTAAATCTCCGGGTTTTGCAAGATTGGTTTTGATGTATTGACCGTTTAGCTCTATGACCCCCTGATCAAAAATACTGACAAATTGAGGTGCGTTGGCAGGGCGATAAGGTCTTAAATCTCTGGTTTCAATGTTCGTGATCGATAGTCCAACATAGACAAATACACCAACGCTTAAACCCACCATGAGCAAACTCATGATTCCGGCTTTGTTTTTTACAGCGGGAGAGGAGAGGGGAGAGCTGTTAAGGGCTGCTGATTTTAGAATTTCTTTGTATACGAGGAGGCAAAAGAGCAATACAATGGCGATTTTGATCCAGATATCCATGATATTAGTATGGGGTAACGCTCAACCCTTGCGCTTTCCATGCGATGATCCCGCCGGTCACATTAAGAGGAGTGAAGCCATTTTCCACCAAGATACGTGAGGCAGCAACGCTTCGAGTTCCGCTGTGACAATAGAGAATAATTTTTTTATTTTTAACGCTGGTGAGTTTTGAGATATTTTGACTCAATTCATGTACAGGGATGAGCGTTGCTCCCGCTATGTGCTCTTTTGAAAATTCTTCTGCTGTTCGGACATCCAGAAGAGTTACTTTTGGATCATTTTGCAATAGCTCATAAGCGGATTGGGGAGAGATGGATTCAAAGTCTGCAAATATCCAACCTTTGACATAGGCCAAATAGACGGCTACACCTGCGAATGCGAGAGAGTAGAAAAAAGTGGTGATTTGTTTTTTTGTCATGTCTTAGCTCCAAAGTAATAGAAGCGCTATAATAGTTAGAATAGGCTTTAATAAACGTGAATACATTTGTCAACTTTATGTCATAATGATACATTACGCAAAAGGGGGATACGGTGCGCATTGTGATTATCGGCGGCGGTATATCTGCGGTCTACCTTGCCAATACAATACTCAAAAAATCCCCCTCATCCGAAGTGCTGATCGTATCGGATGAGAGTCATCCTCCTTATGATCGTATTCATCTGTGTGCTCTTGTGGACAAAAGCCAATGCGTTGAATCGATTACGTTGGATTTGCATCCAAAAGTACGTCTGGAACTTAACCAGAGTATTATCGGTATTGACAGTTCGGCCAAACGGATTGTGAGCGAGCATGCCGTATTTGCTTATGACAAGCTGATCATCGCCACGGGATCAAATCCAAAAACGCTGTTTGATATTGAAGAGATTCGTAACGCCTCCACGTTTCGAAGTGAACAAGACAGTGAGAAAATAGCACAGGGAATTGTCGGAAAAAATGTAGTCATTGTTGGAGTCGGACCGATTGGTTTGGAACTGCTCGATACATTGATGCAAAGCCCGATGGCCAAATCCATCACCCTGCTGGCTCGCAAAGAGTACCTTTATTCTCAGGATTTGAGCCGTGAGGGGGTTGCATTGCTGCGGGGGATTTTTGAGCAGGATTCTCGCATACGCATCGAATTCAATGATGAGATTGTTGATAAAACAATTTCTGGGGATACGATTGAGAGTATAAAGACGCGTCATCGAATCATAGAAGACCCTTTTCTCATTTTTGGTATTGGGATTGATCCCCGTATTGATTTTGCACGCCAAGCGCTCCAGTGTGATAAAGGAGTTTTGGTAGACGATACTATGTGTACGTCCAATCCTGATATTTATTGTGTGGGGGAAGCGGCACAAGTTCGCAGCAGCGGTTTTATAGCAGGACGGGTCAAAGAGTGTACCTTGCAAGCAGAAGTGGCAGTCGATGCGCTATTGGGAGTACAAACCAAACAGTTTGTACCCGAAGTAGCGATGGATGGGCTCAAAGTGGGATCGTTTCTCTTTGCCGATGTCACTTCTCCTACGTATAACCCCAAAGACTCTGACAATGAAACCATTTTGATCACCCATGAAGATCGGGTGGATCAGTACATCGTCAATCATGACCGCTTAAAACGCTTTATCGGGATCAATACCAACATCGATCTAGGTGAGCTTAAGCGTCTTATTGAAATGGATAAGCCTATCGATGCGGCGTATTTGTATTCCAATCGTCTTAATAGCGGTAAGGGACGGCTAGTTTGCAGCTGTGAGAGTGTTTATGAGACGCAGCTCGTTGATATCATCAAGCAAAACTCTATCACTTCTTTTGGAGAGCTAAAAGCTTACACTGAGGCAGGGAGGGTATGCGGACGCTGTAAACAAGACATCACGGCATTGATCGCGGCAACACCTGTGGATGCCGTAATGGCACAACAGCTTCGGACACAAAAAGAAGCGGATGCAAAAGAAGCCGAGGTGGCATTGGTACGCGCACGGATTGAAAAATACAATAGAATCCATCCCAAAAACCAGCTCAGTTTTGAGAACTTGGAAGAGGCGATGGAATCCTTTGAGATGGGTCATGAGTTTAACAAATGGATCTCTATGATTACCGCAACGATGAATTTACATCCCGGATACGAGGAAGTAGTCAAAGAGGGGGTGGCACAGCTCAATAAAATCCCGATCATTTGGCTGGAACTCGCCGATTGCAGCGGAAACTCCGAAGGGTTTATCAAATCCTCCCATCCTAAAATCGATGATTTGATCCTCAAATACATTTCGTTGGATTATCATGAGCTTTTGATGGCGGGATCGGGGGAACAATCCGAAACGGTACTGGATGATATTATAAAATATGACTCTGGAAAATACGTACTGATCGTCGAGGGGGCGGTTCCTTTGGGACTGGATGGGAAGTTTTTGCGTATCGGGACCAAAGGGGAAACGGGGCATGCACTGCTCAAGCGTGCTGCGCAAAATGCCGCGGCAGTGATCGCGGTAGGGTCATGTGCGTATGATGGTGGAGTCGTAGCGGCGGCCCCCAATCCCACGGGTGCTGTGGGGGTTGCTGAGGCACTGGGGCGTACCGATATCATCAATCTCCCCGGTTGTCCTGTCAATCCGATCAACATTGTGGGGACGTTGCTGCATTTTATGATGTTTGAAGAGTTTCCAAAGCTCGATGAGAAAAATCGCCCCCTTTGGGCCTACAGTGCAAGAGTGCATGACAACTGCGAACGGCGCGGTCATTTTGATATGGGTGAATTTGTTCTGGAGTGGGGGGATGAGGGAGCCAAGAAGGGGTGGTGTTTGTTTATGATGGGATGTAAGGGTCCCTATGCACAAATGAACTGCTCGCAGGTGAAGTTCAATGAGGGGACCAGTTGGCCTGTTCAGGCAGGTCATGGATGTTTTGCCTGCGGTGCGGGAAAAATCGCGTTTGATGAATACGCCAATCATCGACCTCTCTCAAAGGAATCCCATGAGTAACCGTAAAATTGTCATCGACCCCGTCACCCGTATCGAGGGGCATCTGCGCATCGAAGTTGAGGTGGATGAGGACAATGTTGTCACCGAAGCATGGGCGTCAGGACAGCTGTTTCGAGGCATAGAGATTATACTCAAAGGGCGCGACCCCAGAGATGTAGGATTGATTGCTCAGCGTATATGCGGTGTGTGTACCAATGTCCACTATCGTGCCTCCATCAGTGCCGTTGAGGATGCTTACGCGATCACCATTCCCAAAAATGCCGAAATCATCCGTAACCTCGTCACGCTGGCTCTTTTTGTCCAAGACCATGTGGTCCACTATTATCATCTGCACTCTCTGGATTTTGTGGACATCACCAGTGCGCTGGAGGCGGATTGTGCCAAAGCGGTCACAATTGCGCAACAACATCATGAGCATCCGTATCGCAACTCACAGGGGCATTTGGAGAGTGTCAAAGAGAAACTGGGCAGTTTTGTCAAAGCAGGGAGATTGGGGCTTTTTTCAAACGGCTATTGGGGACATGAGACTTATCGGCTGAGTCCCGAAGAGAATCTGATACACATGAACCATTACCTCGAAGCACTGCGCATACAACACGACATCTCCAAAGCGATCGCTATTTTTGCAGGCAAGACCCCTCATCCTCAAAATCTCGTTGTAGGCGGGGTGACCAGTGTCGCGGATATGCTCAATCCCCAGCGTCTCAATGATTTTATGTTTATTATCAAAGAGGTGAGGGAGTTTTTAGAGCGCGCGTACATCCCTGATATCAAAATGGTCGTCAAAGCGTATGGGGAGTCCATAGAGAACGGGGAAGGGCGCGGAAGTGGGAACTTTTTGTGTTGCGGCGGGTATCGTTTGCCTAACAAAGAACAGCTTTTTGAGGGGGGTGTCATCATAGGACATGATTTTGACGCAATTCAACCGTTTAATCCCGATAAAATTACCGAAGAGGCCTCCCGATCGTGGTATGAAGAAGATGCTAAATGTTCGCCGTATGATCAAGACAGTACCCCGTTTTATACCGATTTAAACGACGATGGGACGCTCAAATCTGAGGGAAAATACAGCTGGATCAAAGCGCCGCGCTATGAGGGCAAAGTGATGGAAGTGGGTCCAGTCGCCCGAATGATCGTAGGGGCAGTCAAAAACTCTCCCGTGATCAAACCCTATATGGACCGTTTTATGAGTCAAAGCGGGATGAAGCTGATCGATTTTTCCACCAGTGTGGGGCGTAATGCGGCACGTGCCGTTGAGGCGCAAATCTGCTGCGATTATCTGTTTGACTTTATGAGCGAGATGATCGAAAACATCAAATACTACGATGAGACGACGTGGACGAAGTATGTGTTTGAAGAATTGCCGACAACGTCTAAAGGGGCTGGTATATTTGAAGTCCCAAGAGGAGTTTTGGGTCATTTTGTCAAAATTCTAGAGGGTAAAGTTTCCAATTATCAAGTCGTAGCCCCCACAACATGGAATGCGTCGCCCAAAGATGCTGCGGGTGTGAGAGGACCGTATGAAGAGGCACTCATCGGGATAAAACTGTCCGACACAGCACGTCCGCTGGAAGTATTACGGGTTGTGCACTCATTTGATCCGTGTTTAGCATGTGCGGTTCATGTGATCGATACCAAAGGACGTGAACTCTCACGATACAAAATACAGACCGTTTGTTCTGTATAAGCAAATCCATGAACAGTATCGCAGTTATCGGGGTAGGGAATATCCTCTTTTGCGATGATGGAGCAGGAGTCTATGCCGCCAGATATCTGGAAACGAACTACGATTTTGAACCGCCAATCGATATCATCGATGGAGGGATGCTTGGATTTAACCTGATGCGCTATTTTAGCGACTATGATCAGGTCATCATCCTTGATACACTTTCAATCGATGAAACGGCAGGAACAATCTATCGTCTCCCCTCGGATGCTCTTTTGGGGCTTGGAGATATGCGTAAAACGGTTCATGAGGTCGAAGTGACCCAAATGATCGAGTTGGCATCTTTGATGGATGTGAGGGCTAGTATCAGCGTTCTGGGGATCATCCCCTCAGACATAGAAACGGTTGCAATGGATTTGAGTCCTATTGTCAAAGAGCATTTTGGGGCATTTATTCAAACGCTTCTTGGGGTATTGAAAGAAGCAGGCGTTAGCGCAACACAAAAAGATCATGCGACATCGTTAGGTGCCATAGTGCAAGGGAGTTATAGATTTATTTTGTAGCCCGTTCCGTTATGATTTGAAATGATGGCGGGATAGGTTTTTTTACGGATTCCGCCGACGAGAGTGCGCAGTGCATCCATACTCATGGGTTTGTCCCCCCATACAAGGGCCTCTATGAGGGAGTAAGGGATTATTTTCCCTCTGTTATGCAGCAAAAGTTCAATAATTAAATACTCTTTTTTGGAGAGCTGAACGATTTCTCCCTCGGGACTTGCAATGGATTTGTTGATTGGATCATAGGTAAATCCGTCGTGCAAATCATTAGAGGAGAGAGGATGAAAGTTGAGGACTTTTTTGGCTGCTATTTTGAGAGCTTCAATCAAATCATCCTTGGAATAGGGTTTCATGATGCAGCGTGAAACATCTAAATTAATGGCTTCAAATAAAAGCTTCTCGTCCGTTTCTATGGCAGTGAGGATAACCGGGATGAAAAGTTTTTGCTGTCGAAGGTGGCGAACGAAATCCAATCCATTTCCATGGGGTGATTTGCAGTCAATGATAATGATGTCGACTTTATTGGTTCTAAAGATATCATAGGCATTCAAAGACGTATCTGTAGACAAAACCCTCATCTCGTTTTCACGTATTATATGTTCAGTCGATTTTCGAATATCGGGATTAGATTCAACATAGAGAACGGTAATTTCTTGCGATACTGGCATGTAAATCTTTCTTATCATGGATGCTGATATTTTAGCTTTATTTTCTATTATAGATTTTAGCAATGTGTTATTAGAAATTTGTAAGATTTATATGATTTTTTAATGTGGAAAATGTATAGAATCAATTACATTAAATCTTCACGAATCTTGGCTAATTCTTCACGGTAGCGTTTTCCATCCCCATACGGGATGAATTTCGTATAATGGGCATGCTGGGCGCGAAGTTTGCGCGCATGGCGTATCGGACACCAATACTGCTCTGTGCGTCCCACTATTTCTGTCGTATACTGTAAAAGACCGCTGAAGTAAGAGCAGTAGAAGCAGTTGATTTTTTCAATGATGTTGAGAAAATCCAAACTCGCACGATCAAACACAAAATACTCTTTGCGGCTTACGGGTGCGATTTTATAAACACGGAAATTGACACTTTGATAGACAAATAAAAAAATTTCCAAAATAAAAGCAGGGATAATCCCCGCATAGATAATAGGAGCCGTAAGATAGTGGAGAATCGGAGTGCGCCAAAGGTAGCGCAACAGACCTTCTTTGAACTTTTTTTGAGCAGTGAGCAAGTTCGCAGAAAGTTTCTCTTCTTCTTGCTCGAGCTCTTGTTTTAGGTTCTCTTCGAGAACACGAATGGCGTCAAAGATCTCGTCTATTTTTGAGTTCATGGCATATCTTTGAAGGTAGGATACACAATCTTATCAGGTTAAGCTTCAAAGACTATGGTTACAAAATTGTAACAATTGTGCTAGAATAAATAAGAATGATAAAACTTTGGGGGATCAGATGATAGAAAAGTATAAAAAAATTCTCTTTTTATATCCATTTAGCTTATTTTTTCTGATAACGGTACTTTTCATAGGAGTAGAATATTTTTTAAATGAGTTGTTACAGCTGGTATGCTGTCAAGTTGGCATTTCTGAACATTATGGGCACTTTATTTTTGAAATCCCAATGCTTTATATTCTCTTCTACGCTCCGTTGCGCCGTATCATCGGCGATTATAGGAAAGTAGAATCAGAGTTTCATACACAGAAAAAAGAGTTGTTAAAACTCGCACATGTTATCGAGCAAAGTGCAGATTTGATCATGATTACAGATGCCAGCGGAAAGATAGAGTATGTGAACAGTGCATATCCGAATATTACAGGATATAAAAAAGAGATTTTTATAGGCAATAAACCTGCAATTCTTAAATCTGATAATCACCCCAAGGAAGACTTTAAAGATTTATGGCAGACGATTACTTCCGGAAATGTATATCATGGGGTGTTTTGTAATAAGCGGCAAGACGGCACGTTGTATTATGAGGAGAAGACAGTCACTCCTATACGTTTGGAGGGTGACAAGATTACCCATTATATCTCTACGGGTAAAGAAATCACCGATAAAGTGCACATCGCAAAAGCATTGGAAGAGAGTGAGTATCTTTTTAAAATAGTATCTGAGAATTCCCTCACGGGAATTTTTATGTATCAGCACAACTATGTCTATTTCAATAAAGCGTTTGAAGAGATAACGGGCTATACGGCAGAAGAAATTTTTATGATGGAACCGGGCCATATTATCCATCCTTTGGACAAAGAAATAATCGGCAGAGAAATTGAACAGCGATTGGCGGGAACACTGCAAGACTCAAAAACCTTCAATGAGCTTAGAATCATACGAAAAGATGGAACGATACGATGGGTGTATGCGACGATTGCATCGGTGATTTATCGTGAGAAGATCGCAGGGTTGGGGAGTATTATCGACATCAGCGATCGAAAAATGCTTGAACAGGATTTGGAAAAACTTGCGACTACGGACAAGCTGACATCGCTTTTGAATCGTACTCGCTTCAATGAATATGCAGAGCATGAAATTGCCTGTTTCAAACGGTATGAAACTCCGTTCTCCGTTATCATATTTGATATTGATTATTTCAAAAAAGTAAATGACCAGTTTGGGCATGATGTAGGTGACAGTGTGTTGATACAGATGGCTAAAATAGGTCAAAGCGTATTGAGGACAACGGATGTTTTTTTCCGATGGGGCGGTGAAGAGTTTTTGATTTTATGTTCGCACTCGGATGAAGAGCAGGCTTATCTTTTGGCACAGCGTCTTCGTGAAAAAGTAGAAAACAGTTCCTTTGACTGCGGTTCTCTCAGAATCAGTGGAGGAATAGCCCAATATGTGGATGGAGAAACGATTGAATCTACCATCAAGCGGGCTGATTTAGCACTCTACTCGGCAAAGGAATTGGGCCGAAATCGTATTGAAAAAGGGGAAATTGCTTATTTAGTCTGAAACGATCAATGGAACAAAACGAAACCCAGCATGGATACGATTGTTAACTTCTTTTACTTCTGCTAACTCGCTTTCAAGATGCTATTGCCAAATACCATGCAGTTTGTAACCGCATGAGGGGCAGCTGTTTTTATTGACCAAATGGTTGGTGACGTATTGACCGATATGGCCGTGCCGATCAATCACTAATGCGTGGCATCCCGGGCAATAGGTAGATTCTCGCGCTTCGTCATCGATGTTTCCGACATAGACATAGTGCAATCCAACCTCTTTGCCTATGTCGTATGCACGGCGAAGCGTTGCGGGGGGAGTTCTTTGAACATCTTGCATTTTGTACATGGGATGAAAGGCGCTGATGTGCCAGGGCATGGTTGGGTCAAGATCGGCTTGAAACTGTGCAATTGCGCGTATCTCTTCATCCGAATCGTTGTATCCCGGGATAAGCAGGGTAGTTGTCTCTATCCAGATCCCTTTTTTATGAGCATATTCGATCGTATCGAGTACCGGTTTGAGTGAGCCGCCACAGATATCTTTGTAAAAAGATTGGCTGTAGCCTTTGATATCAATGTTCATCCCGTCCAAATAGGGGGCAATGGTATCGATCGCTTTGTGCGTTTCATAGCCGCTGGTGACATAGATGTTTTTTAATCCCGCTTCGTGAGCGAGTTTGGCGGTATCGTAGGTGTATTCAAAAAAGACAACAGGCTCATTGTACGTATACGCAATGCTTTGACAGCCGTATTCAAGTGCCTTTGCAACCGCACGTTGGGGCGAAAGAGGGTGTCCTACTATCTTATGATCATGCTCTTTTGGGTATTGGGAGATATCGGCATTTTGGCAAAATTTGCAGCTAAAGTTGCACCCAACCGTACCAAATGAAAAGACGCTGGATCCGGGCAAAAAATTAAACATCGGCTTTTTTTCGACAGGATCGACATTCACAGCAGCAGCAAGCCCATAGGTCAGTAAAAGCAGTTCACCGTTTTCAACTTTGCGTATACCGCAAATACCGTACTCGCCCTCATGAAGTTTGCAATGCTGATTGCACGCTTCACATGCAATTCTGCCATCGTCAAGTTTCGTAGATAACCATGCTAAATGTGACACCTTGTCTCCTTTTACGTACGCTTTATTTTGTTATTATTGCGCAAAATACCTCAGATTATTATCGGATAAACATATTTTGAATATATCGATACGGCTTTTTAGGTTTCATATTATGACCTTCTTTTTTCACCAGTGCCCACTTTTATAGAATAAGACTTTTTTGAGACTATTCCAAGCTATTATTTTCATGAATTGTGTGAATACCATCTAATGGATGAGCGATAAAGGTTGTAAATATGAATGATATCTATTTGAGTTCTATGCTGCTTACGCAGAAAACTGCCCAATTGAGTCCAACGAACACTATCGAAGAAGCATCCAGATACATGTATCAAGATCATGTGAGTTCGGTCATTATTGTCAATAAAGAGAACCATCCTATAGGAATATTTACAGAGCATGACATTCTTAAATCCATAGCCAGACTCTTTCCAAAGACAACGCCTCTTTGTGAGGTTATGAGCAAAAATCTCTTTATGCTCAACGGTTCCGTATATTTTAACGATGCGTATCTCATAATGCAAAGCAAAGGATATCGTCACGTCATTGTCGTAGACAATAATGAAACACTCATGGGCGTGGTATCTGAAGGGGATTTTATCCGTCAAATCGGTTTTATAGAATTACCAATCATCAAAGTTGCGGAAGATATTATGAAAGAAGCACCTTTGATGATTAATAATGATACGTTGATTATCAATGCTGCAAAAATGATGAATGAGCGTCATTGTGACTACGCAATCGTGATGGACGAATTAATACCAATAGGGCTTTTACGTGAACGAGACATTGCCCACTATTATCTCAAAGAAGATTTTTGTGAAAATGAAACAGTCAAAAAGCTGATACAAGAAGACTTGGTATTCATTGCCCCCTCTGTTTCAATCAAAGAAGCGGTAGCCATGATGGAAGAACATGGTATCCATCAGCTCGTGGTCACCGACTCCAAAGAAAAAGTTGTAGGGCTTCTCAATCGTCATGATGTACTGAAAACCATTCACGGTGCTTATTTTGAGACACTTTTAAAAACAATTAACGAAAAAAATAAAAGCATAACGCAACTCAAAGAACGGGAATTGGAACTCAAGGAAAAAGAGACTATTTTTAATGAAGCTCAATCTCTGGCACATATTGGAAGCTGGGTGCTTGATATGAAGGAAAACATTTTAACCTGGTCAAATGAGTGTTACAATATTTTTGAAATTGAGATCGGTACGCCTATGACGTACGAACTTTTTTTGGACAGGGTTCATGAAGATGATCGAGCTAGCGTCGATAATGCTTGGGAAAAAGCGCTTCAGGGAAGTGAATATGAAATAGAACATCGTATTTTGGTGAATCAAAACATTAAGTGGGTTCGTGAAAAAGGGAAGCTCAATATCAGCAATAACGCCGAGCTGATTTCAGGGATCGGAACCGTCCAAGATATTACGGAATACAAGATGTATGAAGAGAAGCTCGAGCACCTGGCCAATTATGACACTTTGACGGGTTTGGCCAATCGAACGTTTCTTTTTGCCTACTTGCAAAAGGTGATCTATCGTGTAAAGCGTTCCAATAAGATTGCAGGATTGATTTTGATAGGTCTGGACCATTTCAAAGATGTTAATGACAGCTATGGACATGCTATTGGCGATGAATTACTCAAAATAGTAGCAAACCGTTTATCTTTACGTATTCGGAAGGGAGACTTTATCGCCCGTTTGGGGGGAGATGAATTTGCCATTATCTTAGAACAGATCAACTCTACTGATGAAGTGGCTACTGTCGGACGAGAAATTATTGATGAATTGTCACAGCCTATTGTCCTCTCGAATAAAAGAGAAATACATGTAAGCGCGAGTGCAGGAGTTGTTATCGCACCTTTGAATGGAGAAACCGCTGAAGAGCTTATTCAATTTTGTGATACCGCGCTGTATCGTGCCAAGAGTGATAAAAGCGGGACTATTCGCTATTACACGGAAGAGTTAACAGAATTGGCCCAAAAGCGCGTTTTATGTGAAAGCCGTTTGCGACGTGCTATTGAGTGTCATGAATTTGAACTGTATTATCAACCGCAGGTTCATATATCAAGCGGAAGGATCGTGGGAGCTGAAGCGCTGATCCGCTGGCATGATCCGCAGGAGGGGATGGTGCCTCCCTACCTTTTTATCCCCCTTGCCGAAGAGACAGGACTCATAGGTGCCATTGGCGAGTGGGTGATCATGCAAGCCTGTCGTCAAGGGAGAATTTGGAATGACAAAGGGCATAATATCAGTTTGTCAGTGAATGTTTCTGCCTATCAGGTACGGCATCAGGATTTGTTGAACGTTGTCAACAGTGCACTCGATGAGAGTGGTTTTACCCCTGATAAACTGATATTGGAATTGACCGAAAGCGCCTTGATGCAGCACGAAGAGGAGATCGTGTCCAAGCTTTATTCTTTACGTTCCAAAGGTATCGGTTTGGCTATTGACGATTTTGGGACGGGCTATTCATCGTACAGCTATCTCAAACGATTCCCCATAGATATATTGAAAATCGATAAATCGTTCATAGATGACATCCCGTTTAAAAATGACGATATGGCGATTGTAAAAGCTATCATAGCCATGGGCAATGCTCTGGATTTCAAAGTTCTGGCTGAGGGGACGGAACATGCGGAACAGATTGAATTTTTGAATGAAAACGGATGTGAATTTTATCAGGGATATTTCAAAAGCAAACCCGTTAGGGCAGAAGAGTTTGAAAAACTTCTCTGAAAAATAAAATAATTTACGTTATAGCATTGACATTTTTCAAGTGGTCAATATCAATCAAAAGAACTCTATCTCGCCCGCATCTATTTGATCAGGTGCAAACATCGTTATAATCTGCCGAATGCTTAGTGTGGTAGGCTCGTGAATATGGTGTGAATTTTTCATCACCATGCTTTCAACGCTAAAACGCTGGATATAACGATCCATATCGGAACTTACCGCATCAAAAAGCCTTAAAATTCCCTCTTCACAGCACTCTAATGTTTCCATAAACTCTTCCGTGTGATCGAGCAATGCCGTAGAGAGTTCAGACATGCTTCCAGCGAGTGTATCTAGAAATGGGGAATAATGAAGCAGTATCGATGACGCATGAGAAAAGATATTGGCAATGCGTATAACTTCATTCTTATCTAAATGGATGACAGCGAGCGAAAGGCGCTCGGAGACTTCACTGACATACTCAAGCAAATCATCGGCATCATCAGTTCGAAAGAGAATTTTTTCTTCACCGTCATCTTCATCTGCAGCAAAATACTCTCCTAAAAGGGTATTGTCTATCGGTAGAATAGCTTGATTTTCTACTATAGGAATTGCATTACTAATATTACAATGTTTAGTATAGTCCTCTCCATGCATTGTTTTATTATATTCACGGATTACACCTGAAAAGTTCGCGTCAAATAACTCGACTGCTGTAGCAAACTTAACGTCTGAATGGACAATACCATTGTCAAGCAGTATGCTAACGACAGAGTTTTTCATCCCGGAACATATCTGGTAAATATCATCGAGCAGTATGCAGCGTTCGGAAAAGAACTTTAACATAACCATAACAACAGGGCATTGACCCGGTTCCTTTTCCCTACGGAGAACCCCGATAAAATAGTCCAAAACCCGTGAACCAAAATGCTTGATAAAAAAAATAGGATTTATTCCATTCCTCTTCAAAACGCTTTGCACTCGCAAATTTTGCAGCCATTTATTCAAGACGTCGGCATGATGTGTTTTAAGAAGATCTGCTAATTCATCACGTTTATTGGTATTAATTTCAATATAAAATATTCTACTCATAATATGACCTTTTGTGAACTAGATATATACGATAGTATCACGCTAATAAGTCTCAAAAAAGTTTTACATACTTTTAATCGAAATGGTCTTTGCATAACTTTTCAGCTCTTGACAAAGAAAATTTTTATCAATAGGTTTACGTATATAGGAGATCATTCCTGCATCTGTTATCTTGTCTTCGATATCCACTTCAGCCATTGTAGTTACCGCTATGATTATTGTATCCACATAGCGTTCTTTGATTTGTTTTGAAGCTTGAAACCCATCCAATCGAGGCATCATAATGTCCATTAGGATAATGTCGGGACGTATTTTCTCACATTGATCAACCGCATCCTGGCCATCTATGGCTTCATGTATCTGAAATATTTCCAAGTCATGACACATTGCTTTGAGTAAATAACGATTCATTTCACAATCATCAACGATTAGCAGTTTTATTTTACTCATAGACTTGCCTGCACATCGATAGAGGAACTGCCATACACACAAACCCGATTACGTCCTTCATCTTTTGCCTGATACATCGCTTCATCTGCGCGTTTGACTAAGTCTGTGACACAAAAAATATCAGAGGCAAATTCGGCTACGCCGATACTGACGGTAACGAGTACTTCTCTTCCCTCTTTTTCCATATCCGATGAAACCATAACGCATTTTTCAATTTCGCATCGAAGACGTTCTGCCAGCCAAGCCGCATGATGCCCATCGGTCAAAGGGCATAGTAGCATGATTTCCTCACCTCCATAGCGCGCCACCGTATCGGTTTCACGAATTAATTCATTGATGAGTATTGCGAGCTTTTTTAAGACGATGTCACCCGTATCATGTCCATAGGTATCATTGATATTTTTGAAGTGGTCAATATCAATCATCAGAATGGAGAATGCAAGATCGTAACGTGCCGCTTTTGAAAATTCTTCTTCGAGTTTTTGATCGAGATAACGGCGGTTGCTTATGCTCATCAGCGGATCGGTAATGTTTTCGATTTCAAGAGTGTAAATGCGTTTGATGTCACGAGCCGTCTGAAGGGAAAGCGTACATACTAAAAAAACAAATAAGGAGCCTAGAAAAAGGACGATGCAAATAATTTCTCTGCTTGAAAAATCATTTTGTGCTCGAAACTGCAGTGCAATCACGATGTATGTGGCAATAAAAAATAAAATCATACCGGAAAGAATTTGCCACAGTTTGCGTATAGAGCCATGGGGAAGTTCGTGCATCAGTTTTTTAAGAGGGATAAGTGTGGCCATTAGTAATACAATGCCAACAATGTCAAGATAATTGATAATAGTATAAAATAATTGATTCATGCTAGCTTCTTTCTTTTTTCGGATTCATAGTGCTCTTTTATGAGCGGTGAAAATCATTGCTGGAACTATGACTGAAAAAAGTCTTACAAAAGTTTCAAACCAGAATTCTTTTGAAGATAAAGTTATCCTTGCATGACCTTGTTGCGACCTGACTCTTTTGCTTTGTACAAAGCGCCGTCTGCACGTCGGATTAATCCAAGTTCATCGTCATCGGATTCAACTGCGGCAACGCCGAAACTCGCTGTTTTTCTTCCGATCTCTGGGAAAGTGTGCTCCTGGACAGCCAGCCGTAATTTTTCTGCCAGCTGAACTGTTTCGTTGAGATTGTTTTGTGAGCAGATAATCATGAATTCTTCACCTCCCCATCGCCCCAGTGTGTCTGTTGGGCGTATATTGGATTTTAAAATACGCGCCAGTTCTATAAGAACCATATCTCCCGACAGATGACCATGCAGATCATTCACTTCTTTAAAATAATCAATATCTATCATAATGACGCTCATGGGTGTTTGGTAGCGCTTAAAACGGGTCATCTCTTTGGTTAAGGTCATGTCTAGGTAGCTGCGGTTGTACAGTTGCGTCAACTGGTCAGTGATCGAAAGTTTTTCGGCGTATTTTTTATCGGTAATGTTTTGCTGGATACCTTGATAGCCTGTAAGAACCCCGTTTTCGTTGATGATTGGTTCAATGTGTGTCTGTGCCCAGTAATACTTCCCCTCTTTGTCAATATTTCTAATCTCACCGGACCAGCTTTTACCTGCATGAAGGTGTTTCCAAAGATCTTCATATATACTTGAGGGGGAATCAGGATCGTGGATCTTGTTGTGTTTTTTTCCAATGAGCTCCTCTTTGGTATACCCTGAAATTTTACAAAATGCTTCACTGACATAGGTGATAACCCCGTTTAAATCAGTAATGGAAACAATGACGTATCTATCGGTCACCATCTGCTGTTCTTCCAATGCACGCGTACGTTTGATTACCATCTTTTGGAGTTTGCGACTGATGTATATGAGAATGATCGTAACTGCCCCAATAAAGACGAGCAAAGCCAGCGTTATGTATAAATATCGTACATCGATTTTATGTTTCTCGTAGGGATTCCAGATCAAGCCATCAAGGGCACGTTCGATATCGGCTTTGTTGACCTTATTGAGAGAGCGATAGATCTCACCGATGCGGTGAAAACGTTCGGGATTGGTATAGCCGATATCTATCATGGTAGGGAGGATCATTTTTTCCATGATCTGGGCTTCACTTTTTAAATGTTCAACTGATCTTTGGGTATTATATTTGCCACGCAGCGCAGCTATCGTCTCATCACGATTGGCTAACGCATACTGCCAGCCCCGCAGCGATGCTTTTAAAAATCGTTTGGCACGTTCAGGATTTTCTGAGAGCTCTTTTTCGGTTGAAAACAGGTTGTCGCCATAAAAATCGATCCCGTAATTGAGCGGATTGATAATGGTGATCGGAATGTTTTTTTCTTTCATGAGAAAAGGTTGATCGCTAAGGTAGGCGCTCATAACATCGACTTTGCGGTCTATAAATGCCTGAGATGTAAAATCGAGCGGTACGTAGGTATAATCGGAGGATTTTAGTTTGCCATCTTCAAGCATGGCCAGCAACGGCGCATCGTCAATCCCTTTTTGGTAAGAGATTTTTTTTCCTTTCATCTCATAGGGGCTTACGATGCCGGAATCTTTGTGCGCGATAAATATTAGAGGACTGTGCTGAAAAATAGAGGCCATGATTTGAACAGGTTTTCCCTCGGCACGGTAGAGAAGCAGGGCAGAATCAGCTACCCCGTACTGGGACTCTCCATTGATCACTTGATCGATATTATTTTTCTTTGGATTACGCTCTACTATGGTTACATCGAGTCCAGCCTCTTTATAGAACCCCTTTTCCAGTGCCATGTAGTAACCTGCGAATTGGAAAGAGCTGAACCATTTGAGTTGAAGTCTTATTTTTTCAGTATTGGATACTGCGAAAACCAATGGAGAGGCTAACACAAAGATAATAATTAATCGCAGTGAGATATTCAAATTTTACCTTTTTTAATCGACTCGTAATAATTTAATAAACGTATTTATATAGGTGTTGTCGAATTGTGCAGCCATTTCCTGCTTCATAGCCAACAACGCTTGAAAGCTTGTGTAGTTATCACGAAAGGTACGTTTTGTGGTTAGGGCATCAAAAGCATCACACATGCCAACGATTTGTGCGTATTTAGGGACCAATTTCGCACGTAGACCCTTTGGATAGCCGCTACCATCCAATCTTTCGTGATGGAAGTGGACTCCGTTCAATATTTTTGGATTGCTTATTCCATTGTCGGTAAGAATTGCGTGTCCGTAATCAGAATGATTTTTGACGGTTTCATACTCTGTATCCTTCAATTTACTTGGTTTTAACAAGATATTTGAATCAATACGAATTTTTCCAATATCGTGTAATAACCCTGCAAATCCTACATCTATTATCTCTTCTTGGGAGAGATGGATAGCGTTGGCTAATACCACTGAAAAAAATGCAACATTTGTACTGTGATGATGAGTCGTATATTTATCCGGAATAATTTTTAACAGCATAGGCAATGTGTTTGTCTCAGGATTAATACAAGCAGCCAATTGATTCACACATGTATAGAGTCCATCCAGCGGCAATTTTTCATCACCTTTGTCGAATATCATCTGCATTAAATTTGAGGTTGTGCCATAAAGGAGACAAAGCCTCTCTTCGAGCGTTCCAAAAAGATTGAACATCGTCTGCGGTAAATCCAAAGCAGCCTTGATCGGTTCGTTGGCTGGTACTGTGTTTTCTTGCGATAAATCAATGGTTTTATATTCGGTTTGATAGAGTCTTATTTTCTCTGAATCTTCTTTGAGAAAGTAAATTTCTTTGTTGTGATGCATTTTTTGTAAAAGTTCTTCAGTGATATAGGTACCGGCTTGTATGATGATGACATAATCACTGTAGCGTTTGATGTAACAATCAAACGGAAGTACGGTCCCCTTTATCAGAAAGTCCAGTGTATGCGATGTATATTTATGATTAATTACTCTCTTGGTAATTCTTGGAGGGTATTTTAAATGAGTGGTATCAGACATGTTCTAATTTCTATTTTCATTTTAATCTCAAGCTTATATTTTAAATAGCTACTTTAGCCACCATTTTCTTATAAAAAAGTCTCAAAAAAGTCTCTTCGTTCAGTGAAGTTCGTTTTTAATGAAGAAGACTTATAATAATTAAATTAAAAAGTTTGGATTTTTGGATGAATATAAAAATTTTAAAAAATTTAAATGTCCTTTACGTAGAGGATGATCCGGTTATTTCATCTCATACCATCACTTTGCTTGAGACCTATTTTGATACGGTTTACTGGTGCGAAAGTGCTGAGGATGCTTTAGAACTGTTTGCGCATGAGCGTGTGCATCTTATCATCAGTGATATCGAGCTTCCCGGGATGAATGGTTTGCAACTATGTGAAAAGATACGAAAGTTAAACCCTCACATACCTATTTTTATCACCACAGCGCATCAAGACAAAGAGATGTTAATGCAAGCTGTCAAACTGAAACTGGTGGATTATCTGATAAAACCTATCACTGTAAATGCTCTTGCGCAAGCATTGAGTGAAAGTCTCGAGCAGCTCAATGCCAATGGTGATTTAATGGTTCAAATTGACCATGAGCGATACTACTATCCCCTGGTTGGTGAGATTCATGCACATGGAGAGATCATACTGCTCAATAAATTTGAGATTGAGTTACTGGATTTACTGCTCATGAATAAAAATAAAATAGTGAATAAAACGACGATTGAACATATTTTAAATCCCGATGAGCCGATGTCGGAAGCGGCCTATAAGAATCTCATCTACAGACTGCGTAAAAAGATCGGCAAGGAAAACATTGTTTCGGTATCGGGAGTAGGTATCAAGTTGCCAATTACCCGATAATAGAGTGTCGAGAGACTATTGTGAGACTATTTTTTACCATAGTATCAAACATAGATGCAGGATTTTTGAATTGGGCAAATGGGTTATAAAAAATGAAAACAGTTAAAGTAAAAGAGATACAAACATCTCCCGTCATCCAACTTCGTGAAAACGAGATGCTCAGTACGGCGGTAAAAACGATTTTATCAAAACGTATTCACAATATTGTGATTCTCAATGATGATAAAAGTTTCTCGGTCCTTTCCGTTTCCGATATTCTAAACTCTGTTTCTCGAAAACAGTGGGCTCAGACCTCAATCTCCATGGTTCCAAAAAAAGCGCTAAAATTGATAGACGGAGAAAAAAGCACCATTGTAGCTTCCATGGCCATGGAAGAAAGTGATGAGATTTTTGGGGTTATCGATGTCAATGCACAGCTTACCGGAGTGGTAAGTTATCAAGATATTACCGATACAACGGAGCTATCAACGGAAGAGCTGTTTGAAATTTCGTTGAATTCCATCGTTTTTCGAAACAGTGCCTCTACGGCCGATTGTGCTGAGAAACTTATTGACATTCTAAGCGATTTGAATGCATCACCTACGGCTTGTCTTATTGTTCTCAAAGAGGGGAAGCCCTGCGGTATAATCACCCAAAGAGACATTGTACGATTGCTCGATGCCGGAAAAAGTCTCGATGAGCCTCTGGAGAAGTGCATGACATCCCCGCTTTTTGCAGTGGCTGGAGACATCAGCGTTACCATGGCATTGCAGCTTATGCAAAAACATCACTATCGAAGAATCATTGTTTTGGATGACAAAGGATTTTTGGCAGGGGTAGTACCCCAAAAAGCGATTGTGAGGATTTTGTACAACTACGCGGCAAAGCAAAAGTGGGATTCCTACGCAGGCCTCAACGAAATATTGATGAAAGAAGTCGAAAACAGGACAAAAGAGCTACAAAAGCACCAAGAAGAGCTTGAACAGCAAGTAGAGCAGCGTACGAGAGAATTGTTAGAAGCAAATCTCCTGCTTGTCGAAGCAAAACAAGCGGCAGAGGATGCAAGCAGTGCCAAAAGTATCTTTTTAGCGAATATGAGTCATGAGATCCGTACTCCGATGAATTCTATTTTGGGATTTATAGAACTATTGTCCCACACATCGATGGATCAAGAACAAACCCGTTATGTCAGCAAGGCTGAATACGCATCCAGCAGGCTTCTCTCACTGCTCAATGACATTCTCGATTTTTCCAAAATCGAAGCGGGAAAACTTACGCTGGCTTCTGCACCGTTTAATCCCCGAGAACTCATCATTCATTGTGTTGATATGTTTGAGATTGAAGCCCGTAGCAAGAATATTATCCTGCAGCATGAAATTGATGACAATATTCCAAAATATATGATCGGAGATGCTCAGCGTATACGGCAAATCATCATCAATCTGGTAAACAATGCCCTCAAATTTACGGAACACGGTTCGGTCTATGCGGCGCTTTTTTTGCATTATTGCAATGCTGATAAATGCAACGTAGAATTTGTCGTAAGTGACACGGGCATAGGGATACCCAAAGACAAGCAGGGCAATTTATTTGATCTGTTTACTCAAGTGGATAATTCTGCAACACGCGAACAAGTCGGAACCGGTTTGGGATTGGCTATTTGTCATCAGCTTGTCGAAGCCATGGGGGGATCGATCGAAGTTGAAAGCGATAGGGGGGAGGGGAGTACGTTTTCATTTACCCTGAGTCTCGACATACCAAGAGCATCCTCCTTTTCGGTGCAATCCCAAGATTGTGAGGTTGATTTTAATGATCTTCATATCCTACTCGCTGAAGACAATGATGACAACCGTGAAGTCGCTCTCAAATTGCTGAAAAAGATGGGTGCGACTGTCGATGAAGCGAGCAACGGCAAAATTGCCGTGGAAATGGTTCGAGCCAAAGTATATGACCTCGTCCTAATGGACATACAAATGCCCATTATGGATGGGCTAAGTGCTGCAAGAGCTTTGCGTGAAGATGGTTTTGAGACGCTTGTCATCATTGCACTCACGGCACAAACTACAGTAGAAGAACATCAACGCATTCTAGCTTCAGGTATGAATTCATATTTAAAGAAACCATTTAGGTTGGATGAACTTGAAAATATGTTAATACAATATTGTCCCCAAAAGGCCATTACAAAAACGGCTGTTACTGTTTCGCCCACGGGGTGCTGGGCCAATGAGCTGACATCTCTGCCAGGACTTATTTTGAATGATGAAATATGCGATTATTGGTTGAAAAAAGAGGACTTTCTTGAAAAATACGAGCAATTCATTCATAATCTTCTGGGCGAATCAGAACATTTACATAAAATGGTAGAAGAACGCAATATTTCCATGGCACTGCAGCTGCTTCATAAGCTCAAAGCAAATGTGAAATTATATGGAGCCAAAAAACTTTTTGACTGTATTGAGCAGTTGAGAAGTTTATTTTCAGAAGAAGGAAACTACCTGCCATCAGAACCGCTTAAGGATTTTGATGCCGCTGTAGCCGAGATTACCGGAAGCTGATTTTGAGTGCGCGTGTTATCTAATGAAACAACGCACTCATGTAGCCGACAACACGTGAGGTATCTCCGCTGGCATCGGCACTGGTTCGATAATCGAGAATGGTACTCGTCAGTCCTTTTTTTCTGGCTGCAGTCAGCATGGCTTTTACCCCTACCATTCCACAGGCTTCACACCCTTTGTTGAGCATATCCGTATCTTCGTGCTCAATGGCATCCAAACATATCGCATCGAGGTTTTGCGCTTCATGGAGGGTATAATAATGGCTCAAATCAGTACTGATGACGATGGCTGTATTTTGCAAAGAGAGTGCGTAGGCAATGATCGGTTCTATAAGCTCAGGCTGGGCATACGCATAGACGAGTTCGATCACTTGCGTATGGGGAAGATAGTATTTGATAAAGGGCATCTGGACTTCGGTGCTGTGTTCGTGATGGGCTTGGGGAAAATAGGGGAGTGAGAAACGGTGTTTTAGCTCCATTACCAAAGGGGAGTTTATTGTCAGGTCACCCAAAGGGGTTTGGTAATATTGGTTATCCGCTATGCTTACTCCCTCAAAACCGACACGGTGGGAGGGGCCGATCACCACCACCGTTTTTGGGTTGGTTTTTGCAAGTGTGCGAAATGCGATGTTTGCCGTAAAACCCGAATAGATCCATCCTGCGTGAGGGACAATCACGGCATTTCCGTACAGAGTATCAAAACGTTTTACAGTATCGGGATGGGATTGCAAAACGGTGTTAAAATGGTCGATCATGCTGTTGATCTCATTCGCACTGTTAGGGTAAAAACTCCCTGCAACGCTCATGGTCCGAGTATTCATTGTCTCCTCCTAATGCAGTTATTGTGGTAAATTTTTGACAAAATATTGGGTCATATGCTCCAATGTATCGACTTTTGCATAGTCTTTTTCGGGAACTTCTACGCCAAGTATAGCATTCAAAGCGGTCAATATTTTGAGAAAATCAAATGAGTCGATCTCCAACGAGCGCTGCAGGTTTTTATCCGCAACAATATCATGTTCTTCTATGTCCGGGGCAATTTCGAGTATTTGGCCGATGATCGCCTTTTTGATCTCTTCTTGTGTCATAACAGCTCCTGCGGGTTTTGTAAGATGTGGTTGAGTTTTTCCAAAAACAGTCCTCCTGTGCGTCCATCGGTTGCCCGATGGTCACCGGCGAGGGTTGCCTGCATCACCTTGCGTACACACAGGGTGTCTTCTTGCGCCCATGGAGCGTCCATAATACGTCCAAGGCCTACGAGGGCTACTTGAGGAGGGTAGATAACCCCAAGCACACTCTCTACACCCAAATCACCGAGATTGGTGATGGTGATGGTTTGCTGTGTCATTTCGCTATTGCGCAGTTTTGTGCTACGGGTACGGGTGATCAGATCACCCAGTGCGTGCATGGTCTCGTCCAAACCCATTTCGTGGGCATTCATCAAAGCAGGAGTAATCAATCCTCCTTTGCGCAGGGCAATGGCAATGCCTGGATGGATCGATTCGCTGATACGGTGCTCATTATCTTCCCAAAAACCGTTTAACTGCGGAACCTCTTTGAGCGCTTTAACCACGGCACGTATCAATAAGGCGGCAGGGAGAATGCGTTGCGTAATGGTACGATTTGCATTAAAGTTTTCGAGCCATGCAAGGGCTGGCGTCATGTTGATCGAGGTTGAGAGATAGTAGTGAGGAATTTGTGCGTTTGAACGGCTCATCGCTTTGGCAATGGCTTGGCGCATACCGTCTGAGGTTGCCAATTTCGGTGTTTGAACGGCTAGTTTTTCGACATTGGCCAGATTAATTTCTCCTGTTGCTGCAAGAGATGCGATGTCTACTCCCATCTCTTTTGCCTTTCGACGAGCCGCAGGAGAAGCTTTAATACGCTGTGGTTCTTCAGTTGTCTCTTGGGGAGGTTTTTCATCGGCAGTACGTATGTAGGCCAACGGTGTTCCGACGGTACATTCTGTCTCTTCTTTAATCAATATTTTTTCGATAATTCCCTCTTCAAAGACTTCGATTTCTATAACCCCTTTGCTCGTTTCAACTTCTGCGACAACTTGCCCTTTGGTGACGTGGTCACCCTCTTTGACCAGCCACTCCATGAGTACAGCTGATTCCATATCCGCACCCAGACTGGGCATTACAAAATTACTCATTGTTTCTCCATTATTTTTTTAGCCATGGCTATTATTTTCTCTGCTTGCGGCAAAGCGGCTTGTTCGAGATGGGCGGCGTAGGGAATGGGGACTTCTACTGTGCAAACTCGTTGCATAGGCGCATCCAGCTCGTAAAATGCTTGCTCGTTGATACGAGCCATGATCTCAGCAGAGATACTTCCGGATTTCCACCCCTCATCGACGATAAGGACACGGTGTGTTTTGGCAACCGATTTCATGATCGTCTCATCGTCCAGCGGGCGCAGTGAACGCAAATCGATGACTTCAACGTCGATTCCTTCTTTCATCAGGGCACTGGCCGCTTCAAGTGATTTAAAAAGAGAGATTCCATAGGTGAGTATCGTGAGGTCCTTGCCTGCTCTTTGTACCCGTGCCTTACCAATCATCAAAGGCTGAATTTGCGGGTCAAGCACCCCCTTGGTATTGTAAAGCATGGAGTTTTCAAAGATTAGCACCGGATCGGGATCACGCAGTGCCAGTCCCAGCATATTATAGGCATCTTGTATGGTAGCGGGGGTGAGCACTTTGAGACCCGGTATGTGAGCATACCACCCCTCCAGCGAGTGAGAATGTTGAGCGGCGAGCTGTTTTCCTCCTCCCGTGGCCATGCGAATCACCAGCGGAACATTAAACTGCCCTCCGGACATGTGCAGAAGCGTTGCCGCATTGTTCATGATCTGATCGAGTGCCAGCAGGCTGAAATTCACCGTCATGATCTCCACGATAGGACGCATACCTCCCAATGCAGCACCGATACCCGCTCCTGTAAAGGCGGATTCGGATAAAGGGGTGTCAATGATACGCTGCGGACCAAATAACGCTAAAAATCCCATACTGACGGCATAACTTCCGCCATAGTGACCGACATCTTCCCCCATTAAAAAGACCCGTTCATCCTGTTCCATCGCCTCACGCAGAGCTTGTCGGACCGCTTCTCGATAGGTTATGATTGAGTTCATTGGACACCTTCTGCAGAATAGACATATTTTTCAAGATCATCGATGGATTCCAACGTGCCGTTTTCGGCAAAAGCCACCGCTTCATCGATAATAAGGGCTATCTCATTTTCATATTTATCAATGTTGATCCCAGTCCATTGTTGGTGCAGTATAACAAGAGGATCTTTTTCTTTCCACACAGCTACTTCTGTTTTATCCCGATACAGTTCGGCATCAAACATTGAGTGGGCACGAAAACGGTAGGTCAGGCATTCGATAAAAACGGGACCATTCCCATTTTTGATCTTTGCAACGGCTTCTTGTGCTGCTTGGGCCACGGTAATTATATCCATCCCGTCTACTTGACTTGAATCAATGCGATAGGATGCTGCTTTGAGAGAAATATTGGTTTCGGATTCGGTAAACTTCAATGCCGTTCCCATTGCGTAGAGGTTATTTTCGCAGATAAAAAGAATGGGCAGTTTCCACAAAGAAGCCAAATTGAGCGATTCATGAAACTCACCTTCGGCAACCGCTCCATCACCGAAGAAACAGACGGTAACACGATCGCGCTTCATCATCTGATCCGAGAGTGCCATCCCCACGGCCAGCGGTAAGCCGCCTGAGACAATGGCACTTCCTCCGTAAAATCGTGTTTTGGCATCAAACAGATGCATCGAACCGCCGCGCCCTCGTGAACACCCTTGGACTTTTCCAAACATTTCAGCCATGATTTTATTTGGAGGGACACCTCGTGCGAGGGCTTGACCATGCTCACGATAGGTGGCAAAAATAGCATCATCAGAAGTCAAAGCATTCATGACACCTACGGCAACCGCTTCTTCTCCGATATACAGATGCAAAAAGCCCCGTATTTTTTCTTTGCTGTACATCTCCACGCATTTTTCTTCAAATCGGCGTATCAACAGCATCTGTCTGTAAAATTTATTTGCTAAGTCCAGATTCATATCCATATCGACCTCCTGCTAATCTTCCAAGGTGGAAATGTCGCCCTCAGGCAATCCCATCTCTCGTGCTTTGAGCAAACGACGCATGATCTTCCCGCTTCTCGTTTTTGGCAGATTTTGGGTAAATTCTATCTCTTTGGGCGCTACTGCGGCTCCCAGTCTTTTACGCCCAAAACCGATCAGCTCACGCCGCAGCTCTTCGGTGGGTTCGTATCCCATTTTTAGTGAAACAAAGGCTTTGACCAGCTGGCCTATCAACTCATCGGGTTTCCCAATAACACCTGCTTCTGCTACGGATGGATGTTCCATCAGTGCACTCTCCACTTCGAATGGTCCTACCATATGACCCGAGGTCTTGATGATGTCATCTGAGCGTCCAACGAACCAATAGTAGCCATCCTCATCTTTGTAGGCCAAATCACCTGACAGGTACCAACCCCCGACAAAACTTTTGGCATATTTTTCATCATTATGCAAATAGGCACGAAACATCGATGGCCAGCCTGGTTTTAGGGCGAGTTCTCCTTCTTTTCCTGCCTCAGTGATCTCTGTTGCGGTACCATCTTCACTGATATGAACGATTCCCGCTTCGATTCCCGGAAGAGGGCGCCCCATAGAACCTGGTCGTATGGTTTGGGAGAGATAATTGGCAATCATCATTGCCCCGGTTTCCGTTTGCCACCAGTTGTCGTGAATCGGCATATTTAGTTTTTCGACTCCCCAAACGACGGCTTCAGGATTGAGTGGCTCGCCGACGCTTTGGATCAGGCGCAAATGGGATAAATCGTATTCTTTTGTCGGTTCGCAATCGATTCGCATGAGTCGACGTATAGCAGTAGGAGCGGTATACCACACACTGACTTTTTCATTTTGAAGGATACGGTACCAGCGAAGGGCATCAAACTCTGATTCGTCGACCACATTGGTCACGCCATGAAGCCATGGAGTGATGATCCCATATGATGTTCCCGTCACCCATCCGGGATCGGCGGTGCACCAATAGATATCCTCAGGATGCAAATCCAGGACATAGCGACCGCTTGACCAATGGTTATACATCGCTTTGTGAACGTGCACAACCCCTTTTGGCATTCCGGTTGTACCGCTGGTAAAATGCAATATCGACATATCTTCCAAATCGGTTGGCAAAATCTCATAGATGTCGGAAGCATTGTCCATAAGGCGTTTGAGAGAACGGATTTGATGATTCTCATCGTCTATGGCATCGATCAAAAAGACGGTTTGAAGTTGCGGTAATTGTTCTAATATTGGGCGCACTTTTTTATCAAAAAGAGCTTGTGTTGTGATGAGTGCTTTGGCATCACCGCGTACTAATCGCTGTAAAATCGGTTCAGGTCCAAATTGAGAAAAGAGGGGGCATAAAACGCTGCGATTTTTTAAAATACCCAAGGCGCTAATGTACAGCTCTGGGAGGCGTGTAGAGAGGGTGAAAATACGATCACCTTTGCCAAATCCCAGAGATGCGAGTACATTGGCAAACTTAGCGGTCTGCTTTTTCATATCGATAAAGGTAAAGCTTTTCCTCTCTCCATTTTCGCCCAACCATAGTAAAGCGGTTTTAGCGCCAAGGGAGCCATTGGCGTGTCGATCTATCGCTTCGTGGGCAATGTTGAAACCGCCGCAAGGCAATCCATCAAATTGCTCAGCCACCTTTTCCCACTCAAAGGTTGTCTGCTCTTTGGAATAATCAATCAAATTCGGCTGTATCCCAAATGCAGTTAGGTTTTTTTCTATCCAATTTTTTTTCATATTACGTAATCCTTATATAAAACTTCGTTCTTTAAGGTACAATCAAACATAATTTATCACATAAAGAGTATATTCTAAATTACTTATAAAAAAATGAGATACGAGAGATGAGGTTATGATTATCACCAATACGTGGCGTTTGATTGATAGCGGTAGCGAAACTGCCCAGAGCAACATGGCAATCGATGAAGCGCTTTTGAACTGCTATAAAGAAGGCGACATGCCAATTATGAGACTTTATGGTTGGGAAGATTCGCTGAGTTTTGGCCGTTTTTCGACTCTCTCAAAGAGTCTTAATACGCATAAAGTTCAATCCGAGAATATTCCATGCGTACGAAGAATGAGCGGCGGAGGGATTTTGCTCCACGGCGGTGATCTCTCCTATACCCTGATCATTCCTCGTGATTGGCTGAAGGGGACAGGAGTCAAGGAGAGTTATCATTATTTGTGCGGATTTCTCATCTCATTGTATAAAAAAATGGGTTATGAAGCGCATTTTGCACGTGATCTCAAACTGGATGAAATACCCTCTGAGATCTGTCTTGCAGGACTCGAAGCATACGATATTGTGATTAAGGGAAAAAAAATAGGTGGAAATGCTCAACGCTATACCCGTCATACGTTATTTCAGCACGGAAGTATCCCTATGCGTATCAATGAAGTGTTTTTTAATGAGCTTTTTTCAGGGGATGCTGGATTAGACAAAATGGCAACACTACAGCAGCTTGGAACGCCAATATTGTACGAGGATCTTTCACTGTTAGTGCAAGAAGCATTTCGTGAAACATTTGAGGTAAAGCTCGTGCCTGATACGTTAAGCGAATCTGAACAGCGACATGCCAAGCAACTGCAAGCAGAGAAATATTCTCAGGAAAGGTGGAATCTGCATGGATAAGATTCAAATTCCCAAACCGCAATGGCTTCGTAAAAAGATCCTTCTAAGCCAGCAGCAACCAATGGAAGTTTTATTGGCCCAAAACCGTGTCCATACGATCTGCGAAGAGGCGATGTGTCCCAATAGAGGTGAGTGTTTCTCTCAAAACGTAGCAACCTTTATGATTTTAGGAACGATATGTACGAGAGGATGTACTTTTTGTGCCGTCAGCAGAGGTGTACCTCTGAGCGTAAATCCTCATGAGGCTATTAATATCGCCAATACCGTTAAACATCTCGGATTGCGTCATGTGGTCATCACAAGCTCTACTCGTGATGACCTGGATGATGGCGGGGCAGAACACTTTTGCAATATCGTTGATGCGATCAAAACAATGGACAGCTCGATAACGGTAGAGCTGCTGATACCGGATATGCAGGAAAATCTTTTGGCACTTGAGGCAGTAGCGCATAGCGGTGCAGAAATCATAGGGCACAATCTCGAAACGGTGCCGAGGCTGTATCATGTACGCAACGGTTCCCACTATGAACGATCACTGCGAGTATTGGATAAGCTCAATACATTTAATCCGGATATTAAAACCAAAAGCGGCATCATGTTGGGGTTTGGCGAGTATGATGATGAAGTACTCAGTCTCATGCAGGATTTATTGGACGTGAACTGTAAATATCTGAGTATCGGGCAGTATCTTGCCCCTTCACCAAAATACGAAAGAGTGGTAGAATATGTGGAACCAAAGCGGTTTGAGTATCTCCGTAACTACGGGGTGCAAATGGGATTTAAGTACATAAAAAGCTCGCCCTATACCCGCAGCAGTTATATGGCGCATGAATATTTGGAGGCAAACAATGAAACAGTATGATGCAGTGGTCATAGGAGCAGGTCCTGGGGGATATGAATCAGCAATCGAACTTGGGCGTGCAGGACTAAAAACACTTTTGATTGACAAGAACAAAGAACGCATCGGAGGGACCTGTCTCAATGAAGGTTGTATTTCAACAAAAAACTACCTGCAAAGTGCCGGATACGTTTCAAAATCCGACTATTTTAGAGCATGCGGAGTGGAAGTAGAAATAAACGGTTTGAACTTGGAGCGCTTGAGAGAAAAAACCGTCTCATTAAAAAATGAACTTCGATCAGGTGTTGTATGGCTGCTGGAAAATGCCAAGGTGGAGACATTGTATGGGACAGCGTCCTTCATCGATGGACATACCGTTGACGTCTCAGGGGAGAAAATTAGTTTTGAAAAATGCATCATCGCAACGGGGGCGAAGAGCAGAGAAGTTCCGATACTGCCATTGGACGCAAATCGGATTCTGTCCAGCCGCGAGATCTTTGAGCTGAAAACTCTGCCAAAATCGATGGCCATCATAGGAGGAGGTCCCATCGGGTGCGAGTTCGCGACGTTTTTTGGGACTTTGGGAGTGGAGGTAACGATCATAGCACGAGGGACACAACTGCTCTCTAGTGAAGATGAAGAGGTTTCCAAGGCATTGTTAAGGGCATTTAAAAAATCCAACATTCGCGTATTGACTTCGGCAACGGTTGAGAATGCAGAGGTGCAAAAAGAGGGGGTAAGTCTGCAGGTGCAGGGAGAGAGCGAAGAGCGTATCGTCTGCGAAATTGTACTGTGCGCCATCGGGAGAGATCCATACACCCAGGGGTTGAATCTAAAAAATGCAGGGGTAGAACAAACTACCAAAGGTTTTATCGAGGTTGATGGTTCATTTCAGACCTCGCAAAAACACATTTACGCACTGGGAGATTGCATCAACACCCCTGCATTTGCCCATACCGCTTATGTCGAAGCCCGTATCGCCGCGCATAATCTAATCAATGGCACATCGCATACCAATACCCACATTAACCCCTCTACCATCTTTACCGATCCGCAAATAGCCAGCTGCGGATTGAGTGAAAAAGAGGCCAAAGCGCAGGGCATTGCCATCGAGGTTAAAAAAGCCTTTTTCAAAGCCAACGCAAAAGCCAAAATCAACGGAGATGATGCGGGATTTGTGAAAATGATCGTTTCATCACAGAGTGATATAATATTGGGAGCATCGATCATCGGGACTGAAGCCACAGAGGTCATCCATGAATTGGTCATCGCGGTTGAGAAAAAAATGACAGCCCGTGAGCTAACCTCTATGATTCACGTTCATCCCAGCGTATCTGAGATTATACGCTATTTATAAAATACGGCTTCGTAAGAGTGGAGAATCAATTTAAAAATTTCAATACATTTTAATGCCGAACTTATAGCCTATTTTTATCAATTTGAATATGGCTCAATTCTAACGCCTTGCTTATAAGGGTGATATCAATTTTATCAAAGTTATTGATCATAAGCTGTTTTAAATATTCACGTTCAGAATGCACTGCCTTTTGAAAACTTTCTAAGAATTTCCCTTTTTTCTCGATAACAAGGTCGGTGATATCTTTGTCCATTTTAACCCCTTTCATCACCATCTTCATATCTGTTTCGAACAGAGAATCGAGCATCGAAAACATCCCCGCAATATAGGCCTTATCTTTTTCTGCGGGTTTTGCATCCGCTTCCATTCTTTCAGCCCTTTTTATTGCGATATCCATTATGGCTTCTGAACTTGGATTGTTGGAAAGCTCAGAGTGCAGGAAGAGAAGAAGCCATCGTAACAGTTTATCTCTTCCAAGAAGGGTAATAATCTGAGTGATTGATTCGATTCTAGTATCAAATTTCACTTCGTTATTGATAAATTTAACGAGTTTGTAGGAAAGGTCTGCCTTTTGTTTGATAAAAGATTCTATCTCAACGGTGTGTCCATCATCTTTGATAAGTTTGATTAAATTTAAAAGCACAAGCTTTGTAGCATCTTTATATCGATCAATTTCTACGACCTCAGGTTTATGAAGATAGTATCCTTGAAAAAGATCAAATCCCATTCTGACATAGAGTTTGTATTCTTCTTCCGTTTCAATCTTTTCAGCGAGTACTTTGATCCCAAGTTGTTTGATTTTGCGCATCACATTTTTTAGATTTTCTTCCTCTGCAACCATTACATCCATTTTTATATAGTGGACATATTTCAGTATCGGAGTAAATTTTTGGATCATTTCTGTACTGCAATCAAAGTCATCGATGGCGATTTGGAATCCTCTTTTGTAGTATTGTTTGATTTTTCCAATCACTTTATCATTGAGATCCGTTGTTTCTAAAATTTCCAAAACAAATCTGTTTTTATCCAATAAATCGACAATCCCGGAAGTAAGTGCATGACAATCCAGATTGATAAAAGCAATAGCTTTTTCTCCTAGAAGTTCATTGGTACTGATATTGGTAAGGGTGTTTAAAATAACGTGGGAAGTTGCTTGTAAGTTGCTAGGAAATTCTTTTATCCCAAGTTTATGGTCTCTAAAAAGAAGTTCATAGGCGATTACTTCCCCTTTTTGGTTAAATATTTTTTGTTTTGCTAAATAAACATTATTCATTTATAACCAACTCGTTTATTACTTGTTATTTTATTTTATTTTATTATTATAGCAATAATTGTTAGTCATTTTGCTAAACAACATGAAAGGCACGGTATTTAAGATTTTGCCGCCTGTTCTCTCAGTTTATCTTTCTTGCTTTTACCTTTTCCTTTTACAGGCTCGGGCCCTTTGACTTTTAGGGGAGCACTGCCTGTCAGTTCAAATCCCTCTATCTGTTCTCTGAGCAATTTTATCTGTGAACGTTTTTCGATGAGTTTAAAATGGTCAAAATCTTCGTGATCGATAAAAGAGATGGCAACGCCTGATTTCCCCGCTCTTCCCGTACGACCTATGCGATGGATATAATCCGCAGGGGATCGTGGCAGATCAAAGTTTATGACGCAGGTGATGTTGTCGATGTCCAAACCGCGTGCGGCGATATCGGTAGCGAAAAGGATACGGATTTTTTTGGCTTTGAAGGCATCGAGGGTATAGTTGCGATCCTCTTGAACCAAATCCCCGTGAAATGATTCGGCTGAAAAACCGTATTTTTTGAACTTTGCGGCGATGTTATCGGTGGCACGTTTGTTGGCCATAAAGACGAGCACTTGCTCCCATTTCTCAGACTCGAGTAAATGACGCAGCAGGGGTCCTCGATTGGCGTGATTGACCTCTATGACGCGCTGATGGATAGTCTGAACGGTTGGCTCATCCGATTCGATTGTCACTTGGGTAGGGTTTTGGGTGATACGTGAGGCAATCATCTGCATCTTTGGCGGGTAGGTTGCGGAGAACAAGAGATTTTGACGTTTGGCAGGAATCTCTTTTAAAATCAGTTCGAGTTCTTCGGCAAATCCCAGATCGAGCATCTTGTCCGCTTCATCCAAAACAAAAAACTCCAGATGCGACAAATTCATCTGTTTTTTATTCAACACATCGATAAGTCTTCCTGAAGTGGCTATGACAACATCGCACCCTTTTTGGATTGCAAAGAGCTGATCGCCGATGCTCTCTCCACCGATGATGCTCACGACTTTTGGCTTTTTCGGTAAAAATGCCCCCATCGTTTCAAACGTTTGGGCGACTTGGAGGGTTAACTCACGAGTAGGGGTGAGGACGAGCGTCTTTATTTTAGCCTTTCCCTCACCCACATTTTTCGACCAAAGTTCTAAAATCGGCAATACGAAACTCGCACTTTTACCGCTTCCCGTCTGTGCCCTTGCTAGTACATCATGATGGGCGAGTACGAGGGGGATTACCTCATGTTGTATAGGAGTAGGCTCTTTGTAGCCGCTTTTATCAAGTGCGTTGATTATGGGTGTTGAGAGACCGAGTGCTGTAAATGACATTATGATGGGCTACTTTTTATCCAGTATTTTTTTGACCGCTTGAGCTATGATAGGTAATCGTTCTTCGATGACATTTTCAACAATGCAAAGATCAATTCCTTCATAGTCATGTGCGATGAAATTACGCAGTTCATAGCTTCCCTTGATGTCTTGTTTCTCAAAATTTGTGAGTATTTCAAGTTCACCTGCGTGTAAAAGTTTATCAAACTGCTCGGCAATGGAGGTCAGGTGCATCATAATAGAGGCGCGTGAGTTTTCCTCGTCTTCGAGTGCATTGATGATAGAACCACGAGTGCGGATAATATTTTCAATAAAACCAATTTTTTTGGCAATCACTTGAACACGTTCTAACGCTCTTTGGCTATACATAAATGATATCCCTAATAATGGAGTCTTTCATACTGGAACTGCTGTCCAAATCAAATACATCACTGCTGCGACGAAACTTTTGAAATAATAGATGTTTGATTTTTGCTACGTCTTCGAAATAGGTATAGGCATTGCGATGCTGTAGGTAGTTTTCTTCTTTTTTGATGGCTATGTCTATGTCGCTGTAGAGGGTTTGATCACCGCGTGCGTAGCTTCCAAATAATCCTAACTGAGTAATACCCGCTTCTCTCAGCTCAGATTTTAGTTCACAAAGGTACTTTAAGATATGTTCTTTTGTCGGTTTCATACCAATGATTATACAATGATTCATCAATAATATGGGCTATATTTTGTTATTTCATTGTTTAGGAATAACGTAAAGGAGTAGCTAGGGTAAGTTTACTCTCTCAAGATTAATCACAATATATGCTATGATACACAGCAATGTCTATAACTCATTTTGGAGACTAGGATGAAAAAAATTATACAGATTTATAAAAAAGATCAACAACATATCGTAGGTCACATAAGAGGAATGGTAAGTTCTCTGCCTAAAGACTTTCTAAAAGAGGCTCGAAGCATTTTCAAAAAACATAGATACATCGATATGATTTACAGTGTAGACAGTGACTATAAACAAAACAGTTCCTCGATTTATAGACATAAAGTGAGTCAAGAGAGTCTTGGAAGCGACAAAAGCCAATACTTTAGCAATATAAACCTCAAACACAATGATGTCTTCATCTCAAGCCCATACATCCACCAAACCTCTGGAAAACCAAGCATATCGGTTGTTTACAGAGTTGAGGATACCTACTATGTGATGGACATCAACATGATATATCTTCTCGAAGATCTCAGACTCATTGAGTACAATAGTGTGCATGAAAGAGTGATCAAGTTTGTTTATATTTTTGGTGCGAGTATACTGGGATTGATCTCATTCTTTCTTATTGGGTATGGAGCCTATATTTTGATTGCACTTATGTTGTCTTTGTCTGTAAACGATTTCTTGCATGATGTATTTAAGTCTATTGTCGCGGTTACTATCGGTCTGGCTATGTTTGATCTCTCTAGGCAGATTATGGAGAATGAAGTGCTTTTTAAATCGTTTCACAAAGAAGAAGACCGTGAGTTTAAAATGCTGGGGAAATTCTTGATCTCCATCATCATAGCACTTTCCATTGAGACGCTTATGGTTGTTTTTAAAATCGTTTTAGATGATTACAAAAATATGATCTCTGCGTTTTATCTTCTTTTGGGAACAACCATTATGTTTGTTGGTTTGGCCTATTTTAAAAAAAGCATAGCCTATACTGAGGAAGTGGAAGAAGAAGAGTAAATGGACAATTTAAAAAACGTCATGTTTAGTATCCGATCATTTCACCCTCAATATAATTGAGGGCTTCTTTTAATGCCTCTATGGCTGTTGTATTTTTCTCTTTTAGATTTTCAAAAGAGAGAGCTTTTAATTTTTCAAGATAGATGGTTAGTTTTTCTTCTTCGCTCATCAGGACTCCTTTTTTATTTATTGTACTTATTTTTTGTTAATTTAAAAGCAGTTCAAAAGACTATAATTCTTCTTTTTGATGGAGACACTAGCGATGACAACCCCCAGTTTTTTTAATGATATCACCCCAATTATTATGCATGATCCTTTGGCTAAAATATTGGGAGCTGCAGAAAATGGAATAATAGAATATACCTATACCGATGTAGTAAAACTCGCAGGTCATGCATGTCCTACCGTAGCGGGTGCGTATTTGATGGTGGAAAAAGGGTTGAATGCTCTTTATTTGCAAGAGACTCCTGTACGCGGAGGTATCAAAGTTTTTATCAAAGGAAAACTGGGTGAAGGGGTTGTGGGTGTTATTTCCAATGTGGCTTCGATGATTACGGGTGCCACAACCATAGGTGGTTTTCACGGACTAGCGGGACATTTTGATCGACGCGATTTGCTTTTTTTCGTAGAGGATATGCAAGCAGATATGGTACTTGAACGTACCGATACGGGAATGCGCGTAGAGCTGAGTTACGATCCCTCTTTTGTCCAGACGGATGAGCGTATGGGCGAATTATTGGTGAGGATTACTTCGGGAAGTGCAGATGCTGAGGATAGAGGGTTATTTGGAACTTTATGGCAAGATCGAGTGAAACGTATATTAATAGAGTATAAAAATGATCCGCGATTAGTAAAATGTGAGGTAGTACAATGAAAATGCCTTCTTTAATGTATGGTACGGCATGGAAAAAAGAGCATACCGCTGATTTGGTTGTTCGGGCTGTTTTGAGCGGATTTCGAGGTATTGATACCGCCTGTCAGCCAAAACACTACAATGAACCGATGGTGGGTGAAGCGCTAAAACGGCTTAAAGAACATGGGATTACGAGAGAGGAACTTTTTGTACAAACCAAGTTTACACCGCTCTCAGGACAAGACCCGCAACGTGTTCCCTACAATCCCAATGAACCGTTGGATGTCCAAGTGGCGCAATCTTTTGAAGCATCAAAGCGTAACCTAGGTACCCCCTATCTAGATGCATTGATACTGCATTCTCCTTTATTTCCTTATGCAAATCTTTGGATGGTATGGAAAGCGATGGAAAAGATTTATCAACAAGGCGGTGCTCGTGCGCTTGGAATTAGTAACTGCTATGATTTGGAGCTTTTAAAACGGCTTTATCATGATGCTGAGGTTAAACCCTCTGTGGTTCAAAATCGCTTTTACAAAGAGAGCGGCTATGACACACATTTACGACAGTGGTGTCAAGATATGGGGATTGTTTATCAGAGTTTTTGGAGTTTGACGGCCAATCCTCATATTTTGGGAAGTGAGATCGTCAGTAATATGTCACTTCAATACGGTAAAACACCCGCTCAAATATTGTATCGTTATTTGAACCATGCAGGAATTGTCCCATTGATTGGATCAACCTCTCAGGAACATATGACACAGGATTTGAAAATTTTTGAATTTGAACTTTTGGTGCCAGAGATACAAAGTATTACCCAGTTATTGGGGTAATACCTCTAGAGCAGGGTGACTTGCAAGTTGTTGGATTGTTCTAGAGCCATTTGCGCACGTTTGATAATGACTGTGATATCTTCTTTGTCGTTTTGAATGGTTGCCCCCATACGCATACTGATGGTATTTAGGCGCTCAAAGGGTTCTTGTCGCATGACGAGCAGCAGTTTTTGACTGAATGCTATGACATCTCCTGCCGTATTTGCAAGGTATGCGAGCAAGAAGACTTTTTTATCCCACCGTACGAGCATATCACTTTGACGGATACTGCTTTTGATACTTGCCGTAAAATCACGTAAAAATTGTTCAGCTTCATCATTGGTAGACATCAATTCGATCATAGTGATCCCGATGGCTTTTTTGTTAAAGTCTGCCGCATCATGAAAACTTTTTGACGTATGAACAAAATATTCTTTATCATAAGCGCCGCTTTCTTTGTCAATACTGACATCGTTTTCGATCATGATACGTTTGATAAAATCTTGCGAAATATCGGTAAAAGTGATGATTTCATAGTCACTTACGCAGTTGTCAACTCCTACGGAAAATGCAAACGGTTCTGTTTTTGAGTTGAACATACTGACAATTCTATCATGTTCAGGCAGTTCCATCAGCGCAATAGTCCATTCATCGGGATTGTCTGTTTTACCACTGTGAAAATAAGAACTATGAGGAACAAAACGATCATGTAAAGGGCCGAATTCACGTAAAAATTCTTTGACAGAGGAAACACCGGCAAATTTTTGAAATGCTTTGTTAAAAAGAATGGGAGCATGTTTATGCATCAAGACAACGAGGTCTTTTTGGGTATCGATTGCAGAGGCAAAGAGCCGACTCCACTCATTATTTTCTATTTCAGAAATCATAGTATCTGATGAAATGCTCATTCAACTCTCCCTGTATATATATCCCATAATCATAACATATTGCATGTAGAATTTAACAATAACGCTTCTTTTCTGGCTTTTGTCATTTTTTTGATGGCTATTTCTCGTTTTAATGCGGTACTTTTATTCTTTAACTGCTCATGGTAGACGCTTATACAGGGGCGTCTGCTTCGCGTATACTTTGCCCCTTTGTCAGAAGTATTGTGTTCCTGAATTCTTCGGTTTAGATCAGCGGTGATACCGGTATAGAGAGTTCCATCACTGCATCGCAGGAGATACAGGGTATAGGGAATTTCTACCGTATCCATGAGAATGATTTAGGAAAGAGTGGATTGATGATGCGGTTTCCAATTCATGTATTGACTTCTCAGCAGGGCAAGACTTTCTGAAAGTTTATAAATGGCTGTCGCATAATCAAATGGTTCATTTCTTTTTGCATAATACTCAATTTCAGCAGATGCGCTACTGATGGTTAAATGACGTAAGGATGCGGCACTTCCCTTTATCGTGTGAGATTGTAAAACTATTTGTTCCATATTTTTTTGCAATAAAGCGGTTCTAAGGAGTTCAATTTGCCTGGATGCAATGTCGAAAAACGCGTCATTGAGCTCAAAAAAAACTTCATCGGGCAGATTAAACATCTCTCTCATTTCTATAAAACATTGATCGTAATAGGAGAGCTCTTTATTCATGGAATGTTAATCTATTGCTAAATTAGGTTTCGTTTCGATTAGATAATCTTCTAAATCGATGTCTTTGGTTTCCATTACAGGATTTAGGGCATGCAGGCTATAGGGTTTTACAGTTTCTTTTGATCCGGTTATGAGCGGATGCCATGAGGGCAATGGAAGATTATGATGACGCAAACGATACGCACAGGTAATGGGAAGCCAGTCAAATTCGCCGGCTCTTTTTGCGGTTAATGCGGTGCATCCAAGTACTTTGATATGACGATTTTCATAATCGCTGCATTGGCTTGCATTGATGTCATAGCAGTGACAGACAACACGGGTCATCAAAACGGGAGCATTATCGTCGTCTTCATCTTGAAGTTTATGTAAACAGCACAATCCGCATCCATCGCACAGAGCTTCCCACTCATCATGAGAGAGTTCACTCAGTTGCTTCGTTTCCCAAAATTGAGTATCATTCTTTTTCATAATGAAAGTATAGCATTGAATCTCTTTGTATGGTAAACGAATACTACAATTTTATGACATATTCAAATTAAATTTTAAACTACTAAGGAAACAATGTGAAACTTGCTGTTTATCTCCTGATTATTGCAGTTTTGGCGATGCTGTACAAAACATTTTATTACGATTATCAAAAAAAAGAGATTTCTGCTGAAGTAAATGCTAGTGTTGAAAACCCTCAGCTCAATCAACCCGAGCCCCAGCCTGTCCAAGCAGCAGAGCCGATAAAAAACAATACCGCTGACGAAGTAAATAGAACCGGGTGGCAAAGTAGAAAAGGGATGCCTATTGATAGATTAGGGGACAGTATCGGTGACTCTTTAAAAAATAAAATCAAAGTCGAATAACATTATTTTTCTCGAGAGAGAAGAATTCCGCTTAGTACTATGAAAACAGCCCCAGCGAGGATCATCGCAGTTGGCATCACATCCCCCAAAAGTATTCCAAATAACGATGCGAATAAAACTACTGAATAACTCACCGTACTCACCAATCCCGCTTTGGCGTAAAAATAAGCACGCGTCATGAATAGCTGTCCGTATGCTGCTGCAAGTCCCATGAGAATAATCCAAAGCCAATCGTATCCATTTGGCATTACAAATGGACTGAGGGCAAAGGCAAAGTATTGTGAGGTGTAAAACTGGGCAGCGATCATAAGGATTCCTGGGATGAGGACTCCAAAAAACATAAACGATAAAACAACCGTACGTGCATCGTAATGAGCTTTGAGACTTCGGACGCTGGTATAGGCCAACGCGGAGAGAAAACCGGTCAAAATACCCATGACATGCAGATAATCAAAATCCAATCCGCTCAGCACCGCAACACCAGAAAATCCAATGAAGATCGCCAATACGGATTTAGCTTTTAATTTCTCTCCCAGTAAAAAGAAGGCGAGAATGGCGGTAAAAATAGGTTCGGTTTTTGCATACACAATGGCATTGGAAAGCGAGGTGGCACCGATTGTGTAGAAAAAAGTGAGTAAAGCAATCGTCCCGATGATTCCACGAAACATGAGCGTAAACGGTCGTCCTCCACGGTTTTGTATCGGTTTTCGCAAAACAACCAACAAAAGAACGATTAAGCCGATGGCATTACGCCAAAAGGTGACTTCAACCGAGCCCATCGAGTGTGAAAGAAGTTTGGCAAACACCATGGTCGCAGCAAATAAAAACGACGCCGCAAGCATGAGCAGTACACCGCGCTTTGTATCAGTAGCGTATTGCATTATTCGAAGAGAGATTGATGCACAGGCTGCTTTTTGGGTGCCGTTGTTTTTTTGACGATTTTCAGAATGTTCAAGTAGGTAATTAAAATAGCAATATTGGAATGGTAGGTTTCTTCGTCCCGATATCCTTTTGCGATAGAGAGTGATCCTTGTATTGAAGCAATGATAAACTGGGAAAGTTGCAGTACATTGACGTCACTGCGAATGATATTGGCATTGATACCACGTTGTAAAGCCTCCGCGATCGCATCGTGCCAGGTATCCATTATGGAGGCTAAAAGGGCTGAAAAATCGTCGTCACTTGCACTAAGTTCGTGGATGAGATTGTTTATCGGACATCCATATCGGATTTCAAAAGGGATGTTTTGCAGGAGCATCGTATGGGGCAGATCTTTTAACAAGGATTCAAGGGCGACAATGGGGTCGTTATGCATTTGCAGGCCCTGTACCCAAAAACGTTCGACAAATGCTTCTAGGACACTTTTAATCGATTCGAGTGCGAGTTCTTTTTTGGAACCAAAGTAGTGGTAGAGTCCACCCTTGGAAGAGCCCGCCCGTTTTAGAAGGTCAATAAGATTACAGGCATGGTATCCTTCATGATAAAGGGAAGTGAACATGGTATGGATGAGTTGCTCTCGGACATTGGTATTCATATAAGTATTCTACATCAGACTAAATAGTTTGTCAATAAATATTTATTAATATTGTTTTTAATAGTATTTTGATTTCTATGTTGGCATTATATGGCACTATTCACAAAAGGATACTCATGACAAAGTACGAATGCAATCGATGCGGATACATTTATGATCCATTGACAGGAGACCCTGAAAACGGCATAGCACCGGGAACGGCGTTTGAAGATTTACCTGAAGATTGGGAATGCCCCGATTGTGGAGCGCCCAAAGAGGAGTTCTCGCAGCTCGAAGAAGGATAAGATGAATTATGCAATTCATAGAGCCAATGAGCGGGGAGTAGCTGAACACGGCTGGCTGCACAGCCGATTTAGTTTTAGTTTTGCTGATTATCATAACCGAGAACGGATGGGTTTTGGCGTATTGCGTGTTATCAATGATGATGTTGTCGAACCGCAAAGCGGATTTGGGATGCATCCTCATCGCGATATGGAAATCGTTACTATCGTACTCAAAGGTTCCATTGAACACACGGATTCATTAGGACATCATGGATTTACCAACGCGGGTGAGATACAAGTGATGTCTGCGGGTACGGGGATTGAACATTCGGAGCGCAACCCCTCTACGGATGAGCCGTTGGAGTTGTTTCAAATCTGGATTTTCCCCAATGCGCATAACCTTCCCCCTCATTATGAACAGAGAGATTTTCGCAATGTTTTGATGGCAGGCGTATGGGGAGTGCTCGTCAGCGGTGATGGACATATGGGATCGATGAAAATTGCTCAGAATGCCAATATCAAAATGACGCGCTTAAACGCAGGTAGTGAGATAGTATGCGATGAAGTTCCTACTGGATACGGAAGATTGTTACTGGTGATCGAGGGAGAGGTACAAATAGAAGGAGAGACGTTGTATCGGCGTGATGAACTGCAAACAGTAGATACACAACTTTTTACGATTCATGCTTTGAGCCAGACACATCTGCTCCTTTTTGAAGTTCCGATGACGCGATAGGCAGAACTATAAAAGCGTTTGCACCCCATTTGTGGTACAATTATAAAAAAGGAATTTGCCATGCGTACGAGTACCAGCATCCGAATCGACAACGATGCCAAAGAGATCACTACAGCTGTTTTAAAGCAATACGGTATGAGCCTCAGTGACGGAATCAATCTCTTTTGTAAACAAGTTGCGCTTACTCACTCTATCCCTTTTGAACTCAAAGTTCCAAGCGAGCGGATGAAAATAGCTCTTGAAGAACTCGAAGAGCGTAAAGGTGAGAAATTCACCTCGATGGAAGCGTTAAAACGAGATTTGCTCTCTTGAAATACGATATTTTTCGGACGGCATCGTTCAAAAAAGGGTTTAAGAAACTCATCGCCAAACACCAAGAAGAGGTCTTTGTCGTCATCGAAATATTAGCCAACGGCGATGTGCTCCCTCAAAAATATAAAGACCATTCTCTGAGCGGAAATTATAAAGGGTGCAAAGAGTGCCATGTACGACCCGATTTGTTGCTAATCTACCGAATAAGCGAAGGGGTACTCGAACTCACTTTGGTTGAAATCGGTAGTCACTCCGATCTATTCGGATAAAGCTTTAGCTTCTTCACTTCTTTTACTCCTTTTTGAAGTTCCGATGACGCGATAAGGCCTTTTACAAAAGTGTTTGCATCGCATAGGAAATCAGCGGAAGCGTTATCAAACACAGAATAATCCCGTATCCAACCATCGCCGCACTCAATGCAGGGGCAAATCCCGCAGCGATCGCCAATGCTCCCGCCGTAATCATCGAGGGCATCCCTGACTCCAAAACAGACACTTGCATCGCGATGGGATCAACGCCCAGTTTGAATAAAACTCCAAACGCGATGAGAGGCATTACGATGAGTTTGAGTACCAGTGCCTTTGAGAGGAGGGGATAATCGATCTCCCCGCTAAAGCGCAATGAATAGCCTACAGAGACCAAGGCAAGGGGAACGAGTGTAGAAGAGAGTGTTTCCAGATAGGGAGACAGGGACAAAGGCATTTTTCCAAAAAACATGGCAAACAGCAGGAAGAAAAAAGGGGGGAACAAGAACAGTTTTTTAAGAATAAGACGTTTGTGTATTTTACCGATTTCATAATAGGAGATGACCGCGCTTCCGTACAAAGCCAGCATTAAAAAGGACCCAAACTGATCGTACATCAACACATACCCTATTGCATCAGGGCCAAGGAGGGTTTTAATGATCGGTATTGCGACAAACGATGTGTTGCCCAGGGGAATGACAAGCAACAAAGCCGCTCTCACGTCAAGGGGATAATTTTTGGTCATGAGAATGACAAGGTAAAACATAATCGGCAGTAAAAGCCAGGGGATCATGATGGTACTGAGTGCGGAAACGTTTAAGGCGATTTTGGGCACTTGAATCAAAACTGTTGCGGGAAGAGAGATGTAGATGACAAAAAAATTGAGGCTTTTGGAAAAATCAGCGGGAGCATCCGTTTTTTGAAGCACTACCCCAACCAGCAGCAGCGTGATGATAAAAAGAAATTGCTCCATACGATATTCCTGATACTAATTTTGAGTTGAATAGCCTTGCAAGGCTGTTTTAGAACCAAGTGGCAAGGCAATCAAGTCACCGTTACGACGAACTGAAATAATCGCCAGCTCATTGTCTTTGAGTTTGGAGAGCTGGGTATTGAATTCTTTGATTGTTTTGACACGTGTTGCGTTAATCTGTACGATTGTGTCACCTGTTGTGAGACCGGATACTTTTGCAGATCCATAACTCAATACGATCTTCACACTCTCATTATCACTGCCATCTTGGAGAACAAGGCCCAATTTTTCAGCTTGGTCTGCTGTTGCGATATTGGTTGTGGGTGTATTGGTACTGGGAGTAATGCCTAAAGAGAGGATTGCTTTGGAATATTTTTTATCCCTCAGGTATGTCAGTTTTAGACTGTCATTTGGTTTTGAATACTGCAGATAGCGGTGAAGGGTTCCATTATTCGTAAATTTTTCATCATTTAGCTCAATAAGAATATCTCCGGCTTTGAGCCCCGCCAAATCAGCAGGGCTTTTAGGATCGATATGGGTAATAAGCACTGAGGATGGAAACCCTAACTTTCGGGAGACTTTGTCTGAGATAAGCAAATCAGCTCCCAAATATCCTCTATCAATTTTTTTCTGAGAAATCAGAAGATTAGCGATGCGGAATGCTTCATTGACAGGGATGGCAAATCCGATATTGGTGTAGCTTCCGGAACGTAAGAACGTCATGCTGGCAACAGCTATTAATTCCCCATTTTGATTGAAAAGCGGGCCTCCGGAATTGCCTGGATTGATGGCAGCATCGGTTTGTATAAAATACTGATAGGGGTAATTAGGCAAAAATTGCGCAATCGCACTGATAACTCCTACTGTAACTCCAAGTCCCAGTGAATAAGGAGCTCCGAGTACAAATACGTTGTCTCCCAATGCTAATTGCGTGCTATTTCCAAGTAGAAGAGGCGGTGCATTGAATGTAGGAACATCCAAAATGGCAAGATCGGTTTTCTCATCTTTGGCAAGCAATGTCGCTGGATATTCGGTATTGTTGAAATCAACAACAACAATTTTTTTGGCATCCTTAATCACGTGGGCATTGGTGAGGATATGATGGTTGCTGTCGAAAACAAATCCGGACCCACCGGAATCACTTTGGATCAGTTCATTCTCTTGGGCAATGGCTTCACTGCGTTGGATTTTAATCTTAACGACACTTGGCAAGAGTTTTGCGGCTGATGAAGCGATGCCTATCGAAGATTGGGCGAAAAGTGAGTAAGAAAGTACAACCAATAGGAGAAAGGGAGTTTGGTGCAATTTCATAACGATCGTTCCTTGTTTTTATAACTTTAGTATAGCTAAATAGAGGTTCAATTTTAACAATACAGTATACTATGAACACTTTTTTATGGAGAAATAAATGCAAAAATTGCTGCTCTTAATCGCTTTTTTTACTTCATTGGCTCATGCGGATGAATTGAAATCTAAAATTGATCATATTATTGTCATCTATTTGGAAAACCGCAGTTTTGATAACCTTTTTCGGGGTTTTGAGGGGGCTGATACTTCGGATCATCCAAGTAAACCGTATGCATTGCAACGCGATCGAAATGGGATCGTCTATAACCAGCTTCCTATGGGAGAAGAAGCGCTAAAACTTGGTTTTGCTCAAAGTGTAGCGAATGAACCGTTTTTGATAGACCAAACAGTCTCTCAAGAGGAAATCATCCCTGATATGGTACACCGTTTTTATCAAAATCAGCTACAGATTAATGGGGGCAAGAACGATCGATTTGTTGACATTAGTGATGAAAAAGGACTCACGATGGGCTACCACGATATGCGCAACAGTGCGTTGTGGAAGTATGCAAAAGAATACACGCTGTGCGATCAGTTTTTTGCGGCGGCGTTTGGAGGCTCTTTCCTGAACCACCAATGGCTCATAGCGGCACGCACGCCGTATGTGGGAAATGAATCTAATATTTCTAAATATGAACTTGATTCAAGGGGTGAAATCATTCGGGATGGGATACTCACACCTGATGGGTATGCGGTCAATACGATTCAGCCTTTTCATCCGCCCTTCAAAGCCAAATACGCCGATGAGAAGATGCGATTACAGCCTTTGACCTACGATACGATCGGTGATCGCCTCAGTGCGAAGAAAATCTCGTGGAGCTGGTACAGCGGCGGATACGATGAGGCGCAGGAGGGCAAAGGTGATATTATAAAATATCAATATCACCATAACCCGTTTTTGTATTTTGCCAACTATGCTCCAAATACCCAAGGCAGAGGACATCTCAAAGATGAAAAGTTTTTTTTCAGCGAGTTGCGTGAGGGAAAACTGCCAAGTGTTGTTTTCTTCAAACCCGCGGCTTCTGACAATCAGCATCCCGGATACGCGAGCGTGAAGGCCGCCGATGAAAAACTGCGCCACATCGTAGAATCAATTCAGGCAAACCAAAAGGTTTGGGGCAAGTCGGTGATTATTATCACGTACGATGAGAACGGTGGATTATGGGATCATGTGGCACCGCCAAAAATAGATCGTTGGGGTCCAGGAACACGTATACCCGCCATCATCATCTCGCCCTATGCCAAACGGGGGTACGTCGATCATACGGTTTACGATACTACTTCTATTTTAAAAATGATTGAGCAGCGTTATGATCTCAAGCCGCTTACTGACCGAGATAAAAATTCGAATGCACTCAAGGTAATGGAAAAAAAATAGTCCAATCACTCTTTACGCGTAATGTTGTACAAAAAGCGAAATACTTCCGCAACGGCAATGTAAAGTTTTTCAGGGATTTCTTTATCGAGTTCTACTTTGCTTAAAAGTTCAACGAGGTCTTCGTCTTGTTGGATAGGAAGATTGTGCAGTTGCGCAATCTTGATGATATTTTCGGCCGTTGCTCCTTTGCCCGTTGCAATGACACGGGGAGAGTCTTCTTTTGATGGGTCGTATCTTAAAGCTACCGCTTTTTTCATGCCATTACCTCAAATCCTGATTCAAAATCAGTATCCTCTGGCGTATAAGCAGTCGTAGAGGGTGCTTGGGACTCTGTGGCGTCATATACTCGTATAGCTCTAGGATTTATACCAGCTTGTGTCAAAAGGGTTCTGAGGGTGCTTAGATGCTCTTTTATGAGATCTTTGAACTGGGAATTTTCAGTGTGCGCTTGTATCTCGAGCTGATTTCCTTCATACAGCGCCATCATGAGATCAATCTTTCCGTATTCTTTGAGCTGAAGATGCACTTCGCAATAAAACTTTTTTTCTTCACGTTTTTTGAATGCAAGAGATCCTTCTTCGAGTATATCCCATGAAAAGGGGAAATACAGCGTGTTAGAAGCATCAAGATGGGAAAGCAGCTGATGATAATCAATATGGGTAATGAGTTTATCGATTTGAGTCTGTACGTCATTGGAAGGGGGCGTTGCGAGTGTTTTAATCTCTTCTCCCAGCTTCAGAAGTTGAGATTTGACATCGTTTGATAAATGTTCTTCCAATTGGGTTTGAATCAAAAGCTTTTCGGGGTTTGTAAATGGCGTTAATTGTTTGATGGTTGTACGAACTTCTTCTACTGCTTTGGCTTCAGAAGGTGTCTGTGGATCGATTTTTGGGAGGATACGTTCAATCGCATCGGTAAGCGTTTGGACACTTTTGATGAGAACGCGTGCGGATCCCATATCTTCACCGGCTTTTGTCAAAACAGGATGTTCTAAAAATTCTGCGAGACTTTGAGCAATATTTTTGGTTTCACTGTGAGGGGTTTGAGCCAATGCGTGCTGAAGATTTTGAAGTGTTTCACGAATCAGGGGCATCGTTTGTATGGCTGATGCGATTTTTGATTCCATAAAAATTCCGGAATTGGCAACTTTTTCTTTTAAAACAGGGGCATTGAGGGTTGTGATGGATTGCAGGGAACTTTCGAGTTTAGAGAGCTTTACTGCAAGGTTTGGTGGTAAATTTGGTTCTGCTTTTAGGGTTGTTACGACATTTTTGAGTTCTTGCGTAAAGTTTCCAAACTGTTTAAAGGCACTGCTGTTTTTGAGAATATCCAGAAGGACTTGATCGGATTTCGTGTTTGAAATTTTGGATTGAAAAAGGGAACTAACGATGGATTTGAGATCTTTGCCCTCTTTTAACAGTTCCAATTGCCCAGGAGTGGCTTGTTGAAGCGCGAGGCTGAGTGCTTTGTTTTGATGGGGCATCAAAATAGACATTTTTGCATCGGGCTTTAGAGTTATCATGGTTGTAGTTTAGCACAGAGAAGTGAATTTATATCCCTCTGTTCTTCTTGATCATCTCATACGCGCCATTGATCTCTTGCACCTTGGCCGTTGCCGCTTGGATGTAATCCTCACTGGAGCCTTGTGCTTTGACAATATCAGGATGGTACTGTTTTACGAGGGCGCGATAGGCTTTTTTGAGCTCATCATTGCTAGCTTCTTTGGTGATTCCCAAAAGGGCGTAGGCTTGATCGATGGAGCTTTCCTTGACGCTTTTGTGGTGAAACGATCCAAATTGCTCCAACATTGCGGCCAGTTCGTTGGCATTGAAATGTAAAAATGCGGCGATTTTTGCAAGCATCGCTTCTTCACTGTGGCTGAGGGTTCCGTCGATGTAAGCGAGATTGACGAGAAACTGCATCATCTGGATACGCTTGTGCGAATCGTTTTGGATGATGGCATACAAGGCATGTGCTACGGTATCGAGATTATGAGGTACTTGTTTTTCAATATCAAAAATTTCTTTGAGAAGTTGTTTGGCGGTTTGCGGATCGGGAAAAAGTGAGCTGATATCGTTAAACATATTGCCAACCAGTTCAGCTTCGAGCTCATCGACTCTTCCGTCAGCTTTGGCAACTTTTGCCGTAAGTGCGACAAAAAGCCCCAGTTCGCTTTTAGCAAGGGATTCTCGTGTGAGGACAAAACCTCTAAACTGTTTTTGAGAATATTCGCTTCCTTCATATTTCGAATACCCTTTGGATATCCAATAAAAAACGACTGCGAGAAGGATAAAAAGTAAAATCTGTGTCATGGTGTCTCCAAAAAAAATGAAAATAGAAATGGCATAATAGCAATAAATGGATAATGAATGCGATGATTCTCACACACCGAACTAAAGGGAGCTTTTAAAATACTCCAACGCTTTTTTAGAACTCTCTTTATGATCAACGATGGGCATGGGGTATTGGTCCTTGTTGCCATCGAGGTGTTTGTGGATGTAACGTCCCTCTTTATCAAACTTTTCACTTTGGGTATAGGGATTGAAGATACGAAAATAAGGTTGTGGATCAACTCCTGTTCCGGCACTCCATTGCCAAGAGAGGATGTTGCTTGCCGCATCATAATCGTTGAGATGCTGAGCAAAAAATTGTTCTCCCCATTGCCATGGCAACAGCAGGTTTTTGGTGAAAAACGAGGCGCAAATCATCCGTACGCGGTTGTGCATCTCTCCTGTTTCCAAGAGTTCTTGAACACCTGCATCGACAATGGGGACACCTGTACGTGCGGTGCAAAAGGCTTTGAAATAGTCGTCGTTGGGTATCCCCTCAAAGCGGTAGCGAAAATTTTGAGTAGCCAGATGAGGGAAGTGGTACAGCAGCATCGCGTAAAAATCACGAAAAATGAGTTGTCGAAAAAAGGGTTCGGTATCCGTTCCTGACTTTTTTTGTTGTGTCAGCCAACGCAGTACGGCACGGATGGAAAGGGTTCCAAACCGCAGATCGGTACTGAGATATGAGGTGGCTTCTTTAATCATGTAATCACGATCATGTGCATAGGCCGCGAGTTTTGAGGCAAATTCTGTGAGCTTTTGCTGGGGGGTCATGGTGTGATGAGGTGTCAGTGTCTGTGGTTCGAAGCCGATGGATTCTAGGCAAACAGGGTAGGTGGTATGGGTATTTTTATCAATACGATGCATAAGCGTATAATCAAAGTCGATTAGGCTCTGTCTGCAAGGAATGCATTCGTCCATGTGTTCAGGGGTAAAGAGGGTTTTGGCACAGTTGTAAAAGGGGGTAAACACTTGATAGGGCGTTTTGTCTTTTTTGAGCACTTCATCGGGTTTAAAGATATAGGTGTCGTGCAGATACGTAAACTCAATGAGATGAGAAATCTCACAGTCACGCTCCAGAGCATAGGCATCATAATCACCCGAGGCACATACGTCATGATAGGAACTGTTTTGTAACAGCCAACCAAAGACATCGGCAGGTTTACCGTAAAAAATGGCCAGATCAAGACCTCGCGTACGCAAGGCGGATTTGAGATGCACAAGTGCATTAAAGATAAAACTGACACGCCGATCATTTTTACTCAAGGGCTCTAAGATGGTAGGATCAAAAATAAATATCGGGAGAACCTCACCCTCTTGGCACAGCAGAGGGTTGTCCTCCACTCTTAAATCCCTGCGAAACCAAAGAATGCGCCGCAAGATTATTTTCCGCTTTTGATATTAGAACGCAATGCAAGTGTTTTAGGATAAGGCTCTAAAAAAGTTTGTTCCAGTAAATATTTTGTATCGTATTTTCGGGCATAAAGTTGTATGGTTGACAGAGGAACGATGAGAGGGATGATCTTATCAGCATAATCGCTAATTTGATCGTGGAGAGACTTTTTTTCACTTTTTGTAAGCTCTTTTTTGAAAAATCCTGCTAAATGATCGAGGACATTTCGGGTATGTTTGATGGAACTTTTACGGCTGATAGCGGTTTTAAATCCCAGTTCGTATTGCCCTAGCAATGCCTCAAACGACAGACCGCTTCGATTGGCAACGATGTTGCCTAATTCCCGATAAAGCTGTTCGTCTTTGGCTTGGAGCAAAAACTTATGTGCCGTATGAAACATAACGAGATCGTTTAGGGCAGGGGAGGCTGCTTTGAGTTTCTCAAACCGATCATACGCAAACACCTGCATCACAAAATTTTCTCGCAGCCATGGGTCTTCGAGCCGCCCCTCTTCTTCCATCGGCAACAGGGGATAACGTTCGCGACACAGATGCATAAACACTCCATCCTCGCTGCCATTACTCATTCCATTTTCTAGGTAGAGTTTCGCGCTTTTCATTCCGCAGCTTGGAGATTTGGATTTAAAAATAATTCCACACAGAGCTTCATGTTCGAGCTTTTCGAGTTCGTCATGGCTTGTTTGCATCAGTGCATCGGTCAGATCCTGCGTGGTTTTATTGGAATGTACTCTAATGGAATGATTAACCTTGACGAGACGAACGGTTGGTCGCGGTGTTCCAAAAGCCAGATGCTCAGGGCAAAAAGAGACAAATTGTGCAAATGCACCTAGCTCATCGGTGATAAAGCGATTGTGCTTATGTCCCGCATCAAAGCGGATTTTTTCACCTAAGAGACATCCGGATACGGCGATTTTCATGATACTTCCTTAAATAAACAGTATTGACTGCGTGATGGTATGTTTTTTATGAACTATATTTTTCTAATAGGCTCCGCTGAGGGCTTTCCATAATAATACCCTTGCGCCAAATCCGCACCTTCCTGCGCGCAAAAATTTGCTTCTTCTGCTCGTTCAATACCTTCGGCTAAAACGATAATGTTATTTTCTTTTGCGATTTGTACAATTGCACGAAAAATGGATTGATTCACAATGTTGATATCAATGTGATCGATAATGTCTCGATCAATTTTGACAATGTCAGGGAGAAGTTTAGCGATCATATTTAGCGATGAATAGCCGCTTCCCACATCGTCAAGGGCTACCATGAATCCTTGTGATTTATAAAAATCAAGAATCTTTTTCAGATGATCCAAATCGGAGACATAATCACTTTCGATCACTTCAAAAATTATGTTTTTTGGGTCAAAATCGAGTTGTTTTGCCCATTTTACCGTTGATTGGAGGCAGTGCTGGGGATCATAAATAGCTGTGGGGATAAAATTTATAAATACTTTGGAGGAAATGTTTTTTACGGCGGCTGTTTTGAGTGACGTTTCCCGGCATGCACGATCGAGATAAAAGAGCATATTGCCTTCGCGACCCCATCTAAAAAGGGTATCCGGATAAATTAAATTTCCATCATCACTTACTCCGCGAGCAAGAGACTCATATCCATAAATAGTATTGTTTTTCATGTTAACGATGGGTTGAAAGTGAGCGGTAAGCGCCCCTTTTTCAATGAGGGTAGAAAGTTCTGTTGCTCCCATCAAATCTCTGTATTGTTGCAGTGTCTTCATTAATTTAAGCGTTGAAGGAGAAAGTGACACTCCTTTTTCTAAGAACAGCAAACTAATCCCTTCTCGTTCTACTCGTGTAAAGTTATGAAAGGTACACAGTGCTTCTAAAAAAGAAAAAAACTCTTCTATATTAACCGATAAGGTTTCGGAATCTTCGATTTGATAATGAAATTCTTTGAGGGATAAGTAATCTTTAATCTTATCTGCAAGTTCGCTAACGGCACAGCTGATGATCACATTTCCTTCTGATTTAGGAATAGAAGGTAAGGTTTGGCATTTTAGACAGCTCATGAGAAACCTTTTTTGTTTGTATTATAGAAGAGTTCTTCGTTTATTGGTAGGTTTAAAATGTCAATTGCAATAGATTGTACGCCTATTGTGTCCACTAATAGTGTAAAATTAAAAAAAAATTTAAAAGGAAATGATTGAAACGTTTAATTTACAGTAGTATCGCTTCGGATGATGTAGATTTTGATACTGTCGGGGAGATTCTAACGCATGCAGTGAAGAGAAACAAAGAGAAATCCATTACAGGTATGATGATATACGATGGTCACTCTTTTCTTCAATGCATTGAAGGAGATGATCTGGTAATCAATAAGTTGTGGGAAAAACTGAACACAGACCAAAGACACCATTTTCTTCATATCAATGGAGAGGAACATGATGAAAAACGGTTGTTCTCAAACTGGAATATGGGGTACATGAACAATAGCCATGAGATACAAGAGATGATACGCAAAGTGACAGGACGTGAAAGCGCATCTTTTGAAACTTTGAGTTATCCCCATGCAAAGGTCCTATTGCTACAACTTTCTTTTCTCCTCTAGTGTTAGCAAAAATGGAAAAATTTATTGCAATTTGTTTTTTAGCAAATTGATTAGATTTTCTTTGTTAATGGGTCTGGAATGAATATAGCCTTGGATAAAACTCACTCCATTTTCGGCTAAAAATTGTTGTTGCTGGTCAGTTTCTACCCCTTCTGCAACTGTTTTAAGCCCCAATGCTTTGGATAAAGCAACAATACTTTTGATGACAGTAGCCCCTTTTTCATCAATGCCGATTTTACGTATAAACGATTGGTCTATTTTTAAAATATCAACATCAAAATCCAGTAAATAGCTTAGAGATGAATACCCGGTTCCAAAATCATCGAGTGCTACTTTGATACCGATTTTGTGCAACTCGTGTATGATTTCTTTGGCTAAAAGAATATCTTGCATGAGTTGGTTCTCAACAATTTCTAGAACTAAATGTTTTGGCTTAATACCGGATGATTGTATCATCGTTCGCAGTGTTGTTATAAAGTTTGGCATAAACAAAGTTTCGGTTGTAATATTGGCGGAAACACTCTGCGGTGCAATGTTAAGTGTTTCAAGCTCTCTGAATGTATCGAGTACCGTCTGTATGACCCAAAGATCAATATCGATCATGAGACCTGCTTTTTGGGCAATAGGTAAGAAATCATTGGGAGAGATCAACCCTTTTTTGGGATGATCCCATCGGATTAACGCCTCCATGCCAGTATAAGTTTGCGTATTGATTTCGTATAAAGGCTGATAAAATACAATGAGGTTATTGTTCTCAATGGCTGATTTTAACTCACTTCCTATACGAATATAGTCATTCGCCTTGTCCGTCATATGAGAGGAATAAAATCCAAATTGATGACGTCCTGCTTCTTTGGATGCGTACATTGCCGCATCAGCACTGCTGAGCAGTATTTCTGCTGTTTGGCCGTCTTGCGGATAAATACTAATACCGATACTGCAGGTACTAAATATTTTTTGTTCGTTGATGAGAAATGGTTCTTTGAATTGTTTTTGTATTTTTTCAGCTACCGAGGCGAAGTGTGTATCCGAGGCACCATTATCGATGATGAGTACAAATTCATCGCCACCTGTGCGGGCAATAGTGTCCCCTTTTCGAATGACATTTTGTAGTCGTTTTGCCACTTGAACAAGAAGCAGATCGCCAGTGAGATGTCCTAGAGAATCGTTTACTTCTTTGAAATGATCCAAGTCGACAAAAAAGATGGCGAACAGCTCACCGGAGCGGCTTTTATTTTCCACCATGTGATTAATACGGTCATCGAGCAATCGACGGTTAGGCAGATGCGTAAGTGCATCGTGCATTGAAAGATGTTGAAGTTTTTTAGTTTCGGTATCCAGTTGATTTTGAATAGAGACGTATTCCGTCATATCGTGTGTCGTCTCTAAATAGGCGATAATTTTTCCATCTTGATCAAAAATAGGTTTTGTGTGGACATCAACATCATGTTTTATACCGTGAGCATCGGTATGAATTTTTCGAAGTATTACCGATTTTTTTGTCGTATGGATGAGCCCCATGGCACACTGATTGTGCTGCCCACTGCAAGGAACAGAATTTTGATGAGAAATTTCGTAGCATTTTGGAAGATCTTTATTAGAAATATCACCTGAAAACTCTTTGGCTGCTTTGTTCATCATGCTTACGGTATGGTCGGGCAATATATAGAGGATAGGATCAGGCATTTCATCCATAATGGTTTGCATCATTTTACGAGAATCATCCAGTGATTTTTCAAGCGTCAGGATACGTGCTATTTTTTCCAAGGCAGTGAGTAAGAGGTGAGGATTGGTGGGTTTTAAAATATAGCTATCGACATGCAGTGCAATAGCTTTGATAAGCAAATGGGTGTCACTGAAAGCAGAATTGACAATAATGGGAAGATTGGGAGCTGATTCACGCATACGGGCAATCATCTCTAAACCACCAATTTTAGGTATTTGAATATCGGTTAGAACAATATCGGGAGACATTTTTTTAAAAAGGTCCAAGCCTTCTTCTCCATCGTTGGCGATGTAAATAATTTTAAAATATTCAGCAAAGGCACTGTGAAAAGCACGAACGGTTTCATCGTTATCTTCAACGTATAAGAGTGAATAATTTTTAAGCATTAGGGGATACTTTCAGAGAAATAGTTGTTTTCATTCCGTCGTTTAGTGATTCCATTGCAATGGAGCCATTCATACTGTTTTCAATAATCATTTTACTCATATATAGTCCAATTCCCGTTCCCTCTTTTTTTTCTTTGGTTGTAAAGTAGGGCTCAAATAAACGACCAATTAATTCTTGGGGTACACCTCCACCGTTATCTACAATAATCATGCAAACGGTGTCATCGTCACACTCTACATTGATGCGTATGGTTCCATTTTGGTTTAATGTTTTGTTTATGGCATCTTTTGAATTATTGAAAACATTGAGTAATACCTGAGCAAATTCATTTTCAAACCCATAAATCTGTGCATCATTTTGATCGTCATATTGGATAACAATACCCTGATTATCAAAGGTATCTTTGACAAAAGAGATGGTTCTTGTGGTGATTTCATAGAGTGAGAAAAGCTTTTTTGATTTATTAGGATTGAAAAAATCTCTAAAATCATCAATGGTTGAAGACATGTGCTGTATGTTGTTTTGAGAATCTTCGACAAAGGCGGAAAACGAAGTATCATTAATGGTTTTATTCTCGAATTTTTTTTGTATCCCAAAAAGATTTAAGGCTAAGGTGTTGAGAGGCTGTCGCCATTGATGGGCGATATTGCCGATCATCTCCCCCATACTAGCAAGTTTGGATTGCTGGAACATCAGTTCTTGGTTTCGGATAATGTCGGTTTTATCCGTGAAGCTTATGATAACACCGTAATCGTTTGTAGAGAGATTGATTCGTTTGATTTGAAGCCAATAGATTCGCTGATCAATGGTCAAATCGTATTGAATCTCATTGGTGTTTTGTACCACTTTTTTAATGTCGTCAAAAAGATTTGGTATAGGGAAGTGCTCATTGATTATGATTTCACTGAGATTGATTCGGCTGGCGTTGGCAATTTCAAAAAATTTCTCAACCCCTTTGGTATGAAGAAATAAATCAAGATTTTTATCCAAAATCAAGACATCGGTATTGATCACTTCGACAACTTTATTCAATGCTTCATTTACAAATGCCAGCTCACTGTTTTTATGTTCAAATTCATCGTTGACGGTACGCAGTTCCTCATTGGTGCTTTGCAGCTCTTCATTGGAGGTTTCAAGCTCTTCATTGGTACTTTGGAGCTCTTCGTTTGTACTTTGGAGTTCTTCATTCGTGGATTGAAGCTCTTCGTTAGAGGTTTCGAGCTCTTCGATGGTGATTTGGAGACGTTCTTTGAGCGCCGAAAGTTCATTTTCGAGAATATTGAAATCATATCCATCGACGGTTTGTGGTTGATAAGAAGAAAGTTGGTGGGAAGTGTCTTTTTCATTAATATCATCAAAGGTGATAAAAAAACTGTTTTCAGACAGCTTGTTACGCCCCAGAGGAAATGCAGTTATAACGACGTAGTTACGCTCATCGCCCAAAGGTAATATGCGGATTTTTTTTGAGACTACCGTTTGTTCGTTACGGATCACTTCACTGAGGGTTGCCCGCATGTCAAGACGTAAAAAATCAGATACTTGTTTATAAATATCGTTGGTAACAAGCCCTTGCGGATTAGAGATGTATTTGTTTTCACCTTTGAAAAACAAAATGGTTCCACTGCTGTCCACAACAACGCCATTGACTGCGAAAAAAGAGGTAACGGCACTGTTGATGGAGGCATTTACGTCTAAGCTATTAACTTCGTCGCGTAATTTTTTAGAACCACGTTTGAACTCTTTTTTCTGAAAATACGCTAAACCTTCGATGTCTACAACACCTGTGTCATTGGATTTGCGATAGATTTTGTATTTGTTGTCAACAATCGAAAAAAGATTAGTCAGCGTACCGATAGTTTCAGAAGATCCTAAAAACATGAGCCCTTGATAGCGCAGTGCATAGTAAAAAATACTCTGAACCCTCTGTTGCAAATCGGGATTAAAATAGATTAATAGATTTCGGCAGCTGACAAAATCAAGACTCAAAAAGGGTGGATCTTTGATGACGTCATGTTTGGAAAAGACGATCATGTCACGGATACTTTTGATAGGGGTGTAACGTTGATTTTTTTCCACAAAATAGAGCTTAATAAGTTCTGGATGGACATGACTCACCTCCTCGACGCTAAAGCTTCGGCTTCGTGCTTCATCGATAGCTTCTTCGCTGACATCGGTTGCGAAAATAGTTACTTTTTTGGTCATCCCCATTTTTTTGAGAAGTTCGCTTGTAACGATAGCGATGGAATACGCTTCATCTCCAAAAGCACATCCTGCTACCCACATACGAACGAGATTATCAAGTTTATCGGTGAGCATTTTCTCTAAGTGGGACTCAAGTGCGGCAAAAGCTTCTTTGTCTCTAAACAAAGAAGTGACGATAATCAGAAGCTCTTTTTTGAGATTCATAATTTCTGCTGGGGAGCGCTGGAGAAGTGTGATGTATTCATCGACACTTTCGGATTTAGTCTCCGTAATTCTTCGCTCCAGTCGGCGATGAATAGTCGCCTCTTTGTAATCGCTAAAATCAACATCGCCTTTGTGATTTAACAGACTAAAGACTTTATCGATGTTGTCCAATACATCGAAATGGCGATCAAAATAACTGGGGTCATCGATAGCGGATATGATCCCTTGCGCTAGAAGTTCAGGGGGAAGAACTGCATCGACGGCTTGTGTGTCGATCGCTGCTTTTGGCATTGAAAAATATTTAGCATTTTCATTTTGTGCTAGAGCGATTCCCCCGTTTTGTTTGATGGCCACAATCCCCTCTGCACCATCACTACCCGTACCGCTTAGGATGATTCCGATTGCTTTTTCTTTTTTTTCCAGAGCCAGTGATTTCAAAAAACGGTTAACAGAGGGTTTTGGATATGGTTTAAGTGGGGGAACCATCAAAAGAAATTGCCCATTTTCGATGACAAGGTCAAAATTAGGGGGACAAAAATAGATCGTATTCCCTTTTGGTTCCATTGTATTTGTGATTTGAATAATGGGAATTTTGGAATATTTTTGCAGTAATGTGCCTAAAAGGGTAGGTTGTTTTGGATCAAGATGTTGCGTGATTATGTAAGTAATAGCATCGGAGGGTTCGATGTTTTGTATAAATTTTAAAAGAGCTTCAAATCCTCCCGCACTTGCCCCTAATCCAACGAGGGTTAAACTCTTGTATTCATTGGTGAGAATTGTTTTTTTTGCCATACGTTTATACTATTCCTTTGATTTGTTGCAATATTTTTTGCAGAGAGGTAACATCTTTTTGAACTCCAAGAAAATATTTTAATTTGTGTGTTTTTTTATCGAAAATAGGGCTTATAGTCACTTCATTGTAAATGAGTTGTCCCTCTTTGTGATAATTGCGTAGTATGACGGTGACATCGGTTTTTACTTTAATGGCGTATCGGATCTCATCCAGAGCCAATTGATCTCGGTCATCTCGCTGCAAAAAACGACAGTTTTTATCCAGTGCTTCTTCCGATGTATATCCAAACAATGAGGTAAAAGCATGATTGACATAAATAATCGGATTATCAAATTTGTTGGGATCGCTAATGGTGATCCCATTTTTGGCCTGATCCAATATCTCTATAAGATAATCTTTGAAATCGGGGATACTTTCCTCATTTTTCATCAATGCATAACGTCCGCCATAATAGTTAACGATAGTTAAGCATGGAAGCTTTATACGAAGATTGCTAATTAAATTACGTATATGTTTGGGATTATAGTCATTATTGTCATCATCCCATATAGAGTAAAAAAAATCGGCAGGTGCAATAGGTTTACCATGATGATCAATAAAGATTTTAAGCAATTTTCTCATTTTAGAAGAGAGCATAACAGAATGATTGTTTAAGCTAACGGTTTGAGAAGTTTGATCCCAATAGCATTCGTGTGTTAATTTTATCATGAGCTGTTTATCCATTAGATTGGATTTTAGCCAAAGAGTGTCGTTGAAGTGCCTTTGGCTTTGATCGTTTTGTATTTAGAGTTGTGAGTTCTGTAGGTAGAGGGGTTAAGTGAAAGAAGTATAGGCAATGTGGAATGTTTTTAGTATGCTTTTAATGTTGTTTGGTGCCCTTAATCAATAAAAAGAGCAGCTATAGAGACATATTTAAAGCTCAGCGAATGACATTCTAAATCAGTCGTCTAAGCAATATGATTATGCATCTACTTGAGAAACTTCCGATAAGGTAGCATAGCGACCACGACCTAAAAAGAGGGTGGGGTGTTCGTTAACACTATCGTTTAGATGAAGCGCTGTAACATCAGAAATAAAGATAGTGTGATCACCGTTTTTATACGTATCGATGATGGTGCATTCATAGACATAATCGGCTTGATCGATAATATGATTTCCGTGAACATCACTCGTTTTTGAACTTAATCCAGAGGTTGACAGTTTATCGACATCATTTCCATGTACTCTGCCGCATTGATCGATTGCATCATAGTGATCAAATGAGAGGAAATTGAGGGTGAAACTACCATGTTCTTTGAGAAGAGTGTGGGTGAAGTTTTCTTCTCGTATTGCAATTGCGTAGCGAAACGGTTCACGACTGATCGGCATGTGCCATGAAAGGGCCATTAGATTGTTCTGGCATGATAAAATCGCCGCCACTCTGGGCTGTGAGGGCAATTTTTGAGGCAGCGGTTGGTAGCGTGTAAACACAGGTGTCTCCTTGATTAAATTTATGGGTTTGTTTTCATGATCGTAATGACCAATTCACCCACTTCAAATCCAAATTTCTTCATTTTTGAGTGGTTGAGTATCACACCGTCATCTTGGAGATGGAGCCAGTCACGTACATCGATATTCAGTGTTCCATCTCCATATGGTATGCGCATTGTGTAATCGATCATCACAGTATTGCCACGTGCTTGCATCGAAGCATTACCTACGATATCGCCCGCTGTAGCGATGAACTTTTTATCACCGTTTGGTTTCATAGTCCAGGTGCGGTGAAGTTTTTCACCATCGTTATAAATAAAATGTTCATCGAGTGTTCCGACTCCGTTTGCATCCCAGCTTCCCATCAAATCCCCTTTAAACGTGCGGAGGATTTTTCCGTTACGGTCTTTCACCATTCCGTAGGCTTTGAGTGGCCCGTTAAAATAGTTTTGGGGAATAAACTCGGGAGCGGTATTGTTAAAATCTTCCAGCTCCATGGATGAACATCCGGTGAGCAACGTACATAGACCTAAGGTCAGTAAAGTTTTTATGTTCATGATACGAGTCCTTGATTGAGGTGGGTGTTTGCATCGCGGGTGAAGACGACTTGGACGAGATTGATGTTGCGTGTTAAAAATCCTGCTTCACAATAGGTGAGATAAAGACGCCACATACGGATAAAATATTCATCAAATCCCAATGCTTTGATGGAGTCGAGTTTGGCATGAAAATTGTCGTTCCACAAACGAAGTGTTTTGGCATAGTCTTCGGTAAACTCTTCCATGTGGAGAAGATTGAGTCTTGTATGGCGTGACGTTGTTTCCAACAGCTTTGAGACGCTTGGAAGATGTCCTCCGGGAAAGATGTATTTTTGGATGAAATCGGTACCTCGGCAGTAGGCATCGTAACGCTGATCGGGAATAGTGATGATTTGCATCGCGATGACACCGTGAGGAGCGAGGAGCGATTCGCATTTTTTGAAAAAGACGTCAAAATATTCCCGTCCGACCGCCTCGAACATTTCTACCGCGATAATGGCGTCAAATTGCCCCTCCATATCTCGATAATCTTTGAGCATAATATCGATCATCTCATCGACGCCATGTTCGCTAAAGCGTTCCTTTGCATGTTTTAGCTGTTCGATGGAGAGGGTGAGTGTAGTGACATTTGAGCCGTAGTTTTTAGCAAGATGCGTTGCCATTGACCCCCATCCTGAACCGATTTCGAGAACTTTTGCCCCCGGTTTTAAACGTAGTTTTTGGGCTAAATGATCGATTTTGCGTTTTTGAGCTTCGTGCAGCGAATCATCGGGAGAGGAAAAAATAGCCGAAGAATACATCATTGTTTCATCCAGCATGAGGGCGAAAAAATCGTTGGAGAGATCATAATGCTGTGAGATGTTTTTACGAGAACGGGTTTTGGAATTTTTACGCATCCAGTGACGGACACGGTTGAATTGCGGGAGAAGATTGTAAAGCGAAAAACGTTTCTCATGTTCACTTAGGGTTTCGAGATGTTGAGAGTTTTGCATCGCAAGGCTCATAAGCATCGTGAGATCGTCACACTCGAAATCTCCATCCATATAGCTCTCGGCAAATCCGATGTCGCCATATAAAGCCAGACGTTTGAAAAAATCACTGGAGTTGATGGTGATATGAACGCTTTTTTCATGTAGATTACCGTAATTTTTTTGGGTTCCATCGGGGTAAATCACATGTAACGATCCCTTTTGAAGTTTAGAGAGATAGCGATGTCCGATGCGATTCCAAAACCCTTTCATTGGAGCTCCTTTTTGAGTTGGTCTTGAGGTTGAGGCGAGGTCCATGTCAGTCCTTTTAATTTGAGGCGAAAGGTTTGCCATAACGTACGTGTTACGACAAAGAGACTTAAAAAAGTGTGATTGCACAGCAGTGAACGGATGGTGGCGGTGCTAAATGCTCTTGCTTCTCCTTGAAAATCAGCCAGAAGCATTTTTTGGGTGTCATTAGAGAGATACACTTTGAGTCCAAAATGTTCTGCCGTATAGTTGAGAGAAAACGTATACGTTCCCTCATATCCCATAAACGGTGAAACGTACATGCTTTTAGGCACGGATGCTCTAAAATCTCCATGTTCGTCTTGCTGCAGGGTCATAGGATACAAGACACGTCCTCCGTTGTAGTTGTGCACTTCAGCGATACCATGGGTCGCTTTGCCGTTTTCATCCAACAGCAGTAGGATACTGATGGGATTAAAGACAAAATTAAAAATGCGGGGAAGGGTTAAGAAGCGTAATTGATACGGTTTTTCCCATCCAAGCGAGGTAATAAGGGTATGGGTGTTTTCTAAAAAATCATCGTTTTGACCAAAATGGTCACGTGCTAAAAAACTCATGACACCAAGACCTTTTTGGGAAAAAAATCGGGTGTTGAGGCTTTTGAGATCATTGACATCAATATCGATAAAGAAATAATCATAGGTAAACGAGTGCTCTTTTGGAAAGAACCGTTTGTGATAAATTTCCCCCTCAAAAAAACGGTGATTCATAGAGGTTCCCCCAGTTCTTTGGCGATGCGATTGGCACTCCAGAGTCCATCTTCATGAAATCCGTTTCTCCAATACGCTCCAGCGTAGTAGGTATGATTGTGCCCACTGATCTCGCTGTAGCGTTTTTGTGCTTCAATCGCTTTTGCGTCAAATTGGGGATGTTCATAGGAGATGGTTTCGATGACATGATTCAGAGAAGCGGTTTCGTTGAGTGAGACAAAATAGTCTTTGGAACTTTTAATGTTTTGGAGACGATTTAGCCAGTATGAGAGGGTGACAGCGTCCGATTTTCCTCCGTTTTTATAATTCCACGCGGCGTAGATTTTTTTATTGGGATACAAAGCACCATTATCGTTATGCAAAACGGCATCATTGGCTTTGTATCCAAACGCGCCTAATATCTCTTGCTCTTGTGGTGTGGGCTCTTCAAGGAGTTTTAGCGCATCAGGTGCATGTACAGCGAGAACCACTGCATCATACCTGATAACTGTATCGTTGGCAAAAATCAGCTCTATCCCATTTTGGGTTCGGTGAATACGGGCAATATCCGAAGAGGTAAGGATGTTTCCCGAGATATGGGGAATGATTTTTTCGACGTAGTTTTTTGAGCCTCCGCTGACGGTAAGCCATTGGTGTTGCGTGCTTACGCCAAGCAGTCCATGATTTTTAAAAAACTGCAAAAATGTCCGCGCTGGAAACGCATGCATCTCTTCGCTGGGGGTGGACCAGATCGCTGCACCCATCGGGATGAGATAACGCTCTTTGAACACGGTGCTGTAAGATCCTAGATATTCCCCTAGTGTTTTATCGAGATTGGAAGAATCGGTATCAACATCACGATTGGCATTGGCATTAAACCTAAAAATATCGATGATCATCCGATAGTGGGAGAAAGAGAAGATGTTTTTCTTTTGAAAAAAGAGTCCTCCCAGAGTCTGTGCATTGTAAGCTATATTGGAAAATGTATCCCAAAATCCAAAACTCATGTCGCTGTGTTCAATTTTTACTTTGAGTTTCTCGAACAGTTTTGTTAACAGCGGATAGGTAGGATGATTAAAGACCAAAAAGCCGGTATCGACCGCAAAACTTTTTCCCTCTTCATTCACCATTGTCGTGCGGGCATGACCGCCTAGACGGTTCTCTTTTTCATACAGATCAACGTTATGCAATGAACTCAAGAGATAGGCGCTTCCCAGACCGCTGATACCTGCTCCGATAACCGCTATTTTCATTTGTACCGTCCTTTTGGATCTTGAGGGGTGAAGATGAGGCGTTTGATGTTCATTGCAGAAGAGAGTTTATCCAAGATGGCTTGGAGCTTTGCTGGAGGCATTTGAGGGGTACGGCTCATGATCCATAGATTTTGCATATCCGGACTTGCCATCACAGCGTATGCCTTGTTCTCATCCATATGGACGATGTGATATTCACGGGTAAATACCCAAAAATAGGTGAGTTTCAGTTTTGATGCGGATTCATTTTCGAGGGTTTTCGCACTCCCTTCGTACACGATTAAATCGCCGCCGATAACACGATCAAAACAGCGATTGGTTACATCAAATCGGTTACGGTCGATCAGATCGTATTGTACGGTTGCGGCAACGCAGTTTTTTTCATAATCGTTGTAGGTTCGTGCAATTTCGTACCACAATCCACTGAATTCTTTGGGTGATAGAGATGAGATTGCCTGAGGCTTACTGGCCAAAATCGCGGTAGAGAAAAAAAGGATAAAAACCATTGTTTTCATGACAGGTACTCTTTATTATTAACATTATGACAATTCTATCTTTTTATACAATTCGTTCATATTCTTTTTATGTCAGTTCAGGAGTCTCTTTGTTGTTTATGTATCAATAAGACAGCGCATAATTTAAGTATGACAGGCAAAGTTCCATAAAGCAAGCTAAGGGTTAATAAGGAATTTTGAGAGGGAGCAGCAGGGTCAAATCCGACAATACCCAAAATAACGAATCCGATTCCTACGGCAAACGCCAATGAGAGTTTGGTCAACATGGCCCAAATGCCAAACAACACCCCTCCAAAGTTTTCATCCGGTTTTTGCAGCTTTTGGACGATATCGGCTTGCATCGAGGAGGGAAGCGCCATATCAGCTCCCAATGAGAGTCCCGAAATGATTGTAATGAGTAAAAACGCATTGGCATCTCCGGCATTTAAAAAAGGGACAAAAGCAAAAGCGATCGAGGCTAAGATCATCGATAAACTCCAGCTTTTGGATTTTCCGATTTTGTTGGAAAGCCACGACCAAAATGGAAGTGCCACAATCCCTGCTGCAAAATAGACAAGTAAAAAAGTTCCTGTTTTTTGGGGAATTTTCAGTACAAGCTCGACATAAAATAAAAACAGCGTTGCGGGCAGGGCATTACCCAGCGAATTTAGAACAAATGCCCCTTGAAGTCGGTAAAGCTCAGGTGATTTTTTCCATAGATGGACAAGAGCCCAAAATGCAATTGCTGATTGGCTTTTTAAAGCAGGATGATTAAGCCCAAAAAGATTTAGCGGGAGCATCATGAGCAATGTGATTAAAAAAGCACCGTACAAAAGCTGCAGACTCTGATCAGGAGAGTGGGAAACATCATACAAATAGGGGATCAGAAGAGCCAGAATAAGCCCAAACATCGCAAAAAGCTCTCTGGCAGAACTAAGACGTGTTTTCTCATACGAATCGGTACTGATCTCTGCACTCCAAGCCAGATAGGGGATAGAAACAAGACTCCATCCAAAATAGACCAACGTGGAAAAAATAAACAGCCAAAGTACTTGATACGATGAGGGGGGATGGATAAGGGCATAAAAACTGATGATAAGTACGACTACCCCTACTGCGATAAACGGTTTGCGTTTTCCAAATCGGCTGTTGAATTGATCACTGGTATAGCCCAAAAAAGGGTCAATAAAAACATCACTAAGCCGCGCAAAAAAAAGAACCATTCCCACGACGGCTACGTTTAGATGAAGAGTTTGCGAATAATACGTAGGGAGGTAAATATACAGGGGAAGTCCCAGCATTGCCAAAGGGGTTGCGAGTGAGCCGTAGAAAAGTAAATCTTTTTTAGAGAGTGCTTGGGGTTGCATGTTAACCCTTCAGATGTTTTTTAATTCGATTAAGTATAAACCCTAAGATCGGAATTTTTTCATAAACATTGGAAGCCGCATCCCAATAGTCGATATGGGAAACAACACGACCCTTATCATCGAAACGCACATGGCTGACCCCTTCAAAACGCTCTTGGCCATAAACAAAACTCCAGCGGATAAAGCCCTTTTTTTCATCTCCAATAGACTCGAGAATTTCAAATTTCGGGTTATCAAGTGTACGGTACATGTGACGGAAAATTTTTATGATGGCGTCTGCGGTATGGACTTCTTGAAACGGATCACGAAAATAGGCGTCGGGGGCAAAAACCGTGTGAAACACTTCATCGTCAAAATCAGCGTTAAGGTGTGCAAAAAAATCTCCGTAATTCTCGATGGGACTCATTACAGCGCCTTGCCTGTCAGTTTAAGCGACCACCCATAGGGGAGAAATCGTACAAACGATAAAAACAAAGAGAGTGCTTTTGGAAACCGTATTTCAAAACCGCTTTCGTGCTCGAGTGCATCCGCAATGGCGCGTGCGGCATCTGCGGGTTCCATAAGTTGGGGCATAGTAAAGGTATTTTTGCTTGTAAGCCGTGTTTTTACAAAACCGTGATTGATGATTTTGAGGTTTATCCCTTTGGCTTTGAGTTCTGGCTGTATCGATTCGGCGAGATTGACCAGAGCTGCTTTGGGTGCGCTGTAAGCTCCTCCGTAGGGGAGACCAAAATAGGATGAAAGACTTGAATTCCAAACCCATTCCCCGTATCCTTGTTGGATGAATTTTTGGGAAAGAGGGATCATCAGACGTACCGCACCCATATAGTTGGTTTGCATCATCTTCATAAACGAGTCACTTTTCCACGCGTCCATATGCATCACTTCATAGGCTCCCGCATTGTAAAACCATGTGTCCAAACCGCCATAGGTTTCCCATGCGCTTTGGATGCAGTCGTTGATCCCCTCATCATGGCTTGCGTCCAGATCCAGTAATGCCAGCGTATTGGGATATTGTGCAAGGAGTTCTTGAAGGCTTGGTGATGAGGTCGCGTTTCGAGAACTGGCAATAAGACGGTGCCCGTCACTTAGCCATCGTTTGACGAGTTCCAATCCGATACCGCTGCTTGCACCAACGATCCAAATTCGTTTCACAACAGACCCTTTATGTCACTTTCGATTGTTTGAGGTGTTGTGGCAGGAGCATAACGGCGGATGACGTTGCCATTGCGATCGATGAGAAACTTCGTAAAATTCCATTTGATGGCTTCGCTTCCCAAGATTCCCGGTGCTTGTTGCTTGAGATACGCATACAGAGGATGCGTGTGGGCCCCATTGACATCGATTTTAGAAAACATAGGAAACGTTATCCCATAGTTGATACGGCAAAAGTTTTCAATCCCTGCTTCATTTAGAGGCTCTTGTCCTGCGAACTGGTTGCAAGGAAATCCCAACACAACAAACCCTTTAGTCTGATAGGTTTTGTAAAGTTTTTCCAATCCTTCAAACTGGGGAGTAAATCCGCATCCGCTAGCAGTATTGACGATGAGAATCACTTTGCCTTTATACGGTGCCAGCGTTGTTTTTTCTTTTTTGATGGTGAGGATTTCAATATTATAAAGGGATTGCGGTTGTGCTGCCATGAGAGTACTCCATAAAGTTATGAGTAAAAGAAAAGTGAATTTCATCATTAATACTTTAGTGTTTGGGGGGAGGGTTATATTTTCCCTCTTTTATACCTTTGGATATTTTTTCCAAAGTATGCTTGGCTTGAAGCGTTTTATTGACAGAATGATCCTGAAGCGGTAAAACAAAGGCAAGTAAAATAAAGATCAGACTAAAAACCAATCCTCCCAAAACTGCAAGAATAAGTTTTAGCTTATTGTCATCCATAGATAGCCTTCCTAATCGTGTTAGGAATATTATAGCTTATTTTACAGATAGTTAAAAATTAGGATAATTTACCCGAAGAGACGAGGCGATCAACAACAGCCATATTTTTCATAACTCGATTATAGTAGGGATGGTTGTTCATCCCTCCATTGTATCCGCTGACGGCATGAAAGGAGTTACTGCGTTGTTCATGCAAGAGGACAAGATAATGAGTAGCTATTTTAGCTGAAAGGCGTGTGTCGCCTAATAAACGAGCGGCAATTTGAATATCACTGAGTTTGTTGATCCAATGAAGTTTTTTGACATATTGAGATACGTGGCGTGCTGTATTGACACGAATTTGCATTGCACCAAGAGATGCTTTGGTAATTGATTTTTTATGGTGATAATCACCAACTAAAGCTTCGCCTGCATCACTTTCTGTGATACAAATGGCACTTAACGTATTTTCATAAGTTGTCCCATGTTTATCGGGTATACTTTTGGCTACGTCGCGTATTGTCTGCAATACATGCAGTTGTTTTGCTGTCATTTTCGTATGCGTATCTTTTGCAAACGATGACAGAGTTAAAAGTATTATCAACGAAATGAATTTCAAAATTAATACCTCCTTATTTTGGTAGTGAAATTTTAAACCATTGAAGAACCTCCAAGCGGTGTGTGCAGTTGCTAACTGTTTGAGTTAAGATAAAGTTATCAATATCATCATTTTCTCCCTACCCATTGGGAAAAGTAACGTTAAGTTTGGGTCATTATATGGGTATTTACTGTTTTTGGATGTTACTAATATGCAGTGTAGTTTAAGTTTAGAACACAATCCAAGCTATAATTAAGCTAAAAATGAAGGAAAATAATAACAATGTGTAAAAAAGAAACACGATTTACGTTTTGCATCGTGATTGTATGCTTTTCAATATCGCTAAATGCAGAAATTATGCTAGGTCAGATGAAGTCTATTGAAAATAATAGTGTTATGACGCTATTGGACAATAATAATCCGGTAAAATGTGAGCCTCATGGCATCAAAACATTGGAGTGGTTAATACGTGATGCCGCATCCCCCAGCGAATGCCAAAAAAGTGTCGATGATTTTTACTATGCACACCCGCATCAACGACTGTATGCTAAGGAACATTTACACCTCTATCAGAGGTATCATTATGAAAAAAATAATCAAGGGTGCATCTTATATGCGAATGGACCGGAGAGCTACAGCGAGATGCTGTTGAATGAAGGGTTGGCAATCGTAGATGAGAAATACAATAATCGTGAATGGAATGAAAAATTAAAAAGGGCACTTATACGAGGGCAGAAGAAAAAAGAAAGGATTCACGATACGGATATCTTAAAAAAATGCATCGAAAAGAAGCGCTAAGGAGTTTTGCTCTACTTGCTGGTGAGGTAAATCCAAAAGTCTTTGTGCGTCTTTCCTTCATTGAGGAAATAAAACTGCAAAATTGCAACACGATAAAGAGTGATAAGCATTTTGGCAAATGGGATGATAAGTGTCAAAAACATCCACCAAGGTTGATCTTGATCCCCTTTTGAGAGGACCATTTCTTCAATTCCGATATTCTTGCTTAGATAGACTCCAAGAGCCATTGAAAAAACAAAATTGAGTATCACGCCGAAAATAGTATAGGAATAAAACTCCGGTGTCGTAAAATCGATCATATTGTTATTTACTCTTTATAATTATTAATGGCATCTTGCAAAATTTTTGTTGCGGATGCTTTATCTTCAAAACCTTTTACCTTTACCCATTTATTAGGCTCAAGCATTTTGTAGGTTTCAAAGAAATTTTTGATTTTTGCCAAAGTATGCTTTGGAATATCGCCAAGATCTTGAATTTCTTCGAAAGTAGGATCAATTTTTGATGTCGGAACTGCAAGCAGTTTTTCATCGATACCGCTCTCGTCTTCCATAATTAAAACACCTACTAAGCGACAGTTGGTAACACATCCCTCAACCATAGGATATTCAGTTAGAATCAATATGTCAGCCGGATCACCGTCTTGTGAAAGAGTTTTATTAACAAAACCGTAGTTTGCCGGATAATACATTGCTGAGTGCATCACACGATCAAGTACTAGAGCACCGCTCTCTTTTTCAACTTCATATTTGATATTTGAACCGCACGCGATTTCAATAATCGCTTTTACTTTATCCGGGTTTTCACCGTATCCGATTTTATTAAGATCCATAAGGCACCTTTTCTATTTATGTAATAATTGTCGCGGATTGTAACGCATTATTCTTATAGGTTAATTGAAACCTGTAGAGTAAAACTTTTTTAATGAACTTTATACTAAAATCACGTCAACGTATTAACACGTGGAAATTATACAAGGGCAGTGGGACGTGGAGTTACTAACCAAAGTAATGAAGTATTTAAACGTATTTCAAGATAAAAATCTCTCAGAGTTACAAGTGTGTACAGGTAAAAACCAAAACACTGAATGTGATTCACTCCCTGATGATCGTTCTAACGGTGCAAAAGTTGCGGCAATCGCTGCAGCATTGCACCATCATGAGACTGTTGAAAATGATGTAAGAGCGAAAGTGGCTGCTATTGCAGTAGCACTGCATCATCATGAATTGCGAACAGCGTCACAGAAAAATGGTTCATGGGGGCTTGCTGCTCTCGTTGCCGCGATTCATCACCACAAAAATACAAAGAAGTAGGGAAGCTGATAAATGGCAAAAAAATACATCGACATAATGGACACTACGTTCCGTGACGGTTTTCAATCCGTATTTGGCGGACGGGTGTTGATGAATGATTTCTTTCCAGCTGTTGAAGCTGCAAAAGAAGCAGGGATCACCCATTTTGAATTCGGCGGCGGTGCACGTTTTCAAAGTCTTTTTTTCTATCTGAATGAAAATGCATTTGAAATGATGGATAAATTTCGTGCCATCGTTGGACCGGATGCGAATCTTCAAACGCTTGCGCGGGGTGTAAATACTGTCATGCTCGATACGGGAAGTCGTGAGATGGTTGATTTGCATGCTAAAATGTTTAAGAAGCACGGAACAACAACGATTCGAAACTTTGATGCTCTCAATGACATTGAAAATCTCAAATATTCAGGTGAGCGGATTGTTCACCATGGATTGAAGCATGAAGCGGTTGTTACCTTAATGGATCTCCCTCCAGGGTGTGTAGGTGCTCACGATGTACCTTTTTATGAAAAAACATTACGTGCACTTTTGGATTCTGGGATTCCGTATCATTCAATCTGTTTTAAAGATGCGAGCGGAACATCAAGCCCGCAAAAGATATACGATACCATCAAGATGGCACGTAAATTAGTCCCGGAGGGGACCCATTTGCGTCTTCACACGCATGAAACGGCAGGTGTGAGTACTTCATGTTATCTTGCGGCTCTTGATGCAGGTATTGACGGTATTGATATGGCGGCAGCTCCTGTGAGCGGTGGTACATCACAACCGGATATTTTGACCATGCTGCATGCAGTAAAGGGAAAAAATTTCGATCTTGGCGGATTAGAGTTGGAAAAAATCCTTCAATATGAAGATGTGTTGGGTGATTGTTTGAAAGATTATTTCATCCCGCCTGAGGCAACACAGGTATCACCGCTCATTCCATTCTCTCCAATGCCTGGCGGTGCATTGACGGCGAATACTCAGATGATGCGTGACAACAACATGTTGGACCGTTATCCTGAAGTTATTCGTGCAATGCGTGAAGTGGTTGAGAAGGGGGGATACGGTACATCCGTTACTCCGGTATCTCAATTTTATTTCCAACAAGCGCTTAACAACGCTTTGATGGGACCATGGAAAAAAATCGCACCGGGTTACGGAAAAATGGTATTGGGCTATTTTGGTAAAACGCCAACGGCTCCTGATGCAGAAGTGATTCGTATCGCTTCTGAACAACTGAAGCTGGAACCAACAAGCGAAAATGCAATCGATATCGCAGATCGTGATGAAAAAAAATCGATTGCGTATTGGACAAAAGTACTCAACGAAGAAGGCATTGAAGCAACCGATGAAAATATTTTCATCGCGGCTTCATGTGATGTAAAAGGAATTGCTTTCCTCAAAGGGGAAGCTGTGGTAAATGTACGTAAAAACGGCCCGAAAGTGCCAGAACAACTTCAATCAACACTACAGGAGAATTTTAATATGGCAAATGGTACTTACACAGTAATCGTAGACGGACAACAATACAATGTGCAAATCGTAGATGGTAATGCAAATGTTCAATCAGTAGCACCAGTGGCAGCAGTAGCAGCTCCTGTTGCAGCACCTGCGGCAGTAGCCGCTACTGCAGCTGCTAATGCAAACGCAATTTGCGCGGAACTTCCGGGTTCAGTATTCAAGGTTCTGGCAGCAGTGGGTGACAGTGTTAATGTCGGTGATAAAATCATGATTCTTGAAGCAATGAAAATGGAGATTGATGTACTTGCACCACGTGCGGGTAAGGTGACATCTCTTAGTGTTGCGCCAAATGATAAAATCGTAGCAGGTCAAGTACTCGCTGTAGTAGAGTAATTTCTTACTCTCTGCTCATACTCTCTAAAGTTTCCCGTTTTGGGAAACTTTGATTCTTCTCTTCTATCTAGGCAATAAATTTTGAGCGCACTCTTCCATCTTGCTGATAATAAGCGGGATAATGTCATGACTTTTGGTTTTGTTGATAAATCCGTTGGCTCCAAGTCCTGCCGCTTCACGTTTGTTATTGTCTCCGGTCATAGAGCTGTTGACGATGATAGGGATGTTTTTGGTTTCAGGATTTGCTTTTAGTTTTTTTACAACCGTGAATCCTGACATTTCGGGCATCTCAATGTCCGTTATAATTGCGGGGATTGATGAAGGATTGGGATGAGATGAAATATAGTCTATCAACTCTTTTCCATTGTTGAATATTTGGTAGGAGAGATTGGCATTGGCAAAAATTTGCCGTAAATGCCGTTGCGCTGTTTTTGAGTCTTCCGCTATTAGAACGGTACCGTTTCGGAGTTTGTCAGGTATGACCAAATTTTGTATATTCTCAGGTGATTCATGGATATTCACCATCGCCTGAGGAACGACATCCGCTAAAAGTTTTTCATAATCAAGCACTAAGCATAAACTGCCGTCATCCAAGCGTGTATCATTGATAATAAGTCCATCTTCTCCCAACCGGTAGCTGTCAGGTGCGTGCATCTCACTCCAATTCTTCTTAATAACACGATGCGCAAACATAATACGAATACCGATAATGATTCCGTTGAAATCGCAAATTAAAAGATTGGAAGCTTTTTTTTGTTCACTATCCAGTTCAGCATTTAGCCATTTTGGTAAATTAAGAATCGGAATCTGAAGTCCGCGCAAAACAATAGTACCCTCAAGAAGGGGATGTGCAGCGGGAATAAGAGTTAAGTGGTGGTGCTTTGATTCAACTACTTCACGTGTTTTAAAAACATTGATTGCATAATACGGTGAACTTACGGCAGCATCAACTTTGAATATGAGGAGTTGTACCTCATTATTTTTCGCCAGGTTAGTGGACGCGTCTACATGTTCTAAAAGAGACATTCTGATCCTCTGCTAATTAGTTATATTAATCATATCATAAATAAGGGCTTTTTTTTACTAAAAAGTAAAGCCATAGCACTGTAAAATACGAAAAAGCTCTATTTATGAAGGTAGAAAAATGTTAACTCAAAATTTTGATCAATTTGTCCTTCCAACCTATGCTCGTCAGCCTCTGAGTTTTGTTGATGGAAAGAATGCACGTCTAACCGACAGTGAGGGCAAAGAGTATATTGACTTTGCTGCAGGTATCGCCGTGTGCAGTGTTGGACACGCAAACGACCGTTTGACAAAAGTCATTTGCGATCAAGTTTCCAAAGTGATTCATGTGTCCAATCTTTATTACATTGAACCGCAAGGAGAATGTGCACGCCGTATTGTTCAACAAAGCGGTTACGATATGAAATGTTTTTTCGGTAACAGCGGAGCAGAAGCAAATGAGGGAGCAATTAAAATTGCTCGAAAATTTGGGGAAGTCGATGGAGAGCCCAAGCGTTATAAAATCATTACGCTGGAACATTCGTTTCATGGTCGTACCATCACGGCACTCAAAGCAACAGGTCAAGAGTCGATGCACAACTATTTTGGCCCATTCCCCGATGGGTTTGTCTACGCTAAAAATATCGATGAGATCGAGTCACTGTTGGATGAACATACCGTTGCGGTAATGATCGAACTCGTACAAGGGGAGGGCGGAGTACAGCCGTTGGATCGTGACAAAGTACAGGTGTTAGCTGCATTGTTAAAATCGAAAAATATTTTGCTGATGGTAGATGAAGTTCAGACGGGTATCTACCGTACAGGTGAGTTTTTGGCCTCGAATTTGTATGAAATTCAACCCGATGTCATTACGCTGGCAAAAGGTCTTGGCGGAGGCGTACCGATTGGTGTTGTTATGACCAACCGGCTTGATATTTTTGCCGCAGGAGATCATGGATCGACGTTTGGCGGTAACTATCTTTCCACGGCAGCTGCCAATGAAGTGCTCGATATTCTCGAAGAACTAAAAAACAGCGGAGAGCTTGATGAGACGCTGATCTATTTTGAACAGGCATTATCCCGTTTTGCAGCGAAGCACCCTGCTATCTTTATCGAACATGTCGGATTTGGGCTTATGCGCGGATTGCGTGTTGTAAATGCGGACACCTTGGGTAAAATCATCAATGCGGCACGTAATGAGGGACTTATCGTGCTCAAAGCAGGTCGTAATACGCTTCGCTTCCTTCCCCCTCTTACGATTACCAAAGAGGACATCAACGAAGGATTTGCACGCCTTGAAAAAGCGATGGCAAGTTTATAAGGCTGCGAATGCTTTTTAGTGAGTACATGCACGAGTGGCTGTATGGCGAAAACGGCTATTACGGGTCGTATCATCCCATCGGTAAAAAAGGGGATTTTTATACCGCGGTCAGTACCTCCAAATTTTTTGGCGGTTCTATCGCACAGCACATTATCAAACGCATCGATGAAGGGTTCTTGGCTCACGATTCACTTATTTGTGAGATTGGTGCTCACCACGGCTATTTACTGGCGGATATTATTGAATTTCTCTATACGCTTCGGCCTCAATTATTGCAAACCTTGCGATTTGGAATCGTTGAGCGGTTTGATGCTCTTCAATCTCAGCAGAAGAATTATTTTGAAGAGTCTTTCGGGAATGTCATAAAGCTGGAACACTATCATGCTCTCAGTGAGATAAACGCTTCGTGTGCATTTTTCATCGCCAATGAGATTTTTGATGCATTTGAGTGCGAGCTTTTTTACAAAGGCAAAATCGGTCGGGTCCAAGAGGGAAAAATTATTTTTGACATAGATTCCCCTGAATGTTGTGAACATGCTCTCAAATATAAAAAAGATCGTGGTGAAATCGCGGTAGGATACGAATCGTTTGCTGCTTCAATGAGCAAAAGTGTCCCTAAGTTTGAGTTTATGAGTTTTGATTATGGTGAGCTGGATGCACGCAGTGATTTTTCGATACGCGTGTACCAAGAGCACAAGGTCTATCCACTGTTTGATGAAGCCATAGAGTTGGAAAAAATATTTGCAACGGCGGATATTACCTATGACGTTAATTTTGCCCATGTAAAAGAAGCCTTTGAATCGCAGGGGATAAAATGTGTACAGTATGCGACGCAATTAGTCGCACTCATAGAGATGGGGATTTTGGATTTACTCGCAACGCTTAAAGAAAAAGCGAGTGATGAGATTTACATCCAAGAGCTTGAAAAAGTAAAAGTACTGATCACACCATCTCTCATGGGAGAACGGTTTAAAATGATCCGTTTTGTACAAGAATAAAATTAGATAGGGGAAAGCATGAAGATTAAAGTAAACGGAGAAACCAGAGAGTTTTCGCAAGCAACAACGCTTGAACAGTTGATTCAATCACTTGGGCTAGAATCCAAAGTAATGGCTGCCGCGGTCAATATGGAAATCGTCAAACAAGATGCATGGAATCAAGCCATATTGAACGATGGAGACACCGTCGAACTGCTTGATTTTGTGGGTGGTGGGTGAACTACGATTGAGCTGACAACAGTTTCTCATACTTCGTTTTGAGGATGAGATACTCTTTATTCAGGTCCTCATACGCCTTTTGGTAATCAATCGTACATTCCTCATCCGATGCTTTTTCAATGATAGGCGCTTCAATAGCTTTTTTCTCTACTTTTGGGTTGAGGATATAGGTGACTTCTTTACCGTTTTCTTCTTTTACCACGGTTTGCAATTCTCCGTTCATCGTTTTTTTGATGACGGCATGGGTGCTGAGTCGATTGAGAGATGCGTATTTTTGTATGCTGATTAATTCTTCCATTATTTTTCTCCTATAAAGCTGTTTTACGTAGCACGATACCGCTTAGATACGCGGAGTTTGGGATATTGAGTATGTAGGGATGATCTTCGTCTGCGCGTAGAAGCTCAATCACTTCGAGAGGGATACGCGCTTTGGTGGATGCTTCGAGTGAGAGTTCTAGCAGATCATTGAGTGCGATGTGGTGCGAGCATGAGAACACGGCCACGATACCGTTTTCATTCAAAAGTTTTAACGCCGCGGAGAGTAAAAATTTAAACCCTTTGATCGCTCCCTCAGCCTCTTTTTTAGTTTTGGCAAAAGGAGGGGGATCGAGGACGATGCAGTCGTAGGTATTTTTGGTCATCTTCTCTAGGGTTAAAAAATCAAAGGCGTCTTGTTTGATAATCTCACAAGTTTCAAAACCGTTGAGAGTGATGTTTTGCGCTACTTGTGCCAGTGCATGATCGGCCAGATCGACAAAACGGACATGGGCACCTTTTTTGAGTGCATACAGACCAAATCCACCCGCATTACAAAAGATATCGAGCACTTTATCGTCTTTGTGAATATGGTGGGCAACGGCTTGGCGGTTACGCCGCTGATCGAGATAAAAACCGGTCTTTTGTCCTTCGTACAAATTGACAACGAAGGAGATACCGTTTTCTGCAATGGTGATCTCTTGAGGTACTTCGCCGTAGATAACCCCGTTTTGGGTTTCGATACCTTCTTTTGCGCGAACTTTGATGTCCGATTTATCAAAAATCCCTTTGGGATTGAGCACCTCGATGAGCGATTGCAGAATCTCTTTGCGAAAGCACTCCATTCCCAGAGTATTGATCTGTATCGCGGCATAACCGTTGTACCAATCGACGATGAGACCTGGTAAAAAATCGGCTTCAGAATGAACGACACGATAGGCATCAGAAGTACTTGTTGTATTTGTACGTTTTTTTAGGGCTTGTTGCAGACGTGCGATGAAAAACGCTTGGTCGATCTCTCTTTGTTCAAACGTGAGAATACGGACAGAAATTTTACTTTTTTGGTTGATGTACCCACGGCCTAAAAACTCACCGTTGTGGGAGAGGATATCGATGATTTCACCATCTGCAAGGTCCGTAGGAGAGACAAGCTCGTTTTGATAAACCCAGCAAAAAAAACTTTTGAGTTTATAAGAGGCGCTTTTGGTAATGGTGACGTTTTTCATGTGCTTCCTGATTATGTCCCATTAAAAAGCTATGTGACGGATGGTGCAATGGTAACATACCCGCGGTTAGGAGGGGATAAAAAAATAATTGTTGAAAAGTATAATTAAAATAATGATATATTATCATATTAGAAAAGTGTTGGAGAGTGTGAATGAAGTCCGTAGTAATCCTTGGTGGCGGTATTGCCGCGATAGAAGCAGCTATTTTTTATCGTAGGGAGGGCTTTAGGGTTGAATTGATCAGTGAACGGGACTATTTGTTTATTTATCCAATCTCGATTTGGATTCCTGTTGGGACAACACCGTTTGAATATGCCACAATGTCATTGGAAAAGCTGGCGAAACGCCATGACTTTATTTTTACGCATGACAGCGTAATCGACATCAGTGGTTCGCAAAAAAGTATAACACTCAAAGATAGCGGTATACGAAAGGCAGAGCATCTCGTGATCGCATTAGGCTCAGGTAAAATGAAACATATGGGCATAGAGCATACTCTCTCCATTTGTGCAGCACCTGAACAGTCGGTATTGCTGAAAAATCGCATTGATGATTTGATAGCAAAAGGGAGCGGAAAAATCGCTTTAGGGTTTGGCGGAAACCCCAAGGATAGTAGTGGAGTCCGTGGCGGTCCGGGATTTGAACTATTGTTTAATCTCCATCATACGTTGGTGAAAAAAGGGGTTCGTGATCGATTTGAACTGACATTTTTTGCTCCGATGCCACAGCCCGGTGCACGTATGGGAGAAAAAGCTCTTGCTATGATGGGGAACATGTTTAAACGTGACCAAATAGCCACAAAGTTCGGCCAAAAAATTAGCGGCTTTACAGCCAATGGCGTTATGTTTGAGGATGAGAGCTTTTTGCAAGCGGATCTCACAATGTTTATTCCTGCAGGCGATGGTCATCCCGTAATCAAATCAAGTGATTTGCCTCAAAATGAAGCAGGATTTATACATATCAATGATTATTGCCAAATTGAAGGAATTGATGGATGGTATGCCATCGGTGATGTTACAGCGTTGCAAGGTCCTGACTGGAAGGCCAAGCAAGGTCACATTGCAGAAGTAATGGCACGCAACAGTGCCCATAACAGTGCAATTTCTTTGGGCTATAAACGTGGTGAGCTAAAGGGGTATCAAGAGCATTTGACGATTTTATGTGTTATGGATATGGGCAATGGTGCAGGATTTGTCTATCGAAATGATGTTAAAGCGCTGTTGATTCCAATGCCAATTGTCGGACATTGGATGAAAATCGTCTGGGGCTGGTACTATAAATGGTCGAAACTAAAGCTCATCCCTAGAATACTGGGATTATAAAGATTTTTTCATATAAGCGGCGACTAAGACGATTTGGGTTCCGTTAATTTTCCCCTCGATGAATTTGATATCATCGGTTAGATGGATATTCTTGATAATGGTTCCGCGTTTTGCAGTAAAGCCTGCACCTTTGACATCCAAGTCTTTAATAAGTGTTACAGTGTCACCTTCTTCTAAAATCGTACCGTTGCTGTCACGGTGAACGATTGCCCCTGTTTCATCCGTATCGTTTGCATTTAATTTTTCGCTATCTGCCCATGCTTTGATGTCATCTTCGAGATACATCATGTCCAGCAGCTCTTGATTCCCGAGTGCTTGGAGGAGTCGGTACGAGATAACTTGTACGGCAGGAGTCTCATTCCACATACTGTCGTTTAGGCAGCGCCAGTGATTGGCATCGAGCTCTTTTGGATTGCGGATCTGTGTACGGCAGATATCACAAGCATAGACAGATTGTTCTGCACTGCCGTCTCCGATATTTAAAACGTCTAGATTCTCTGTTGAACCGCACAGTTCACACTGATGGTTACTTCGATTGATTAATATTTGTTGAATACTCATTATTTTCCTTTATTATCCGATTCGATGGCAACAACGGCGATTGCATAGTCCCCATCATGGGTTATGGATATTGAAATGTCTCTGATTTTAAAATAGTCGGATACTTTTTGATTAAGAGCGATTTGAGGAGCTCCTTTTGGAGTTTTGGATATCACAATATCGTGAAAGCCGCACTCATCTCCTATGCCGCAGCCCAATGCCTTTGCGCATGCTTCTTTGGCTGCCCAAAAACCAGCAGCATTGCGAGGATTTTTGATGAGTGCAATTTCGCTTGGAGAGAGAAACTTTTGCAGTCCGCGATCGCCAAAACGTTCTGTAAAACGTTTCATGCGATCAATTTTGATGAGATCGATACCGATCATAAGCAGTTTATTGAACTACGAAATCGGTGAAGTAGACGTTTTTAATTTTCCCGTCTTTGACGCGCTGGTTAAGATCGACGATAATCTCTTCTTTGAGTGTTTCTTTACCTCTAACAGTGGAAACCTCTTCGAGTGATTTACCCGATAGGATACGAATGATGACATCCCGTAAAACGGGTTTCTTAGTTTCAAGTTCAAGAACGAGCTCTTCACCTTCGAGTTCGAGGTTCATTGCAACTTTTAAATAACGTCTGCCGCTTTCTGAGAGGAGATTAACGATAAATATATCCAGTGGAAACATGATTCCGACTTCTGTTGAAATATTTCCATGACTTCCTCCTGATGGTGTGCGATGCTTGCCCTCGGCAGGTGCTTCTTCGCCGTGCGCGGATGCTTCTTTATGTTCTGATGATCCGGCTTCTGCTTCGTGGTTACCCGACATTAATGCAAAAATAACGCCACCTATGACTAAAATAAGTACTAAAACAACAATGATAATAATCAGAAGCATATTTCCCGATTTTTTACTTTCTTCGCCTTCAGGGGCTTTTTCTTTGTCTTCGTGTTCTTTTCCAGCCATTTAGTACTCCTGATTTTAAATAATAGTTTAATTGTAGCAAGATAGTGATGAAAAGTTGGAATTGTGTCCAATAATTAAAATAAACTTATCTCTTTGCATTATCATCAACTTAATGAAAAATATTAGTTATAATACAAAACGTTTATAAATTAGCAAGGTTTTGATGTGAGTAGATACGCACTTATCAGTCATTATTTGGAAAACTTTTTAAGCAACGAAGTGAGAAAAACAGGTATCCAAAAAGTAGTTCTTGGACTTAGCGGCGGCTTGGATTCAGCTGTTGTAGCAGTTCTGGCCCAAAGAGTTTTTGGTGATGCATTGCTGTGTGTAAAGCTTCCTTCGCATTATTCATCTCAAAATAGCATTGACGATGCAGATGCTTTGTGTGAGAAATTCGGTATTCGCAGTGAAACTATCAGTATAGAACCATTGTTAAGAGCGTGTGAAACGAATGAAATGTCACCTTTGAGAATTGGTAATTTTTCGGCACGTTTACGTATGACAACTCTTTTTGATGTATCCGCACGTGAGGGTGCTTTGGTTTTGGGAACAAGTAATAAAAGTGAACTGATGCTGGGATACGGAACACTGTACGGCGATTTGGCCAGCGCTATCAATCCGATCGGGGATTTGTATAAAACAGAAGTGTTTGAATTGGCACGCTATTTGGAAGTAAATGATTCTATCATTTCCAAGCCTCCTTCAGCAGACCTGTGGGCAGGGCAGAGTGATGAATCAGAAATTGGCTATGCGTATGCTGATTTGGATCGTGTTTTAAAAGGGTATGTGGAATTACGTCATACCAAGGAAGAATTAATAAGTGCAGGTGAAGATCCGCAATTGGTGAATATGATTGTTGAACGAATTTATAAAAATCAATTCAAGCGTAAGATGCCGATTATCGCAAAATTGACATCACGAACGATCAATCATGATTTTAATTATCCTAGAGATATAACTTTATAAGGAGAATCCTATGAGCATTCCATTTTATCGGGTCGACGTCGGCGGTGATGAGCGTGAAAAAATTGATGAAGTGTTGGACGGTGAAGCACCTGAAATTGTTCAGGACTTAGAGTCTGCATTTGAATCTTATATTGGTGCAACGTATGCCCTTGCAACATCTCATGGGACCAGTGCACTTCATTTGGCGATGTTGGCGATTGATTTGAAGCGCGGGGATAAAGTGCTGTGTTCGATTAATGCATTTCCCTCAATTCCTGAGGTTGTTCGACATTTTGATGCGGAACCGACATTTATCGATATTGATCCTGACAGTTATGCAATTGATTTGGATAAGCTGGAGAGCTATTTATCCATTAATAAATCTAAAAAACTTAAAGCGGTCATCGTCTCCCATTCTGCAGGTCAAAGTATTGATCTTGATCGTTTGTATGAAATCGCAAAAACCTACGATGTTAAAGTTGTTGAAGATGCATCCGATGCATTAGGGGCAACGTATAAAGGGCAAAAGATTGGCTCTACAGGTGCGGATATCACCTGTTTTGATTTTAGCCCACACTTGCGCCGCAATGTTTGTAACGGCGGAATGTTGGTGAGTGACGATGAAGATATTATTGAACGGGCAAAATTGTTGCGTTATCACGCACTGACTGTTGATGATGATGCGCTTGGGTATGTTTATGATGTTACCAACATTGGGAGTGAGTATACGATGAGTCCTCTTGATGCTGCGACGATCTTTGTACAGCTTGAAAAACAAGACGAGATTATTGAACGTCAAAAAGAGATTGCAGAAATTTTCAATGAGAGACTGGCAGAGGCTCCCCACGTTACGCTTCCCGTTGTCACGCAAGATCATGCCTATTCGCTTTATATCCTGAAAATCGATAAAAACAGAGACTCATTTGCACGTGAACTTTCTGTTCTTGGGATCGAAACGGGTTTGCATTACATTCCATTGCATTTGATGAGTTACTATAAATCAAAATACTCATTACGCATTAATGATTTTCCGGTTGCTTTGCGCAATTACAGTCAAGTGCTGTCAATACCTAATTATGCGGCATTAACGGATGATGAAGTCAATGAAATCTGTGATGCAATTTTAGAAGTGGCTTCAACGCGGGTTTGAAACAGCTAGTTACCTTCTGGGTAGAGGGGTATTTTTACAATCCCTCTCCTTTTCAAAAATTTCTTTCCCTTCTCTTGTACCCATTGAGTCTTCTTTATTGTTTTACAGCATGGCTGCGTTATTTGTCCAGCACCCCTAAATATTATGGCATTGCGGTTGTAAGCGTCGGTAATCTGACCGTAGGCGGGAGCGGTAAGACCCCTTTGGTGAGTGCGTTATCCGTTCATTTTAAAAAGCCGGCCATTGTCTTGCGCGGTTATGGTAGAGCGAGCCAAGGGTTAATTGTTGTGAGAGATGAGCGCGGTATTGTGTGTGATGTCTCTCAAAGCGGCGATGAAGCAATGTTGTATGCACAAAATCTTCCTCACGCCGTGGTGATCGTGAGTGAAAAGCGTGATTCAGCCATTGAAATGGCAAAATCTTTTGGGTGCGAAGTTGTTTTTCTCGATGACGGTTATGGGAAACACTCGATTGAAAAACTGGATTTAGTGATCAGTGTTCAGACACCAAATTCCTTTTGTCTTCCCAGCGGACCGTACCGTGAGCGTTTGTGGAGGAAAAAAAAGGTGGTTATGGTGGATGAAAATCGTTCTTTTTTTCGTCACGTTCGTGTAGAAAATCCAACGCAAAAAATGGTGCTGGTCACAGCCATCGCACGTCCGCAACGGCTTGACCCCTATTTACCGAAGGTAGTGGATAAAATTTATTTTGAAGATCACCATTTTTATACAAAAGAAGAGCTTGAAGCAATTTTGAGAGAAACGGGGGCTGAGAGTTTGCTCGTTACTCAGAAAGACTTTGTTAAAATAGCGGCTTTTAATCTGCCAATATCGTTACTGGCATTGGATCTAGAGTTGAATCGGGAATTAATTGAGACCGTAAGGGAGTATGTAGATGCAAAAGAAGATTGAAACCGTTCGAACACTGATGGACGCAATGCCGTTTATTAAAGAGTTTCGTGATGAAATTATTGTTATTAAGTACGGCGGTTCAGCACAAAGTTCAGATGAACTTAAAGCAAAATTTGCACAAGACATTGTATTGTTACACCTTGTCGGTATAAAAGTAGTCATTGTGCATGGCGGTGGGAGTCGTATCAGTCAACTTTTAGAGGATTTGAAGATACCGACAGAGTTTATTGATGGAGAGCGTGTCAGTACACCTGAGGTTATGCGCATTGTCGAAATGGTTCTAAGCGGCGAGATTAACAAAGAAATTACCTCGCTTCTCAACTCATACGGAGCAAAAGCCATTGGAATCAGTGGTAAAGATGCCCATTTTCTCAAAGCCAAACCAAAAGATGCCATTAAATTTGGTCTTACAGGCCGCGTAGAGAGTGTCAAAGCCGATGTGATCCATAATCTATTGCGTGAGGGATTTATCCCCGTTATCGCTCCTATCGGTGCGGATGAGACAATCGGGCATCCAGGCTACAATATCAATGCCGATTTGGCAGCCTCTGCCATCGCGGGGGCGATTGGTGCATGCAAAGTCATCTTTATGACCGATACTCCAGGGGTACTCAATAATGAAAAAGAGCTTCTCTCAACTCTCAGTGAAGAGCAAGTTGAAGCACTCAAGGCAAACGGAACGATTCATGGAGGCATGGTACCCAAAGTCGATGCGTGTTTGGAAGCCGTAGATGGTGGTGTGTTAAAATCCCATATTATTGATGGACGAATTGACCATGCTATCTTGCTTGAGATCTTTACCTCCGATGGTGTCGGGACTCAGATCACCCTCTAAGCCATGACTTGGAGGGTCTTGGTTATAATGGCAAAAATATTTACAAAAGTAGTATCATGAAATTTATTGAAACACGCGGAAATGATGGAATCAATCCCCTGGAAACAACTTTTTCAGAAGCAATTTTAAGTCCTATTGCTTCTTTTGGCGGATTGTATGTTCCCCAAGAGCTTCCTGCTTTGGGTGAGACTTTTTTAAGTAAACATTTGAATTCCAGCTATAAAGAACTGGCATCGGATCTTCTGGCAACGTTGGATATTGATATTGAACCTTCGGTTATTCGTGAAGCGTTGTCTCTGTACGATAAATTTGATGATCCCTCAAACCCTGTCCCTGTCGTAAAAGTACGGGATGATCTGTATGTGAGTGAACTGTATCATGGACCGACCCGTGCGTTTAAAGACATGGCGTTACAACCGTTTGGTGTGGTGCTCTCTTCTTTGGCACAAAAGCGTTCCCAAAAGTATTTGATACTGGCGGCTACGAGCGGTGATACGGGTCCTGCCGCACTTGAAACGTTTAAAAATCGTCCCAATGTTCGTGTAGTATGTCTCTATCCGGATGGCGGGACATCGGACGTTCAGCGTCTTCAGATGGTTACAGAAGATGCACCTAATCTCAAAGTCATAGGGATTCACGGTGATTTTGACGATGCGCAAAGTGCGCTTAAGCGTTTGTTGAGTTCTGAAAGTTTTAATGCAGCGTTAAAATCTAAGAACATTGAACTCTCAGCAGCCAATTCGGTCAACTTTGGACGAATAATCTTTCAGACCATTTATCATATTCACAGCTATTTGGAACTGGTACGCCAAAATGCGATCACGATGGGCGAAAAAATTTATTTAGACGTTCCAAGCGGAAATTTTGGTAATGCACTGGGTGGTTATTATGCAACTAAAATGGGGCTTCCTGTTGAAAAAATTATTATTGCTTCGAATGAAAACAATGTACTTACGCGTCTTATTAATACAGGACGTTATGATCTTCGCGGTGAAAAAGTAGTCCCTACGACGTCGCCTGCAATGGACATCTTGATTTCCAGTAACGTAGAACGTATTTTGTTTGACTTTTTTGGAGCGGCGCGTACAAAAGAGCTTATGCAATCGTTGGAGAGCAGCCGTTATTATGCTCTTACGGATGATGAGACGATGAAATTGCAAGCGTTGTTCTCGGCAGATTATTGTAACGGTGCCGAGGGAAAAGGCTATATCAAAGAGGCGTATGATTCCGGATACCTGATGGATCCGCATACGGCTACGTGTTTTAAAGCCTACGACTGTTGTGCAACAAAGCCGCTTAAAACCATTGTCTATTCAACCGCAGAGTGGACAAAGTTTTCACCGACGATCGCTAATGCATTGACAGGGGAAAATGATGCAAACGATATTGATGCACTCAAATCAATTGCACACACTGCAAATATCGCAATACCATCTGTTATCCAAGAGCTTTTTAGCAAGTCAGTCGTGCAAGATACGGTTATTGATAAAGAGAACATAGAAGCAGAAATACTTAAATTTCTTTAAACGGTTAAGTTGCTTTTTCCACAGCAACCCTAAATTTTTCTAAATCCAAGCCATATTCTTCAACCAGCGTGAGGGCTTCTTTCAAGCCCTCTTCAGTAATTACACCGTTATAGGGAAGAACAGTGTGTATGCAGTGTAAGATCTGAGCATATAGACGATCTTTTGCGGGAGCATTCACTGGGTTGTCACAATAGCGCAGGGTATTAACAAGTCGTTCTTCCATAGACCAATGCTCAAAGACTTCAGCGGTTAGCTCAACAGCAGTAATTGAGCAAAACATGTGTTCTGCTTTTTTGTAATCAGAGTCTTCTTGTATTGCGTTTTTAAACTCCATACTTTTGTTTTCATGAATCAGGTATTGGGTAATAAGAACCTCTCCTAGGTTGGAAAGAAAAGTTGCAGGAGAAAGAATATTGAACAGTCTTGGCATGGATTCAAAATACCAATTTGTGGCAAAAGTATGATGTTTGAATGCAGATAAAGAAAATTTTTCTGGCGTCATATCATAGGGCTCAAGTGTAAAAGAAAAGTTTTTTCTAACATAAACAGCCAGTACAAAACCGCGTATCGTACCAAGGCCAAAGAGCGATACAGCAGCATCAAGACTGGTTATTTTTTTACTGATACCGTATAATGGAGAATTTGCTGCTTTTAAAATCTCTGATGTCAAAACAGGGTCTTTCTCCAGCATTTGCGAAACTTGTCTATAGGATACATTCGGATCTTTCGCATAGGCTTCGATTTTCAAAACGGATTCAGGAAGGGGAGGAATATTGTTGATAATCTGTTTAAAAAAATCTTGCATATTCTTCCTTCCTAAATAATTTTTTTATTATACCAATTATTATCAGATTAATTAAACTAATAATACAATAAAATATTCTTCTAATTAATAAACTTATATCTGTGCTACAATTTAGTTTCTTCAAGATAACGTGAAAGGTATTTTTGGTGAACAATATGGGATCACTTCTAAAACGTTTACAATTTTTGCTTACGATAGGCGATAAGGAAAGCGACACAGAAGATGAAAAACGTCAGCATGGCTTTTTGATTTATATGGGCCTTCTAATGAGCTCTGGCGGACTTATGTGGAGTACCCTGTGTGTTGTCAATGAGCTGTATCTTCCTGCTATTGTCCCTTATACGTATATTTTTGTTACTATCTTAAACTTCACGTATCTATACCATACAAAAAACTTTGTAATTACACAAAATATCCAAATATTTATGTCGTTGCTGCTTCCTTTTTTCTTTCAATTTTTACTGGGAGGATTTGTCGCCAGTGGGGGGAATGTTCTCTGGTCTGTGTTGGCAGTATTTGGAAGTTTTACGTTACGGAACAAGAAAATGTCAATCATATGGCTTATATTATTTATTTTACTGATGATATTTAGCGGATTGGTGGATCCACTGGCAAAACAATTTGACATTGGTTTATCTGAGGGGTATATTATTGCCTTTTTTGTTCTTAATTTCATTACGACCGTCTTGATAATTTTTAGTCTTTATTATTATTTTGTAAGCAGTGAGGAAGATGCCAGATTGAAGCTTCAATCCAGTTTGGAACAGCTTCATCTTGCGCAAAACCAGCTTATTGAATCTGAAAAAATGGCATCGCTTGGTTCCCTCGTTTCAGGAGTGGCACATGAAATCAATACCCCATTGGGTGTTGGATTATCGGGTATTTCACAAATTGAGCATGAGGTTAAAAAGTTAGAAACGAATTATAATGATCAAACATTAACTGAAGAAGCATTGCGAGGTTATATTGCGACAACAAAACAGCTCGTGACTACAATTCGGGACAGACTTAACAATGCTGTGGCACTTGTGAGATCGTTTAAAAATATTTCAGTTGATCAACATTTTGAAGATGTAAGAGAGTTTAATCTTAAAAAGTACATTGACGATCTTCTGTTAAGTCTTCAAAATCAACTGAAAACAAAACACGTTAAAGTTATTAATTCAATTGATGAACATCTTGTTATTGAAAGTTATCCCGGTATTTTTTCACAAATAATTTCAAATTTTATTCTCAACTCCATTAAACATGCATTTGAAGGTGATGTGAACGATGGAGCGGAAAATCTTATTAAGATTTCTATTCGTCAGGCCGATAATAGATTGGTTATAGAGTATGAAGATAATGGTCAAGGGATTACTGATGAGACTGAGAAGCGGCTGTTTGATCCATTTTTTACCACCAAACGAGGGCAAGGGGGAAGCGGATTGGGACTCAATATTGTATATAATCTTGTGACACAAAAACTTGCAGGAACATTGGATGTTGTTCGAGTTTCGCCACATGGTCTTGGTTTCACTATCGTTCTAGATACTTTGGTAAAAAAGGTTTAATGTATGGCGAATATAACATTTGCAAAAGAAAATAAAACAGACTTTCAAGTCAAAAGAAGAGTGCAAAAAATTTTGGTTGTGGATGATGATCAGTCGATTCATGACATTACGAATATGGCCCTAAAAGCAATGGATTTTTCTGATTTTGAGCTAGAGATATTTAGTGCATACAGTTCTGGCGAGGCAAAAGAGATATTGGATCAAGAAGATGATATCGCATTGGCCTTAATTGATGTGGTTATGGATACGCCTACAGCGGGTCTGGATTTGGTTAACTATATTAGAAATGATTTGGAAAACAAGCTTATTAGACTTATTATACGTACAGGTCAGGCAAATGATTATCCTCAGATGCATGTTATCCAGCATTATGATATCAATGATTTTAAAGAAAAAACAGAACTTACTCTTGAACGCTTGTACACAACCATTCGTACCTCAGTAAAACAATATGAGCAATTAGTAGAACTTCAAAACAAATATGAAGAGACTTACCGTCAGTTGACGACTAACTCCCTCACTCGTCTGCCAAATCGTATCAAGCTCATTGAGGACTTTTCTAAAAAATCCAATCAGACGCTTATTTTGATTGATATTATCGGTTTTAGTATCATTAATGATACCAATGGCTATGATGTTGGTGATTTTGTTCTCAAGGAACTTGGAGGATTTCTCATAGCGATGTACAGTAGCAGTTTTAACGTTTATCACCTCAATAATGACTTATTTGCACTTGTAACGACTGCAGAGCATTTGGATGATTTTGTAGCAACGGTTGAAAAGATTAAAGATGATATTTCAAAGTTACACATCGTCACAGATAACTTTAATAAGACCATAGAAACGACGATAGGCGTTGCGTATCAAACCGAAGATGATGTGATGCGAAAAGCAGAATTGGCACTCAAAGAAGCACGTAACACCGGAAGAAATCAGATTAAATTTTACTCTAATGATTTGAAAATTATCCAGCAAATCAATGATACAAATCGCTGGGCACCGATTATCAAGTACGGATTGGATCATGGTGGTATGATGGCCTATGCGCAGCCGATACACCGAGTTGACGATAGAAGTATTGATAAATATGAATTATTGGTGAGACTGAAGCATGAAGGAACGGTTTATACTCCATTTTATTTTCTTGCAGCTGCCAAAAACAGTGGACAGCTTTACAATATCTTTAAATTCATGTTTGAACAAGGGTGTATTTTAGCGGTTAAAACAGGTCATCGTTTTAGCATTAATATTAGTGATTGTGAGCTAAGCAATGAAGGCCTATTGGAATTCATCACTACAACTATGAAAAAATATGCGGTGGACCCTGGACTCCTTTCACTTGAAATCCTGGAATATAATGCGATTAGCCATTCGGCGGAGATTAAAGAAATGTTGATGACAATTCATGCATTAGGTATTGAGTTGATTGTGGATGACTTTGGAGTGCAATGTTCGAACTTTGGGCAAACAGAACACTTGCCGATCAGTACCCTCAAAATAGATGGTTCCTATATTCAGAATGTTCATGAATCAATCAACAGTCAGATCGTCGTTAAAACCATCCAAACGTTTGCTCGTGAAAAAGGGCTTAAACTTATTGCTGAGTTTGTTTGTGATGAAAAAGTTTTTGAAAAGGTCAAAGAACTCGGAATAGAATACGTACAAGGGTACTATTTAGCCGAGCCGGCACCTTTTGATGATTTGTTTTAGTTGATCTAGACATCCACTTCGGCACCCAATTCCGACCTTGTGAGCCGAAGTCTGTTTGCTAATTCGGTCGCAAGGCTCTGCATAAAATGAAAAGATGCTTTTTTATGATGTTCTGAAAATAGATTAAATGCTTTGCGTGAGATAACGTAAAGATCTGTATTTGTTGCAGCTATAACATCGGTATAGTGTGGACTTCCTTCTAAAAAAGAGAATTCTCCGAAAAAATTATTTTGACCAATGGTACTGAGATGAACACTTTTTCGGTTTTCACCTGGAAGCATAATACGCACCAGGCCACGGCGAATGAGAAAAATCTCTCCTCTTGGATCACCCTGAGTGTAAATAACATCTCCTTTTTGAAATGATCGGGACTCTACTAGGCTTTGAATTTCTTCGATTGTATCTTCTTTTCGTTCTTTAAAAAGATCAAAATCATGCAATTCAAGGAGTTCTTCCTCTTTTTTTTCTAGCATGCTTTCTTGAATAATTTTATTTTCTGCCCATTCGACGGCATCATCCAAATCATCAAAAAGTTTAATGGGGCTTAGATGTTTGAGTAATCCTACTTGATTGAAATAGCTTTCTAAATCGTCTCCTGTTGGAAGTTTATGAGGTAAACGGCTAAGGATTAGATAGCCATCTTTTTCATGGAGCATGTCTTTAATTTGGAGTAAAATATGAGCAGCTGTCAGATCGACTGTCTGTACCCGTTTCATATCAATAATAATGTACTTTTTGGTTTTTAGATCTTCTTGCAGCATCGCATAAAGCTGGTTTGCTGTTCCAAAGAAGAGACTTCCATGCAATTCATAAACTGAAAACTCAGACCCCTTTTCGAGTAAAAGATCAGTTTCATCTTGATTACGGATAAGCTTACTTTGTATTTCCAAGCCGTCAAAGTGGCGATAGACGACAGAAGTTCTAATTTGTTGAGCAATGTACAAAATAACAGCCAATATCAATCCTACACCTGAAGCTGCTATAAGACTCACAGAAACGGCCGTCAGAGCAACAGCAACAATAATTAAAAAATCAAGAGACGTTTTACGTGTTTTAATCAGTTGAACGCTATGTTTATCAATCATTCTAAAACCGATCACTATCAAAATTCCAGCTAATGATGCGATGGGAATCCATGCAATCAAACTTCCAAGTATAAGAAAAGCGAGAATGCCTAAAATCCCTTCTACAAAACCAGAAACAGGTGATGATGCACCGCTGCTAAAGTTAACCATAGTTGGTCCCATGGTTCCAGATCCTGGCATTCCTCCGATCAGGGCAGATGTGATATTCCCGGCACCTTGAGCGATTAGTTCTTTATTTGGGTTATGAAAAGAATGGGTCATAGAATCCAGTACAATGCAAGTTTTGAGCGTATCAATTGAGAGAAGAGCAGCCAGCGTTAAGGCGGGAAAAAAAAGTTGAGATATATTATCAAATGAAAGGTCTGAAAGATTTTTAAACCGTTGGGCTAATGCTGTAAATAAATCAATACCATCGCCGTTACTCAGTTTACCAATGATAAAGGGGCTGTTGATTTGAAGTAATGAGGAATCAACAAGTCCAATGAAAAAATAAGAAGAGATACCTGCGGTTAAAGCAATAATCACAGCAGGGACAGTACGAAATAGTTTTCCTGCAAAGAGCATGGCCATAATGGTTACTGATCCTACAGTGACACTTTGCCATTGCCATAATAGAGGATTTTGCAAGCTGTCCCAAAAATGTGTTTCTGCGGGCATGCCTAAAAATTTTGGTGATTGTGAGGCTATAATGTATAAACCAATACCGCTTAAATAACCGCTTACTACAGGAAAAGGCATGTATTTGATCAATCGCCCCAAACCAACGGCACCAAAGGTTATTTGTAGAATTCCGGCTAACAATGCTACGACCATGAGCATAATAAATATTGTATTCGGATTGACTCCGCGAATCATATACTCAAGTGCAAATGCAGATAAAACAGCTGCTGCTGGGGCACTAGGTGCAGAGATTAAACGATCTGTTCCACCCAGTATTGAAGCGATTATTCCGACTGCAATAACTCCAAGAATACCTGCAATGGCTCCATAAGCTGCATAGTAACCTCCAAGTGGTGCATATATCGTTACACCAAATGCAATTGCAGCAGGTAAAGCTACCAGCATGGCTGCCAATCCAGCCCAAAAATCACCCAGAATACTCTTAGATTTTAAAACAATAGGAATCGTCACATTTAGCCTTTTTCATTAAACTCATCATTCTTTTTAAGTGACATGCTTGATTCCATAAGCTTGAGTTCCTGATCTCCATTAAGTAAAACTTTATTAGATGTGATAAGTTGTGACGCATTGAATTTACTTGGATAATCACTTCGAGCGAGTACGTGTTTAAAACAGTTGAGTCGTGCTTTTTTCTTATTATCGGATCGGATGATAATCCATGGAGCATGCAGTGTGTGCGAGGCTAGAAGCATGGAATATTTTGCAATTGTATATTTATCCCATAAATCTTGTGATTTTTCATCAACAGGAGAGAGCTTAAATTGTTTCAGAGGATCCGTCTTTCGCCCCTTGAACCGTCTTGCCTGCTCATTTTTGGAGACAGAAAAATAAAACTTGAATAAAATAATGCCTGAATTAACCAGCATGCGCTCATATTCACCCACTTCATGCAAAAATTCTTTATGCTCTTCTTCGCTACAAAAACCCATGACCGGTTCAACACCGGCACGGTTGTACCAACTTCGATCAAAAAAGACCATTTCTCCAGCACTTGGCAGATGTTGTACGTAACGCTGAAAATACCATTGTGTTTTTTCAACATCGGATGGTTTGTCAAGTGCTACGACGCGCGCACCGCGTGGATTAAGATGTTCGGTAATCCGTTTGATCGTCCCACCTTTCCCGGCAGCATCACGCCCTTCAAAAATCATCAAAATTTTCAGTCCTTTTTCTTTGACGTGATTTTGAAGTTTTAGAAGTTCGATTTGAAGGGTTTTGAGCTCTTCTTCATATTCAATGACACTTGCTTTGACCCAAATAGGTAAGCGTTCTTCTTTTTTGCCTTGCTTGCGCTTCTCTTTTTTTTGTTCCTTTGCGTTTTTGCGGCGATCAGCGTGAACTACTTCTTCTATTTTGTCCGCTTCCGCTATCTCTACTCTGGCGATTGATCCTTTTGCATGCATGCACACCCCTTACTTTTACTATTAATATCATTCATTGTAGCCCAAATTAATTTAAAGTGATGCTTTTAGGAATGAATCCAACTTTTTTTAAATACTTTCGGATTATTCTAGCAAATGTTAACAAAATGTGAATAGCTACTATTATAAGAATTTATTAACTGTATTGATATATACTGCACTATGAATATCATAATAAAGGAAATAACATGACAAAAAATGAAGTAGCAGCTCTCGTATTAGGTGCAACACTGTTAAGCGCCCCAATGGCAATGGCTTATGAGTCAGGAGAAAAATGTGCTGCAGATAAATGTGGTGCAGTTAAAACGAAAACAGCAGACGTAAAATGTGGTGCTGGTAAATGCGGTGCAGCTAAAATGAAAACAGCAGATGCAAAATGTGGTAGTGCAAAAGATAAAAACGCTACTAAAGCAGCGGAAGCGAAATGTGGCGCTAAAAAATAAGTGATAATGGGGATGAAAAATATCAAAGGGTGTGGATTAGGCTTGCGTCGGGAGTTTTTAGCAGAGTTTAGTGCTTTGAAAAAAAAGCCTGACTGGATTGAAATCACTCCTGAAAACTGGATTTTCATCCCGCATCGTTATGCAGAACATTTTGATGAGATTATGGGCTCAATGCCTGTAGTCGCACACGGTGTTTCACTCTCTATAGGTTCACCCGAGAAGATCGACAAAAGTTTTTTGAGAGAAATAAAAACTTTTTTAGATCGATATAACATTCAACACTATTCAGAACATTTGAGCTTTTCAACCTTGGGAGGGATGCAGACGTATGAACTGCTTCCATTACCGATGACAAAAGCTATGGTGATGCATATAGGGGATAAGATTAAGCAGGTAGAGGATTTCCTACAACGCCCTTTGATTCTTGAAAATGCGAGTTATTATCTGGCACCCTACAGTGAGATGGCAGAGGTAGACTTTCTCAATGAGATTGTGGAGTATGCAGATATAACACTATTGCTTGATGTTAATAATGTGTATGTTAATGCAACTAATCACGGATTTGATGCGGATGCGTACATTAAACAAATATCTCCGTCTCGTGTAGCGTACATGCACATGGCCGGGCATCTCGAATACCCCAATGAGGCATTATTGCTGGACACTCATGGTGAAGCCATAAGCAAAAAAGTATGGAATTTATTGGAGCGAACGCTTAAAAAGATAGATAGGCCCGTGATGATTGAACGTGACAACAATATCCCACCATTAAAAGAGTTAATGGAGGAATATAAAAAACTCTCCAAAATCGTTGCCAAAAGAGGTACGAAATGAAAACTGAAACAGCGGTTATGGAGCGTTTCGTCCAAATCATCCAAAATAACGAAGAACTCTCTAACCCTTTACATAATCGATTACAGGTGTATCGGGATATGGTTCAATATCGATTTGTCGAGACGATTGAAAATATTTACCCGATTCTTTCATCGCAATTGGGACCAAAGATGATGCATGATCTCATACGGGAGTTTATTTCGATAGGAGCAAAAAATCCGCTTATCGTCAAGATGGCAGAAGAGTTTGGCGACTTTTTACGTCATCATGCAAAGCTAAAATCGATTCTGTATTTGGAAGATCTTTTATGGTTTGAGTATGGTGAATTGGAACTGTTGAGCAGAAGTTTTAAGGATGCTCAAACACGATTCGATTGGAATAAACAATACAAGCTCTCATCTTCTTCATTGGTGCGCAATGTTAGCTATAGAGTGCATAGCAGTGAATTTGATTCACTTTGTACTTCTTCATTACTGCTGTATTATCATTTTGATGAAGAACGGGTCTATTTTGAAGAGATCACCTTTTTTGCTCAGCAGCTTATTGACATGCTGGAGAAGATGACGCTTGAACATTCGGTAATAGAGTTGGCGCAAATATATGAACTTGATGTTGAAATATTACGTGAAAGCGTTGAGAAATTGGTTACAAAATGGTGTAATCAACGTGTGTTAATCAAATTTACGGAGGTATGAAATGTATTCTTTACTAAAAAAAATGGAAACTTTACTGGACAAGGGGCAAGATTTCTCACTGTTATTTTTGCGTCTTATTTTAGCGTACGGCTTCTATTCACCTGCTATGAACAAGTGGGCAGATATCGGTGCAGTTGCAACGTGGTTTGAACAAGGGTTGGGAATTCCATTTCCCTTGCTTAATGCTTATTTAGCAGCATCAACGGAAATGGCAGGCGTAGTATTATTGGTGTTGGGTCTTGGGGTGCGTTTTATTGCACTGCCGATGATGGTCGTTATGGTGGTGGCAATTACGGTAGTTCATTTGGCAAACGGATTTTCATCAGGGGATAACGGATTCGAAATTCCGCTGTATTATCTGTTGATGTTGTTTACCCTTGCCGTATATGGTGGTGGAAAATTCGGTTTGGATAATTTTTTAAAAAAATAATAGATTTCATTAATACTGTTAATAGTATTGTTTCCTTTTCTTACATCAAGGTATGCTAAAATAATGCATACAAGCAATCAAAGGGTTAACAATGCGGTTTTTAATTCCATTATTTTTTTCTGTGGCTCTTTTTGGAGTCAGTTTTCTTCAGCCTGAAGAAGCCTTCAAACCTAGAATCAGCAAAATTGACAAAGACACCATTGGTATTGATATTGATCTAGGTCAGGATATCTATCTTTATAAAGACAAAATAAAGATCGAAGATGCAAATCTCAAAGACGGGATTAATTTCAAGTCCGTAAAAATGGAAAAATCCGTAGATCATGACGGAGAACAGGTCTTTATGAGTTCTCCAAAAATCCGCATTGACCTATTGAAAACAAATGTTATCAGCGGTGACCATAAAGTCAAAGTAAATCTTAGCTATCAGGGATGTTCATCTGCTGGACTGTGTTATGAGCCTATGGATACAACACTGGAAGTATCGATTGATGCGGATCAGCTGGATGACGTAAAGACGGCAGAGCCTTCAGTGATTAAAGCGGATGCTGTAGAAGTAAAAGAAGTTAAATCACTCATAAGTGCTGAAAAAAATGATACGAAACTTAGTGGAATTTCTAAGGTATCCAATGAATCCGAAACGGATAGAATTGCTAGCGTAATTCAAGGCGGGAGTATTTGGTTTATCATTATAAGCTTTTTCGGATTTGGTTTATTACTTGCTTTAACGCCATGTGTTTTTCCTATGATTCCGATTATATCTTCCGTTATTCTTTCACAGGGTGAGGGTATTGGAACGAGAAAAGCATTTTTGCTTTCTCTAGTTTATGTCCTATCGATGGCGGTTGCTTATACAATAGCAGGTATTCTTGCAGGTCTTTTTGGGGCGAATTTACAAGCAGCTTTCCAAACACCGTGGATCATTACTGCATTCGCACTGATCTTTGTCCTTTTGTCTTTATCTATGTTTGATGTGTATGAACTGCAAATTCCAAATTTTATTCAATCACGTATTTCTAAACTTGGCGGTCAACGAAGCGGCGTTATCGGTGTCGCGATTATGGGATTTTTGTCGGCACTGATTGTTGGACCGTGTGTTGCGGCACCACTTGCCGGAGCTTTGATTTACATCGGTCAAACAGGTGATGCTTTACTGGGAGGAATTGCACTCTTCATGCTAAGTATTGGGATGGGTGTTCCATTACTTATTGTAGGGACTACATCGGGTAAATTTATGCCGAAACCTGGCATGTGGATGGATGTTATTAAAGCGATTTTTGGGGTAATGCTACTTGGAATTGCTATTTGGATGATCGGACGTGTATTAGACGAAAACACTACTTTGTTGTTATGGGGTGGATTGGCAATCTTTGTAGCTATTAATATGAATACGCTAGAACCATTGGGTGAACATCCATCTTGGAGTTCACGTGCTAATGTGAAAGCACTTGGCTTTATGATACTGCTATATGGGATGTCACTACTTTTAGGCGGAATGGCAGGGGCTAAAGACCTTCTCCATCCACTTGATCCTTTTGTAGGCAAAGGTCAACAAGCTTTAGCGCAGGCGACAATGCATAATAGATTTGAAAAAATTCGAGCGATTGAAGAGCTTGATGCTATTTTGCTTGAGAATAAGGGCAAGACGGTCATGGTAGATTTTTACGCTGACTGGTGTACTTCGTGCAAAGAGTTTGAAAAGATAACGTTTAGTGATGAATCTGTTCAATCAGAGATGGATAAGTTGATTTTAGTACAAGTTGATCTAACAACAAATGATGATGCTGCCAAAGCTTTTACGAAAAAATACGGTATTTTCGGTCCGCCGGCCATTTTATTTTTTGATGAGAATGGCCATTTACGAAATGATAAAACAATTGTCGGATTTAAAGAGCCAAAAGAGTTTTTACAACATCTTAAAGGGCTATAATCATTAACCCTTCGAGGGGCTCAGGGCAAACGGTTTCAATATTATTTTTTTTCTTCTACAAGTTTTTCTAAAATATACAGCTGCATATTTTTATGCGGTATTTCTTTTTCAAGCGCATCTGCATAAATGACTGCCACTTCTTTGGCATGACGATCGTAATCAAAATGGGGAAAGTGATTTCCCCATCCTTTTTTGACAATTTTCAATGCAACGGTATCGATTAGATATTCTTTGAATATTGAATAGGTCGCAAAAAACATACCTGTAAATAAAATAGCCATAATCATCAGTAAATGACAGTCAAGCTTTGCTAATTTTGCATGAAATAAAATAGCAGGTATGATGATAATGGCATGCCATAATACGATGAAAACAATATAACTTTTTCCGATACTCATACGAAAGCCTGGGACATTTCCTTCGAGTTTTAGTCCATCTTGATACATTTTATTGGTGTGTAGCAATTCGCGTAAAAGCATTGGTGAATCGCTAAGGGTAAAAACATAGGGGATGATTTTTTCTTGCATAAGAGCAGTGGCGTTAGTACTGATCCAAGAAGTAAGTCTAAGCATGTGGTATTTCCTTTATCATTTCGCTGACACGTTTTGCACTACCATGTTGAAGCAGTGATCTCAATTTCGTGGCATTACGGAAAAATTGTTCTTTATCCATTTGAATATAGCTATTATACAGATTTTCAGCCGTAACCTGTTGTTGAATGAACTCAGGATGCAGCGTAATATTATAAGCATGTGAAAGCAATAAGTTTGCAAGTCCTGCATATGAGATTTTGATAAGTGCTCTGCCAATCATATAATCTAGCTTTTTAGCAATGTAGACAAGAACAAACGGTGTTCCAATCAGCGAGGCTTCAAGCGTTGCTGTACCGCTGCAAATAAAGGCAAAATCTGAATTTGCCAAAGTAATATGAGCATCATTAGTGACCGTAAATGCGCTGATATCCCCATACAGCTGCGCTATTTTTTCATCATTAAAATGAGGAGGAATAACGAGCATTGCTTCGCATTGGATTTTTGCACGAACCTCTCTGTAAATATTCATAAGTTTTTTTATCTCACCAGGTCTGCTCCCTGGCATAAAGGTGATGATACCCGTAGGGGTCAAATCGGTTTTATGGATGGTGATCTCATCGAGAAGAGGGTGACCCACATATTCTATGGGTGCCATAGGAGAATAGTAAGAGGGTTCAAACGGTAAAATGGAGGCAAGTTTTGTGATCGTCTTTTCTAAAACGGGGATGCGTTTTTTCTTCCATGCCCAGGCTTGCGGAAGGATATAATAGATGATCTCTTTGTCAGGGTAACGTTTTTTGATTGCTTTGGCCAAAGGAAGGTTGAAACCCGAAGAGTCTATGAGGAGAACTTTGTCAACATTGCTTGCAAGTTCTACCATCTGATCTTTGAGGCGAAAGAAAAAAGGGAGTTTTTTGAGTGCATCCACAAATCCCATGATCGCGGTTGAACGTAAATCGACAATGCTCTCACCCAGCGACGAATCAAAAACACCACAGATTTTGACATCGTCTCCCAGCTCTTTTAGTAGGTATTTTAAATGTATATTGGCAGAATGTTCCAGTGCAGAAACTAATATTTTCACGATCCGCCATCTCCTTTTATAGTACGTTCCATGGTTCCGTGACTGCTTTCTTCATGGTATTGGGATAAAAAAACGATGAGTATCTTGATTTGCGCATCTGTCAAATTTTGTGCAAAGGGTATCATCAACTGGGCTTGTTGCGTATCGGCAATTTTTTTACGATAACGTTGCAGTTTGTAGTTCAAAAATCCTGCAGGCCGGTAGGCAAGTCCTGGGTACTGCGCGAGTCCTTTGGCATCAATGCCGTGACATCCATTGCATCCTTTTGAAAAATAAAGCTTTTTTCCTTCATTATAAAAGCGATCAGATCCCATAAGTCCAATGGTACATAATAAAAGCCAAATGAATGGTCGCACACTATCCCTTTTTAAACGTTCATAGATTACAATAACATTATTATAGCCAAACGGGAGTCTTATGCTTATTTGTAATGCCATAATTTGTGATATACACGGAAATCGTCAAGAAGATGTGCGAATTGAAAATGGCGTTATTACGCAAATAGGGTCTAATCTCATGGATGATGAATCTATCGATGCATCGGGATGTTATTTGATGTCGGGATTGGTAGATACCAATGTTCGATTAAAAGACCTCCAACTGAATGGAAAAAATCTTGAAACCCTTTCACGTGAAGCACTCAGTGGCGGTGTGAGTACGGTTGTGCTCAGCGGTGAAATGGTTGGGCGTGTAGACAATGAAATTACTCTTGAATTTGTTAAAAAACATCAGATACATGATGGCGGAGCAAAAATCGAATGTGCTATCAGTGCACTGAGCGAAGAAGGAAATCTTACCAACATTGCACTTCTGCTAAAAAAAGGCGGTAAAGCTCTTTATACCAAGACAATCAGTGATTATAACTTGATTATGCGTATGGCTCAATACCTTAAGATGTCGAATAAGCCGTTGTACTATTTAGCTCAGGACAAGAGTCTGAGCGAAAGCGGTGTTATGTCTGATGGAAAAATAGCGACGTCATTAGGACTTCCAGGTATTCCCTCAATTAGCGAAGTGGCACACATAGCGGCAATGATTGAGATCGCACGTGAGTATGAAATAACGATTGTTTTTAAGAGCGTAATAGAGCCTCGTTCGGTTGAATTAATAGCGCAAGCACGGCGTGAGGGTGTCAAGGTAGAATGTGAGGTCGCACTGCATCATTTAGTACACAGTGATGCAGCATGCAGAGGTTTTGATACGGATGCAAAAATTAATCCTCCGCTTGTGAGTGATTCAAAACGAAAGAAGCTGATTGAGGCATTGCAAAGAGGGGATATTGCTTCATTAACTGCTTTGCATCAGCCAAATTCAGATGTCTATAAAGATATTACCTTTAATGACGCGAGCTATGGAACAACGTCTATCGGTGAATATTTGCCGTTGTGCTATACTCACCTTGTCAAACCCGGTATCATTGATATGCCTACACTGTCACGTTTGACGTCGTATGTTCCCGCAGTACATGCGAATATAGATGTCCCGAAAATTGAGGTGGGTCAAAGAGCTGATATGATTCTTTTTAATCCGAATGAGTCTTTGATCGTCGGACATCATCATTCGCTCTATAAAAATGAGACATTGTCGGGACGTGTGACAATGGCGATACAAGGTGATGAAATCACCCGTTTTTAAAGTGATTTAGCATTTCGAAATTCGGCTATTTCGGCTTCAACCATTTCGTCTATCATTATCGTGTAGAGTTTTGTGAGTAGATTGGGTGAAACTCCAAACTCCATTGCGCGAGTCCGTACACGATCCATGACGGCTTCCATTCTTTCTTTACCTTTTATCTCTTCCACCGATTCTTTAAACTGTGCCGCTTTTTTAACATAAGCATTGCGTGTGGCTATAAGCTCTACTATTTGATCGTCAAGCTCATCAATATAATGGCGTACATCTTCAAGGGATGAACAAGTTTCTATTTGCATTTGATTTGATTCCTCATCGCTAATTTTCCTTCTAGATAGTAGCATGTTCTAAATTAAAGATGTCATGGGTAGGTTAAAGATAATAATTTTGAATTTATATCACTTTACTATCACAAGAAATTAGAGAATAGATTCATTTTGTTTTATTATATAAAATTTAAGTTGCACATAAGAAAAATGATTCTACGATGTCCCAAGCAATAATAATGGGAACTCAAGAATATACCCTGAATCTTGCAATACTACACCAGATGGAGAATTAATATTATGAACATTTCAAGACGTGATTTATTTAAGTTCGCAGGTATCAGTGCAGCAGCCGCTGCAGTAACCGGATGCAGTACAACGGCCTTTGATCCATTGCCTAAAACGGGTTCAAAAAACAGTGCTATCAACAGCAAATTAGGAAAACATCAAGTAGTTATCATCGGTGGTGGTTTTGGCGGTATGACGGTAGCAAAAGAGCTTAAAAAAATTGACAGTAAATTTGATGTTCTGATTATTGAAAAGAATGACAGCTTTATGTCATGTCCGTTTTCAAATTGTAATTTGGGTGGCATCGAGGGTGTGAGTCTGAGTTCATTGACGTATGACTACTCACAGGCTATTGAAAAAAACGGCTACAGCATGCTAACAGCCGTGGTAACGGATATTGACCGTGAAAACAAAGTGGTTCATACATCACAGGGTGCAGTAGGATATGATATTCTCGTTATGGCACCTGGTATCGACTATAATTATAAAAAGCAATTTCCGACATGGGACGCGGCAAAAATCGCAAAAGCACGTCGTGTGGCACCTGCGGCACTAGTACCTGGCGGTGAGCACGTAGCATTGGATCGTTTGGTAAAAAATATGGAAGACGGGGATACGGTCGTTATTACTGTTCCAGCAGGAAAGTACCGTTGTCCTCCGGCACCATTTGAACGTGCGAGTATGATTGCCAACTACATGAAAAAAGAGGGAATCAAAGGTAAAGTAATTATCTTGAATGAAACGGCTGAAATTGCTAAAGGTGCGGCATTCAAAGAGACATGGAAAGATTTGTATAACGGTGTAGTTGTTCACGAGGATAATTGTAAAATTACCGATGTTGATTTCGACAAAAAAGTAATTACATACGCACAAACGGTATTTAAAGATAAAGAGGACACAGAAGGTGTTACGACAACAAAAACATTGAAGTACGGAGTATTTAACTTTATTCCTCACAATATGTCAAGTCCGGTCATTGAGATGTCAGGTGTCGCAACGACACCAGACGGATTTAAAAAGGTAAAAATGGCGTCCAGCGCCGAAAAACCGGTTTCATTTCAAACAGCAACCGATGCAAGTATTTATGCTGTTGGTGATGTTGTCGGTCATGCAATTCCTCCAAGCGGTCAAGCAGCAATCTGGTCAGGCAAAGAGTGTGCAAAAGAGATTGCGCATGCTTTGCAGGGTAAATCGTACAGTGTGGCTTCCACCCTTCCATACAAAAGTGCCAATGTCTGTTATTCAATGGTCAATGGCAATCCGGAAGAGGCTATCATGGTTAATCATGAGTTTATGGTGGCAGGTCCTGTTATCGGAAGCAAAGGGAGCGTTCCAAAAGGGGATGAAGCGGCGAATAAATTCCGTTCAAAAGGGCTTGGTAAAGCGACTCGTGATTGGTACAGAGGTGCTATGAGCGATCTTTTCAATTAATAAAACTGCATTTTCACCCTTTTTGGGTGAAATCTCACTAAAATCTCGCTAAAATTAATTATCAATCTTTTTAATCAGGTGCAATCATGGACAGAAGAAATTTTTTAAAAGTTGTTGCCGGTGCAACAGTGGTAGCTATCAATCCTTCATTGATTAGTGGTAAATTGTATGCTTCGGATGGAAGACTTTATGTGGCGTATGAAAAAACGCAATTAATGGATGCTGCGGGTAAACCTATCAAAGCATCTATGCTTGAGCAAGAGGTGAACTATGTGTTCAATTACCCGTATGTATCTACGCCGTGTTTACTCGTTAATTTACCCAAGCCAACACAGCAGGATGTAGAACTGACCGCAGAGAATGGTGAAAAATACGTATGGAAAAGCGGTGTCGGAAAAAATCGTACCATTGTAGCGTATGTGGCGATTTGTACCCATCAGTTAACCCACCCTACACCAAACGACAGTTTCATCATGCACGTTCCTGAAAAAACAAAAACCATGGCTTATGATAAAAGCGGTGTCATCGTCTGTTCTTCACACCTTTCCGCATTTGATACAAGTGCGGGGGCAAAAGTTCTAGGCGGAGCGGCAACGCAGCCATTGTCCGCTGTTGTACTTGAACATGCTGCCGATGATACTCTTTGGGCTGTAGGTATTTTGGGAATGGATAAATTCCAGGATTATTTCAAGGCATTTAAACCTGAACTAAAACAGTTTTACAATGGTCCGGCAGAAGCGAAAAAATTGGTCTCTATATCGGCAAAAACCGTAAAGTTGACCGAATTTTCAAAAGATCTTATTCAATATTAAAGGTGCATCGATGAAAAAAATAATAACAACAATTGGTTTGGTATCCTTATTGGCAGGAGCGCTTAATGCAGCGCAAATTGATCACAGAAGCATGATGATGAAAGATATGCGTACGATGCTTGAGGGGATGGAGCAGATTCAGCGCGGCGGTTTTTACAGTTCAAGTGAGGATATGAAAGCAGGTGTCAAAAAACTGCAAGCAACATTGAAAAGACTGGAAAGCGAAGATGTAAAATGGATTTTGCCAAAAGATCAAGTGTATGCGTATCAATTTGCGCAAAAATCGGCACGTATGCTGCGTCTTTATTCTGATGATTTGATCGTATCAGTTGATGCAGGACACATGGATGAGGCGCTGGAAAATTATAACCAGCTTTTAAAGCAGTGCACTTCTTGTCATATTCGTATTCGTAACTGGTAATTACGTTCTCTTCGCTTGACGTTTCGGCGTCACTTGTTTTCCGGAACTTTTGGGCCATAGGCCCTTTTAGCTCTTTTTATATAATTTTATTTACACGTTTTCTTCGTTTTAATCTCAAACCCGATTTCTACATCTTGCCAGGTTTTCCCCAAATGTAGATCAAAACAAGCTTTGTTGATTGATTGCAATGAAGAGAGCATGCTAAAATCAGCTAAATCAATAATACCTTTGGCACTAATGATATTTTCGTTAGAGATAGCATAATTCATTGGGATAGTTTTTGTAATCCCATTCATAGTGATATCAACCTGCGCTTTACCATTTGCAGCGGATTTTATTTTTCCAACGATCAATTTAGCATTTTGAGTCTCAAAAAAAGTAGCGTTAATCGTCGCATCACGGCCAGCATTGCCTGTATTGACACTTTTGGTTTCAATAGTGACATCAGCGGATGCTAGTAGTTGATCGAGGCTTACAGCTTTTTGGATCACGAATGTTGCTTGATCAAATGATCCAGCTACTCCAAGCTTTTCATAGGTTTTGAAAGCTTTCCAGGTAGCTTTTGCACTCTCTTTTTCATACTCACAATCAGCGATAAGAGAGGAGACGACTAAGAGGGTACAGAGAAGAATAGATTTCATGTATTTTCCTTTAAATATATTTGATATATTTATAGCTTTAGTTTACTTTGATTGTTCTTGTTTTAAATAATTTAATAAAAAACTTTCTATTGAGCTAATGCAGTATGCTGATGATTTGTATAGTATCGATTGATGCAGGACACATGGATGAGGCGTTGGAAAATTATAACCAGCTTTTAAAGCAATGCACTTCTTGTCATATTCGTATCGTATTTTTAAAAAGAGTAAGCGAATATAGTGGCTATTGTTATAACAATAATTATAATAATTTATAAACTTATTTTTTAGTGATAGATAAGTATTTGAAATATGTATTGAGTATATCACATTTTTATCTCAATTTATAATAAGATGCTTTATATATAAGAGTAATTAATATAATTAAAGATTCTTTTAAGAATCATCCCTCTAGAATTGTGCTGCGATCCAAATAAGATTATCTTATTAAGGACGGTTTTAAGGAGAATGAATGAAATTAGGAAAATTAAGTTTAGTTGCCGTAATGGCATTGGGTACAAGTGCTTTTGCAATTGAGAATGTAAAAGTAAGCGGTGATGTGAAAATTATCTATCAAACAAATGACAATGAAGCAGGTCCTAGAGATCTTAGTGGTACTTCAGGCGTTTCAGGTGCTACACCTGCTGCTGGGCTTGGAACTACCCAACCTTCTAGTTCTGGTTGGTTTGAGCAAGGAGCTGGAAATGTGGCTGAGGTTTCTCCCTACAATAATGCTTCAGCGGGTGGTATCGCTGGACGTATTGGTGTAACTGCTGATTTGTTGAAATCAGTGAGCGCAGGTGCTGAGGTGCAAGTTTATTCAACTCTTGGTCTTAACAACAACGTTTTTGGCGATAGTATGATCAATGCGCCCTATGGAGAAACCGGATTTACCAATGGTAATGATGTAGCTCAAAGAAGCACTGCTATAAATGGTTCAACCCATGCAGATCGTATGAGTGATGCTTCAAATATTAGTCAGTTGTGGTTAGCAACAACAATGGGTAAAACAACTGTAAAAGCGGGACGTATGGAGCTCAATACGCCACTTATTTTTACTGAGAAATGGAATCTCGCGTACAATACTTTTGAGTCAATCGTAGCGGTTAATACTGACTTGCCAGATACATCAATTGTTGGTGCATGGATTGGAAAACATAACGGACACGGTGGGGGTGACAACAGACAAAATGTTGGCGGTGGTGTTGGTGATGTGCGCCTAGAGGGTGGTATCCGTTTGGCAGGAAGTCCTGGACGTACGGTAAATATGGACAGTTTCCGTACATTTGGTTTTGGGCAAGAGGCTAATGGAGCATACGCAGTTGGTGTTACCAATAAATCGATTGCCAATACAACACTTCAAGCATGGTACTACAATGTTGTAAGCGTTGCAGATGCTGTATGGCTCCAAGCGGATACAAAAATAGCTGGAATGGTGACATTGGGCGCACAATATGCTACTATGAGTCCAAGTGGTCGAATGAATTCATCGACTAATACAGCAGTCGATATTACATCTTCAAACCTTCAGAAAAGTGATAATGACTCTAGTATTTGGGCAGTAAAAGCAGCGGTTGATGTTGCGGGTGTCAATCTCTATGCGGCGTATTCACAGGCAGATAAAGATGGCTATTTGGGTTTCTCAAACATGTCAACTGCGGATAAAACAAACATCTACACAGGTGATGGTTCAATCTACTTTGACGGCGTTGTAACAGCTCCGGGTGTTAAAACGTATAAAGTTGGAGCAAAAGGTTCTGTTGCAGGATTCGACCTATCAGCTGCCTATGTTAATGCAAGCAAAGCATACTGGTTTAGTCACACAACTGGCGCTCACGTTAATTCAGGAGACGGAATTGATGGATTTGATTTATCTGTAGGGACAAAAATCGGTAATCTCGGGTTAACAGCAATGTATACTCTTGTAAATAATAATGCAAGCGATTTAGGTTTTCCACCAAACGGAAATCCATACTACTTTGGTCGTGATATCGAGACATTGCGTCTAATTGCACAACTGAAATTCTAAAACTCACTTCTAACAGGGCTTTGCGGCCCTTTTAATTCTTCTTAACCTAAGCTTTGTGTGGGGATTCGTCACCCTCACACGCCTTCTTCCTCTTTTTATTCTATCCGTTTTGATTGTCGTTTCGGCGTTATCTGTTTTTCGCTGCTTTTTGGCCCCTCTTTGGAGACATCGTGCGTTAAGAAAAAGGGAATTCTTCTCCCCGGTGTTGTGTTGATGTCTGCGATTAATGATGTTTGTATCACTTCAAGCGCAGTATCTAATAATAGGTACTCATACATCAGTGATATTTGTCTGTCAAGCGATATTTTCCATGTAGAAAGCGTTTGAGTAAATATCCACTCGCTGAATGCATAGAAGCCCTCAAAGACTTTCTCCTCTTTCCATAACAATCTGACACTTTTATCAAAATTCCCGCTGTTGTAATACAGATCCCAAAAACGGGCAAAACGTTTCATCTTTTGTATTTGTACAAAGCTGAGATTGTTGTTTTGGAGGATGTCATACGGGGGGATATCACTGTAGATCATTCCATGCTCTTTGTCATGGCGTGATAGGGTGGTGCCTGAAAGATTTTTCAAAATACCGATTTGGATTTCACTATGAGTGAGTGAGCAGAGTTTATCCAGATTACGTCCAAATCCCTCAATCGTTTCACCTGGCAGTCCTACAATGAGATCGAGGTGCATGTGCGCTTTGGTATCGTTTTCTAAAAAATGCAAATTTTCAAAAATCTTCTCGAGTCGCAAAGGTCGGTTAATCCCTTTGGAGATAACGGGGTCCAGGGTTTGAATACCCACTTCCAGTTGCAATGATCCGGGAGGGAAGAGGGCTATTTTAGATTTTAACACATCGGGAAAATGGTCGGGAATGACTTCAAAATGAGCAAAATAGGGTGGCTCTTTGGAAAGGAAAAAGTCAAGTATGCGGTTAGCAAAAGTCATATTGAGATTAAACGTACGGTCGATGAATTTAAAACTTCTTGCCCCGCGATTCCACAACACTTCAAACTCTTCTAATAGTTCATCCAGCGGAAAATTGCGTACTTTTTCATCGATCGATGAGAGGCAGAACTCGCACTCAAACGGACACCCTCGTGATGCCTCCACGTAGATCGTACGATGTGCCACATCTTCATCGCTGTAGGCGGTATAGGGAAGGGATATTACTTTTAGATCGGGCATTTCAGCACGGATAAAACGTTCAGCTGGTGTAATTCCATCCAAAACGCTGCGACACAGCTCATAAAACGCTATTTCTCCCTCGCCGCTGACAATGTAGTCGGCATTGTCAAAATTAACACGATGAGGCATATAGGAGGCTTCTGGACCACCAAGGACGATGATGGTGTCGGGAGATACTTTTTTGAGTATCTCGATGAGTTGTGCGGTTTCGGTTGCATTCCAAATATAGACACTGATTCCGATAATTTTTGGAGTATGTTCGAGGACCACTTCGGCAATGCTTTGTATCTGCTCGTTGATCGTAAATTCGACGATCTGTGTATCCTTTTTCAGTTCGTGCATGTTCGCATACAAATAGCGTAGCCCCAATGCACTGTGTGCATAGCGGGCATTTAGTGTAGTGAGGAGGATGGGTGTCATTGAGCTGTACCTTGGAAATACTGTCCATCGGTCGTAAAGAGTTTGAGGATTTTTTGATATTCACTGTATGCTTGTTTATAGACGTGTTGCGTGTGTTTGCTTGATTCGTAAAGTTCACGTGCACTTAGACCTGTTTCAAGCGCATTTTTGAGCAGTTTAGTACGGCGCAGATAGGTGAATGCGAGATTGGGAAAATGTTCATGTATTTTTTGGCGTATCACTGCGGCATCGTTTGCATTGTCGATCATATTGGCAAAAACGAGGATGGTTTTTTCTTTGTAGTTTTTGATGAAAATTAAGCTCTTCATAATGGAATTGAGATCATTAATCGTCGCCACGAGAATGATATCGGAGGCGCGTAAAATTTCATCCGCATGTTGCGCATCAAACCCGCCGAAATCGTATACGGTATCGGGATGCAATGGGATTTTATTAGGATAATAGCGGGCATTTTTGTATTTGTTCAGCACCACCGACATATCATTGGTAGCATAGCGATACCCGAGGTCTTTAGCCAGAGAAAAGGCGAGAGAAGTTTTACCTACTCCCCCTTTGGTGGATGCGATAGAGATAATAGCCATAATTTTCCATACGAATTGTTTTCGCAACTATAGCATAATTCCGTGATATGCCTTAATTGTAAGCATTCGTTATCAACGGAGGATGAGTTCTACGCCGCAGTGCTACCAAATCCAAACTCCACGCGAAAATCAGTTGCCTGAACGGTTGGAATAAGGTTGTTCTTTTCTTTGTGCAATTCCACGATTCCATAGCGTTCAAGTGTTTTGAGAGTGCGTGAAAGGTTTGATTTTTTTCGACCTGTCAGCGATTCAAGCTCAGTCAGAGATTTGGGATGCTTTTCATCGATGATTTTTAAAAGCTCTTGATTTTCATTACTGAGAATTTGAGCCAATGATTTGATTGACTCGAACCAGACTTTTGGTTCATCTGTTTTGGGTTTGTATTCCCCTTTTGCAATGGCAATGGTTCGTTTGATGTAATCGGCTTTATTCATAATACCGACATATAAAATTTTAGATTTCATACTGTTTTCCTTCAATGGTTTGTCAAATAATAATTGACGCTGTTCCAAAAATCTTCCATGAGTACACCTGCACAATCGAACTCATACCCAAAGGTTTCTTCTTTTTTGTGGATATGATCCCATGTTGTTTTTCTAGCACCGTATCGAAAACTGCTAGGTTTGAAACTGTGTGCATTGTCATAGCCGATGATACGATGATTGCTTTTGTCGTGCAGTGTCAACGAATAACGAACACCATGAGGTATGTTTTCGCTCAGCTTCACAACTTTGGCTTCAAACTTTACCCAATAGCCGTTGTCCATAGGAAAGATTTCGCCGTCTAACAACAAGAGGTTTTCTAAATCACCCACTTTGCTTCCTTTTATTATCATCTAATGATAACATATTATATGATTAAATAATAGGGTATACTCTAACTAAAATTAGCAAAGTGAATCTGTATGAATTTATTATCCAAAAATGCCCCACTCGAAGAATCCATCAAGAAAATGGAAGCGGTACTGGTTGATGTAGGCTGTGAAGCGGTTTTTTCGCAGGAAAAACATCCACTAGAGTATTGCTATTCGGTGAATTTAGCCTCGATAGAAGCTCCTCGTCATATCTACTCTAACGGTAAGGGAATCGTCTCGGATGCTTCCAAAGCGAGTGCGTTGGGTGAGTACATCGAGCGATTGCAAACCAACAACTTTTTTATCGATTTTCATCTCCCTAACCGTAAATATTACCCTGATGAAGTGGCGTTTGAGTTTGGGGGTGGGTATCTCAATGATGAATTGCGCAAAATTTACAATCCTGATGGGAGTCTAACTGACGATGAGCTTGTGGATTATAACAGTGATTATGAGGACAAAATTGTAGCCTTGCCGTTTCAAAAACATTCCGACGGTCAAACGGTATACATCCCGATCAATATTTTGAGTAATCTGTATGTGAGCAATGGTCTCGCGACGGGAAACACTCCCGAAGAAGCAAAAGTTCAGGCACTCAGTGAGATATTTGAGCGTTACGCGAAAATAGAGATCATTAAAAACGGCTATGCTCTCCCAAAATTTCCTGAAGAGGTGATCCATTCGTTTGAGAGGCTCAGTCATGATGTGCATGCGTTACGAGCATTGGGCTACATCGTTGAAGTATTGGACGCGTCATTGGGCGGTAGATTTCCTGTCACGGCGATTTCGCTCATCAATCCTGAGAACTCGACACTTTTTGTCTCTTTTGGGGCACATCCAATCTTGCAAGTATCGCTGGAGCGTACGATGACCGAGCTGATGCAAGGCCGCGGTTTGGAAAATCTGGATGCATTTGAAGTACCGACGTTTGATATGAGTCTGGTCTCTGACAGTTTCAATCTCGAATCGCATTTTATCGATTCCAACGGCAAACTGGGATTTGGATTTTTGAGTGCTAAAAAGAGTTTCAAATACACACCGTGGGATTACACAGGTGAGGGGAGTGCCGCGGAGTACGACTACTTGTTAGGTATTTTAAACTCCATGAAAAAAGAGATGTACGTGCGCGAGTACAACTATTTAGGATTCTACTCTTGCCAGATGATAGTCCCTAGTGTCTCAGAGGTTTACCCGATAGAGGATTTGACGTACAACAACAAAAACAACGGCAAGCTCATACGAGAGATGGTTTTGAATTTTACCGAGTTTGATCCTGAGGAAATATTGGATTACATCGAATCGCTTGAGGATACTCTCAATGTAGAAAAATACATCGGTGTTATCTTCGAGAATAATTTTACGATGGCTCAATTAAAAGCGCAAATTTATTTGTTGGCAGGAAATGCACAAGAAGCAATTTCTCTGCTGGAGTTTGGAACCGATAAAATGGGACATATCGTAGCAGAACTCATACGTATGGGAGAAGCAGAATTGCCATGGGAAGAGTACGAAGAGGCTCTGTTTGATATCTATGGCAAAGAGAAAATCGAAAAAGCGTTGTTGATCATCGAAGGAGAAGAATCCCTGATTGATGTGACATTGCACCAAGATTATCATAACATGCTCAAACTCTATGATCGTTTGGACGTTAAAAAAGCATTGATGATGCAAAAAAGTTAGCATAATGCACATGGACTTAACGCAAGGGGATATTAAATCTCAGCTCAAAAAACTCTCCATACCTGCAAGTATCGGGTTTTTCTTTCATACGATGTATAACGTTACGGACACCTATTTTGCAGGACAAATATCCACTCAGTCACTTTCGGCACTGACTCTTTCAGCTTCTATTTTTTTTATGATGATCGCTATTGCGGGAGGGGTGAGTGAAGCGGTTACAGCTCTTGTCGGCAATGCATTGGGAAAAAAAGATCGCTCTACTGCGGCCCACATCGCCCTCAACGCGTTGCTGTTTGGTCTTTTCCTCTCTGTTGTTCTGACCATTATCGGTGTTATTTGTACACCGTACTTGATGAGTATACTTGGGGCGCAGGGTGATTATTTACAAGAATCCCTGGACTATATCAATGTCATTTTGTACGGGTCTGTATTTTTTGTTTTTGCATTTTTCATTAATGCCTTGCTCAATGCAGTCGGTGATATGGTCTCTTTTCGCAATGTATTGATTTTTTCTGCATTTTTGAATGTGGTGCTGGATTATTGGTTTGTTTATGGCGGATTGGGAATACAACCCTCGGGCGTGAGCGGTATCTCTATGGCAACCGTTATTACGGAATTTATAACAGCTTTTTATCTTTTTTATAAATTAACCAAGACCACTTTATTGGATGGTTACCGAGAGTTTTCATTGGATACAGCCGTTTTTAAAGCCTTGGTCACGCAGGGATTTCCACCCAGTATTAATATGGTCATGATGGCCACCGGGATTTTTATCATCACCTATTTTGCGGCTCCATATGGGAAGGAAGTAGTGGCAGCTTTTGGAATCGGGATGCGGATCGAGCAAATCATTTTAATGCCGACCATTGGATTAAACGTTGCCGTTTTGGCAATCGTCGCACAAAACAATGGAGCAAAGCAGTTCGAGCGTATTGCACAAACGTTAAAAACGTCACTCTATTATGGAGGATTGATTTCGCTTGTGGGTATGGTCGCGTTGCTCTTTGGAGCAGAGCAGTTTATGCGGTTCTTCACACAGGATATCAATGTCATTGAAGCGGGGGCTGTGTATTTAAGAGTGGAAGCATTTATTCTTTTTTCGTTTGTAGTGATCTTCGTTCATCTGGCGATGCTGCAGGGGATTGAAAAACCAGGATTTATCTTTTATATCTCTATTTTTAGACAGATTATTGCACCGATTATCCTTTTGAGTTTATTCACGTATCTGGAGCTTGAAGTTGTGTGGATATGGATTGGTATCGCGCTTATCGTAACGCTATCAGCACTTGTTACATGGCGATACAGCGTGGATAAACTGGAGGAAGTTTCAAGTTAAGCGGAACTTTATTCCGCAGACTCTTTTGGCTTGAGGGATTTTACGCTGATACGGCGTGGTGCTCGTTTAGGGGCGGTATCGGTTTGTGCCGGTTTTGGTCTGTCATATGCGGGTTTGCTGTCATAGGATTTTTTCTCACCATAAGGTTTTTTATCCCCAAATGGTTTTTTGTCGCCATATGGCTTCTTGTCACCAAAAGGTTTTTTATCACCGTAAGGCTTCTTTTCCTCATAAGGGCGTTTATCGTCTTTGTTAAACGCTGGTTTCCCCTCATACGGTTTACGTTCAGGATTGAAAGGTTTTTTTGCGTCATCATTTTTCTTGGCTTTATCATGCTCACCAAAGAACTTTGGTTTATTGACAAATGCAGTTTTTGCAAATTTTTCAGAATCACTTCTTGGCGTTCCATCAATATAATGATTTCGTTCACGTGTTTTGGTACCAAAAATCGGTTTACCGTTTTCGTCTTTACCTAAAAATTCAGTAGGTCTCGGCTTTTTGTCCCATGGATTCGAGCTTTTAGATTCTGTTCTATTTCCCTCATACGGCTTGCGAGCAGGACGGCTGTCGTCTCTTGGACTACGCTCTTCACGTTTGAATTCAGGTCGTGCATCATCACGTCTTGGTTTGAAATCAGATTTGGAATTATCACGGCGAGGTTTGAATTCGCTTCGTGAATCTTCCCGCTTTGGTTTAAACTCACGTTTTGGTGGTCTGGCACGTTCTTCTTCACGTTTGGCTCGTTGTGCGGCCATCTCTTCTTTATTTTTTTGCTCTACCGCAATTCCGAAGTTTGGTTCAAAACCTGCAACAGGCTCTTGTGTGATCGTGCGACCGAAAAGCGTTTCGATCGCATACAGATTTTTTTGATCTTCCGCACCCAAAAGAATAATGGCAAATTCTTTTGCACGAGCATAGCGTGTCATGTAAATAATCGCTTTATCAGGCAGATCATAACTGATGACAATGTCATACATCGTCTCGCTAGGCTGTACTAAATCACTGTCGCTTACGAGTGTGATATCTTTGGTTTGGGCTATGTCAATCGCTTTTGTATCATTGGCTGTTACAACGAGGATTGAACGGGCAGGGTTTTGTGAGATGACAAAGTTCAGTAATTCCGTTTTACGGGCAGTACTACAAGGGTGGATACGGTGGTTTTGACGTTTGATAGTTGATGACATGAAAGTCCTTAGGAGTGTAAACCTCTGAAGTGAGGCTAAGGTAAGCTGGAGAGCAAACGATTAATTATTAACCGCATTATAGCGTAGTGTTGCTAGAGAGTGTCATAACCGTAGCAGTTGAACCGATTTTTCAGCCAGAGACCAGTGTGTGGTGAGTTTACCGCCAAAGATATGAAGCAATTTTGTCTCTCCAAAATTATGTAAATCCAGTTGATATTCTCGAGATGTTTTAACCATAGATTGTTTGGATTCCACAAGTGGGCGTATTCCGATATAGGTTTGAATAATATCAGTATGTTTAAGAGGGGTATTTAAAAAATGGTTGGCATGGGAGAGGAGGTAATTGATATCCTCTTCGTTGACGTGTACTTGATCTGTTTCACCTGTTTCATTCCGTTCTGTGGTTCCTATAACGGTTTGATTTGTCTTGTTCTCAGGGATGATAAAAAAGATACGTTGATGATCGGTTTGAAGAAAAACGGGTTCTGTGGTGAGAAGACCATTTATGACGATATGAATTCCACTGACTTTGCTGATCTTATAGCGTGAGGGGAGAGTGAACCTATGATTTACCTCATCTATCCAGGGCCCTGTAGCATTAATGAGTATGCTAGCTTGCAGTTGTCTCTCACCACATAGAATATGATAGCCATCCTGATGACGCTTGATCTCATCTATCGGTGAGTTTTCAAAAAAAATGGCTCCATGCTCTTGGGCTTCTTGCGCTACAGTTTGGGTGAGGAGCAGATCATCGGTTTTGGCATCGTAATAGGTGAAAACTTTTTTCAGACCTTTTGTTTTTAGAGCACTGAATTTTGTTTTGAATTCATCTATCTCCATAACGTGATGCGGTGCGATGAAACGGGAAAACAGATCGTATAAATAGAGTCCCGCTTTTATAATCCACCATGGACGTCCCAGACCAGTGTACACAGGCAGAATAAAGGGGCGCAGAACTACGAGATCTGGGTAGGCGAAAATAAGACGGGTACGATCATGCAATGCCTCTTTGACCAAAGCAAAATCACCGTGTTCGAGGTAACGCAAGCCTCCATGAATAAGCCTGGAAGAGTGCGATGAGGTACCAGACCCAATAGTCTGTTTGTCGATGATGGCGACGCTTTTACCAAGCCTAGCAGCCTCACGTGCGATAGCACATCCATTGATACCTGCACCAATGATGATAATATCATATTTCATAATAACTCCCGATATAATAGTGTATCAAAAAAGGAGAGGTTATGCACATTATCGCCCATCGCGGCTTCAGCGCTGAATATCCTGAAAATACCCTTTTAGCTTTTAGAGAAGCGATAAATGCAGGTGCGTGGATGATTGAAACCGACATACGTCTGAGCGCTGACGATGTTCCTGTGATATTCCATGACAGCAGTTTGCAACGTGTCTGCGGACTGAGAGAGGGGGTCGAAGATTTGCCGTATGAAGTTTTGTCTAAAATCGACATCAGCTCTTATTTTGATTCTGCAATGCCATTGCAAACCATACCGACATTGGCAGAACTATTGGATTCGATTCATGGAGAAATCGGTGTGATTCTAGAGATCAAATACCATCCGAAAACCTGCGAGAAAATAGCATCGATCGTTGAGCCAATGATTGCGGATAAACTCGATTGGCTGGAGGTGTCGAGTTTTGATGATGGGATATTGGAAGATTTTCATGTGCGTAATCCTGCCATCAAGCTGCATAAGCTCATCGAAGATGTTGAGGTATTACAGCGCAGTGATTTTGTAAGTGCTTACGGATATGTTTATGCATTTGATATTGATATCAATTTATTGAATCATCCAAAAACGCAAAGCTTAATGCAAACGCATAAGGTGATCTTCTGGACGGTAGATGATCAAGACCCCATTACATTCCCAAAAGCCTTTGCAGCCATGAGCAACAACCCCATTCATCTGAAACAGAGGATTGCTCACGGTAGGCTTTGATGCCAAGCATATTGTCTAATTGTACGAAAGCATAGCCTTGTGCTTTTAAGTTCTCAATGATTTTTGGTAATGCAGCGACACTCACCGGGTTACGGTGCATGAGAATGATATCGCCGTTACGGACATTGGCAGTTACGTTTTGGATGACGGCATCGGGCTCTTTGAGGGTCCAATCCAGAGAGTCCAATGACCATAGAACTGTCGTCATATTATGATCATTGATCGTATCTACAACAGAAGCATTGATTGAACCATAGGGAGGACGAAAGAGGAGCGGATATTCTCCTGTAATGGATTGAATTCTCTGGGCGGCACGATTGAGCTGTATTTCCATGGCGCTGATATTGAGATCGGTCATACGGGGATGGTTGAAACTGTGATTTAAAACCAAATGTCCCTCATCAAATGTCCGTTTTACTACGGTGACATTATCATCCTTCATTGTTCCGCCGATCATGAAAAATGCTGCTTTAACCTCATGCTCTTTGAGAATATCGAGCAGTTTATAGGTATTGTTTTCATCGGGTGAATCATCGAAGGTTAGGGTTATCTCTTTGCGGTTTGTGTCCCCGTTGACAATGACATTTTTATACGTACCGTGCTGGATAGGGGTGACGGTGGCAGTACGCCAATTACCTAAAAAAAGAGTCATATTCGTATCCAGCAGGAAAGAGTTACCTCGAATATCGTAAATGGTACGGGTGTCACCAAAGAGTAGTATCGGTAATAAGAGAGTGAAAATGAGCAGGAATTTAGACATAAAGATCATTTCAAAAAAATTTGGAGAAAGTATAGCGTTAATTGATTGTTAATAGTATGCTATGATATACAAAAAGGAGTCCTTATGGATGCATTACAAAAAGAGCTTGCGAGCCGAAAATCAGAAATTATAAGTGGAATGGAACTTTTTTTTAAAGCCAATATGACCATAACCGACTGGGATGTTCCAGAGGTCGATGATCATGCTGCGGCGATACAGCTAGTTGCACTGATGCAAGAAGCATTGGATAAGATTAAAGCAGACATAGGATCTGGAAAGTATGATTATTATTGATTAGCTTGTACAGTGTAAGGAGAGGAAAAGGCAAAGATGACACAACGATTTGATAAAGCAGCAGAAGAGTGGGACAGAGGTGATGTACGGCAAAACATTGCGGAGGCTGTATTTAAAACACTGGCAAGTCGTATAGCCTTATTAAATACGATGAAGATACTCGATTTTGGTGCGGGTACGGGACTGTTGAGTTTTAAAATAGCTCCTTTGGTACATTCGGTTACGGGTATAGATCTATCGAGTGGTATGTTGGAACAATTGGAAGCCAAAAATACTCCTTCCATTTATGTGAAACCGTTACTTCAAGATATTATGGAAAACCCCTTAGATCAAAAGTTTAACGGAATCGTCAGTTCAATGGCAATGCACCATGTTGCAGATACGAAAAGGCTGTTTCAGACCTTCTATGAACATTTACAACGTGACGGTTTTATTGCTATTGCTGATTTGGAAGAAGAGGACGGGACGTTTCATGCACAGCATGGGAATGATGGAGTTCACCATTTTGGATTCAACAGAGATATGTTGAGAGGTACGATCGAAAAAGCCGGATTTAGAAATGTACGCTTTCATGATGCCTACAGTGTCAACAGAGAAGATGGCAGCTATCCGATTTTTTTAGTAACTGCGATGAAGTGAGAAGAGATGGATAAATATATTTATATACATGGCTTCGGCGGAAGCGGGTTAGGGGTAAAGGCCAGTCTTTTTCGTGAGCATTTCGCAGACACGATTATCTGTCCTTCGTTATCGTATGTACCTGCATTGGCAATAGATACACTAAAGCAGATCATAGAGCAGATGATCGATCATTCAACCGTAACGCTTATCGGTTCATCGTTAGGCGGATATTATGCGACGTATCTGAGCGAACACTATGGGATCAAAGCCGTACTGATCAATCCATCCACACTGCCTTATGAGACATTGCAAAAAGTCTATGGTAGTGCATTTAACTATTACGATGAGAGCCACTTTGAATGGAATGAGCAGCACGTCCATGCCCTAAGAGAGTATGATGTTCAGGATGTTACACCGCAACAGTATCTAGTATTGCTTCAAACAGAAGACGAACTGTTAGACTATAGGCAAGCGCAAGACAAATTCCAAGATGCGACAGTCGTGGTAGAAGAGGGCGGAAATCATTCCTATGAGAACATAGAGAGTAAGTTTGAGCTTATCGAGAGTTTTGCACACAGGTCAAGTTTTTTATAGAGTGTAAAGGGTATCATTTGATATATAAACTCTATAAAAGTGATACGAATGACACGAATAGCTCCCAAATCTCCAAATGCACACACTGCCTCTGACATAGTCACAAAATTACAGTCCTATTTTGTAGAGGCACTCAATGACCTCTCAAGTACCTTAGGTTCAAACAAACCCTTTACTCCCGTAGAGTGGTTTCGTGATGAGGGAACCCATGGAGGAGGAGTACGATATGAGTCCAGAGATGAACAACTCTTTAATCGCGGCTCAGTCAATTATTCTCAAGTACACTATGACGATGACGAAACCAAAAAGCTCTCTTCGGCTACGGCTATCTCTACGATCATTCATCCTAAAAATCCATTAGTACCTTCGATGCACATGCACATCAGCTGGACACAAATGCGCGATGGAAGCGGATACTGGAGAATCATGGCAGATCTCAATCCCAGTAATCCTGATGCTTCCGATACACAGCAGTTTGAGCACATGCTTCGAGAAGCGGGTGGACGTTACTATGAAGAGGGAAGTGCACAGGGAAATCGCTATTTTTATATCCCCGCATTAGGACGACATCGAGGGGTATCCCATTTTTATTTAGAGAACTTTAACACAGGCGATGAGGTTGCTGATCAAGATTTTGCGCTGAGTTTTGGTAAAAGTGTCATTGATACGTATATTACAATCATCCGCAACGCAATCCAAAATCGTACTGCATACGATGAGGTAGCAAAAGCAAATCAATTGAACTACCATACTTTGTATTTACTCCAAGTCCTTACGCTTGACCGCGGTACGACGTCGGGATTGTTGATACACGATCAAAACGATGTGGGGATAATGGGGTCATTGCCATCGCATGTGGATAAGAGACTGCTGCAATCCTGGGTTGGCAGATTAAACGGGGTTCAAAACGATCTTTTGCAAGCCATAGTGGATTCTTTGGGGGAAGGTGATATTATCCTCGTAGATGAAAAAATCAAAGCAGTTTTGGCCAATGCAGTTCGAGGGCACTACAAACAACACCCGCAGGCAATTACCCTGCAAGCCAGTGGTGACCATATACCCTCAACGGTGAACAATCACCGCTAAACACATATAGGAGTATTACCATGATCGTAGGGATACCAAAAGAGATTAAAACCGACGAATATCGTGTGGGGGCAACCCCGGCAGGGGTGATGGAGCTCGTCAAAGCCGGACATACAGTTTTAGTTCAGATCGATGCTGGAATCGGAAGCGGTTTTGAAAATGGTGATTATGAAAATGCGGGGGGGATAATCATCTCAACAGCTGGTGAAATTTATCAGCGTTCACAAATGATTATGAAGGTCAAAGAACCGATCGATGCAGAATATGAGTTGCTGCGTGAGGGGCAAATACTCTTTACCTATTTGCATTTAGCGGCAGATAAACGATTGACTGAGGTATTGTTGGAGAAAAAAGTGACTTCATTGGCGTATGAGACGCTTCGTATCGGAAAACGATTGCCATTATTGGAACCTATGAGTGAGATTGCCGGTCGTATGGCGACACTTTTTGGAGCGGTTCACTTAGGACGTTACAATGGTGGAAGCGGAAGACTTTTGGGCGGTGCTGTAGGTGTTGAGCATAACCGTGTGGTCATTTTGGGAGCAGGGGTTGCGGGTAAATCAGCAGCAGATGCCGCGGCAGGCCTTGGGGCTGATGTCATATTAATAGATATTAATACTGAGCGCCTCACTTATTTACGTGATGTGATGTCTCCCAATGTCACTATGATCTATTCTACGCATGATGCGATAGTCACTGCATTAAAAGATGCAGACCTCATAATCGGGACAGTATTACTGCCGGGAGAGAAAGCCCCAAAACTCATAACACGAGATATGCTTGGTCTAATCAAAAAAGGATCGGTACTTGTAGACGTATCGATTGATCAGGGTGGATGTTTTGAAACATCACACCCGACAACCCATTCCAACCCTACCTTTACAGTTGATGGAATAGTGCACTACTGTGTAGCCAACATGCCTGGCATGTACCCTAGAACCTCAACGATAGCATTAACCAATGCAACCTTGCCGTATGCTCTTAAAATAGCTTCAACGCCATTGGAAGAGTTATTAAAGGACGATGCTATAAAGTCAGCACTCAATACCTATATGGGCAAGCTGACCAATCATGCAGTAGCTGTTGCACACGGTTTATCTTAAAGTTCGTAGGAACCGCCAATTTCTTTATGGGCTTCTTGTTCTAGCAATAAATACTCTAAATTGTATTTTAAGAGTTTTTTCTTTATTTCGAGGGTATACAGCTCCCTTTGGTTGACCATAAATAAGTCGCTAAGACCTAATAGATACTTTTTATTTTCTGCTTCTTCTAGTTTTTCTACCAACATTACTTCATCTTTTGAGTTTTCTAGATTGGTTGCTAAATTGTCCAAAGAGTTAAGAATGTTGGTTAGATTGGTTTTGATGGTAATGATCTCTTTTTCTTTTGTATTTTCTATATTTTTGATGGTTTTTATGATTTCTGCATGTTTTCCTTCATACTTTCTTCTCTCTAATGGAAAATCCATATCCAAGGACACTTTAAAACCGTTTTCATATTGCAAATCATGAACACCATAGACAGAGACATTAAGATTTGGATAGTTTAACAGTTTGGCGTATTGATCATGCACATTCATTTTTTTAACTTCATAATCAAGCATTTTCAAGTCAGGTCTGTTTTCTATTGCAGTATTAATAGCACGCTGAAGATTCCAATGCTTTGCTTGATCTTTTGGTATAACTTCCATCTGGGGAAGCGTATAGCGTTTTTCAAATGCTTCTTTTGAAAGATTTAAATATTGTAAAAAACTTTCATAAATATTAGTAAAATCATTCTCTTGAGTTACCAATCGCTGTTTTCTATTAATGGTTTGCTGCGAAGCTTCTAGCAATGCAATATCTGCTAGTGCTCCGACTTTGACTTTTTGCTTGATAATATTTTCTCTCTTCTGCGCGGTGAGCAGAAGCTCTTTTTCAAGTTCGAAAACAGCTTTGGAATAAAGAAGTTTGTTGTAATGGGAGATTATTTTAAAATATAAGAGTCTTAGATTGTCTTGAGCCTCATAGTTGATTCTTGTGGTATCCAAAGCGGCAGAATTGAGATTGAGTTTACGGGTATTCATATCGTGAATAAGTCCAAAAACAGGAACTTTGACACCAGCGCGTATTTCCCCCTCACTACCTGTTTTGATATTATTGAACTCTTGCGTTCCTTGGGCATCTCGGTACCCTGCAAGAAGTTCTATCCCATTTTCAAGAGGTTTTTGAAGGGTTACATCAAAAAATTCTGCGTCGCTTTTTGGGTAGTTTTTTTTATCATAAGCAGATGAGAGTTTTGTGTCAAAATCACCTAAATAATATTTCTCTTTTTCTTTATATATGTATTTTTTGCCTATCTCAGAGTAAACGAAAGGGTTCTCTTCGGTCAAATAGTGAGAAATCTTATCTTTTGTAAACAGTTCCGTAGCTGTGAGTGTGGAAATGCACATTACGCCAAGAGCTAAAACAAGAGCCTTCATTATTTTTTCTCAATAATAGGGGTTACCATCTTGGGGGGAAGTGCATTCATCATTCTCCAAATTTGGTACCAAATTGGAACCGTTTCTAATCTCACCCATACCGTAGCTTGCGTTCCCATTCTCAAACTATTCCCTTTTGGCCAAGGTTCTTTTGGGTCTTCTACAATTTGCGCGTAGTAAAATCCTTTTTCACGGGAGGTTTGTTCAACTCTTTTTATAATACCGGCAAAAGTACCAAAGCGTATTTTTGGCCAACCCGATATTTGCAATGCAGGCCATCCATAGAACATGATTCGTACCGGCAACCCTTCTTTGATTAACGGCATATTAAAATCGGAAACCTTGAGTAAAACGGACTTGGTTGTCACTTGAGGTGCAAAATGCATTATTGGTTCAGATATTTTGATTAATTTATTTTTATCATTTTGAAAGATTTTGACAACATATCCATCTTTTTCTGCGATGACTTCACCGCTTCTGTATCGGGAAACATTGACGGAGTTTGTTTGTACCGTCTGACCCAGCGATTGCAATGTATTTCTAGATGACAGTGCATCGTTATCTAATAGTTTTAGTTTATTTTCTGTCTCTTTTAAAAACTTCTCTCTTTCATTTTTGAGAATATCCAGATTATTCATTTCAACTTGTATGTCAATGTTGATTTTTTTCAGCTCTGCATTTGCTTCTATATAACTGTTTTCTCGCACTTCCAAATTTCTTTTTGACTCAATGCCATCTGAATGCAGCACCTTTGTTCGCTCAAAATTAGATTTTTCAATTTCATGGTTTTTTTCCAGCGAGATTTTTTTGAAATTAAGACTGTCGATCTTATTTTTGGTTTGTACGTATTTTTGTTGATAAACATTGAGCCCTACGGCCAGATATTCATGCAGGTTTTTTTGTGTATCTTGATAATTAGTAATTTGTATTTGAGAATTTTTATATTGATCTTTGGAACTGCCTTCAATAATTTTTAGTTTATCTAAATAGGTTTTATCCAAATCTACCATTGTGAACAGTTTGGTCCCTTTTTTTACAAATTGATTTTCGGTGACATAAAACGCATCAATAAATCCATCGAAAGTGGCAAGAATAGGATAATCTCTTTGCGTCGGATCATACGCGACAACAGTACCTTCACCCTCAACAGTTTGTTGCCAAGGCAAAAATACACACACAAAAATGATTAGAAAAACAATTCCACTAAAGACCCATATTTTTTTACTAAAACGGTGTGGCTGAACTTTTTTCAGTGAAGTAAACGTGTAGTTAGACATCGGCATGCTCATGTAATGAATTGGATAATTTTGCAAGTTTATAGACGCCTTCAATCATGTCATAGATATAATCCAGATGCTTCATAAATCCTTTTAAAACATACATGATGGAAACAACAATGATCTCGGCAGCTACAAATTCACCTACAGGTAGTGTTCCATTAATAACCAGATAACCGCCTCCAATTAAAAAACTGCTCAGTACAATTCCTTCCATGACAAATGTCAACGTTAATTGTCTCATGATAATAAAAAACATATTGTTCCTTGTGGTAACAAATCGTGTTAAATACTCATCAAGTTTTTCAAATCTTTTTTCTTCGGATGTTTGTTCGTAGGGGATGTTTTGCAAATAATAAATCGCATTGTGTTTTGCATCCGAGCGCTTGATAGCATAGTCTATCCCATTGGTTCCCAATATAAATAACATCACCACAAAGAAGACAAGGAAGAATACACCAAGACCAAAAAGCAAAGGATCAAAAGCCAAAAGTAATAGCAGGCTTGCCAATATTCTGATAATTAGCCCAGTTCCGTCAAGCAACAGAATCGGGAAAAACTTTTGGATTGCACTGATATCAAAAAAGTAGTTCATGTATTTATCAATAGAATCTTTTGTATCAATGCTTGATGGTTTCAAGTGTGTTGCCAATTGAGCAACTTCTATACCTGTAGTTACAAATATTTTCTGTTGAAATTTCTCAACAATGTATTCTTTTACGATTTGTAACACAGTGGTTAGAATAAATATAATAATAATAATAGTTCCAAGCGTAAAAACAGAAATCGCTGTATGCGCTAGAACACTATTGATGATAAACGATGAGGCCAGGGGGATTGACATTACAAGGATGGCTTCGATTAGTGAATAATAAAGAAGAAAGAAAATATTTTTTCTATCTTCCTTCATAATTTTAGTAATACTGGATATTACCTTTTCTTGTACATTCATTGTATTTCATCTCTTTGAGTAGAATAGTTTTTAATAAGTTGAGATTGTACACAATATAGCTTATGTTTGTATTTATTTAATGTAATACACTGTATTGGTATAAATACAGTAAAAATCGCTCTAATCTTTCAAATTTTTAGCACGATTGAGAATCGATGATGCCATATTGGCAAATATGAGATGATGAAGCGGAATCAATGCATACCAATACAACCGTCCAGAAACTCCATCGGGATAAAAGTAGGCACTTTGTATTAATTGTTGGTCTTGTATTTTAAACTCCAGCCATGCTTTGCCAGGTAATTTCATTTGAGCAAAAAGGAGAAGGCGTTCATTTTCTACCACATCAACTACTTTCCAAAAATCGACACTGTCTCCGATTCGTAGTTTTTGGGAATCTCTGCGCCCTCGATTGATCCCGGCTCCCCCGAACAGTTTATCGATTACTCCACGTATCTTCCAAAGCCAGTCATATCCAAACCAGCCATGCTTTCCCCCGATCATGCAAAAGCTGCGGTAGACGTTATGAGGCGGTATCTCACCGAAATCGACGATTCTTCGATCCGTGAAAATGGCATTGGAAATGTTATCCGTAGATTCCCTATGTGCAGTGCCCACACCGCTGTCACTCCATCGGCTGATGACTTGATTGGATTCGATCTCTTTTATCGCATGTTGAACTGCCTCTTCAAGCGTATGCGGATGGATGTCAAAGAGCTCATGTCGCAGGTCATTGGTTACGATTACTTCACTTTTTAGCCCCTCTATCAAAGAACTGGCTACACCATAGGGTACGGGAGTAAACAAAGTGAGCCAGTAGGATGAAAGTTTCGGGGTAAGAACATTAACGGGAATTAAATAGCGTTTTAGTCCCATACCAGTACCGATGCGAAGCATCAAATCGCCATAGCTCATCGCCTCTTCACCCAAATCGATCATCAGGTTTTTATTTTCTTTCAATTCAAGCGCCGCAACGAGATAACGGATTATATCTTCCACTCCGATGGGAGTGATGAGAGTTGAGACCCACTTAGGAGTAATCATAACCGGCAATTTTTGAACCAAATGACGGATGATTTCAAAACTTGCACTCCCTGAGCCTATAATCACACCTGCACGAAACCAGATACACTGAACCTTATCGGGGCGAGAACTGAGGATTTCCCCTGTTTCGATTCGACTTAGCAAATGTTCGCTTCCAGTTTCTTTATCCCCCAAACCGCCCAGATAGATAATTCTTTTGACATTTTGGCGAATACACGCATCAAGAAAATTTTGGGCACTTTGTCGATCCAAATCACGAAAGTTGGAGTGAGTGAGCCCATGAATAAGATAATAGGCTACGTCCACATCGTGCAGTGCATTATCGAGAGTATCCGAATGCATGACATCTGCTGTGACATACTCACACTCTTCTTGAACCGTTGTAGAGAGACTTTGGAGATTGCGCACCATCAAACGGATAGTAATGCCCCCTTTTTCAAGGAGAGCATATTTGAGACGCCGCCCGATGTATCCGTTTGCCCCTGTGAGTAAAACACGCATCTATGAACCTTCTTTTCTAAAAGTTTTATCTATTCTAGCTGATTTTATATCATAGAGTTTTATAAATAAAAAACTCCACTTTTCTTAAAGGTATCTCTTACATTATAGCATGTCAAAAATTTCTGTGATCTCTTGTTCTTTCCATATATTCGGTAATTGTAGAGGATATTAATCAGTTTTATTAATATATAATGGGTATGAGATTTAAATATACACAAGCAGTTAAGCATGAAAAAAAATATAGTCGAACGATATGAAAGAAGTGAGAACGGTGAGATTATTATTAATATTTCGGCACATAAGATAGAAGATTTATATAATAATTTTGACAGAAAATCCCATTTTTTAAAAAAAGATTTAAATCAAGATCTGGTTGAATATATCATCGACAGCGTGTCTGAAATTGACAGTGAGTCATTTCTAATAGAGTTTTCATTAGAACAAAAAGCTAATAATGAGGCAATATCAAGAGTCCGAAACAGTTTAAAGAATTTTTTCCTCTATATGAAAGAATTAGAGCTTAAAAACATGGATGATATGATTCGAACGTCGATCATCCTCCTCTTCACAGGTCTTGTTATCGCTGGAATGTCTGTTCTTATGAATGAGAGTGCATTGGCAAGAGACAGCATTATTGGAGGGGTCATTGCAGAGGGATTAACGGTAGCTGCGTGGGTTTCACTTTGGGAGTCTCTGGCTACATTTTTAATCAAATGGATGCCGTATAGAAGAAAAATCAGCCTCTATCAAAAAATCTCTGATTCAAAAGTGACGTTTAGCTTTAGTAATGCATCAGAAGCTTGATTGTATCTCTGATACCATATTTTTTTAAAGATGGATGTTTAGAACTTCAGACAACAGGACTTCGAGATCTTCTTTGGTCGCCCCTGCAAAAGAGTTTTCCAAAAATCTATCAAGCCCTTTGTTCTCGTGTCTGAGCAGTGGAACGATCTTAATCCCCGTTATCTCGGACATAAAGTGGGATTGGTCTCCCTCTTCGTAAGCGTGCAGGAGGATGGAACGGGAAAAGTTGTTGAGGATGTGATAGTAGATATGTAAAAATTCTATTTCGAGTACTTTTAGTCCATAGAAATGAGTGACGATACGGTTTTCATGAGAGGCGATCTGACGGACTTGAGAGGGTTTGATCGTAATCCCGACTTCCTCTTTGATCTCACGCATGAGAGCTTCCATCAGAGCTTCTCCCTCATTCACCGTTCCCCCCGGAAATCCCATTCGTCCATCCCATCGGTCGATCATGATGAGTGCGGGGCATTTGATATGCTGCATATCATCTTTGAAATATTTCCATGGAGAAATCGATTCGACATATATGGCCAAAAAAACCGCATTTTTCTTATCAGGATTGGTCTGTCCAAACGGTACTCGCTGTGTTCTCATGATGCTCACATTTTATATCAGACTGCTTTTTCGTAGAGCCGTTCGGGTGCTATGTCTACTTCGCCATCCCATACTAATGTGCCGTAATCAATAGTGAAATTTTTAAAATAGTCAATGTGTCCGAAGTTGGCAAATACTCCACCGCGTTTGGTGTACTCTGACAGATCGACGATTCCGTGTTTACCGTCTTCAAAAGTCATGTCAATTTTGTAATCGTGCAGGTAGTGGGCATCGACAACGGTGTATTTCATATCTACTCCTTATTTCAAAGGTTCTATTTTATGCGGTTGTTGGTCATTTTGAGAGAGTTCCCAATCTTGGATAAGCTCATCTTGATGTGCTAACGCCCATTCGACGATTAGTCCTGCTGCTTTGGGCGGGAGTTTACCCTCGGTAATCGCCAAATCAGCAATTCGTATTACCGCATTATACTCATTATATTGTACATGAAAATGAGGCGGATTATGCTCATCGAAAAACATCATCACCCGTATTCCATAGAATCGGCTAATTTCAGGCATTATCAACTCCCTTTTTATCGGTTATTGTAATGCTGTGCTATCTTATATTGAAATTATATTGCATTTTGAAATGTGGGGTGAGGGAAGGTGAATAAAAAAGTAGCCTGTCCCCTTTTTGTTTGATTAATTGTGATTATGCCGAAACACGATTGGCAATTTCAATGTTTTTTCGTAAAAGTTCATTGATAAGACTTTGAAGAGTTTCTTTTTTCCCTTTGAGCTTTTCAGCGAAAAAACTGGCAACATCTTTTTCTAGGTAGATCGGAGCCTGAATCTCTTCAAGCGGAATGTAAAATTTGCCTTGTTCAGCATTTGTAAAATCGTATTCTTCTTTCATTTTTTTTATGCCGATTGTGCTGTTTTTGAGTTCTTGGCAAGAAGACGCATAAGGGTACGTAAGGCTTCATTGACGGATTTTGAATCTGGAAATACTTTTGTTACGTCTTCATCGATTTTGACGATATTGACACCTTCATTATAGGCTTGCGCATATTTACCGCGAACACCTTTGCTGAAATCGTATTCGTCCAGCATTTCAGATTGTTTTTTCATTGCTGTTCCTCATAAAAATTTTGTTCATTTTTCGTGGCAGGTCGTGCTGAAATAATTCGAATCGATTCATGTCTTTCGATATGAACGACGACTAGGGTATTGAGATATTCGGATTTTCCGATGATAATTAATCTGCTTTCGTCATCGGAATGTAAAGGATCGTCGATCGTAATGGCGAGCCAATCCCCGAAAACTGTACTAGCTTCTTCAAATGAGATAGCATGCTTTTTCAGATTTGAAATTGCTTTTTTATCATCCCATTCAAATTTCAAGCCCATTTTACTTTTCCTATGTTGATAGGGATATTGTAGCATAATTTGAGATGGTGCTTAAGGGTAGTCTGCATTCCCACTCAGGAGAGTGTGAACGAGAGAAAAAAAGGTAAATATAGTTTATTTACGATATATTAGACCTTATAATTGTTTTTAGAATAAGGATACATAAATGATAGATGATGATTTAAAAGATAAAGCAGGGAGCTCAGCTGCAACTACATGGGTGATTTTATCAGTTATTATGATAATAGTAATTTATGATTGGCATCATTTATTTACATTTAAAGCTGTTTTACTAATAGTTATAGGTATGTTTTTTGCAGCATTGACAATAGGAGTAGCTAAATATTTATTAGCAAGAACAATTACAAATTTAGTAGTTAAAAAAAATGGGCACCATATCTTTTACCTTTATTCACATTGATATTGACAATATTTGAATGGGGTACAGCTTATGTTTTAATAAATAATTTATTGGAATGGCTTTTTAGATAAAATTTTTAGAAGATCGATTCCCGCATTCGCGGGAATCACGGAGAGATTATAGCGCTTTTGCCATAATACGGTTAAGACGTGCGATAAACCCTGCGGTATCAGCTAACGTTTCACCCTCATAGAGTTTCGCCTGATCGAGCAATACGTGCGCTGCATCTTCGATAAGGTTCACATCAGCCGAATCACTGAGCTTTTTGATCAACTCGTGGTTAGGGTTGATCTGTAGGATCTGTTTTGGTGCCGGGATGTCGCCACCCATGTTTCCGAATTGTTTCATCATCTGCGCCATCATGTAGCCAGAATCTTCTTTGTCTACTTTGATACAAACCGCTGAGTCTGTGAGGTCAAATGTGGTTTCGACCTTGGATACACTCTCGCCCAATGCGCTTTGGAGCTGTCCGATGAAGCCTTCAAGAGTTTTTGCTTTTTCTTCATGCTCTTTTTTCTCTTCTTCACTCTCTTCGAGTTTTGCGTCGGTGACGTTGATGAGTTTGAACTCTTTGTACTCATTTACCATTGGGAATACGATGGTGTCGATCTCTTCGTTGAGGACAAGGACATCAATCCCTTTTGCTTTGAAACGCTCTAGGCTCGGAGAGTTTTTGAGCATTTGCAAAGACATTTTTGCCGTGATGTAATAGATCTCTTTTTTCTCAGCATCTGCATCCTCTACGAACTTGCTAAACATAACTGGTTCAGCAGAATTAAGCGTGTTAAGTTTGAGAAGCTCTAGGATACGCTCACGGTTGCCCATATCGCTGTAAAGTCCCTCTTTGAGAACATTGCCGAACTCTTTGTAGAATGCGTCGTATTTCTCTGTATCGTTTTCAGCAACTTTTGAAAGTTCACCGAGGACTTTTTTAACCGATGCATTTTTGATCTTACTCATCACTTTGTTGCTTTGCAAGATCTCACGGCTGACGTTGAGCGGGAGGTCAGCAGAGTCGATCACCCCGCGCAAGAAACGCAAGTAGGTCGGCATAAGCTCTTTTTCATCATCAGAGATGAAGACACGGTTGATGTAGAGTTTGACACCGCTTTGGTAATCTACACGGTACAAGTCCATCGGTGCTTTGGATGGGATATAGAAGAGGGTGGTGTATTCGAGTGACCCCTCTGCCTTGTTGTGCATCCACATCAACGGTTGGGCAGAATCGTGGGCGATGCTTGAGTAGAAATCTTTGTACTCATCGTCGCTGATCTCGCCTTTGCTGATCGTCCATAGTGCGTTTGCTTTGTTGATCTGAACGTTTTTGGTTTCGTTGTGACCTTTTTCTTCACCCTCAGCAGGTGCTACCCACTCCTCTTTGTCCATGAAGATCGGGAAAGGGATATGGTTAGAGTATTTTTTGATGATGGTCTCGATACGGTGAGTCTCTAGGAACTCCTCCTCATCGTCTTTTAGGTGCATGATGATGCTTGTACCGTGTGTGTCACGCTCTGCAGGTTCAAGATCATACTCACTTCCCGCCATTGAAGACCATTTGTAAGCGCTCTCATCACCCGCTTTACGGCTGATGACTTCGACTTTGTCGGCTACCATAAATGCAGCATAAAAACCGACACCGAACTGTCCGATTAGGTTAGAGTCTTTTTTCTGATCGCCTGAAAGCTGTGCCAAAAATGCTTTGGTTCCTGATTTTGCGATTGTTCCTAAGTTTTCGACCAAATCGGTTTCGTTCATACCGATACCGCTGTCAGAAATCGTGAGCGTTTTTGCCTCTTTGTCGATGATGATGTCGATACGTGGGTTAAAGGTAACCCCTTTGTATGCGTCATCGGTGAGGACAAGCATGTTGAGCTTATCCAGTGCGTCTGAACCATTCGATACGAGTTCGCGTACAAAGATTTCTTTGTTCGAGTAGAGCGAGTGGATCATTAACTGTAAGATTTGTGAGACTTCAGTCTGGAACTGATGTTTTGCCATGTGACTAATTCCTTTTTATTTTATTTATACGCCTCGGGGCAAAGCCCCATTCGGCTACGCTAACGCTGGATTTCCTTCGGCAGGAAGCCCAAGCACGTTAACGTGCCTTTTAGCGGATGTGATTATAACAAAAGAGTTTTTGTAATGCAAGAGATATCAATAAAGTTTAGTCTATATGACTAAACTAATACTTGATGCGGGTTAAATAAAGTCCGTTATGAGGTGCAATGCTGGTGCTGTGGCGTTTGATGCCGTTTAGCTGTTCGATGAGTTGTTCTTTGGTTGCTTTGCCATTGGAAATACGCAGTAAAAATCCGACCATAAGGCGTATTTGAGATCGCAAAAATCCGTTCCCCTCAAAAACAAGGATAAAATAGCCCTTATGAGAATAGGTATAGGCACGGTAGATACGACGGACATAGTGTTCCATATCGTCGCCACTTTTTTTGAAGAGCTCGAAATTATGATCGCCGACAAAAGCTCCTATCGCATCACTGATAATCTCACGGTTCAGAGAGGGTACAAAGGTGACAAAATCGTCTTCAAAAGGGTTACTGATCCCCTCTTTAAAGATATAGCGGTAAACGCGCTTGCGTGCACCGTATCGGGCATGAAATTCTGTGGTGACAAATTCGATACGTCGTATTCGTACAGAGGGTGGGAGTTGGAGGTTGAGCATGTCTTTAAGACGTCGCAGATCGGTCCAAAAGTGGGGTAAATCGATGTGCATTACCTGATGCGTCGCGTGAACCCCACGATCAGTTCGTCCTGACCCTTTGGGTACAGAAGCGATCTTGAGACGTTTGAGGGCTATTGTGAGTGTTCCTATGACGGTATTGGTCGTAGTGGGCTGCTGTTGCGAACCCATGAATGCTGAACCGTTATAGCTCAGTGTGATCTTGGCACGATTCAAAAGCGATTACCCACCAAGCGACGATAAAAAGTGTAGGTGATGGAAAGCCATGCGATGGCAACAACGGGGATTGTCCAAAAGAACAGCCATTTTTGCAGCAAGATGGCTGAAGCATAATAGGCGATAATGCTTAAAAAGAGCCAAAGATAGATCCACCGCTTTTGGTGGCGTGCGTGTACTACACCAAGAGCAATAATGAGAAAGATTGAAAGTAGAGGAAAAAGACTCAGGAGTGTATTGGTAATCAATAATTTCTGTTTTGCTGTTTCCTCTTTGTAGTTTTCCCAAAAACCAAGAATGCCTTTGTACTCATGGGCATTCTTCTCCATCGTGTCATTGATCTTGAGGGTTTTGAATTTCATGTGTTTGAAGGTTTTATCATCGTAGGTATACCCTTCGCCATTATCCAGTTTTAGCTGCAGTAAACCATGGTTATTGAGCAGTTCCGCATCTTTGGCAACGATGAGAATTTCCTCTTTTTTCTCTTTGTTGAACAAAACGACTCCGCCGTATTTTCGGTTGTCATTGTTGCTTTTGTTGATGAAAAGCATCCAGTCTCCAAAATGGTGACCAAACTCTGAAGCGGTAAGGTTAAATTTAGCCTCACTTTTTTTGGTTTGGGTGAAATTTTTGTTGATGTGTTTTAGATAAGGGGTAATGACTAAAAAGTTGATGAATAAAAGCAAACTGAGGGTAAAGGCGGGGAGGGCCAATATCCGTGCTAAAAATCTTGGTGAAATACCCATTGAAAAAACGACGACCATTTCATTGTCATTCGAAAGACGAAAAAAAGTCAATGCGGCAGAGACAAAAAAAGCGATCGGAAGAGTATAAAAAAGTAACTCGGGAAGGGTGAAAAGATACATTTTCCCCATTTCGGATAGGTTAAGGCTAATCACAGAGGTCAATGTTGCGATTTTAATCATAAAAATAACCGATGCAATGGTGAGCAACGGAATAAAGATAGAGAAAAATAAAACGTTTAAGTGGGAAAAAATGTATTGATGCAATTTACCCATAAAGCGCTTCCAAATAAAGAGTAACTTGGGTATCAAACATCAAAACTATCCATGTAGCAATCGCTAAAAATGGGATAAAGGGGAGCTGCTCGGACTCTTCATCCTCTGTACGGGTCAATAGCAATGCAGGCAAAGCCAAAATGGCTGAAAGAAAAACAGCGACAAGTGCGAGTTTTATTCCGAGAACGGCGCCCATAGTTGCAGCGATCATAATATCTGCTTCTCCCATAGCCTCTTTTTTAATGGCGTAGGAGAGGTAAAAACGCAAGAGAGAGAATCCGCCTGCCAATAGCAGCGCATTGGTAAAATGGATTACAAAGTCAGGGAATGAGGTGACACTAAATATTGCAAAGGTAAGGGCACTGAGATTGATACTGTCAGGAACCATTTTATAGCGAAAATCGATAACAGAGAGAGCCAAAAGCAGTGCAAAGACCATCGAAATGCCAAATGCCTGATAAGTGATTCCCAGTTTCCATGCAGAACACAAAAAGATTAAGCCGGTAAGCAATTCGATAAGAGGGTATTGAATCGAAATTTTAACACCGCAAAATGCACATTTACCGCGTAAAAAAAGCCATGAAAAAAGTGGAACATTGTGCCATGCACGTAGCGGTGTATTACAGCTCATACAATGCGATGCCGGAAAAGATACACTTTGATCAATCGGGGTACGTAGGATTAACACATTGAGAAAGGAGCCTATCATTGCCCCCAATATAAATACGATTGCCCATTCCATCAGTTAAGTCCTCCAAAACGTCGTTCAACTTTTTTGAATTTATGTATTATCTTTTCCAACTCATCGGGTGTGAATTGTGGCCACAGAGTATCGGTAAAAAAAAGCTCGGCATACGCTGATTGCCAGAGCATAAAATTGGAGAGGCGGTGATCCCCTCCGGTACGTATTAACAGATCAACATCGGTTGCGCAGTCTAGCGTTTGTGTTATTAAATCAAGGCTAATAGGGGTTTGTGCCGTTTGTAAGGCAGAAGCGGCACGTATGATCTCATCCCGTCCGCCGTAATTGAGCGCGAGGCTTTGAATAAGACCTGTGCAATGAGCAGTTTGTTCTTTGAGTTGGATAATTGTTTTTTGCAGTGAGGCAGAAAAAGTGGATAAGTCACCGATGGGTTGGAAACGAATGTTACCTTCCAGATAGGTTGGCAATTCCTGTGTGAGATATTTTTGAAGCAGTTTCATCAAAAATTCCACTTCTATTTTTGGGCGTTTCCAGTTCTCAGTGCTAAAAGCGTAGAGGGTCAAGCGCTCGATTTCGGGATTTTTGGCACAGTAGGTCGTGATGGCGCGAACCACTTCAGAGCCTTTTTCATGACCAAAAGTGCGGTTTTTACCCTGTATTTGGGCCCATCGACCGTTTCCGTCCATGATAATCGCAATATGGCTTGGGTTGTTATTCATGATATGCATGCTTGAGCAGATTGTAAAATTTTTTCTGCAAGATCAAATTTACTGTTTCGACCCAAATCTATTTGATCGTTTTTGGTAATAAAGGTAATGCTATTGTCTTCTCCGCCAAAACTTTTTGCATCTTGGAGAAGATTGTAGCAAACTGCATCCACCTTTTTTTGCGTTAAAAGATTTTTGGCATTATTTAGCCCTGTTTCGTCGTCCATTTCGGCCTTGAAAGCGATGGTGGTTACACCTTCGCGCTCAATGGATAGTGTACTTAATATATCGGAGGTTTGTTCCAGTTCAATCTGCCAATTTTCGCCCAGCATGGATTTTTTGAGTTTGCCTTGTTGTGGATGTTTGGGGGTGAAATCAGCGACTGCCGCAACCATAAACAAAAAAGGGCGCTTGGTGGTTTGGGTATTGTCTTTAGCACGACAAAGGGCATCTTTGGTAGCTTTGAGCATCTCTTTGGCATCTTCTACGTCTATCGTGCGGATGCTTTTTGGAAGCCCATCATTGCCTTTTGTGGTGATGTAGGACACATTTGCCCCTTTGAAATAGAGAGAAAGAGCGATAGCTTTTGCCATTTTTCCTGAAGAAAAATTAGAGACATAACGTACTTCATCTATTTTTTCTCGTGTTCCTCCACCGGTGATAACAACAGGTCTGTCTTCCCAATAAGAATCTTTGAGCAACACTTTAGCCGTTTCAAAAAAGATATCGATCGGTTCTGCCATGGCGCCATCGCCTACGGTTTCACAGGCAAGTTCTTTGATCTGTGTAGAGACCATTTTATAATTTGCACTAGAGAGTCTTTTGAGTGCATCTTGGATCATCGGGTTTTGGATCATATGGGTATTGGCTGATGGGGCAAGGAGTTTGGTCTTGGGAAAAGCCAGTGCGCATTGTGTCAAAATCGTATCCGCAAGTCCGTTGGCAAGCTTGGCAATAGTGTTGGCAGATACGGGAGCGATGACCATGATATCAGCCCATTGGGAGGTCTTGATATGGTTGAAATCATCCGCCCAGGATTCGTTGGTATCATCCAAAACACGGTTACGGCTCAGTGCTTCAAAACTCAAAGGTGCGATAAACTTTTTGGCAGAGGGACTCATCACAACACGTACATCCGCACCTGCTTTGGTATAGAGTCGTAAGAGTTCAAGCGATTTATACGCAGCTATAGAACCTGTGACTCCTAGAAGTATTTTTTTACCTTCTAGTAAATTGGCGGGGATGAGCATTAGGCACCTTTACCGAAAAATTTAGTAAAGAAGCCGGCAACTTTACGGATGGGTGCGCGGCTGAGAATTAAGATGCCGCTTTCATATTTGCCTGAAGTAACGGTGGTCCCTGCGGCAATCATGACATTATCAGCAATCTCTATGGGAGCTACAAGCTGTGAATCACTTCCGATAAAAACATTTTTGCCGATGATGGTTTGGTATTTTTTGACACCATCATAGTTACAAGTAATGGTTCCCGCACCGATGTTGGTTCCCTCACCGATGGTGGCATCTCCTAGATAGCTGAGATGTCCCGCTTTGACACCGTTAAGCGTTGATTTTTTGACCTCGACAAAATTCCCGATGTGTGTTTTATCCAAAACACTAAGAGGACGCAAATGCGCCAGCGGTCCGACATCGGAGTCTCGTACAATGCTCTCTTCGATAACGCTGTGTGCTTTGATGTGCGAGTTTGCGATGAGGGTGTCACCGCACAGACGTACGCCGTTTTCGATGATAGACTCTCCCTCAAACTTTACACCTTCTTCGATGTAGATCGTCTCAGGCAGCTGCATGATCACTCCTGCATCCATCCATGTACGGCGGATTCGATCCATCATGATGATCTCGGCGGTTGAGAGGTCAAACTTCGAGTTTACCCCTTTAAACTCTACTTCTTCGACAATAAGCGGTGAGATTTCCAATCCATCATTACGGGCGAGGGCAATGACATCGGTGAGATAATACTCGCTTTGGGCATTGGCATTGGAGAGTCTTGGTAAATACGTTTCTAAGACACTGCGTTTAAATGCATAAACACCTGCATTGACCGTGAGAATTGCTTTTTCGGCATCGCTTGCGTCTTTTTCCTCAACGATGCGCACAACATGACCATTTTCAATTACGACACGCCCGTAACCGCTGGAATCTTCCAATTCGATCACCGACATCACGATATCGCTTTTACTTTTCATAAATTTGCTGACAGAGTGCTGGGTGATGAGCGGCATATCGCCATTAAGGACGAGGACATTCTCATGCTTTGGCTTGACTTCCATCATAGCACCGCCCGTTCCCGGAAAGTTCTCGGTATCTTGGGTGACAAACGTGAGGTTGTCAAAATGTTTATTCATAGCAGCGATAACTGCATCTTTTTGATGTGCAACGACAACAATGACGTCATCACTTAAAGCGCGTGCTGCTTTGATACTGTAATACAGCATTTCACGTCCGCAAATCTCATGGAGAACTTTCGCTTTGGGCGACTTCATCCGACTCCCTTTTCCTGCAGCGAGGATAACAATGGAAAGAGAGTGTGGCATTAGGGCTCCTATGAACAAATTGATGTAATTTTAGCAGAATTAATCGAGAACTACACATAGTTTGTGGTATTATCGCCTACTTAAAAGACTTTCAGGGGTGATTATTTGGCTCGTTTATTAATGGTTATGCTTTGGATGGGCGCTACACTTTTTGCGGCCGATAACCCCGTTCCAAGCATGAGCTTCAATTTGGCCTCCCCTGATACCCCTGCACAAATGGTGAGCTCTCTCAATGTTTTGATGATGCTTACGGTGTTGTTCTTGGCACCGAGTCTGGTTCTTGTCATGACGACTTTTACCCGATTTGTGATCGTGTTTGGATTTTTGCGTCAGGCCTTGGGAACACAGCAAGTCCCCCCTACACAGCTTTTGGTTATGCTGGCCCTCATCCTCACGATCTTTGTCATGGAGCCCGTTGCAACCAAAGCATACGACGAGGGGATAAAACCGTACAGCGAAAACCTGATTTCCTATGATGAAGCCTTTGAAAAGACAACCGATCCATTTAAAAATTTCATGGTACGCAATACGAGAGAAAAAGATTTAGCCTTGTTCATGCGCATCAGACATATGCAAAACCCTCAATCAATCAAGGAAGTTCCCCTTACTATTGTTATTCCCGCTTTCGTCATCAGCGAGCTAAAAACCGCGTTTGAGATCGGATTTCTTCTCTTCTTACCATTTTTGGTAATTGACATGGTGGTTGCTTCCATCTTGATGTCCATGGGTATGATGATGTTGCCGCCGGTTATGATCTCGATGCCGTTTAAAATTTTGGTCTTTATTATGGTCGATGGGTGGAATCTTCTCATCGGTAACCTGATCGCCAGTGTCAAATAAGGGTACGTATGCAGTGTGAATATTTTGGAGTATGCGGCAGCTGCCGTATGTATGAGAGTGGATACGACGAACAGCTCAATACTAAAAGCGCCGCGATCATGGAAAGTTTTACTCCCTATTATCAGGGAAAGATCGATGTATTTGCTTCGCAACAAGAACGCTACCGCTACCGATCCGAATTCAAGATTTATCATGATGAGGGGATCGTTTCGTATGCGATGAGCCGTATGGATAAACAAGGTTCTGTCAAAATAAATAGCTGTTCTATTGTTGCACAACCCATTGCCAGCGTCATGACCCCTTTGCTGGATGCTATATGTGATGCGAAAATCGAGCATAAGCTCTTTGGTATTGATTTTCTCTCTACTCAAGCAGGGGAAGTGGTTGCCAGTTTATTGTATCATCGAGCCTTGGATGAACAGTGGCAGGAAACGGCCAAAGGTATAGCTAAAAAGTTGGGTATCCATATCATCGGACGAAGCCGTAAGCAAAAGCTCATCCTTTCTCAGGATTATGTAACAGAGACATTGAAAATCGGGGATAAAGATTATCGTTATGTCCATATAGAAAACAGTTTTACACAGCCCAATGCACAGGTCAATGAAAAGATGATCGAGTGGTCTCTTTCCAAATTGGATAATATTGGAGGAGATCTATTGGAACTGTATTGCGGTGCGGGGAATTTTACGATTCCGTTTGCGGCAAAGTTTGATCGGGTATTGGCAACCGAAATTTCAAAACCCTCTATTATTGCGGCAAAACGAAATATGGAGCTCAACCAAGTCGATAATATCCACTTTGTCCGTTTAAGTGCAGAAGATTTTACACAGGCACTGGATCAGACCAGAGTTTATAAACGTATTGATAGTGAAAATTTCAGTGATTATCAGCTTAAGACCCTTTTTGTGGATCCGCCACGTGCAGGTTTAGGTGAAGAGCCGTGTGCATTTGCACAGCGTTTTGATCATTTACTCTATATCTCATGCAATCCTGATACTCTTTTGCGTGATCTTGAACTTCTTAGTCCTACGCATACAGTAGAATCCATGGCACTGTTTGATCAGTTCCCGTATACGCACCATTTAGAAGTAGGGGTAAAACTTGCCCGAAAGGTTTTCTCTTGAAAATAATTTTACTCTCTTTATATACGGTAAGCACTCTCATGGGGGCTGCTGAAGATCCTCAGTCGATATTGAAAGAAGTAAGTAACTTACGCCAAAAATATGAGGAATGTCGTGCAAGCAAGGATGATGTCAAGGGAGTTGATCCCAAAGTATTGGCACAATATAATGATAAATATCAAAAACTTTTAATCGAAATCAATAGAAAAAATGGAGTGATTAAGAGCCTTGAGCAGACAATGCTTATGCGCGACCGTTCCTATCGTGAAACTGTTGCTCGTAATAAAAGCCTAATAGCTCAATTGCATACACAAAATGTTACCCATCAAGAACGCGAAATGTTAAAACGAGCATTGGTATCGGTTAAGGGAGAACTTGCTCTTGCACAAAAGGAACTAAAAGGCGGCAGTTCATCGATAGTGAAAATACGCGAAGAGCTAACGGCAACAAAAGCAGCCCTTGCCAAACTCCAATCACATCCTGTAAAAGCCTCAACAACTGAAAAAATAGTAACCAAAGTCGTTGAGCCGACAGAAAAAATCAAGGCACTTCAGCTGCAATTGAATGCTGCCAACTCGGTCATTGCACAGTTGCGAAGCGTACCGGCCAAAACACCATTACAGCAGCCTGCTGTGATATACAAAGACCGTATTGTAACGCAAGAAAAAATTGTCTATAAAGACCGTCCTGTTGAAAAAGTGATTGAAAAAGTCGTTTACAAAGATCGTCCGACACAAAAAGAGAAGGCCGTGGAGAAAGTGGTCTATAAAGACCGTATTGTGACACAGGAAAAAGTAGTATACAAAGATCGGCCTGTTGAAAAAATCGTTTATAAAGATCGTCCCGTTGAAAAAGTAGTGACGAAAACCGTTATTGTGGAAAAACCGATCGTAGATGAAATTACTCGGCGCAAAATGGACAAGCTGGCACTGGAGTTAGAGCGGGAAAAAACGTTGAATCTTAAACTTACACATGATTTAGCGAAAACAACAGTAAAACGAAAAGGGACTATGGAGCAACTTCCGCCTTTGCCTCCAGTTGTATCAACACCAAAACATAGTGTCGCTAAAACGATTGCGGCACCGGCAGTTAAAAAAGTACCTGAGGCGGTAGAAACGACATCCAGCAGTTCAAAAAAATCTTCTGGTGTTTATCGCATGGCCAGTAATGCATCTATATTCAATGCTCCAAACGGACGAGCAATTGATACATGGGAAGCACGTCGTTCTTTTACCGGGAACAGCCCTGAGAATGGATGGATACATATTACAGGTTATTTTGTTAATCGTGTATTCCAAGGAACAGCTGAGGGAGAAAATTTGTGGGTAAAAGAGAGTGACGCGATACGTAGATAACCTTTTTGATTATATACATTAGTAAACTAGTATGGATACTTGACTTTAGATTTAAGTGCGATTATAATTGCACAAAATCATAAGGAATTATTATGTCACAAGCATGTCCGTTACTTTTTAGACAGGTCGATGCCAATATAAGCAAAATGAGTGCGGTTGCCGTTTCAATCGGAGTGATTGCTTATTTGCTAACGATGCAAAAAATTATTTTAATTTTTATTATTATTGATTTTATACTTCGCTTGAGTATGCATAAAGGGCTTAGTCCGATTTTTAGAGCTTCTTGTTTTGTCAAAAGAGTTTTAAATCTGCCAACACGGCTTGAAGATGCAGGTGCAAAACGGTTAGCAGCTATATTTGGTTTGGCCTTTTCAATCGCAATGTTAGGATTCGATTTCTTTGGACTCATTTTGGGCATATGGATTGTTGCCGGGATTTTTATTACTTGCGTTGTTTTAGATCTATTATTTGATTATTGCATCGCGTGTAAAGTTTACAGCATAGCCAGAAAACTCTATCCTGCGTGGTTTGAATAATGGCAGCGTTATCGTCAAAAGCTATTTACGGTTTGGCGGCAATGCATGTTTTGTCACATTCCACCAACGGTCGTTCAATGCAAGTTAAAGAAATATCAGCAATGACGCAAATATCTCATGGCTATTTAGAACAACTGCTTTCTATTATGCGCCGTCAAAATTTAGTTTTGAGCATACGAGGAGCATCGGGTGGCTATAAACTGGCACGACCTGCACATGAAATTGAGGTTATTGAAATTATTGAAGCATTAGAAGGGCCATTTTACAAGATAGAAGGTAACGTAGGCTCTAGCTTAATACTGGAATATTTTTGGAAAGAAATCGAAGTCAAGATGCAGGGACTGTTCGGGTTAAAACTCTCAGAGTTGGATCAAGCCTATCAGCCGCATTTTTACGAAATATAGAGCGTTATTGCTTAACGCTTAGTATAGTTTGTTTCAATAAGTTTTCGGTTCTGAATCATGATCATTTCAATTTGTGTCGCATTCTTTCCATTGTAGATATTTTCAATAACCGAGATATTCTTTTTAGCTTGAACTTCTGAATAAAAATCGTTGAGTGTATTGCCTGTTTTTTTACTACTCTTAAGTGATTTTAGGGAGGTTCTCTTCCCTTTTTGAGGTTCAAGGTAATGATTTATTAGGTTTTCGCTGACTTCGTTTTTACTCATTAATTACTCTTTATAGGATATTTTATTCTTCAAGCAAAAACTATTCCGATAATCATAAGCCTTCACACAATACATACCAAAGACGCTCAATTTCATGATCGCTTAAAAAGAGTGTTGAATAATGTTCATATAGCCACAAAAGGCCTTTTTCGTTAATCGATAAAGTGTGTGAACATTCGGTGTGGGCAGGTAAGAATGCGCGTATTAATGAAATGTTGTTTTCAATAAGTTCGTTGCAAAAAAAACAATTCATATGGGAATGCAGTCGCCCTTCATATTCTAACAATTCAACATATGCTTCTATTGCAAGACGTTTTGGGTTTTGATCACCCCATCGATTGGCGCACTTATTTAATAATTGGTAATAGAAAGGACCTATCTCTTCTGAACTGCCAATATGAGGATAAAAGAGTGCTATAAATTGTTGCCATATCAAGATTCGATCGTATTTTCCCATCCAGCTAAATCCTAGATGGATCACGTCACGCATACGTGGTATGGAGCTTTTTAAAGAGATTTCAGATTCATAATCAATTTTAAATCCCAAATTTATAGGGCTATGACGTGCACCATAAAAGCGATAAAGGGTTGTTAAGCAATCCTCAGATATGATGGTTATTATCATATCTTCGTCACGTACTCGGCTAAGTTTAATGATAAATCCTTGCATCTTTTGCTTCTAAACTACACTTTTTTATCAGATTTTTTTTATTGATGTCCGTATTTTAAAGCTTTTTAACCAAATTATTGGTAAAATAAAGAAATTTCAATCCTCTTTAGACTAGTTATGTTTAAAAAGAGATTAAATACATATAATTTCCGGAATTTTCCGATGTATAAGGTGATATATCAGTGGAATATCAAGATTTATTACGATCATTTAAAGATAACTGCGGATTTGGTCTGATCGCCAATATAAAAAACCGTCCATCACATGAAACGCTTGAAAATGCGATTACAGCGTTAGAGCGAATGATGCATAGAGGCGCCGTCGCAGCAGATGGCAAAACAGGTGACGGAAGTGGCTTATTGCTCTCAATCCCTCAAGATTTTATGCGTGCATGCGCTGTGGATCATGGTATTGAATTACCGGAAATGTATGCAATTTCCGTTGTATTTACCCGTAATCCTGTGCAGTTAGAAGAACTAGAACGCATTTGTGCGAATAATGACTTAAAAGTTGTCTTAGACCGTATTGTTCCGGTTGACACCAATGCACTTGGAGAACAGGCTTTACGCAGTCTTCCAGAGATTCATCATATTTTTATTACCCCTAATTCGTTGATGGCGAGCCGTCGTTTTGATGCATTGCTTTATCTGAGCCGCAAAGAAACAGAGCATCTATTTGTAGATGATCAAGATTTTTACATTGCTTCAATGTCTACGAGAGTCATTTCGTACAAAGGGCTCATTATGCCCACCCATATTAAAGAATTTTATACTGATTTCCAAAATGATAATTTCAAAATTTCATTCTCACTCTTTCATCAGCGTTTTTCAACAAATACTTTGCCAAAATGGCGTTTGGCGCAGCCGTTTCGCGCGGTTGCCCACAATGGTGAGATTAACTCTGTTGAAGCAAATCGCTTTAATGTAGCAGTCAAATCAGAATCAATCAAAAGTGAAGTCTTTACGGATGAAGAGATCGCACGTTTATTGCCAATCCTGCAGCCACATGGTTCTGACAGCGCGAGTGCGGATAATTTCTTTGAGTTTTTGATCGCTAACGGCATGGATTTCTTTAAAGCCGCACGTGCCATTATTCCGGCCCCTTGGCAAAATGCTCCACAAATGGATCCGCAGTTGAGAGCATTTTATGAATATCATTCAACCGTTTTTGAAGCATGGGACGGTCCTGCTGCATTTTCATTAACCGATGGTCGCTATATAGGGTGTGTACTGGATCGTAACGGTCTTCGTCCATCCAAATACATTATAACGCACGACGACACACTGCTTATCGCGAGCGAATATGGAGTTATCGACATCCCTGAAGATAAGATCAAAGAGCGCGGACGCCTTCAATCGGGTCAAATGATCGGTTTGGATTTGAAATTTGGCAAGGTTTTAAAAGATGAAGATATTAATGAATATTTAAAGTCTTCAAATCCTTACATGACATGGCTTAATGATCATTTGATTTATTTGCAAGAGCACGTTGAAAATCAATACGATACGAAATGCGTTTATACAGCGGATGAACTCATTCAGAGACAGCGTTATTATAATATTACACAAGAAATAGTGGAACAAGTCATTGAACCAATCATACGTGACGGAAAAGAAGCGGTAGGCTCAATGGGTGATGATACTCCTCTGGCGGCTTTCAGCAGTGTTCAGCGCAACTTCAGTGACTTTTTCAAGCAAAGATTTGCTCAAGTCACTAATCCTCCGATTGATCCGATTCGTGAAAAAGCTGTTATGAGTTTAAACACAGGATTTGGAGAAACTCATAATATTCTTAATGAGATCCCCTCTCATGCGAATCGGCTTAAAGCTATTTCTCCAATAATGCTAAAAGAAAAAATAGAGGTTTTGAAGTCATTTGGAGACAAAAAATCGCCACGCTATAATCCTGCTTTTCACAATAAAGTGTTTTCTACGGCATTTAAGGGCTCATTACGAAGTGCTCTCAATGCATTGGTAGCAGAAGTGACTAAGGCCGTCAAAGAAGAAGGTGTACGTATTATCATCCTAGATGACAAAGAGTTTAACAAAGAGCATAAAACCATACCGATGTTGATGGCGGTAGGACGAATCAGTCGTGCTTTATTAGACGAAAAAGTTCGCCATTTGGGTTCAATTGTTGCGTGTACCAGTGAAGTGGTTGACTCTCATGGTGCTGCCACAATGCTCGCTTATGGGGCCAGTGCTGTTTATCCTACATTGCTTTTTTCCACGATAGCTGCACGGGTTAAGCAAAATAATGAAAACAATTGTGCAGAAGCATTCAAATCGGCTCAGTATGCATTAAATGCCGGATTGTTGAAAATCATGTCAAAAATGGGTATTGCCACTATTGCTTCTTACCGAAATTCCGGTTTATTCGATGTTATCGGGCTCAGTCGTGAAATCGTAGATGATTGTTTTGGGGATTCACATGTAATGATTCCTGGTTTGACCTATGAAGACATCGATGAGCGGTTGAACAAAAATCATAAAGAAGCCTTTGATCAAAGTGGTTTTAATCGTATTTTTCCACTTAAAATCGGTGGATTTTACAAGTTTTACAATGGACAAGAGCATCACGATTTCCATCCGGATGTTATTCATGCCATTCATCGTGTTTCCAAAAGCGGTAAGCGGGAAGATTTTGATTACTTAACCTCTTTGGTCAATAAACGAGGTCAAAAATTTATTCGTGATTTTTTTGAATTCAAATCTGATCGTGCAAGTATTGATATTTCAAAAGTTGAATCAAAAGAAAAGATATTCAAACGTTTTGCATCTGCTGCTATGAGTTTGGGTTCAATATCTCCTGAAGCTCATGAATGTTTAGCAGTTGCTATGAATACCATCGGAGCACAAAGTAATTCAGGTGAGGGCGGTGAAGATTCGGCACGTTTTGATACGTTAAAAAATTCTAAGATCAAGCAAGTCGCATCTGGACGTTTTGGGGTAACACCGGCTTATTTGCGCAGTGCCGATGAAATCCAGATTAAAGTAGCTCAAGGGGCAAAACCGGGTGAGGGCGGTCAGCTCCCAGGACATAAGGTTTCACCTTTGATTGCACGTTTACGCCATACAACACCGGGTGTGACGCTCATCTCTCCTCCTCCGCATCATGATATTTATTCAATTGAAGATTTGGCACAGCTTATTTTTGACATGAAGCAAGTCAATCCAAGTGCAAAAGTGGCGGTTAAACTCGTTTCAGCCGCAGGTGTAGGTACGATTGCAGCAGGTGTTGCAAAAGCGTATGCGGATAAAATTATCATTTCCGGTGGGGATGGCGGGACAGGTGCTGCCCCGTTAACCTCCATTAAGTTTGCAGGTAATCCATGGGAACTTGGACTTTCTGAAGCGCACAATGCGCTTAAAGTAAATAATTTGCGTGGACTGGTTCATCTTCAAACCGATGGCGGATTAAAAACTGGTCAAGATGTTGTTAAGGCAGCTATGCTGGGGGCCGAAAGTTATGCATTCGGTACAGGTGCATTGACCATTATCGGTTGTAAATTGCTGCGTATTTGTCATGTCAATAAATGTTCTGTTGGCATCGCGACACAAAATGAGCTTTTACGCAGTGAGTATTTTACAGGAACGGTCGAACAACTCATTAATTATTTCACCTACTTAGCCGAAGATGTTCGTACTCTGATGGCAAAACTTGGATACGAGACGATGGAAGAATTGGTTGGACGCAGTGATTTATTGCAAGTCACCGATAATGATTTTGCACGTAAATTTGATTTTAGTAATATATTGCATCGCGAAGAGGGCGTTAATACGTGTCAAAGTGTTAGTAATAAGCCTTTTGATGATAATGAATTTGAAAAAGATGTGTTAAATGAGGCGATGGATGCGATTAAGAATCCAGAACGTCCTATTTTAATAACACGCTCTATTTGTAATGTCAATCGTAGTTTTGGTGCCCGAATAAGCGGTGAAATTGCTCAATTTTACGGTGATGTAGGATTAAAATCGGATACGATTCGCATTAACTTGACAGGTATCGCCGGTCAGGCACTGGGCGCATTTTTAATTAACGGTATTTCTTTGCATGTAGAGGGTGTTGCCAATGATTATATTGGTAAAGGTATGCACGGCGGCAAGATCGTCATTAAGTCAAAAAATGAGGGCGAAGCATTTGCCGCAGGCGGGAATACGTGTTTATACGGTGCAACCGGCGGTAAGCTGTTTATTGCAGGGTGTGTCGGGGAACGTTTTGCGGTACGTAATTCAGGTGCGTTTGCGGTTGTTGAGGGAACTGGTGATAATGCTTGTGAGTACATGACAGGTGGTATTGTAGTTATTTTAGGAAAGACAGGTATCAATTTTGGTGCCGGAATGACTGGCGGTGTAGCATTTGTATACGATGAAAAACACAGTTTTGTTGAAAATGTTAATCGTGAGCTTGTGGATGCTCTTCGCATTGACACGGATGACGGTGACGAAGCACGCCATTATTTAAAACGTCTTTTACAAGACTATGTGGCTGAGACACAGAGTATCAAAGCGCGAATGTTACTCAATAATTTCCGTGATGAGATCCGTAATTTTTGGATGGTTCGTCCGAAAAACTTAACCAAATTGCCACTTAATCCTGATAAAGGGGACTAATTATGAGAGAATTTTTAACCATTGAACGTATTGATCCAACAAAACGCGGTGTCGTACAACGACTAAAAGACTTTAGTGAGATATATGAACCTGTTGACACGCATGAGGCCTCTTCGCAAAGTGATCGTTGTATTCAGTGCGGTGATCCATTTTGTCTTAACAAATGCCCATTGCACAACTACATTCCACAATGGCTAAAAGCAATTGCTGAAAAAGATCTGAAGTTTGCCTTCAACCTTTCAAATGAACCATCTCCATTTCCGGAAGTGATGGGGCGTGTATGTCCGCATGACCGTTTATGTGAAGGAGATTGTACTTTAAATGATGGTCATGGTGCTATTACGATTGGTTCGATTGAAACTTTTATTAACGAAGAAGGGTTTAAACAAGGGCTTAAACCTTATTTTCCAGGAATTACTACCGATAAAAAAGTGGCAATTATCGGTTCAGGACCTGCTGGACTTTCTGCGGCAACCTATTTATTGCGTTCAGGAATTTCTGTGACTATGTATGAACGTAGTGATCGTGCAGGCGGACTGTTGACCTATGGTATACCTAATTTTAAATTGGATAAAAAAATTGTTGATCGTCGCGTAGGCTTATTAGAAGAAGCCGGTCTAAAATTGGTTCTAAATTGTGAAGTGGGAAAAGACATTGAGTTTGATGAGATAGCAGATAAGCATGATGCTCTTTTTCTTGGATTAGGTGCCACAAAGTCAAAAACTCCTAATATCGCAGGGGATCATGCATCCAATGTATACGTTGCGATGGAATATTTAACGGCTATCCAGCGTAAAAACTTTGGTTTGACGTACGATAAAAAATTTGATTTTAAAGACTTGGAAGTAGTGGTTATCGGGGGTGGTGATACCGCAATGGACTGTGTACGTACGGCTAAACGTGAAGGTGCGAAGAACGTAACATGTCTGTATCGTCGTGACGCACATAATATGCCGGGATCTCAGCGAGAATACAAAAATGCGATTGAAGAGGGTGTGGAATTTTCCTTTTATGCCTCTCCAAAAGAAGTCATCTTGAACGACAGCGGTAAAGCAGTCTCTGTTCATATGGCTAAAACCGTTCTTGGTGCAAAAGATGAAAGTGGACGCCAAAAAATGGAAGAAATTAAAGGTGCTGATTTTAATGTCAATGCGGATGTTGTCATTATGGCTCTCGGGTTTGATCCGGCTGTTCCTTCATTTTTAGCTGAAAATGGTATTGCCGTAAATTCATGGGGCGGTATTGTCATAGACGATACGTTTCAAACCACAACTGCTGGGGTTTATGCAGGCGGTGATTGTTACCGTGGTGCTGATTTGGTTGTCACTGCTGCGTATGACGGACGTGAAGCTGCTCGTGCGATGGTTAAGTCGTTACTAAAATAATGAATCTGTTTATTGAAACGGTTATTGGTTCATGCAAAGAAGTGCGTGATTTCATAACCAATTCGTCAAATTCCACACTTTTTGATTCATTTGATCAAGGGCATGGCGGGGATATAAGCCATGGTTTTGATCTGTACGCAGAGAAAATTTTCTTTAAAAATCTGTCTCCTTTCGGTTCTATTTTTTCAGAAGAGAGCGGATGGATGTCTCCTCGCGGATCTCGTAATATTATTCTCGACCCCATTGACGGAAGTGATAATTTTTCTTCATCTTTCCCTTATTATGGTATTTCTGTCGCGTTAGAAGTGGATGGCAGTACCACCGAAGCAGTCGTTTGTAATCTTGCGAACGGAGATGTATTTGTACGTACGTGTGATGAATATTACCGTACGACTATTGATAAATCCAATGAAAAAGCTTCAATAAACCATAATGGTAAAGCCAAAGTCGGTCTCTTTGAAAAAGCCCCTGAACATCCTGTTCTGGGCGAAAAATTAATGCATAACAAATTAAAATATCGTTCTCCAGGTGCACTTGCTCTCTCATTGGCTTATGCTCCTTATGTTAAATATGTGTTATTTTTGGGTACAATGCGCTCGTTTGATATCCAAGCAGGCTTATATTTGAGCCAACACCTTTATGGGTTTCAAGATGAGAGGTATATTCTCTTGAGCTCGGATAAAGAAGTATTTGAACGGATACGTTTGATAGTTGAAAAGGAGTATTTTTGAGTCTGTTTAACCTGTTCGGTGACTCCGAGAAAAAGAAACAACCTACTAAAAGTGAGGCCCCTTCTCACTGGGTAAAATGTACTTCATGTCAATCCTTAATGTACTACAAAGAGATGGAGAAGCAAAACCATGTTTGTCCAAAATGCGGATTTCATTTACGTATAGGTGTCAAAGAGCGCTTAGCCATTATTGCAGATGAAGGAAGTTTCGTAGAGTTTGATGCTTCATTAAAGCCGATTGACCCTTTGGCATTTGTGGATAAAAAGAGTTATGCTGCCCGTATTCAAGAAGGGTATGAAAAAAATGGACGCTATTCATCGGTTGTCAGCGGTGAATGTACCATTAATTCTGTTCCTGTCCAACTAGTCGTTTTTGATTTTAACTTTATGGGCGGATCATTGGGCTCTGTTGAAGGTGAAAAAATTGTACGGGCTATTAATCGTGCAATCGAAAAACGCCAAGGTGTTATCATTGTCAGCGCCAGCGGCGGTGCACGTATGCAAGAGAGTACTTTTTCTTTAATGCAAATGTCGAAGACTTCTGCGGCGCTTGCACGTTTGGCACAAGCAAAGCTTCCTTATATTTCGTTACTTACTGACCCTACCATGGGTGGTGTTAGTGCATCCTTTGCAACCTTAGGTGACATTATTATTGCCGAACCTGGTGCTTTGGTCGGATTTGCAGGGCAACGTGTTATTAAGCAGACCATTGGGTCAGATTTACCGGATGGCTTTCAGAGAGCTGAATTCTTACTTGAAAAAGGGTCTATTGATATGATTGTAGAGCGTAATGAACTCAAAGATACATTAAGCGATCTGTTAACCCTTCTTCTTCCTTAATATAATATGCGTTTGTATGCTCTATGTGATCGTGACGTTTTACGTTCACGAGATATTGGTTTTGCACAGTTCATAGAAAAAGTAAAATCTTTAAACGGTGAAATTGTTCAGTACCGCAGCAAGCATGATGACATAGCTACGATTAAAAATGATTTGATTCAATTACGCCAGCTATGGGATGGATTTTTAATTATCAATGACCACTATGAATTGGCAAATTATTGTGACGGTATTCATATTGGGCAAGATGACCTTTATGTCATTGACGCTGATCCCTTGCGTGCTCTTGCAATACTGAAACTCACCATTGGCAATGATAAAATAGTGGGACTGTCAACCCATAACCATGAGGAAATAGCGATTGCGAATACACTGGACCTCAATTATATCGGGTTAGGTGCCTATCGCAGTACCTCAACCAAGAAAGAAGCAGGTGTTTTAGGCGATACCCTGGATAAATTGGCCAAAGAGTCCACTCATCCGGTAGCTGCTATCGGTGGAATTAAGACAGATGATGTTTTTGATTTTGTTACGTATCATGTTATCGGCAGCGGATTGCTGTGAATATTTCACTCATCTCTATTGCAAAAAAAGAGCGCTGCTTATACGATCCGCTTTACCAGGAACAAATCAAGATGATTTCCCGTTTTGCAAAACTTGATGATGTTGAACTTTTTCCAAAAGAAGTAGTCAAAGCGCATCAAACAGGACCTGAAGCATCGAAATTGGCGTACAGTAAGTTGTTGGAACCTATGCTAGGGAAAAGTTATTCAATTGCGTTACATCCCGATGGAAAAAAATGTGATAGTTTGGCTTTTAGTAAGCTCCTATGTGATAAAATCGCGGTACAATTTTTCATTGGGGGGGCATTTGGCTTTGAGGAGTCTTTTGTTTCTCGGTGTGACAGCGTTATAAGTCTTTCAGAACTTACAATGAGTCATAAAATTGCCAAGGCAGTTTTATTAGAGCAGATATATCGAGCTTTTACACTATTGAATAATCATCCGTATCATAAATAAGGAAACATATGAGAGAGAGTGAACTGCATTATTTTGAAGAGATTTTATTGGCTCGCAAAGTTCAAATTATTAAGAATTTGAATGGGGTTGAGCAGGAAATGATACAGCTTCGTGAGTGTGAGCTTAATGATGAGGGTGATTATGCATCTGTCAGTAATGAAAATCTGGTTGAAAGTGCTATCGGTGCGCAGCAACTTCAAGAATTGAATGAAATTGAAGCTGCCTTAGTCAAAATAAAAACAAAACAATACGGTATATGTGATATGTGTGAAGATGAGATAGGCTTCCAGCGCCTAAAAGTAAAAGCGCATGCAAAGTACTGTATTATATGTCGTCCTATCGCTGAGAAAAATAAAGCCTGAGGGGGAATCAATGCAACTAAAACGTTATACTGTCGGGTCATTTATTTTAATGATATTGGTTGGTTTAGCCGTTTACAGTATCAATACAGAATCTATGTCATTTGATTTAATTGGTATCCATTTTCCTAATCTTCCTATTGCTTTTTGGGTTGTTGTACCTCTGGCTCTTTTGTACTTTGCAAGTGTTTTGCATATGGCAGTATATGTTTTGGTTGGAAACTTTAAGCTTAGACGTTTAAATCGTGATTATGATAAAATGATTGATGCCCTTCGTGATTCTTTGTTGGGCGTCCCTGAGCGTAATTATGTCTTTAAAAGTGATGCTTACAAGATTATGGGCAAGTTAATTGATAATTCATTGATTATGCCTTATGAAACATTGAAAAGTATTGGTAACGAAAAAATTGATGAAGCTCTAACTTTGCTTTCAGATATTAAAGCACAGAAAAAAGTGGAGATGAAGAAATTTCATTTAGCCAATACTGCATCTTTAATGGTTCAAAATAATTTAAATCGTTTAGAGCGTGGTGAATTGACGGCTGATGAAGTTTTGTCACGTCACGAAACGTATGGTGATGAAGTTTGTAAAAAAGCGTACGAATCGTATGTAAAGAGTGCCTCAATGGGTTCAGTGATCAAATACAAAAATCTTTTATCAAAATCCTCTTTATTTACCTTTCTTGGACGTATAAACAGTTATGAAAATGGGATAGAGATGAGTAATGAGGAAGCGATTAGCTTGATCAAAAGTCTCAAATTAACAAGAGATGATTTTATTGATTTATCAATAGTATTGGCTAAAAATATGATTCCAGAGCAGCGAATACGCTTGTTTGAATCTATGAGTGAACAATGTGACGATGTTATGGAAGCGTATTTTTATACACTGTATGATTTACAAATGATTGATGTCGCCAATGAGTTACTCAACAATACAGCTCACGATGAATATCAAATTTTTAAAGCATACAGGGATCTAAAGCGTTCTAATAAACATTATGATATTGCTATCTTTTTCCGCCGACACTGCGATTAACATTATTATGTTGGATAACGATCTTTATTTATCCAGCTCTTCTATTATAGGTAAACTTCATGACTGATAAACTTTCATTTAAGACTCCCGTATATGTGCTTGCCCCATTAGCGGGCTATACAGATCTTCCATTTCGGAATGTGGTTAAAAAATTTGGAGCCGATTTAACCGTAAGTGAAATGCTTAGCTCAAATGCATTGGCACATGGATCAACTAAAACATTTAAAATGCTGGAACGCAGCCCCAATGAAGATCCATACTCAGTTCAAATAGCAGGCTCTGAAGAAGATATTGTACGTCGTGCGGTTGAGCTGTTAAATGAGTACAATGATATCGATATTATCGACCTTAACTGTGGTTGCCCCGTTCCAAAAATTGTTTGTCATGGATCAGGAAGTTCGTTACTCAACGATTTGCCCCGTATGGCTAGAATTATTGAAACGATTAAAAAAACCTCCAATAAATCGACACTCAGCGTCAAAATTCGTTTAGGATTTGAGGAAAAAAATCATATTGAAATTGCAAAGCTTGTAGAGGAATGCGGGGCTGATTTTATAGCAGTACATGGACGAACACGCTCAGGTAAATTTAAAGCAGCTGTAGACTATGACGCAATTGCTGAGATTAAAGCCGCTGTTTCGATTCCTGTAATTGCCAATGGTGATATCGATTCCTATGAAAAAGCACAATGGGTTTTAAAGCACACCAATGCTGATGGTATTATGATAGGACGTGGGGCGGTTGGAGCACCATGGATTTTCCATCAACTAAAAACAGGTAACAGTGCAGTAGATCCAATGTTAAAACATGCAATCATTATGGAGCACGTACGGGGGATGATTTCATTTTACGGTGACAGAGGAGTGGTGATGTTTCGTAAGCATGTCCATACCTACTCAAAAGGGTATGAAGGAGCCTCCGCTTTACGTGATGCTGTGAATCGTATTGACGACCCACTTCATTTTACGGAAGTTGTAGATCAGTTTTTCCGTGAAAACCGTCAAATATACGAAGGGTTTAAAGCTTCGTCTATGAGTTGTGATTGCTAAATAAAGGTACCTTAATACCCTCCGGAAGCCTTTTCTTTATAGGAGTCAAAAGACTCATCTTGCGTCGTTCCTAACTGAAAAAAACCATCGAGCTCTTGATGTTTGGATTTTAGCATACTCTCAAATTCATTTTGTGAAATAGGGATATTGTCTTGAAATTTATCCAATAAAATCGTATTGTTCCCCAAAAGAACGAGATAACTTTGCGTTCCAAAGTCGAGCATGGCTACAGAATGGGAAGCATCAAGTGTTTTTTGAAACCGAATTTGGACACCACCGCCTCCTAATGTATTTGCCAAGGATGCTGCTGAAGCTAAAACAGGGTTACTTTTTTTATCGCTATTAAAGGACCATGGAGCTTTTGGTTCTTCTCGCATGCGGATTGTTTTTTTGGCTATTCCTTGTTTAAGCCAAAAGAGTATCCCTATTCCAATGACTAAAATGCCAATAACGACATAATAGCTTTGTTCAAATTCATTTCCTGGCTTAGTGGGAAGAGTAGAGATTGTAGCTGCATTTTGTCCTGCAACATTATTTTCCATTGGCGATGCAAGTGGGTTAAAACGTAGTCTCAAGCCATATGAATCAGATGTTTTAGACGCTTTAAGTGTAACATTGGCAGGGACATTCGCTACAATTTGTATTTGATCAGCATCAGGGGAAATGGAAAGTTTTTGAAGAAATTCAGAATTAATCGTTTTTTCCAAGGGGGAGTCGATGGAGGCTTCTTCCAGTTTAATAACGATAATATTTCCTTGTCTGTTCTGACGTAAAACACCCTCGTATGGGGTATCAAAGGTAAGCATCACATCAACATGGTCTTGGCGATCATAAATATTGTAACTGAGAATCTTGGATCCAAAAAGAATGCCGGGAATAAGTAGAATTAGGGCTAATTTTTTCATAGTCTCTCTTTGGATAAATAATACAACACTGCACTCGAATCGAGTACCTCGTTGATACGTATTGCAAGATTTTTTTCATAAACCATTACTTCCCCTTTTCCAATAATACGTTGATTTACATACGATTCGACACTCTCACCGGCCGGTTTTCCCAAATCAATGACTGACCCCTTTTCCAGCTTAAGTATTTCTCCTAGTGAGAGGGTTGTTTGGCCCAAGTCGGCTACAAATTCAACTTCCATATCAAGTAGTCCCTCATAGTTCATCCATCCGAGTTCTTTAAGCGGATCAAATGAACCTTCTTTCTCAGAAATAGGCAGCTCAACAGCAAGAGGTAATTCTTCATCCATAGTCATAAGGCCTTTATCGCAATTACCATTTCACCATTGGCAACTTGAACAGCCTGAATTCCGTCATATGGCATAGTGAAATAATCCTCTTTTAGAAAATGTGGTGTCGAAATTATAAATGAATTTGCATCAGACTCTTCAGCAAGTACTTTTGCGCTGCCTATAATCATATTGGTTGTTTCAAGCAACATGTCCACAAGGGTTTCCTCCTCTGAAGTCTCTTCACCTAAAAAAATTTCGGTTATGTGTTGTATAAGTACATTATCACATCCCAAATAGGCACGATACTTGATGCCATTTTTTGTTTCTAAGTCTAGGTAAGCAATAAGTGTTCTCTTTTTATCACTCATTTGGATAGTTGTATGTGGCAAACGAATTTGGTGTATACAAAAATTTTCTGCAGCCTGAAGAATTGTTGGCAACATTGTAAGCTCCATTATATTTCACTAGGTAATAGATTATAGCGTAAAAATACAAGGAAAGAATAGGGGTAAACTTAAGTATAATCGCGCAGTATAATCGAATATAAAGCGTAATATGATGACAATCGAACTAATTGTTTTAGGTGTAGCTGTAGGTACTTTGTCCGGTTTTTTTGGAATTGGAGGAGGGACGGTGAGTGTGCCTTTATTGATGCTCCTTGGATTTGGGATCAAAGAGGCTATTGCTTTATCGGTAATGCAGATGCTTTTTGGTTCATTAATGGCAGCTTGGATGCATCAAAAGAAAAAAACCTATGTCATCAGTGATATTAAATATTTTGGCTTTGGCGGATTGTTTGGAGCTACGTTGGGTGCTGTACTGGTTAAAGTTTTAGATGAAGCAATGCTTGAATGGTTTTTTTTGGCTATTGTCGCTTTTACTCTAGGGCGGTTTGTAATGTCCTCTCCTAGGCCTACACGATCTGAGATCATCAATCGACCACTGTACGCAGTAATAGGAAGTTTGATTGGGGTATTTTCAGGAATGTTAGGGGTAGGAGGATCAATTTTGATGACACCAGTTTTAGTTTCCTTTATGGGATTCGAACTCAAGAAAGCATCAGCCATTGGACTTTTCTTTGTAATATTTACTTCTGGGTCGGCTTTTGTTACATTAGGTTTCTTGGGAATGTTAAATTGGCAAGCAGGTCTTCTCCTTGCATTTTCATCATTACTGGGGATCGGTATGGGAATTTATTTGCTAGAAAGAATACACATTAAGCATTACAAACAGGTTCTTGTTGCTTTTTATAGTGTTATTTTCGCCCTTACGGCGTACAAAATCATTGTGGGATAAACAGTATGGATATGATTAAAATTATAGGTGCTCGTGAGAACAATCTCAAAAATATATCTTTGGAAATTCCTAAAAATTCGCTTGTTATTTTTACAGGGATCAGCGGAAGCGGAAAGTCCACTTTGGCATTTGATACCCTTTATGCGGAGGGGCAACGCCGTTACATTGAATCGCTCTCATCGTATGCACGTCAATTTTTGGATCGTGTCGGAAAACCTGATGTTGACAAGATTGAAGGACTTACCCCTGCGATCGCTATTGATCAAAAAACAACATCCAAAAATCCCCGTTCAACTGTAGGGACGATTACCGAAATATATGACTATTTACGACTTTTATATGCTCGCATCGGTGTTCAGCATTGCCATTTATGCGGAAAACAGATTACCAAAATGTCGGCACAAGATATTATTGACCAGGTATTAAAATTGCCTGTTGATTCAAAAATAGTAATTATGTCACCTCTTGTAAGAGAAAAAAAAGGGTCTTTTTCTGATATTTTCGAATCCTTACGACACAAAGGATACGTACGAGCTCAAATTGACGGCGTTATGGTTCGTTTGGATGAGGAGATTGAGCTTTCTAAAACGAAGAAACATACGATAAAGGTAGTTATTGATCGTCTCGTTGTTAAAGATGAAAATCACGATCGTTTGGGACAAGATGTTGAGAAGGCGCTTAAAGAAAGTTTTGGAGAAGTAGAAATAGAAATTCAAAACCATGAAGAAGTAGGTCTACATGATAAGCTCATTCATTACAGTGAACACAGTGCATGTTTTGACTGTAAGGTCAGTTTTGACCCGTTGGAACCACTCTCATTTTCATTTAACTCCCCAAAAGGTGCGTGCTCTGAGTGTGACGGATTGGGGATTCGCTATTCACTAGATTATGAAAAGATTATTGATTCCGAGCTCTCTGTTGAGAAAGGGGCGATCAAAATCGTTTATGGATTCAACAAAGGGTATTATTTTACTTTTCTAAAAGCTTTTTGTGCCACGGTAGGAATAGACATCAGTGTGCCATTTTATTCTCTTGAAGAACATCAGAAGAAAGCTATATTGCATGGCACGGTTGACGATGTTGCCTTCAAATGGCAAGAACACCCGATAAGCAGAACATGGCCTGGAATCGTCCGTATTGCTTACGATATATTTAAAGACGAAAAAGATCTTGCGGATTATATGTCTGAAAAGCCGTGTAATGTCTGTAATTCGAATCGGCTTAAACGTGAATCTTTGGCGGTAAAAGTAGCGGATAAGGGGATTGGGGATGTGATCACTATGCCACTCAAAGACACTTATGCATGGTTTGTTGACCCTAAAACATTTGAGCATTTGAGTGATCAAAGTACGATGATTGCGGCTTCTATTCTCAATGAAATACGCGAGCGTCTGTTTTTCCTTTTTGATGTTGGTCTTGGGTATTTATCTTTAAGCCGTGATGCACGCAGTATCAGCGGAGGGGAAGCACAGCGTATTCGTATCGCATCTCAAATCGGAAGCGGATTGACAGGGGTTATGTATGTGTTGGATGAACCAAGTATCGGTTTGCATGAACGGGATACCCTAAAGCTTATTCGAACTCTTCGTTCACTACAGGAAAAAGGCAATACGGTCATCGTCGTGGAGCATGATAAAGAGACGATAGAACATGCCGATTTCATTGTGGATATTGGTCCAGGTGCAGGAAAATACGGCGGAAATGTTGTTTTTGCAGGAACACTTGAAGAGATGAAAAAAAGCGATACACTTACTGCCGACTATCTCTCTGGACGCAAGCAAATAAAATATTTTTACAGACGAGAGCAAAAAGAGTGGATGGAGATCAAAAATGTATCCCTCAACAACATTCAAAACTTGAGTGTTTCTATTCCTCTTCATAATTTTGTGTGCGTTACGGGTGTGAGCGGAAGCGGTAAAAGTTCTCTCATATTACAGACGCTTTTGCCTGTTGCAAGAGAAATTTTAAATCGTGCGCGTAAAGTAAACCGAGTTGAGGGTGTTGAAATTACGGGGCTAGAAAAGCTTGATAAAGTCATTTATTTGGATCAAAGCCCAATCGGCCGTACACCACGTTCAAATCCAGCAACGTATACGGGTGTTATGGATGAAATTCGTAATTTATTTGCAAAAACGAAAGAGGCCCAGATTAGAGGGTATACGGCATCACGCTTTAGTTTTAACGTCAAAGGCGGTCGTTGTGAAAAATGTCAGGGGGAGGGTGAAATAAAGATTGAAATGCATTTCCTTCCCGATATTATGGTTAAATGTGATGCTTGTCATGGAAGCCGTTATAATTTACAGACCTTGCAAGTAGAATACAAAGGAAAAACGATTTCCGATGTACTCAATATGAGTGTAGGCGAAGCATTGATCTTTTTTGCTCCTATTCCTAAAATGAAGGTGATTTTGCAGACCCTCAGTGATGTCGGATTGGACTACATTACCTTGGGACAAAATGCAATCACTCTCTCCGGCGGTGAAGCACAACGGATTAAGTTGGCCAAGGAATTGAGTAAAAAAGACACAGGAAATACATTGTATATTCTTGATGAACCAACTACCGGATTGCATTTTGATGATGTAAACCGTTTGACGAAGGTACTCCATAACTTTGTAGAACTTGGCAATTCTGTTTTGGTAATTGAGCATAATCTTGATATGATAAAAAATGCAGATTATATTATTGATTTAGGCCCTGAGGGTGGATCAGGCGGAGGGCTTTTGGTAGCTCAAGGGAATCCTGAAGCAGTAGCACTTGACTGGGAAAAAACCGGAAGTTTTACCGGAAAATATTTGGCTCTTGAGTTAAATAAGATATAATAAACGCAGTAGCTTATACTATAAGGACCATGAATGAAAAGTTCAATGATAGACAGCATTAAATCGTTACCTCCATTGCCTAAAACAGTAATAGACATGCAAAGAGTTTGCAATGATCCTGAATCTTCTATCGGTGATTTGGTTAAAACGATAGAGGGTGATCCGATGATCGTGGCTAATTTATTAAAAGCAGCCAACTCACCGCTTTACAGTTTGCGTCGTGAGATTAATAATGTGGCTCAGGCTGTTTCACTGTTTGGTATGAGCATGACACGATCAATAGGTTTGGGTAATTCGGTTCGTAAACTTTTGAATGTTGATATGGAGCCTTATGGTATCACGTCAGAGCGTTTTGCAGAAATATCTTCCATGCAAGCTGTTTTGTCTCACAAATGGTTTAGTCAAATTGACAGGAGCAAAGCAGATAAACTTTTTCTTGCCTCTTTTTTGCAAGAAACAGGAAAGATTGTTATCGCGAGTGATATTATTCAAGAAGAACTGGTGACCAATTTTAAATCGGATATTGAAGTTGCTGTCGATATTTCAAGTGTTGAACAAAGTTATGTTCAAGCGTCAACCGCAGAAGTAACTGCAGCCATTTTTTCTCATTGGAATTTTGATCATGAATTTGTTCAAATGATATCTTTTTCAGACACGCCACATAAAGCTCCTGATGAAGTTAAAGAATTTTCTGCAGCACTTAATATCATCAAAACAATTATGCCAATTAATGATCCGTTATCTGAGCGTTCAATTTCATTGGGGCTTAAAAAAGCCGAAGAAGCAGGGTTTGATGTTATTAAATTGCAAAAAGCAATTGATGCTATTGTTGATACTAAAGCGGTATAGTTTTAATAAAGATGGCCTCAAAAACAATAACAATTATAGATACTTTTGGATTCTTTTTCCGTTCGTTTTACGCTCTTCCCCCTCTTAGAAATAAACATGGTTTTCCGACCGGTCTTTTGACCGGATTTATGAATTTTATCGCATCACTTCACAAAGATCATAGCAGTGATTATCTCATTTTCGCTTTGGACGCAAAAGGACCAAGTTTTAGATCAGATATTGATCCAAATTATAAAGCCAATCGTTCGCCTGCACCTGAAGAACTTGTGAAGCAATTGCCCATCGCGATCGACTGGATTGATAAAATGGGATACAAGTCCCTTTCTCTAAGCGGGTATGAAGCCGATGATATGATTGCTTCGGTAGTGCACCATGCGAGAGAACAGGGGTATTTGGTTCGTATCGTATCACATGACAAAGACTTGTATCAGCTTATTGAGGATGATTTGGTCGTTTTGGTCGATGCCATCAGCAAAAAAGTACTCAATGAAAAGCATTGTATGGAAAAATACGGCGTGCATCCCAGCCAGTTTATTGATTATCAAGCACTAATCGGGGATACAGCCGATAACGTCCCCGGTGTTAAAGGGATAGGCAAAGTGACTGCACAAAAACTACTGGAACAGTTTGGAAGCTTAGATGTGATGTATGAACGTCTTGATGAAGTGATGCCCGTACGTATTCGCGGTTTATTGGATACCTATCGTGATGACGCTTATCGTTCGCGAGAATTAGTGACCCTTAAAGCAGATGTCTTTAAAAGCATGGATTTTAGCGAATATGAAATGCATTTCGAAAATCCTTTTCTTCCCATTTACGATGATCTCGTCCATTATGAAATGAATGGGGTATTGCGTTCACTCAAAGCCAAAGCACTTTTTGATGAATCCCAAGAATTTCCGCCTGTAGAAAAAATGTCAACCGTATCGGTATGTAGCAATGAACAGGGGTGTACGGTTCTTATTGATAGTGATAAAGCATTGGAACAACATATCGCGGACATTGAAGCAGATGTATTGATCGCATTTGATACTGAAACGACGGGGTTGGATTACCATAGCGATACATTGGTGGGATTTAGCTTCAGTACGGATGGTAAAACGGGGTATTATGTTCCGATTGCGCACTCTTATCTTGGTGTTGGCGATCAAGTTAGTGCCGGTGCGGCCAAAAAAGCGATAGCGGAAATTTTTAAGCGCAAGGTCATAGGCCATAATATCAAATTTGATTTGCATTTTGTTACTCGGTATCTAGGAGTTGAAAGACTGCCTATTCATGCGGACACCATGGTGTTGGCATGGCTGGGTGATTCTGGACGATCGCTTTCAATGGACAGTTTGAGCCAATCGTTGTTGGGTCATGAGATGATCCATTTCAAAGATACGGTCAAAAAGGGTGATAGTTTTGCCTCGGTCGCTATTGAGGATGCTTGCCGATATGCTGCAGAAGATGCGTACATTACGATGCGTTTGTACGATCTTTTGATCAAACAGCTTGAGCTAAAAGGGGGCAACGAAGCTCTCAAAGAAGCTCAAGAAGTCGAATTCCCTTTTACGTTGACGTTATTGGGTATGGAGAGAGAAGGGATCGCTGTTGATGTGAATGCACTGGAACTTTTCAAGTCTGAAGTCTCCAAAGAATTGACGTCACTGACAGAAACGATTCATGAGGCATGTGGCACAGTATTTAATCTAAACTCCACTAAACAGCTGGGAACAGTATTGTTTGAAACGTTGGCTTTGCCGCACGGAAAGAAGACAAAAACAGGTTACAGTACGGATGAATCGGTCTTGGAAGGACTGAAAAATGAGCATCCTATTGTTGCTATGCTGCTTCAATATCGAGAATACCACAAACTTTATTCAACTTACATAGAACCGCTGATGGCACTGGCAAAGAGCGATAAAAACTCTCGCATTTATACCTCATTCGTTCAGACAGGTACGGCGACGGGACGGCTTAGTTCCAAAAATCCGAATCTGCAAAACATTCCCGTTAAAACGGCATTGGGGATGCGTATACGAGAAGCATTTGTTGCTCCAAAAGGGAAAAAACTTATCGGAATAGATTATTCTCAAATTGAGTTGCGTTTGTTGGCCCATTTTAGTCGGGACAGTGTGTTGGTTAATGCCTTTAATGAAGGGCATGACATCCACATGCAAACGGCGATAGCATTATTCGGTGAAGCCCAAGCCGCAAGCAAACGCAACATCGCTAAAACCGTCAATTTCGGCTTGCTCTACGGGATGGGACAGAAAAAGCTCTCTGATACCTTGGGAATCACTACTAAAGAGGCAAAAGAGATCATTGAACGTTATTTCGAGACGTTCCCAAGCGTCAAAGGATATTTTAGCAGCATCGTTGAGCAAGCCAAAGAAATGGGATACGTTGAGACACTGTTGCACCGTCGTCGTTACTTTGATTTTGGCTCAGCTACCCCAATGCTCAAAGCGGCATACGAGCGCGAGTCGGTTAATACCGTATTCCAAGGCTCCGCGTCGGATCTCATCAAGTTGTCGATGAACGTAATCGATAATATGATACGAAATGAAGGACTACGTGCACGAATGCTGTTGCAAATCCACGATGAATTGATTTTTGAAGTAGATGAAGAGGTTGCGCCACAATTGGCACAGCGATTTGTGGATGCAATGGAACATATCTTGGAACTGCGCGTTCCGCTGAAAACCTCGATGCATATTGGAAAACATTGGGGTGAACTTAAATAAGTATCTCTAGAGATAAGGCATAATATGGTCAAAAAAATTATAGAAAATCTTGAAAATTCAAATTGTTCCATTGACAATACATTCATACAAGCAGTTAGCGAAGTATTGAATTCGCTAGAAGATGTGATACTAGGCGATGATCGCTATGAAACCTATGCTATTTTAGAACGTTTGGTGACTGCAGATCGGATGATACAGTTCAAAGTGCAGTGGGTAGATGATAGCAATCATGTTCATATTAACAATGGGTATCGTATTCAGTACAATAATGCACTTGGGCCTTATAAGGGTGGGCTTCGTTTTCACCCCAGTGTCACTCCAGGTGTATTGAAATTTTTAGCATTTGAGCAGATTTTTAAAAATTCTTTGACCGGTTTGCCGATCGGCGGTGCCAAGGGGGGAAGTGATTTTGATCCCAAAGGGAAAAGTGATTTTGAGATCATGAAATTTTGTCGTGCGTTTATGCGGGAGCTTCATCAATATATCGGAGCGCGCATTGATGTGCCAGCAGGTGATATTGGAGTAGGGACGAAAGAAATAGGTTTTTTATATGGAGAATATAAACGGATAAATAGAAGCTATGACGGTGTTCTAAGTGGTAAACCTTATGCCTTTGGGGGTTCTTTACTTCGCCCTGAGGCGACGGGATACGGAGTTGTTTATTTTGCACAAGAGATGCTCAAGCAAGAATTGGAAGAAGTTTTGGAAGATCAAATTTGTGTGGTCAGCGGTGCTGGAAATGTTGCTATACATACCATCGAAAAACTACAGCATATTGGAGCGAGAGTTGTAACTTGCAGCGATAGCGAGGGAAGTATTTATGACCCAAACGGTATCGATCTAAATATACTAAAAACACTAAAAGGCAATGGAAAGCGTTTTTCATTAGAGCACTATGCGTTACAAATACAAGGTTCTGTTCATATAAAAAAAGCCGACTATCCTGATGGGAGACATGCTGTATGGGACATTCCCTGTTTTGCCGCATTTCCGTGTGCAACTCAAAATGAACTTACCGAAGAAGATGCGGTAACGCTGATAAAAAACGGTTGTGTAGCGGTGATTGAAGGGGCAAATATGCCTACAGAACCTTTGGCCATAGAGCTTTTTTTAAAAGAAGGGGTTCTTTTCGCTCCCGGAAAAGCTTCCAATGCAGGAGGTGTCGCGGTGAGTGAATTTGAAATGAGTCAAAATGCTTCTATGGAAAAGTGGAGTTACGAAAAAGTAGACGCTAAACTCAATGAAATTATGTGTCAGATTTACAAGCGCGTAGCTTTAACGGCAAAAGAGTATGGGAAAGAGAGAAACTTTGTTGACGGTGCAAATATTGCGGCGTTTAAGCGTATTGCAGAGGCGATGATTCTTGAGGGTGTGTAATATCATTAATAGTGAATTAACATATATTTACCTTACACGCACTACAATTGCGACTATATTTTTACGATAGGTTCCTTATGAATAAAATCCATTCTATTTTAAGTTCTATGAAAACCATGGTGGTTCTCATGCTGATATTTGCCGTCACTATCGGCTACGCTACATTTGTGGAAAATGATTATGGCACAATGACGGCAAAAGCGGATATTTACAATGCCCGATGGTTTGAGATGCTATTAGGTCTGCTTGCTCTTAATTTATTGCTTAATATCATTAAGTTCAATATGGCACGAAAAGAAAAAATGTTTGTCTTTATCTTTCACGTTTCGTTTTTGATTATATTGGTGGGTGCAGCAGTAACCCGCTATTTTGGGTATGAGGGTGTGATGCACATTCGAGAGGGTGAAAGCAATAACGTCATCATAAGCAATGAACCGTATGTGACCTTTAACGTACACAATGAGGGGAAATCGTATACGTTTCAAGAACCATTGTTTCTCTCAAAGCGTTTATCTAATAGATTTGAACGTACATTGTCCTTTGACGGTAAAGAGGTTAACGTTAAATTGGATGCCTATATGGGTGATGCGCGATTGGAAGCTGTAAGTGATCCTAAAGGTGAACCGATTCTTAATATGATGATCACAGCAGGGGGTAGTGGAGAACAAGTCAGCTTGAAAAAAGGCGATTCCTTTGAAGCTAATGATGTTGTCCTTGATTTTGAATCAGGGCAAAAGTTTGAAAAGCCGGTTGTTTCTTTGCGTGTTGAGGGGGATAAAGTCATGATGAATCATGAGATGAAACTCAATACCCTGAGCATGGATACGCAACAAGCTGGCTCTACAGAAGCGGGTAAAAGTGAGCTTCTAAACCGTACTTTATTTCAAACGTCACAAAGTGGCTTCGTACTGCGATCTTTTATCCCTAAGGGGAGTATGAAACTCGTATCAGAGCCTGTACAAGGCCCTATGGCTAAAGGTACTGATGCGTTAACGTTGAAGCTAAGTCATGAAGACAATAAAGATTCGATTATTGTTTTAGGAACACAGGGTGAAATTGGAGAAGCAAAAACAGTCATATTAGGGAAGGTTACGGTTGATGTGGCATATGGATCTATAGAGCGTACTTTACCGTTTGCAATACAGCTCAATGACTTTCAGTTAGAGCGATATCCAGGTTCAATGTCTCCGGCATCGTATGCGAGTGAGGTTACTCTTATTGACCAAGCTGATGGAGTTACAATGCCTTATCGCATTTACATGAATCATATTCTTGATTATAAACAGTTCCGCTTCTTTCAGTCATCATTTGATCAAGACGAAATGGGAACAGTTTTATCAGTCAATCGTGATCCGGGCACTTTGGTGACGTATATAGGTTACTTATTGCTCGCCATTGGACTGTTCGCTGTTTTGATCGTTAAAAATGGTCGATTTAACGCTCTTAGTGAGAAACTCAAATCTTTAAATGCAAAAAAACTTGCTGCTTCTTTTGCTCTTATGATTTTAGCTTTGAACAGTTCAAATCTTCGTGCTGCTGATGTTGAAAATCCGGTTATTATTACGGCCAAAAGTTTTGATGCGGCGCATGCTGAAAAATTTGGCCATTTAATTGTACAGGATTCTGCTGGACGCATGAAGCCCCTAGATACGTTGTCCCATGAAATTTTGTCTAAACTAAACCGCAGTACATCGTTGTTGGGTCTCAATGCCAATCAAGTTATCATGGGGATGATGCTTCGTCCGGATGCATGGCGCGAAATTGCGATGATTAAAACAGGGGACAAAGAGATAAATAAGCGTATCGGGCTTCCAGAAGATGCAAAAGTAGCTGCTTTTTCTCAGTTTTTTGAAGTGCCCGATGAAATTACAGGATATAAATTGGCTTCCCAAGTTGATCAAGCCAATCGTAAAGCCCCAGGGAAACGGGATAAATTTGATAAAGCATTATTGCAAATTGATGAACGTGTTAATGTGGCATTTATGGTCTATACCGGTTCATTGATCCAAATGTGGCCAAAACCAAACGACCAAAACAACAAATGGTATGCGACCATTGAGGCATTGCAGACATTGGACCCAAAAGACAGCCAAATGGTACGTTTGATGGCCATGGGTTATTTTAACTCCGTTGATTCTGCACTCAAAAGCGGTGATTGGTCACAAGCTGATAAAGCATTGTCTTTGATTGATAAGTATCAACATTTTGCAGGTGCGAGTGTCTATCCAAGTGATACAAAAGTAAAAGTAGAACTCGCATATAACAAATGGAATGTTTTTGAACAATTATGGCCTTTGTACTTTATTGTTGGCTTTACCTTGCTTTTGCTCTCGTTTCTAAAAATTCTCAAGCCAAATTTCAACCTTAACATATTTAGCAAAGCAACCTTCGCTTTGTTAGTGCTCTTTTTCGTGGCACATACCGCTGGCTTAGCTATGCGTTGGTACATTGCAGGACATGCCCCATGGTCTAACGGATACGAATCCATGGTTTATATCGGATGGGCAACCGTACTGGCAGGATTTATATTTTCACGAAAATCGGCGATCACCCTTGCTGCAACTGGAATTATGGCCGGTATTATTCTTTTCGTTGCACACCTAAACTGGCTTGACCCTCAGGTTACCAATCTTGTGCCTGTATTACAATCCTATTGGTTAAGTATTCACGTTTCAATGATTACGGCGAGTTATGGTTTCTTAGGACTTGGCGCATTACTTGGTATGATTACTTTGATTCTCTTTATTCTCAAAAGACCTTCTAATGAAGCACGTCTCAATTTAGCCATCAAAGAGCTTAACGGCATTAATGAAATGAGTTTAATGATCGGGTTAGTTTTATTGACGGTTGGTAACTTCTTAGGCGGTGTGTGGGCCAATGAGAGTTGGGGACGCTATTGGGGATGGGACCCAAAAGAGACATGGGCATTGGTAACAATTCTTGTGTACGCAGTAGTTATACATTTACGGATGATCAAAGGTGCCTATAATGATTATAATTTCAGTGTTATTTCACTTTTAGCATTTACGTCAGTCTTGATGACATACTTCGGGGTTAATTATTATCTAGCAGGAATGCATTCGTATGCAAAAGGAGACCCTGTCCCGGTACCGGATTTCGTACCATGGACCTATGCCGTTATAGCGATTGTAATCGCTATGGCCTATCCAAAACGCTCTACTATATAAGGTTTATTAGGGGAGATTTTATGGCATTGGTTTATATTGAGCAAATTGAGGATATGAGTGTCGAGCAGATGCAGCAGACACATGAAAATGAGATTAAAATTCTTAATGAAATTGAGAAGCTTGCATTTGGATTTGAGAGAAAAACAGTAGAAATAGGCGAGCTTGAAAAAAAGCTCGATGAATACATCGAACATGTACAAATGCATTTTGCAAACGAAGAACGCTTGATGGAAGAATACGATTTTCCATCGTTCGAGATGCATAAAACGGCTCATGATATGTTTTTATTGGATCTTGCATCTGCGGTCAGACAGTGGAAAAAGTTCGGAGATATTAAGAAAATTATTAATTTTGTATACAAAACACCAGAGTGGATTGTTATGCATGTGAATTCAGTAGATGCCCCGACCGCAAATTACCTTGCAAATAAAATGCAAGGCTAAAATGGTTATTTAAACCACCCTTTGACTTTTTCAAAGGTTGCTTCAAACATACTCTCATGAGGTTTGGATTCGATGCCGAAACTTGCTTGAAGTTTTTGTAGGAGATCTTCTTGCTCGCCGGTAAGCTTTGTGGGGTAGGTGAGGGTGACTTGAGCTATCAAATCCCCTTTGCCCCGACCGTGAACATCTGCTACTCCTTCATTTCTGAAACGGTATTGCTGTTTGTCTTTGGTCCCTTTTTCAAGCTCCAAGAGAACATCCCCTGTGAGTGATGGAATGGTGATATTTTCACCCAAAACGGCTTGGGTAAAGAATACGGGAACTTGCAAATAGATATCATTCCCGTTGCGGATAAAGTGGCTGTCTTCTTCAACTTCAAAAGTAACGTATAAATCACCTGCTACACCGCTTTTACCTGTATTACCGCGTCCTGATACTCTTAGGCGGTTGCCTGTATCGATACCAGCAGGTACTTTGACTGTCACGCTTTCTTTGCTTTCCGTATAGCTTTTACCTTTACAGTCAGAACATTTAGCAGTGGCCATCGTCCCCTCGCCATGACAGGCAGGACATGTCTGAGAGAAGGTCATGAATCCCTGTCGAACATAAACTTGGCCCTTACCGCCGCATTGGTTACATGAGGTAACTTTGCCATCTTTGGCGCCGGTTCCTTTACAGGTTTTACATGATTTTTTGCTACTGAAAGTTACTTCTTTTTCGCAACCAAAAACAGCTTCTTTGAAACTTATTTTGATTTCTACGCCCAAGTCCAAGGCAAATTTATCGGTAGGTTCACGTGACTGACGGCGTCCGGTACCGCCAAATCCATTAAACATCTCTTCAAAGATACTGCCTAGATCATCAAAGCCACCACGTCCACGAGATGCACCTCCGCCTTGCAATCCTTCTTTCCCATATCGGTCATAAAGTGCACGTTGATTATCATCGCTTAGGACTTGATAGGCTTCGTTGCAGAGTTTGAATTTATGTTCTGCATCGGGATTGTCTGGGTTTCGATCTGGATGATGAAGTTTTGCCATTTTTCGGTAAGCTTTTTTAATTTCATCTCCATTGGCATTTTTTGTGACTTCGAGAATTTCATAATAACTTAATTCGTCCATGTGTAACTCCATAAATAGGTTAAAAATTTTCGGAATTATAGCATATCAAACACAGTGTTACAATAATTGAGTCTAAAAGACTAAACTAATAATGAAAATCTTTTCGATACAATATCTCTATGAAACGCTCTCTAGAAAAGTTTAACAGACTCGTTGATGCATTGCAGCAACTGCCAACAATCGGACAAAAATCAGCAACACGTTTGGCATACCATATGGTTATGAATGACAGCTTCGGCGGATTAAAACTCGCCCATGCAATTGAAAATGCCATTACGAGTCTCAAAAAATGCCGTTCATGTGGTGGGATCAGTGAGGATGAACTTTGTGAAATTTGCAGTGATGAACGGCGTAATCATGAGATATTGTGTATTGTAGAGAATGCAAAAGATATTTTAACGTTTGAAGAAAATGGACTGTTTGACGGACGTTATTTTGTTTTGGAATCATTAGAACTGCTTAATGCGCCACATTTACGTGATCTGGTTAATAGCGGCATAAAGGAAGTTATTTTTGCTTTGACCCCCTCGATTGCTAATCATGGGGTAATGCTGTATATCGAAGATAAATTAAGCGGGTGTAATGTGCGATTTACGCGAATTGCACAAGGAGTCCCTACCGGAGTAAGTCTGGAAAATGTCGATATATTATCTTTGACTAAAGCGATGGAAGATCGCGTTGATACTTAGTCGCTCCATGGAAGTTTAAATCGTTGAGCTTCTACACCGTTAAGTACATAATAAAGCTCATAGTAATGATTCATAATTGTCTCAAACTTTTTTAGGCTAGGAACAGTTGTGGCAAACAATATATGATCATTTTGTTCAAAAAAAGTATTCTCATCAGGTAAGAGTATGAATTCCCCGTTTTCCCGTTGAAGTCCCAGTATGACCACTTTTAAATCGATTCCATCACGATAAGGATTATTCAAAATTTGTCCAATAGTAATGGGACAGGTTTCTAGGCAATGCGCCAGTGCATACATATGTTGATAGTCAATTGTCAATTCAAGTAATTTTGGACGTTTATTGATCCTCTTGGTAATCAATAAAAGGGTATCAGCTAACTTTTCCTTATCGAAATTCGAGATACCGTCAATAAATTTCAATGTCATGGGACGATCGATATAGTTGTACCCGTCCAAGGCTGCAATTTGGTCGAGAACAAAAATTTTGTCAACCCGTAAATGAGAAAAGAGGCTGCGCTCTTCAAGTTCGTTTTCTCGTACAATTGCAAATATATTAGGATTGATTGCCCTTGCTGTTGCAATAATAGATAAATTTATGGCATCATCATTCGTTCCGGCAATAATACATGAGGATTCTAATATTCCGGCTTGTAAAAAGAAGTCTTGATCCGAAGAAACTTTTTCGTGAATTTCCTTATTGATATCAAGATAGGTGTATTCTATATTATTTTTATCCAAAGTGTTCTGTATGGTATTGCCAAAACGGCCTCGGCTGCAAACGATGTATTTGCCTGTAGGTAAAATATCCGTTTTACTGACATGCAAATTACCCCCTTGTACCCAATTGAGAAGGTTAAATAGATAAGGTGATTTAAGGGCAAAATCAATACGTCTTGCAATAATTGAGAATATATCGATGACATGGTTCACGCCAATATTAGTAAGGTTTTCTCCTCCATGTTTTACGCCTGATCGGGCAATGATTTTGATCTCTTCATTTAATATTCGAGCACGCACAGAAATCTTTAGATTGAGCTGATCATCGTCGAATAAGGTAACGAGAAACTTGCAGTTAGGCGACTGGATCCCTGATGATTTTAGGACATCTGTCATAGATGCATCTGCAGCAATTGCCGGAATAGACGGCATATAAAGTTCACTTTGCAAAGCTTCGATTTTGTCACTATTTTTATCAATCACAATTAAACGATAGAGATTATCTTCATTGAGTTTATCAATAAGAAGTTTTGCAGAATCAGTATAACCGCAGATGATGATAAAATCTTGCCTAATCTGGCGAACTTTACGTCTAAAGGTATTCATTTTTACCGCATTGATAAAGGTCTTTTCTTGAAAAAGTGCGATGAGTGAACCCAGGGCATAAAACCATGCAGGAACCGTAGTATAAATAGTGATTAAGACAACAATGCGCTGCGGATAGCTGAATGCATAAGGAATTTCCCCAAATCCAATGGTGGTTGCAGTATAGCCAACGACATACATGGCATCAAAGATCGTAAGATGTGTCGAATTACCCTGTGTATCTATACCGGGAACTAAGGTAAGTACGAGTACGGGAATGGCATGAGCGAGGTTTAGGACTATGAGGGGAGCCCTCATCTTTCGTAAAAAAAGCCAGATAGACGATTCGTTATTCATATATTGCTGAAATTACCGTTTAAGTAAAAGGGTTTCGCCAACAAATAAAGTGACTGAAATTATATTAGCGATCAAAGCACCACCGGATAATGAAACAACGATTGTGAAAAGCTCTGGAGTCATTACGCTGGTCATATTGACAATTCCCCATACTATAGCAGCAGCAATAAGTTGAAGATCAGCTACAAAACTTGTTGCCAGTAGGACAGAACCGGTTTGAGTTTTGTCCCCTAGCTTCATAATGGTAGCGATAAGATTTACAACAATTGCCGCAAATAATTCATATACACTGTGATGATTTATGGAATCTATATCGCCGTAAAAAAAACCAAAATTGATTGTCAGTGCCAATATAATAAAAAAACCGGAAATAACTTTTTCAGAATTCATAGATTAACCTCTGTTGCATAATTAATATATTGTACATTAGCATTCCTGATTTTTAGAGAAAAATTTGACAATTAAACCACTGGTTTGGCTACTGTTTTGTCTGTAGCATCACAATTTTCTTTCTCTAAGCGAATCAGCCCAGCACCAGTATAGACATTTCGAGGATTCCATAGAATCCATCCGCAGCTTCCAAAATCTTCACTGGCACGAATTTGATCACGAATTTCTTTTTCACCATATACGCGGCGGTCAAAGGCATAATCTTTGAACGCTTGCAGCCATGGGCGATAACACATGGCAGAATTTCCTGATTTTGTGAGTGATTTATCCAATGAATGTTTTACTATTTCATAGTTTGCTTTTACAGGATTTGGATATCCAGGAATTCCTGCATTAAATCCGCTTGGGTAAAGCATTGGTGAGAGATAATCAACATACGGCGCGAGCGCATCAACACGCTGTCCGATTTCGATATCGGCATCATGCCATCCGACGTATCCAAAAATGTCGGCTGAGATAAAGACATTATACGGAGTCAAACGCGTGCGCGCAGCTTCTAAAAACCCGGAAATTGCTTTTACACGATTGGCTTGGGTATTTTCAACGGAAAATTTAATCCCTTTTCTATCTGGAAAACGGACATAGTCAAATTGGACCTCATCAAATCCTGCAGCCGCAGCATCTGCTGCAATACTAATAATATAATCACGAGGCTGTGTATAAGATGCATCGATCCAATAGAGACCTTCCTTATCTGTAAACAAAGTGCCATCGCTTTTTTTAACACCATATTGTGGGAAAGCGGTTACGTAAGGGGTGTCTTTAAATGAAACAATCCGCGCAATGGTATAAATCCCTTCATGACGCAGGTCTGCAACAAATTTTTTGATATCTTTAAAGAGAATAATCTCCTGGGCACCGATTTTATTGGCAATGGCATTTTGGGTTTTAAATGCTACTTGTCCACGGTCCATTTTAATGTCGATAACCAATGCATTAATTTCGGTTGATCGAATCAATCGTTTGGCATTTCCCATAATTTTACTACTGGTAGCACCAAAACTTGAAAGATAAAGTGCCTTTGGGATAAAGCGGTTTAAATACATTCGTCCGCCGGTCTTGTAAAACTTGCGATCGTATCCGATTGCACGTACACCAATAATAGGAGAAGCGGGAACGGTAAAACTGCCGTTAATATCAGTACGGTATTCATTGCCATTTGCGATGATAATGGCATTTTGTATGGGTTTTGAATTTGCTTTGTCATAAACGGTTCCACTTACTATGGCACCCCATGAAAAGGTGATTATTGCAGCTAAGAGAGCTAATGCTTTCAATGTTTTTTCCTCGAGATAGTTTCAGTCGCATCATCGTAGCAAAAAACGAGCCAATCCAAGCATAAAAATGGTAAAATGAATGACTATATAAATACAAAAGAGAAAAATATGCCATTTACACAACTAAACCAACAGCTTCGTACCAATTTGGAAGCTTTGGAGCATACTTCTCCTACTCCCATACAAGTTAAAGCGATTCCACTTATTTTACGCGGTCGCGATATTATGGGTGCAGCTCAAACAGGAACCGGTAAAACAGCGGCCTATACGTTACCAATTTTACAAATGCTTTCCAAAAGTGCCCCGGGTGAACTCGCACGTGTACGTGCATTGGTTCTTGTCCCTACGCGCGAACTTTCCGCACAAATAACTCAAGCGATACGTTCCTATGCGATGGACACCGATATGAGAATTTTAAACATTGCAGGTGGCATGAATATGTCCAAGCAAACGACCTCTTTGGATAAAGGTGTAGATATCATTGTTGCTACGCCAGGTCGTTTAATTGAGCTAAATAAACAAGGTTTTATTCCTCTGTCCAAAATTCAATTTTTGGTTTTGGATGAAGCGGATACAATTCTGGATATGGGATTCATTAGGGAAGTTGAGCAAATCATTGATTTGCTACCGATCAAACGTCAGACCATTCTTTTCTCGGCAACGATGACCCCTTCGGTAAAGCGACTGAGTGAAAAGATCCTGAACAAACCGCTCCTTGTAGAGATTGATAACCTTTCACCTGCGGATGCGACGATACGTCAGATCGTTCATCCTGTAGAGTTGGAACAAAAGAGCGAGCTGTTGGCGTATTTGATCGGTTCAAACAACTATCCTCAAGTCCTCGTATTTGCACGTACGAAAGTGGCTGCGGATGAAGTGAGCACCTATTTACGCGAGAGTGGACTGGAATGTGCGACGATTCACGGTGATAAAAAGCACGGTGCACGGGATAAAGCACTCAAAGATTTTAGATCAGGCACGATCAAGATCTTGGTGGCTACGGATATCGCGGCAAGGGGCCTTGACATTGATAATTTAGGTGTTGTGATCAATTATGATATTCCTCACGTCAGCAGCGATTATATCCACCGTATCGGACGAACGGGACGTGCGGGTAAAGCGGGTGTGGCCATTACGCTTCTTTCCTCCAAAGAGCACATATCCTGGAAAAAAATCGAGACGATGCTGGGTAAAAAACCGGAACAAATTATTGTCGAGGGTTTTATACCGCCTTTAGCATTAGAAGGTAAAAAAACGCACGGTAAAAGTATGAGTAAAGACGGCGAAAAAAAAGGAAAAACGGCTGGAGCATTTGGGAACAAGCGCAAAAAAGAGCCTGTTCAGAGTAAATTTGTAGGTAAAAGAGGGCCGAGAGCGGTTCGCGAAGAACCCGTTGCCGAGAAAAAAGCTGCTCCAAAAAAATGGGGCAAGAAAAAATAATTACTCCAAAGGCATCACGATAGGGTTAAATGCCTTAGAGGATATGATTGCCTTTGCCCCTACTTTTAAAATACGTGCTTCATTCTCACTAACAACTGCTTTTATAATACTGTTCCCTGTCAGCAGGGTAACCAAATAGACAGGGTGATCGTATTGGATCGATAATACTTCACCCATCAACTGAAGCTTACCGCTAAGGGTCTGAGGGGTGAAAAATTCCATTGGTTTAGCAACGCGAACAATCCGACCCAGTTCGATAGATGCCATACGATCGGAGAGTTTTACCGTTTCGGCGATGTCATGACTCACAAGTAGAGTCGTTACGTCCAGACGCTTATGGACTAGGAAAAGTTCGTCTTGGAGCTTTTGACGCATTGCAGGGTCGAGCGCAGAGAGGGGTTCATCCAGCAGGAGAATCTTTGGGTGGCACACCAATGCACGGGCAAGGGCAACACGCTGTTTCTGCCCTCCTGAGAGGGTGGTAGGTAAGCGCTGCGAGAGCTGTGAGAGTTCAACGAGTTCTATCAGTTCATCCACATTGGCACGTTGTTGCGCATTGTCTGCGGCAAAGAGGAGATTCTCGCGTACGCTCATGGTCGGAAAGAGGGCATAGTCTTGGAAGACAAAGCCGATACTACGTTTTTGGGGTGGAAGATTGATCTTTTTAGCGCTGTCAAACCATACCTCACCATCCACTTCTATTTTTCCGCTATCGGGTCTCTCCAATCCTGCGATTAAGCGCATCAGTGTTGTTTTACCTGCACCTGAGGGGCCAAATAGGGTGAGGAATTCCCCGTTATTGATGGTAAGTCCGAAATGGGCATTGATTGAGCCCTCAGCGGTGTCGAGACGCTTGGTAATATTAACTACTATCATCGGATTCCTCCGAGCGATTTTTTGTTGAGAGTGTAGACGAGTAAGAGTATCGCAAAGGTCACCACAAAGAGGGTGAGGGCGTATTGGTGTGCTATGGCATAGTTGAGCGATTCAACCTCGTCATAGATCGCGATCGAGGCGACGCGGGTTTCTCCGGGGATATTACCGCCGATCATGAGGATGACCCCAAACTCCCCTACAGTATGGGCGAACGCGAGGACGATACCTGAAATGAGACCGTGACGGATAGAGGGGAGGATCACCCGCAACATGGTCTCGATCTTTGATTTCCCAAGAGTATAAGAAGCTTCAAAAATGGAGCGGGGAACTTGGGTGAGAGCCGACTGGATGGGGTGAACCATAAAAGGCAAGCTAAAGAGCACCGAGCCGATCACCAGCCCCTCAAAACTAAATGCCAAGCGGATACCATGCTCTGTTAAAAAAATCCCGATGGCAGAGGCAGGGCTGAATGCAAGGAGGAGGTAAAATCCCAGTACCGAAGGGGGCAACACGAGTGGCATAGAAACGATGGTTTCGATGACACTTTTGAATCGCATTGTGCTAAAGACCAAAAATGATGCGAGGGGAATCCCGATAGCCAAAAGTATGAGCGTTGTAATGGCAGCGAGTTTAAACGTCAACGCCATAGTGGCTAAAAATTCAGATTCCATCATGATCTCTCAGTAGTGATATTTCACTGGGTTGAACCATCCAGCTTACTGTATCCCCTTCTAAAATGTTTAGAGTATCAAAGGTTACGGTTGGCAGCAGGGCCGTTACCGTTGTCTCTTGATAATTTAGAATCACCTCTGAAAGAACAATCCCCTTTTTTATCACCTGAATGGTCCCCTGTAAGAGATTAGCGGTGGTAGGGGTAAACACTTTTGAGAGGATCACTTCGGTCTCTTTGAATGCCAATGTGACACTAGTATGGAGTAAATTATCTGCATTGGAGGCCTCAGCGAGAAGGAGATGAAACGAATCGTCTCCGACGGCTACGCATATAGAGGAGAGGTGTTCGGAAGTCGTGACGGCGGTGATAGTAGCGCTTAGGGTGTTCATATCTAAGACCTTATTTAAGCGTAAAGCCGTATTTTTTCATGATAGCATCTGCTTGGGATGATTCAAAAACTGAAATAAAAGCGCGAGCCGCTTTATTGTTTTCACCCCGCTTGAGTAACGCATATCCTTGGAGTATATCTGGATGAGTTTTAGCATCAATCAAACCGAAATTCATCTCTTCAGCGATGATCGGGGCTTTTGCGATAGAGATTGCGATGATTCCGACATCCGCTGCACCTGTTTGGACGTATTGGGTTGCTTGTGAGATATTTTCACCCATAACAAATTTATGTTTGACTTTGTCATATAGTCCAAGTCTTTTAAGTGCAGCAACAGCAGCTTGACCGTAGGGAGCGTGTTCAGGATTGGCAATGGCTATTTTTTTGATTTTATCCGTTGCTAAAATTGAGAGATCATTGACAGGGATGTTGCTTGATTTTGGTGTCATAAGGCCGATACGACCCAGTGCGTATGGTTTTACATTACCAACCGCAAATCCTTTTTCTTTTAGCTCTTTAGGATAATTCATATCGGCAGCAAAATAGACATCATAAGGTGCACCGTTTTGAATTTGCGTCAATGCTTTACCGCTTGAGCCAAACTGAAAATTAATGGTTTGAGTAGGATATTTTTTTTCACAAAGGATTTTTATCTCTTTAAACGCATATTGAAGATCAGATGCGGCAGCGATGTTGGCAGTATCTGCAAAAGCAACTGAAACAGATACAGCGAGTGAGAGGAGAAGGGGAGAGAACTTCATTTAAATTCCTTAGTATCTATTTTGATATAATGATAAATCAAGCAATGCAAAAATGGTTCATGGATAAATACGATATTTTCGTTATGTTTTATAAGATATAACGAATTATAGAAAAATTAACTTAAATAAAGCTACAAATAGGTTAAAGACCGATAATAATATGCAACGGTGAGATAACAGCAAAGACGGTCATGCCGGTTTGAAACTTTTGCAGAGTGTCCTGTTTTTCAAGGGCGATGAGGAGAGTACCGCCGTTCAGGCGCAATGCAATCTCCAAATTATCACCTTCAGATTCTAATGACTCGATGATTCCCGTAAGGATATTATCGGTGGTATTGGAGGCAGGGGGATTGGTGAAGATTTTAATATCGCTGGATTTGATTATTGCGTAGGAGTCACATCCGATTTCTAGTCCCATATTCTCTACTGATTTGGCAGTGATGATGGAGAAGAGGACGTCATCGCCTTGCAATGCAAGGGTTAGCGTCGTATGCAAACCATTTTTTTGAATCTCTTTAAGAACAGCGGGAAACTGATTTCGTGCGCTGGTAGTAAGAAAAGTTCGGCTCAATATTCTGGCGAGGCGCTCGGGATCGTTGCCTGCTTCGGAAAAGCGGTCGATAAATTGACGGTGAAGATCACCTAAACGATGGAAGGTTGCGATGAGTTCACGAGCGTAGGGAGTGAGTTTCGTTCCACCACCGCCACGGCCTCCTGTGAGGCGTTCGATAAGAGGCTGCTCGGCTATGGCGTTCATACCGTTGATCCGTTCCCACGCTGCTTTGTAGCTCATTTTAATTTCTTTAGCTGCCGCATTAATGGAGCCGGTTTGATCGATTTTTTCCAGCAGTTCTATTCTACCTGCACCTAAAAAACTTTGACCATCATTTGTGAGCCAGAAACGTCCGTCGATTCTCATAAGAGTTTTTTATTCGCTGTTTTCTTCACTGATCTCATCATCTTCGATTTCACTATCATCAGGAGATAATGGATTAAAGTTGAGTATTTTTTTAGTAATACCTACGGAACAAAAGAAAAAGATTTCAAACATAGGGGTCATGATGGTTGTATCAGCATTAACAATTTCAAATGCCTTGAAATTAAAACCAGTACCGTCTTCTTCTTTATTCATGGCTACAGTAAAGGATAACGGTCCCAATGAGCGAAGCATATTGGCGACATTTTTATACGATTTATCTTCTTTGGGTGCCATTAAATTTGGATTTTCATCGGTACGTGCATTCATGCGTATACTTAGGAGAGAGAGATTGTCGCGGTGAACATTTTTGTTCCATTTTATTAGCCCTTTTGGAAATCGCAACAATGCTGTTTTTGAAATCAATGGATGAGGCGATGTTTTACGGATGGTCTCAAGAAGTTTAAGTAAAGAGTTCTTTCCACCGATTAAAGCGGCATAAGAGAGGAGTTGATCGCGAAGAAGTATTTTTTCAGCGTCAGAAAGTTTGTGAAAGTGGCACACAATTGGCCTTTAATTTAAGATATGCAATTATAGCGGGTATTTGGTTTCTAGTATAAAAAGCTTTTTTGCATAATAGGGCGTATCGTATCCGTAGATACGGCACCGTTTATAAAAAGATAATTAGCAAGTACCCCTTGTTCAAGCAACATATCCGATCCGTCTTTGAAAGGGAGTTTGGCATTTTTTACTTCACGCAGAAATGGAGTCTCCTTTCCATAAATGACGTCAATAGCACAACGTGCATGTGAGAATAGCTCGGTAAGTAATGAACCGTTGAGAGGCAAAAGATCATCGCTGAGGCCAGCTGATGTGGTATTTATAATCAGATCATAGGTATCAGGTACAAATGTTTCCCAGCTGTAGGCTTGATAACTATTTTCAATGAAATACTCCAAACGATTGGATGAGCGGTTTAGGATGACAGGCTCAATCTTGTTTTGGTACAAAACCGTGGCAAGTGCTCTGGCTGTTCCGCCAGCCCCAATAATCAAAGCATTTCGTAAAAGACCAAACGATTGTATAGCGGCAAGGAAGCCATCGGCATCGGTGTTGTAACCGATGAGGCGACCATCTTCATTGATAATGGTATTGACGGCACCGATCTTATTGGCAAGACCGCGTATTTCATCACATGCCTCATATGCAGCTTCTTTATGAGGAACAGTGATATTCGCACCGCTAAGTGCTTTGGCAAAAAATACTTCACGCAGTTTTGATCCATCTGTGAGTTGTGAACGTGTATAACACGCGTCAATACGCAGTGTTCTAAAAACATGATTGTGCATCAACGGAGAACGTGAGTGACTTACCGGATCTCCAAAAATAGTAAACAGCTTCATTTATTGAGGATTAGTAAGGTCGTTGAGGGTGCTCGTAAGAGCTCCTAGTTTGTTGGTAACTTCAAGGTATTCAAGTTCATGAACAGAGTCTGCAACAATTCCTGCACCCGCTTGAAGGATGATTTTATCAGGTTTAATGAGTGCGGTACGGATCGTAATTGCCGTGTCCATATTGCCATCAAATCCAAAATAACCAATCGTTCCACTGTAGAAACCGCGTTTTACCCCTTCAAACTCGGCAATAAGCTCCATAGCCCGTATTTTTGGAGCTCCTGTCATGGTTCCTGCGGTAAAGGTTGCTGCAAGAAGATCAAACATATCTTTATCATCACGCAGTTGGGCATGGACATCAGAAACAATGTGCATAACATGAGAATAGCGCTCAACATGCATCATCTCTTCCACACGCACGGTACCTGTTTTAGCTACACGGCCTACATCATTACGTCCCAAATCAATCAGCATCAAATGCTCTGCCAGCTCTTTTGGATCAGCTAATAATTCCCTTTCGAGTTCTAAGTCACGCTGTTTATCAATACCGCGTTTGCGTGTACCTGCGATAGGTCGTAACAAGATGTCTCTATCATCCAATTTCACCATCACTTCGGGAGAACTGCCCACAATACTAAACTCACCGTACTCCATAAGATACATATAGGGAGAAGGATTTTTTATACGCAAAACACGGTAAAAGCTAAAAGGGTCAACAGTGACATTACGTATATAACGATTGGTCATTAAAATTTGAAAGACATCACCGCTACGGATCATCTCTTTTGATTTATCAACCATATCGAAAAATTTTTCTTTACTGTAAATGAAATCGCCGCCTTTATCATTTTCCAATGGGATTAACGGGGTATAGTGATAGGTAGATTTGAAGTTTTTCTCGATATCATTGAATTGAGTTTGAAAGGTTGATAAAGTTGATACAAGAGTAATCGTAGAGTGTTTGTGTGAAACTACCACTACGAGTTTTGGCAAGATCAAATCCATGTCAGGAGTATGGGTTTGATCTTCCAAATTACTCATTGAAGCAGCCAACGTTGGCTCAAATACTTTCGCCATATCGTATCCGATATACCCTATAAATCCATCGACATAGCCAATATCAAGCTTTTTGGTTTGAGTACGAAAATACTCACTGTCACATGAACGGTAATAACGTTTTAAAAAATCAAAAGGAGATTCTGGTATAACACAGGTGGTTCCACTGGCATCAGTATAGTTGGCAATCCCGTTAGAATAGCTAAGACGTTCCCGAGCGCCAAGAGCTATGATAGTGTAATTGCCGTTACTGTTTCCGGCACTTTCAAATAGAAAAGAGATTTCATTTGGGAAAAGCTCTTTGAGCTTTTCGTAGATAGAGATAGGAGCAAATTGATCGAGCGTAAAACGGTGAGAGTGAATCACATTATCCCTTTATTTTGAAAGCTTTTGCCTCAACATTTTGGCGAATTGTACCCATTGCATCTTGTACGGATTTTTCACCTTGAAATGGTCCTACAAGAACTTTGGTGACAGAACCTGATTTTTGCGTTGTGTATTTCATTCCGCTTGCATTGAGACGATCAAACAAAGCTTTATTCGGCTCGTTGGTAAATGATCCTACCTGAATATAATAGGTTGTTTGTACACCGGGTGATGGTGCAGTAGCTGCTTTGGTTTCTGTTTTTACTTCTGGCGTTTTAGAAGCTACAACAGGTGCAGCAATCTCTTTAGGAACTGCTTGTACGCTCTTTTTAGGTTGAACTGTTTTAACTTGTTTAATAACAGGCTTTCCTTGAACTTTTTCAGCATCAACTATTGGCTGAGTTTTTACAGGTTTGGGTGCAGGTACTGATTTAACAGCGACAGGTGCAGCTTGAATGCTTGATTTTTGCGCAGGAATACTGGCAGCCACAGGTTCTATAATCGTATTTTGAGTTGGAGGTATATTTTGTAATGATTCTTCTTTGATTTTTTGGGCAACTTGATTGAGATCAGATGTGCCTTGTGCTGTTTCATTGCCTTCTTGAATGATTTCTACCGGCTCAAATAATGGGTCATTAATGATTTCAGTAGGTGCTGTTGGTTCCGGCGGTAAAATAGCTTGCGGTGATTTTTGAACTTCATCATTTTTAAGCGAGTTCATAATGACCAATACAATAATCAATATTAATGTAAAAGTTGCAATTGCTAGTAAAAGCTTTTTACTCGCGGTATTGGAACTGCTTTTATTTAATATGATGTCGTTGAGTTCATTTTTTTCTTCCATGTTTTGCTCCTGTTAGCGTTACATATGTTTTGACCAAGAAGCACCGCGTTCTTTAGCATATACTTCATAGGGCAAGTTGAGGATATTGTATTCCAGCGGCAATTCGTCCGTTGGGAACATTCTCCATTGTTTAGGCTGTTTTGCAGCCAATTTCATTGAAATTGTTTTTCCTAATTGTATCGCTTCTTGAAATGTAGTGTGTCCCTTGTGTATATACACATGCAAATGGCCGGGTGTTTTCGTTTCATAAGCGGTAAAATTGATGTATCCTTCTTCACGTAGCAATAATTGTGCCTTATGATAAAAACGCTGAGGATCATTGCCATTATAGTCAATGACAATATTCTCAACTTTGTTATGCTGATTGATGAGTGAGTGAGCAATAGTAATTTGTTTTTTTAGGTGTTGATCGATAAGTGATTGACTCAACATTTTATTTATACGCTCATATTTATTGAAAAATGTTCGGCCCTTATACTCTATTTTACTGACCATTTCATTCTGCTTCAGCCAATAGTGGTCTGAAACAATTTTTATCAATTTCAAATCCATAGAAGTCATTTTAGCTCCATTTTAATAGCCTTGGAAAATCCAAAGCCATTGTATCAATAAGTTGGTTGTTTGTAAATGATAAATCCGCGTGCAAGGGCTTTTAACTCTTCTTTGATAGCAGATTGTTTTTGTGTATTTTCAATATCATCCAAAACATCCGCAATTTTATTAGCAATAATTTCAAATTCTTTTTCTTTCATCCCGCGAGATGTCAGAGCAGGGCTTCCGATACGGATACCGCTGGTAACGAATGGAGAACGTGTTTCACCAGGGACAGTATTTTTATTGACAGTAATACCGGCATTGCCCAGTGCAGCATCTGCCTCTTTACCGCTAAATGGTTTATTTAGAAAAGATACAAGGATAAGATGATTATCAGTACCACCGCTAACGATGTCATAACCACGTTTAATCAGTACATCTGCTAATACTTTTGCATTCGCTTTAACTTGTTTGGCGTAGGTTTTCCATTCATCAGAAAGATTGAATTTAAATCCAACCGCTTTAGCTGCAATTACATGTACCAATGGTCCACCCTGAAGTGCCGGGAAAATTGCAGAATTGATTTTTTTGGCGATATCTTCATCATTGGTCATGATCATACCGCCACGAGGACCGGCGAGTGTTTTATGCGTAGTTGTGGTAACGACATCTGCATATGGGAATGGACTAGGGTGTTCACCTGCACACACAAGACCTGCGATATGGGCGATATCTGCGAATAATATAGCACCTACCGCATCCGCTATCTCACGGAACTTAGCAAAATCGATCTCACGTGCATACGCAGATGCGCCACATACGATGATTTTCGGCTGGACAATTTTTGCAATGTCCAATACGCGCTCATAATTGATACGTCCGTCAAGCTCTACGCCGTATGAAAAACTATGATAGTTTTTACCTGAAAAACTGACTTTAGAACCATGTGTCAAATGACCGCCATGGCTCAAATCCATACCTAATAATTTGTCACCCGCTTGTAGAAGTGCTGCATAAACTGCACCGTTTGCTGATGAACCTGAATGAGGCTGTACGTTAGCAAAGTTACATCCGAATAGCTTGCATGCACGGTCAATTGCAAGCTGCTCAACGCCATCAGCATATTCGCATCCGCCATAATAACGCTTTGCAGGATAACCTTCAGCGTATTTGTTCGTAAATACACTTCCCATAGCTTCCATGACAGCAGGAAGGGTAAAATTTTCAGAAGCAATCATTTCTAAATGGTCACTTTGACGCTCTAACTCTTTTTCACACAGTGTGTAGATTTCATTATCATATTCTTTTAGGAAACTCATTTTTCTTCTCCGTTATTAATTTGGTTGTGGTGTACAGGTTTCATTGCAGGGAATAGCAATACATCCCGAATTGAGTGTTGATTGGTAAGCATCATGACCAAGCGATCAATACCGATACCTTGGCCGGCTGTCGGTGCCATACCATAGGAGAGGGCAGTGACAAAGTCTTCGTCCATATCATGTGCTTCGTCATCGCCACTGGTTTTTGCTGCCATTTGTCCCTCAAAACGTTCAAGTTGATCAATCGGGTCATTAAGTTCGCTAAATGCATTGGCAATTTCACGTCCCGCAATGAAAAGTTCAAAACGGTCTGTTAGCTCTGGCCGCTCATCATTACGACGTGCCAATGGAGAAATTTCAACTGGATAGTGGGTAATGAATGTTGGGTTAATCAATTTATCCTCAACAAACTCATCAAATAATTCGCCCTGTAGTTGTCCAAGATTCATAGCAGGCTTTATTTCTAAATTATGGGATTTTAAATAATCTAATATGGCTTGCTTGTCATTGACGACATTAATAGGCACACCGCCTATTTTGGTGAGACTTTCAACAAGTTCAATTTCGGTAAATTGGTCAAAATCGATTTCCAACTCTCCATAAGGAAGACGTTTAGGAAGATTAAGGTGATCAAATAAATAATTAAAATATTCTTTGGTAAGCACAATTAAATCTTTATAGGTTTTAAATGCCCAATAAAATTCTATAGAAGTGAATTCAGGATTATGGGTTGCATCCATTCCTTCATTACGAAAATTACGATTAATTTCAAAAACGGCTTCAAACCCGCCAACGATAAGACGTTTGAGATAAAGTTCAGGGGCAATACGTAAAAAACGATCCACTCCAAGAGCATTGTGATGGGTCATAAACGGTTTAGCGTTTGCACCGCCGGCAATCGGGTGCATCATCGGTGTTTCGACTTCTAAAAAGCCTTTATCTTCAAAGAAACGACGCGTAAGACTTACCACTTTACTGCGGATATGGAACGTCTTGCGTACTTCGGAATTCATAATGAGATCGAGGTAGCGCTGACGGTAACGCATCTCTTTATCTTGAAGCCCATGAAATTTTTCAGGTAATGGAGAAATTGCTTTGGTTAAAAGTGTTAACTCATGCGCATGCAAAGAAAGTTCACCCTGTTGTGTAACAAACGGATATCCGGTTACTTCGATAATGTCTCCAACTTCAATAAGCTTTTTAAAGACATCATTGTAAAAATTTTCAGGAAGATTGTCCCGTGCAACATAAACTTGCAGCATACCGCTTTCATCTTCAATTTTAAGAAAACTTGCTTTTCCCATAATACGAAACAGTTTAATTCTTCCGGCAACTGTGTAATGGCGATTTTCATCGCGTTTTTCTTCTGTATGCGCTAGATCAGAATTGACATTGTGATATTTTTCAATGGTTGTATTGCGATTTGAATTATTTGCATAGGGATCTATTCCCATATCTCGTAGTTGATTGGCTTTTTCGATTCGTTGAAGAACATATTGATTGTCGAAAGTCACTGGTGTGCCCTTTATTTTTTCATTTTACTTTGACATACTTGACAGATGCCATAGATTTGCATTGAGTGCTCTTGTATTAAAAATCCTAACTCTTCTGCTATCTTTTTTTGTCTGGTTTCAATCTCATCATCGACAAATTCACTGATTTCACCGCATTGGGTGCAAATAATATGGTCATGATGATCTTTAGCACCCAGCTCGTATTTTTTTCCCTGTGCCCCAAAAGAAAGAGACGTAACCATGTCTGAATCTTCCAATAATGAAAGTGTTCGGTATACGGTTGCAATACCCGTATTAAGATCAGGATGTTTTTCTTGAATAAGATGGTGAAGAGATTCCGGTGTGAGATGCTCATCAGAACTGTAAAGCATTTCGAGTATCACTTCACGTTGGATTGTAAATTTCAAACCATTATCTCTAAGAAGTTGTTTAAAATCACTTAGAAGTTTATTGTATTCGACGCAGCGTTGTGAAAAATCAGTATGAGCGCTCATATCTTATTTTTCTTTCTCTTGATCTTTGTCATCGGCTGCATGGGAATCACTTTCATTGCTGTCACTCATCATATTGACTACTTCACCGGTTTCGATGTGAAGTATGAAGTCTCCCGTTGCTACCATCGGTTCAAAAAATACACTGTCTTTCATTTTATCACCAAAGTTTTCACGAATAGCAGTGACACTGAATAATGCATATACAATGACGGACATGATAAAGAAAAACTTGCTGGCACCTACGAAGAAGCCTAGTATTTGATCAACAATACCAAGACCGCTTAGACTGCTTAGGCGTTTAAAACCAGCACCAAGTGCAACCATCAACAACCAAAATATACCCACGGTAAATACAAAACCGACAAGATTGACAGCGGCTGAAGTTTCAAAATGTAAAAGAGATTCATTTAAAAATCTGCCGATAGGACCACCAATATGTGAAGCTACAAAGAGACCTCCCACAATTCCTATAAGACCAAAAAGTTCTTTTGAAAATCCATTCATTAGCCCCTTAAGTCCCAATAACAACACAATACTGCCAACAGCGACATCAAAATAATTCATTTTATTAAATCTCCATTTCTAAACGGTCTTTACCGGATTTTTTAGCGCGATATAGCGCGATATCAGAACGATGAATAAGGGTATCCAGTGTATCATCATCACGTACAGGAGTTAAGCCAATACTCAACGTTACACTTATTTGTTCATTTTGATATAAAGGCTTATTTTGACGTGTTAAATTTAATAGGCGAGTAGCAACAAGGGTCGCCCCTTCCAAGTTGGTTCTATTCAGAATAATTACAAACTCTTCCCCTCCAAAACGGTAGAGTTTATCTCCATCCCTTAGTGTTTTTTTAAGTAGTTTTGAGACAAATATTAAAACTTTGTCTCCTGCAATATGCCCGTATTTATCATTAATCGATTTGAAATTATCAATATCAATCATAAGGATGAACATTTCATGGGAAAATCGATCTTTTGATAATAGCTCAGTAAAATGTTTTTGTAATGCATGCCGATTGTAAGCTTTTGTAAGCGGATCAAGGGTCGTTGTAATTTCTAGTTCATGCACCTGATTGTTTAATTCTTGAATTATTTGGTTGGCCCGACCAACTTCACTGTTCAGGTGTGACTGTAAATCACACATTTTTTCAGAGATTAGAGAAAAATCGATATAGTTTTTCACACTATCACAGCCTAGAAGGTCAGATTGCTCATCACTGATATTCTCTATTATTTTATTGCTTTTGGCAAATGACCCAATGCTTTGGATAGCTATTTCTTTATAGGCATTATTTTTAGAATTGTGATATTCTTGTAAATCAAGGGAACCATCGAGGTATGAGTCCAAAATGTCCTTTGTTGCAGTAGAAACCAATTCAGCAAAATCACTGAAAGCTATATTTGTTTGTCTGGCACTTGCAGATTCTAGATGAAAGGAGAGTTCTTTGCAAAAAAGGGAAAGAAATGGGTGAATTTGAGTTGATTCCATGGGCTCTCTTAAAATAGGCTTGAATGCGAAATATTTAGGGCTGTATTAGTGCTTGTAATGACGCAATTATACTTTTTAAAACATAAATAGAGCTTTCATATGGGTAAAATCAGTCCATTTTTAGGATAATCCGATAGAATTCATATTCAAAAATAAATAAAAATATAAAATTTTTTGATTGAAATTGCAAGGAGAGCACAATATGGCTAATTGGAGTCGTTCTAGCTGGAGAGATATGCCTATAAAGCAGCAACCGGTTTATCCAGATACAAAACATTTAGAAGAGGTAGAGTCTCTTTTGAAAAACTATCCGCCACTTGTGTTTGCAGGGGAAGCACGCAACTTAAAAAAAAGCCTTGCCGATGTGTGCAATGGGAAAGCCTTTTTATTGCAAGGCGGAGATTGTGCGGAGAGTTTTTCAGAATTTCATGCGCATAATATTCGAGATACATTTAAAGTTATGATGCAAATGGCCGTTGTTATGACGTTTGCAGGAGGAGTTCCTGTAGTTAAAGTTGGACGTTTGGGCGGACAATTTGCCAAACCTCGTTCTTCTGATTATGAAACAATTAACGGGATCACACTACCAAGCTATCGTGGAGATATTATCAATGGCGTTGATTTTACGGAAACTTCGCGTGTACCGGATCCGCAGCGAATGGTTCAAGCGTATAATCAATCAGCAGCAACATTAAATTTACTTCGTGCCTTTGCATCAGGTGGATTGGCTGATTTACATCAGGTTCATGCCTGGAATCTTGGATTTGTAGGCCAAAATGAGTTAACTCAAAAATACGAAGAGCTTTCACGGCAAATTGACGATTCTTTGCGCTTTATGGCTGCATGCGGAATCACTTCAGATACGTATCGTACTCTTCGCGAAACTGATTTTTATACGTCTCATGAAGCACTTTTATTGCCATATGAAGAAGCATTTACGCGTCAAGACTCAATGACAGGGGAATGGTACGATGTTTCATCGCATATGTTATGGATAGGTGATCGCACGCGTCAGCTTGATGGTGCACATGTTGAGTTTATGCGTGGTATTCACAATCCGATTGGACTTAAAGCCGGTCCATCAATGGATACGGACGATTTGATCCGTTTATGCGATGTTCTTAATCCAAATAATGAAGCAGGCCGTTTAAATATTATTGTACGTATGGGAGCTGATAAAGTAGGCGAGGGTATGCCTAAGTTGATTCAAGCGATTGAACGTGAAGGTAAAAAAGTTCTCTGGAGCTGTGATCCGATGCACGGGAATACCATTACAAGTAGCGGTGGTTATAAAACACGGCCGGTAGATGCTGTTCTCAAAGAGATGAAACAGTTCTTTCAAGTTCATAAATCTGAAGGAACCTATGCAGGTGGTGTTCATTTGGAAATGACCGGCAAAAATGTGACGGAATGTCTCGGAGGATCGTTTGAGATTACTGAAGAGAATTTGCAAAGCCGTTATCATACTCATTGTGACCCACGTCTTAATGCGGATCAATCACTTGAGTTGGCCTTCCTTATTGCAGACACACTTAGAGAAGCACATCCTTAACTAACTGCCAGATTAATGCTTTTTCCCTTCTAAAGGGAAAAGTACTACATGGACTCAATAATACGTATTAATTCATCCGGTTTATTTGAATACTGTATTGCTGTATCTTTACTAACCAATTTCTTACGCAAAAATTCTACAAGTTCTTGGGTTTGTGTTGTCATTCCTGTTGAAGTTTGATTGAGTTGCATTTGAGAATAAATTTGGTGTACTTTATCTTCACGTATTAAATTGGCAATCGCTGGATTGGTAATCATAACTTCTTGTGCAGCAATACGACCTCCACCGATTTTAGGAAGAAGAGCCTGAGCAATAACAGCAATCAGTGAGGTTGAGAGTTGTGCACGTACTTGCGGTTGCTCATCTCCGCTAAAAACATCAATAATACGATTGATTGTGCTGGGAGCTGAATTTGTATGAAGAGTACCAAATACTAGATGCCCTGTTTCTGCCGCAGTTAATGCTGCGGTAATCGTTTCGCGGTCACGCATTTCCCCAATCAAAATAACGTCCGGATCTTGCCGCAAGGCAAATTTGAGTGCGGCAGCAAAGCTGGCGGTATCGCTTCCAACATTTCGTTGTGAAAAGAGCGCTTTTTTGTTGGTATGAACAAACTCGACGGGATCTTCAACGGTAATGATATGTCGTGCTTCATTGAGATTGATTTCATTGAGCATGGCCGCAAGCGTTGTGGATTTACCGCTACCGGTTGGTCCGGTTACTAGAATAAGCCCTTTTTCGCGCTTAATAAGTTCTTTAAATATTTTTTTAGCATTCAAGTCGTCAAGCGAGGGGATGATGACCGGAATAATACGAAAGGCACATGCGATTTCATCCATGGTTTTATAGTAATTCGCACGAAAACGGCCAACATCAGGAATAACGATTGAGAAATCAAGCTCGTTATGTTCTTCAAATGCTTTTTTCTGTTTTTCTGTTAAAAGAGAATAGGCCATCTCTTCGATTTGCTTTCCATCAAGTACTGGAAGGTTAAGAGCAACCAATCGGCCATCGATACGAATTTGCGGCTCTGAACGACTTACTAAGTGTAAGTCAGACGATTTATAAGCGACAACGCTTTTAAGTAATTTATGTATGTCAAGTACTTGGCTCATGGGTGAAAGATTCCTTCATATTTAGATAAATCGAAACCGACGATGATGTTTGAATTGTATTCTATCACGGGACGTTTAATAAGTAGATTTTCTTTTGACATCCATTGTGCTTTATCGTTGTCATTTAAATCTAATGATTTAAGATTTAACGTTCTGTAGGTTGTTCCTTTGGTATTTAATAAAACTGATATATCAACGTGAGTTAGCCATGCATTTATTTTATTAATATCTACGGGTGATATTTTAAAATCAACGAAATTGTAGGGAATGGATCGTTCGTTTAGAAACTTGAGTGCTTTTTTAACAGAATCACAGTTTTTTATGCCATAAAGAGTAACCATTAAAATTACTCAATAATCTTTGGAACAATGAAAAAGTGATCCTTTGAGTGTGGCGCATTTGATAAAATATCATCATTGACAGTGCGATTGACGCGGCTTGTGTCATCGCGTAAATGTGTAGCAGAATCATTCATCGTAAATGTTGGATTAACACCGTCTGTTGAGAGTTCTGAGAGATTATCAACAAAGGAGACAATTTCACTAAGCTGTGCAATCATTTCAGTTCTATGATCTTCAGGAATTTGGAGATAGGAGAGTTTTTCTAATCGCTGTAATAAATTTTCGTCAATTTTCACTGTCGGCCCTTTGGTCTGAAATGTAATAACTTAATTGTAGCGAAATTATGGGTTTACTAAACTTTAACAATCTCTGGGATATTATTGTATCTTTAACACAACAGGCAGGAAGCTATATGAGCATTAAAGAGAATATTCAGACATTAAAAGATGAGCTTAGCGCAGAAGAAAAATTTATTGAAAATGCAATACGTACAGAGCGTTTTGTCAAAAAATACCAAAAGCCACTGATGGCATCTGTTGTTTCATTATTGTTAGCAGTAGGAGGAGCTATTGGATATCAGGCTTACGATCAAGCTAAAATAGAGAATTCTAATAAGGCTTTAAATGCTTTGTTATCAAATCCTGAGAATAAAGAAGCGCTAAAAAATCTTGAAAAAGAAAATGATTCTTTGTATGAGTTATACACTTTATCTAAAGCTATTAAAGTAAGTGATATAAGTAGATTAAAGTCTCTTATGCAAGCAAAATCACCTGAAATTGCAGATATCGCAGCGTATGAAACAGCTGTATTGACAAAAGATCAAAAAGCACTTGAAAGTTATGCAAAAAAGCAGGATGCAATTTATCAGGATATGGCTCTGATAGAAATGGCAGTTATGCTGATTCAAAAAGGTGATGCAGCATCTGCCCATAGTAAATTGGCATTAATTAAAGAGGATTCTGCAATGTATTCTACGGCCCAAACATTGAGTCACTTTGGAGTCAAAGAATGAAGAGTTTTTTCGTAAGCTTGTCTCTTTGCAGCGCATTATTTTTAGTTGGATGTTCTCACAAAGAGGTTTATAAACCTGAGAATGTAAAAGGCGAATGGAAAAATGCAGGACGTTTGAGCGCATCAATTGAACAGCTATCACAGAGTGCTGCTGTACTCGAAAATGGGAATATTTTGACCAAAGAGGGTGAAAAAGTAGTTAAAATTTCCAATAAAAATCGTTTAATAAACCTTAGTGGCGGTTGGGTAATTACTCAAAACAGTGATAATAATCTTGAACTGTATCCAGAAGAAGGATTAGGTGAGCATGTAATTTTAGATCTTAATAGAACCGTTGCCGCTGCAAGTATTCAAGAGGATACATTAGCAATAGTATTTGCTAATAATGAAATAGCGCTGTATTCTTTATCAGGAAAAAAAATCATCTTTAAAGAAAGTTCTAGTGCTCCAATAGCCGTTGATGCGCGAATCGCTAATCCCTATTTTCTAAAAGACTTAGCTCTATTTCTAGGACTTGACGGAAAAATAATCATTGTAAATATTGCGAATAAACAAGTACTTCGTTCGATTATTGTAGGTTCGGAAGAGTATTTTAATAATATTACTTATCTCAATGTTATTGAAAACAATATGATCGCTTCTACAGGGAATACTATATTGGCATTGTCTGATAAAGAGCAGCGTGAAAAGTATGAAGTCAGAGATATTGCTTATACCAAAGAGGGTATTTGGTTGACAACGAAACAGGGAGAAGTTATTGCTCTGAGTCCTACCTTGCAATATAAAGGAAAACAAAAATTTCCATTTGCCCATTTTGTGGGTATAAGTGTTCAAAATGATCGCGTCTATGTCCTTGAACAAGAAGGGTACATGATAGCGCTTACTAAAAATCTTCTTTCCTACGATGTTTATGACATTGATATGAAGCATGAGCCTGTCTTTGTAGGAAATGATCGATTTTATTTTGATGATCGCTATATTTCTATTAAATAATGTCTAAAGAGCTTGAGGCCTTTTTGGAGTACATAGCCATTATCAGGTCTTTAAGTCTCAAAACGGTTGATGCTTACCGAAGTGATCTCCATGAAATCGAACTAACCTCCAAAAAAGCGCTGATCGATATGGATTCATTATCGATTTTTTCGGTGCTTTCATCCATAAACAACAAAAGAACCCTTAACCGAAAACTTTCAGCACTTAACTCTTTTTTGGATTTTTGTTATCAGCATCAATATGATTCATCCCTCTCTAAATTTTCTCTCTCAAAACTTCCTAAATCGTTGCCTAAATATCTGTCTTATGAATCCATTATGAGATCTTTGCAGTCTATTGATATCAGTAGCTGGATAGGAATGCGCGATTATGCATTGATTGTTTTTTTATATGCTACCGGAACACGTATAAGCGAGTGTTTAGAGGTAAGGGAAGAAGACATACAAGGACAGTGGCTTCGTGTACGTCATGGGAAGGGGGATAAAGAACGTTATATCCCTATAGCGCAAGAGGCTATTGATGCTCTTAGACGTTATCAAGATGCGATACCGATTCGTCACAATGCACTTTGGGTAAATTATCGCGGTCAGTCATTGAGCCGTATCACTGCATTTAAAATTTGCCATAAATATTTAGGTACCTCTCCTCATACGTTAAGACATTCGTATGCTACGGAGCTGATATTGGGAGGGGCAGATTTAAGGGTAGTACAAGAGCTTCTTGGCCATGCATCTTTGTTGACGACCCAAATATATACCCATGTGCAAAAACATCATCTTCATGAAACGGTTTTAAGTTGTCACCCTATGTCAAAGGAAGCCATATGATATTATGTGATATTGGAAATACAACACTGGATTGGTATATAAATGGGGTATCTTCTAAACAGAGCGTTGATGATTTTGACCCCAAAGAGCATTCAGAAAAAATTTACTATATCAGTGTCAATGCCAAGCTCTCATCCGTTCTAAAATCATTTGATAACTGGTGTAATATTGCTCAATTTGTAGATTTGACAAAGTATTATGCTACCATGGGAATTGACAGAATTATGGCGTGTGAAGCAATAAACTCAGGCATTATTGTTGATGCAGGGAGTGCCATTACGGTTGATGTCATGCATGATGATCATTACAATGGAGGTTTTATCGCTTTAGGCCTCAGATGTGCACAAGAAGCATATGCTAAATTGTCACCTGCATTGGCTAAGTCATTTAACTTTGAGGTTGATTTGACTATAATGGCAAAAAATACCCCTGATGCAATTACAATAGGTTTTCTGGCACCTTTGATCGATAAAATCAATAGTCTGGGAAGGCCTATATATGTAACAGGAGGTGATTCAAAGGTACTAGCACCTTTATTGGGTGATGTTATCGTGGATGATCTCTTGATCTTTAAAGGGATGATAAAGCTTATCGAAAAGGTACATTGATGTTGAGTGTTGCATTGCCAAAGGGTCGAATCGCCGAAGATACCTTGGAAATTTTTGAATCCATATTTGGAAGTTCTTTTAAATTTGATGATCGAAAATTAATTTTAGAAACAGACAGTTTTAAATTTTTGCTTGTTCGCAATCAAGATGTAGCAACTTATGTTTACCACCAAGCGGCAGATATTGGCGTTGTAGGACTTGATACACTTGAAGAGCAGGGATTGGATGTTATTCGCCTTCTTGATTTGCAAAAAGGCAAATGTCGCATTGCTATTGGTATGCGGGCAGGCGAGCGCCCTGATTTCACAAAATCAGAGATCAAAGTGGCGACAAAAATGGTAAATATTACCAAGCGCTATTTTGCTGAACGTGCAGTTGCCGCAGACATCATAAAGCTTTACGGTTCCATTGAGCTAGCACCCCTTGTCGGTCTTGCAGACATGATTGTGGATGTAGTTGATACGGGTGCTACGATGAAGCAAAACGGATTGGAAGTGGTAGAAACCATTATGGAGTCCACAACGCACCTTATTGCAAACAAGAACAGTTTCTTTGAGAAAAAAAGCGAAATACTGGATCTATACGGAAAAATAAATACTTTATTGTATTCCAAATAATTTACAATTTATTCACGATTTTCTTCTATAATATCAAATCTATAAATAAAAGGGTTTACACCATGTCAAACAATAAATTTTCTTATTTCCTTGCAGCAATGATACTGGGAAGCGCTGCTTTAAGTGCAGAAAGTTTTTCAACAACGGAATACATCAAGGTTAGTAATTCAATACCTATCTATGATACCGTTAACGAGGATGTCCCAAGCGAGCAGTGTCAAGACGTTAAAGAACAGATCCAAAGTGGTACTCAAAATGCCGATGTTGTTGGTGCTGTTGCAGGTGGAGCTCTTGGTGGTGTATTAGGAAATCAAGTAGGAGGCGGCAGAGGTAAAACAGCTGCAACTGTTGGTGGTGCGATCTTAGGTGTTTTAGCGGGTCAGAATGTTGGCAGTAAGTACAATACACCGCAAGGTGACTCCTATCGAGTTGTTCGCAAGTGTCAAACCGTATATACTACTAGATCGCGTAAGGTTCTCAGCGGGTATACCAATATTGCTAAATTAAAAGGTCAAGAAATTCGTATTGAAAGTGATCAGCCTTTAAAACAAATTCCAGTTACTGTTACCTACAGTTATTAAATCTTTTATGCCTCAATAAATGGGGCATTTTTCTTTTCTTACCCCACTTTTAGCCATTTTTTGTTAAAATAACTTTTAATTTATTGGAATTCTTCAGGAGACTTCATGGCACTTAAAGTAGCAATCAACGGAACTGGACGTATAGGAATTATTGTAGCCAAAATCATTGCCAAACGTGATGACATAGAGCTGGTAGCGTTGAACACTACGTCAAAACCAGAAATGCTTGAATATTTGTTAAAATTTGACAGTGTCCATCGTGGAATTGATGCAAAAATTGTTGATGAAAACACCATTACTATTGCTGGAAAAAATGTACGTATGTTCCGTGAGCGTGATGCTGATAAAGTTGACTTTGGAAGTGCAGGGGCCCAAGTTGTTATCGAATGTACGGGTGTATTTTTAGATCAAGTAAGCTGCCAAAAACATCTTAAAAATGGTGTACGTAAAGTAGTTATATCGGCACCTGCAAAAGATGATACTCCAATGTATGTTATAGGTGTTAATTCGCATGAGTATAAAGGAGAGCCTATAATCTCTAATGCTAGTTGTACAACCAACTGTTTGGGACCAGTTTGCAAGGTTCTTGACGATGCATTCGGTATTGAAAATGCCCTTATGACGACGATTCATTCTTATACAAATGATCAAAATATTTTAGATGTTAAACATGCAAAAGATCCGCGTCGTGCGCGTGCAGCAGCTTTAAACATGATCCCAACCTCTACAGGTGCCGCTAAAGCCATTGGTAAGGTAATGCCACATTTGCAGGGAAAACTTAACGGGTATGCCATGCGTGTTCCTACTCCGGATGTATCCGTTGTTGATTTAACAGCTAATTTATCTAAAAATGTTACAAAAGAAGAGATCTATACTGCGTTTATTGCTGCAAGTGACGGTGCATTTAAGGGACTGATTGAAGTCGATAATGATATGCGTGTTTCATGTGATTTTATCGGATCCACCTATAGTGCGACGTATATCCCGGATATGACCAGCGTTGTTAATGGCAATACGGTTAAAGTGTTGGCATGGTATGACAATGAATGGGGATACAGCAGCCGTCTAGTTGACATGACTGTTTTGATCGGTAATTATTAATATGCCAAGTTTTAAAGGGTATTATGAAACGAAGAATCTTGATCCTTTTACACTTGAAAAAGCCTACGAAGCGTTAAAATATGAGCGTGGTACGATTGGCTACTATGATCTGCCAAGTTCATCTATATCTCTATGTGGGGATGTTAAAGAATCATTATTAAGCAGTACGGTTTTTTTTAATACCATTGCGGTTGTAGGTATTGGTGGTTCTTCTTTGGGGATAAAAGCAATTGACCGTTTGCTTAGAGCTTCAACTCCCCATGCCAAAAAAATTGTCTATTTTGAAAATTCTGATCCAATCAGTATTGCCTATGAAGCTTCACGAATTGAGTTTGCTAAAACTCTTTTTGTTGTAATTTCAAAATCAGGCGGAACGGTTGAAACGCTTTCCATTTTCAAATTTCTAATTTCAAAATTTAAAATTGATTTGCATAATTCTGCTCAAATTGTCGTAGTAAGCGACGATGGTTCAGTTCTAAGCCAATTTGCAGATTATTACGCTTTAAAACGTTTTGTGATTCCTTCAAACGTCGGGGGAAGATTTTCCGTACTTAGTGCGGTTGGTGTTATTCCCTTGGTCTTAGCAGGATTTAATGTAGAGGGTGTTCTTGAAGGAGCTCAAAACTTTGCTGAGAATTTTTGGGCACGTAAAGAGGAACATTTACTTCAAAAAGCAGCATTTTATGTTGGTAATGCCAAAGTTTCTCCTATTAACGTGTTATTTTCCTATTCTGATACATTTGAAGAATTTGGGAAATGGGTCGTTCAAATATGGGGAGAGTCATTAGGGAAGCGAAATACACGTGGTGAGCGTGTCGGATTAACACCGATTTCTTTGATTGGTTCAGTTGATCAACATTCATTTTTACAGCTGATTATTGAGGGACCTCTTAATAAAACGGTTACCTTTATGCATATCGAACATTCTCGTGATGAGTTAATGATTCCAAAACTATCACTCCCGTTTCTAGAAAAATCAGATTTTGTTAATGGTGAATCATTTAACACCCTCATTAATGCGCAGTGCCAAGCTACAATGCAAAGTGTGCTTCAAAGCGGTGTCAGCATAGATGAAATTACATGGGAATGTATTGATGAAGTGTCTGTTGGTAAGATGATTATGTATTATGAACTATTAACATCTGCTGCAGGTGCTCTTTTTGAGATAAATACCTATGACCAACCGGGTGTTGAACATGGAAAGAAAATATTAGAAGGTTACTTTTCAAATAAATAATATCAGCTATAACACCTCATTTTTCGTTGATTCCAGAAAGTATCTTAGCCTTTGCTCGTAGGTATAGCCAGCCTAATCATATCCATCATACGCCGCTTTGCAAAATTCCAATGAAGTTGATTATTCTTTATACATACTTGTAGCGATTTTCAGAACTCCTTCTTGTAATATTAGTCTAATAAAATACTCTTTAACAAGAATAATTTATATTCCTAGGGATATAATCTAACAGTTAGGCATTAAACAAAAAGGAAATCAATGAAAGCAGTTGTTATGGCAGGAGGATTTGGTACTCGTATTCAGCCTCTTACAAATTCTATTCCCAAGCCAATGTTACCAATTATGAATCGGCCTATGATGGAGCATACTATTGTAAGTCTCAAAAATTTGGGAATAACTGAGTTTATTATTCTTCTGTATTTCAAACCCAATGTAATCAAAGATTATTTCAAAGATGGCAGTAAATGGGGAATCAACATCACCTATGTGGTGCCAGACGATGATTATGGAACTGCGGGTGCAGTTAAAAAAGCGCAAGAGACTATCGGGGATGAAAACTTTATTATCATTAGCGGTGATCTAGTAACTGATTTTAATTTTCAACAGATTTTTGATTATCATAACGCCAAAAAATCCAAACTGACTATTACCCTTACATCGGTTGAAAATCCTCTTGAATTTGGGGTTGTCATAGCCAATGAAGAGGGAAAAATCGAAAAATTTCTCGAAAAACCTAGCTGGGGTGAAGTGTTTAGTGACACCATCAATACAGGTATTTACATTATTGAACCTGAGATTCTTAATTATATTCCTAAAAATGAAAATTTTGATTTTGCAAAAGACCTTTTTCCTCTTTTGATGCGTCAGGGAATTGAGCTTATGGCTGGACATGCGCAGGGGTATTGGCGTGATGTCGGAAATCCTGAAAGCTATCGTGATGTGTATGAGGATATTCTTGCCGGAAAGATCAAGTTTGAAATTTCTGGAGATGTGATCAAATATCCTGATGGTGTATTGATATGCGAAGAGGATAATACTCTGGATGATAGTGTTGATGTTGTCGGTATCGTCGTAATTGGGCGAAATGTAACCGTTAAAAAAGGCTCGAAGTTAAGCAATGTTGTTTTAGGTGACAATGTAACCATCGGCACATCTTCAAAAATTTCTAATAGTGTTGTTTGGAATGATGTTGAAATTGGTAAAAATGCTAAATTGGATGGCTGTGTCATATGCAGTAATAACCGTATTGGGAAAAATGTCACTGCAAAATCAGGATTGATTTTAGCACAAGGGTGTGAGATCGGGGAACTTGTTACCATAGAAAAAGATGTTACGATTTGGCCATACAAAGTGATTGAGGATGCTTCTATCGTCAGTCGAAGTGTTATTTTGGGAAGCAAATATAAAAATTCTATCTTTGAAGACGGGATGGTCATCGGCAAATCAAATGTAGAACTGTCATGTGAGATGGCAACAAAGCTTGCCGAAGCATTCGGGGCACAGTTGCCAGTAGGTTCAACTGTATTGGTTTCACGTCACTATGACAAAAGCTCTCGAATGCTTAAACGGGCATTTTTAGGCGGTTTACTTGCATCTGGGGTAAATGTTATCGATTATAATGCTATTCCATCAGCGGTTATGCGGTGTAGTCTATCGTCACACGATGAGTATACTGCAGGAGTCCATTTTCATCAAAAGATTGATGACCCCACCAGCAGTGTCATTACGTTTTATAACAGTGAAGCGCTTCGCATAAATAATGACGTAGCCAAAAAAATTGAGAAAGCCTTTTTTAAAGAGGTATTTAGACGGGTTGATTACACGCAAATCGGACAGATTCATGAGCTGGATCATAAACGTGAGCATCATCAATACAAAATAGGGATGGAAAAACTGTTGCAGTCACACCAATTCAAGTGTCTTGATTGCCGTATAGCGGTAGATCTGATGCATGGATTGACTTCAGAAGTTTTCCCTGATATTTTGAACGATTTAGGGGTTGAACATATTATGTTCAACGCTTATACAGACGAACAGCGACTTTCAAATATCAATACACTGACAAAGCGCTCTTACGAGGATATGGGTGCTGTGATTCAGGCGCTTAAACTGGATGCCGGCTTTATACTTTATCCTCATGGTCAACGTTTGGATATTCTTTGTGATGAAGGGATTCCTTTGAGTAAACAAAGCGCTTTGTATGTTGTTATGACGCTTTTAAATATGGAAGCTAAAGCCACTGGAGCCAAAAAGAGAGTCTTCTTGCCGACATGGGCTGCGGACATTGTTTATTTTGACAGCCTTGATATTGAACGCGGTCAGTATGCAAATTTTAAAGCATCTAAAATGAAGAGCTATGATTTAGTTACCACGGGCGAAGGCAACTTTACCTTTACCGAGTTTGCAACGCATAGAGATTCAATGTACGCAACCCTGAAAATATTGGAGATGATGGTTACGCATGGTGCCAAACTTTCTGAAATGATTGATTCTCTTCCCCATTTTTTTTACACTACGATTCAACTTCCTTGTACTCAGGCACTAAAGGGAAAAATGATGCGTAAGTTTCTGGAAGACTCTAAGGGTAAAAAATCGTCAACCCTTGATGGAGTCAAAATATGGTTGGCTGAAAACGACTGGGTATTGATGATTCCTGATCAATATAATGACTCATTAAATCTGACGATTCAAGCACAAACGGATGAAAAAGGAGAAGCCTATAAAGCACTCTACATCAGTAAAATCGAGGAGTGGTCAAAATTGTGATGAATACTCCGTCTCTTAATCTCTCTTTTTTCTGGCACATGCATCAGCCTGATTACAGAGGAAGCGATGGAGTGATGAGTATGCCATGGGTCTTTTTACATGCGATTAAAGATTATTATGAGATGCCATGGCTGCTGAGCCGGTACAAAGGTCTGAGGGCTACTTTCAATATCACTGCACCGCTTATTGAACAGCTTAATCTTTATCGTGATCCGTTAAAAAACGATTATTTTTTGTCATTATGGGAAGTGCACCCCAATAGACTTGACGAATCATCAAAAGCCTGGCTGATAAAGACGTGTAAATCAACTCAATATGACACAATGGTGAAGCCCTTGGAGCGTTTTGATGTCTTATATCATCAGCATTATTACAGCGATGAAGATTTGATCGATTTCGAGATGCTTTTCATGTTGTCATGGTGCGGTAACTATCTGCGTCAGGAAAACAGTGTGGTAAGAGAACTGTTTAGCAAAGGGAGAGGCTATAGTCAGTCTGATAAAAAAGAGTTGCTTCATACCCTCTGCCATTTTTTAGAATCCATTCTCCCTTTTTATGCGAAACTGCAAAATGAGGGGATTATTTCGGTCTCAACGACTCCGTATAACCATCCGATTCTTCCACTGTTACTGGATATCAATAATGCCCGTCTTGCTAATGTCCATACGGCACTTCCGGACAATCCGCTTTCTCTCAAAGACGATGCTGTTGAACAAGTATCTAGGTCTATCGCTTTATATGAGAAAACATTTGGAAGAAAACCGACCGGATTTTGGCCCGCAGAGGGTGCCGTCGATGAGGCAAGTATCGATATTTACAAGCAGCACGGGCTTGGGTGGATTGCCACCGATGAAGCTATTTTATTTCGATCATTAGAAGATGACTCACGTTCAAATTTATATAAACCATACCGCTACAAAGAAATGACGATCGGCTTTAGGGATCATGGTTTAAGCGATTTAATTGGATTTACCTATCGGTTTAAATCGGGGCATGATGCAACGGAACATTTTATGCAAAGTTTACAGACCATCGCATACGAAACTCAAAATCCTACCGTATTTGTCATTTTAGATGGGGAAAATGCGTGGGAGTTTTTTGAAAATAATGCGTATGACTTTTTTACGGCACTTTATAGCCGGTTATCACTAACACACTGGTGCTCAACAATTACTATGCAAGAAGCATCACAGCTTAAAAGCAACGGTATTCTCGATAATATTGCTCCTGGAAGCTGGATACACGGTACGTTTGACACATGGTCTGGGCATCCTGAAAAAAACCGTGCCTGGGAGTTGATTTATCAGACAAAACGCGATGTAGAAAATTTTTCGGGTATTATTGGTGACGAAATAGCCCAAAAGATCAAATTTCATTTTTTGGCATCCGAGTGCAGTGACTGGTTTTGGTGGTATGGGGATGATCATGTTACCGAATTTTCCATGGAATTTGATGCTTTGTTTCGAGAACATCTTATTGAAATATACCGCTTGCTCGAAATGCAGCCGCCCTCAGATTTGTTTGACTCAATTGTAGGACAAAAAGACAGTACCTCATTTTGGATAAAACCTCAACGATCAATCACCCCCTATATTGATGGTAAGAACAGTGCATTTTGTGATTGGCTTGGGTGCGGAAGCGTTGATGAACGTAAAATGTTTTCTACCATGGATCGTGTTCGCGGACCTATTGACGTTATTCATTATGGACACAGTTCATCATCGATTTTTTTAGCTTTTGAAGGAGATATGACAGCATTTAAGCGTGAAGAGTCATTTTTAGAGATCACCTTTGAAGAGAGCGGAGAACGACTCTCATTTGCTTTGAGGGGGAAATATCAAAACAATGGTGATGAATGTATCATAGATGAGAGAGTTGAAATTGCATTATCGAGTATTCATTTCAAAGGGTACGATGCGGTTCATCTTCGTTTTGAGATTGTACAGGGAAATAGGATTGTTCAGACGATGCCGGGATTTGGATCGTTACTGATAGATTTGAATGAGACGTATGCCCATAATTGGTTTATTTAGGAGAAGGTAATGAATAAAAAAACGACACTGCTATTTGGAATTCATATGCACCAACCTGTTGATAATTTTCAGTGGGTAATCGAGCATGGTGTAGAGGTATGTTATGGCCCTTTTTTCGATGTACTCAGCCGGTATCCCCAATTTCGTTTCGCTGTGCATTGCAGTGGATGGCTGATGGAACAGATTGCGAAAAATCATACGAAACTCTATGCACAAATCCTATCTCTCGCACAAAAAGGGTCTATTGAATTTTTCAGTGCGGGTTACTATGAACCAATTTTGAGTGTTATACCCTCGCAAGACCGAGTTACTCAGATCAATATGCTCAATGACTCTATTGAGTCGGCTTTTAAACAAAGACCAAAAGGTCTGTGGCTTACGGAGCGGGTGTGGGAGTCATCACTAATTCCGGATTTGGAAAAAAGCGGTATTGACTATACGGTAATGGACGATTACCATTTTCAGTGTGCCGGTTTCGATCAAGAAATACTGGACGGATATTATATGAGTGAAGAGGGAGGAAAAAATATTGGACTTTTCCCTATCAGTAAAAAACTGCGCTATGCCATACCTTTTTTAAATGTTGAGACAGCCATTGAGGCAATCAAATCGTATAACCGCGAAGATGATTCCGCAGCGATTATTTTTGATGATGCCGAAAAGTTCGGTATGTGGCCCGGCACCCATGAATGGGTTTATGAAAAAGGGTGGTTAGAGAAGTTTATCCAAGCGGTCCTTGCCGACGAATCGATAGAAACACTTCATTATGGCGAATATATCTCCAGACATAAAACACGAGGCATTGCTTATTTACCGAATGTTTCGTATTATGAGATGGGGGAGTGGAGTCTTCGCGCCGATGATGCACTAAAACTGGAAGCATTTAAACATGAAATGGGAAGCAAGCGTTATGATGAAGAAGGAGTTAAGTTTTTAAAAGGGGGTATCTGGAAAAACTTTTTTGTGAAGTATGAGGAGAGCAATCGGCTTCACAAACGGATGCTCGAACTCTCAGGTGTGCGTAAAAAGGTTAAAAATCCCCATTTCGATACGGCGCTGTATAAATTTCAAACCAATGATGCACTTTGGCATGGGGTTTTTGGTGGACTTTATTTGCCAAACCTGCGGGACAATGCCTATCGCTATCTTATAGAAGGTGAAAATATCCGTTATGGCAATAAGAGTTTGATCGCAACGGATCAAAATGAGCTGGATGGATACGACAAGGTCAAAATAGTAACACCCAAATCAATCTTTCGATTTGACAGTGCACATGGCGGACAGCTTGTCGAATTTGATGATAGAACGGGATGTTTTAACTGGCAAAATACATTAACACGCCGTAAAGAGGCGTATCATCATAAGATATTTGAAGAGCCTTCGGCAGTGGAACAAACACCACAGCATGACGGTATCGATACGATTCACAATAGTGCCATCGAGGTGGATGATGCCCTTCGTGACGCTTTGATATATGACTGGTATCTTAAAAATTCGTTCATTGACCATATCAGTGACGATACGTTTGGAGTTGAAAATTTTCGGCATTGTAATTTTAGAGAATACGGAGATTTTGTCAATCAGCCCTTTGAGATGACCTATAATCAAAAAAAAGTAACGTTTAGCCGTGAGGGCGGACTTTATTTTCCGCATAAAGTCTCTGCACGACTGGAAAAGACTTTTACCCCTAAACCAAATGGTCTTGATTTTGAGATTGGATTCTCCAGTGAGTCTGAGGGCAATTTTAGTTATGTATTAGAACACAATTTTCATTTTGCAAATTATGATACTCTCCTTATAAATGGTGTGCCATTGGATAGACAGCAAGAAAGCATTCCAACGAATAAACTGGAAATTATTGATACCGACTTAAAGAAGAAAATCATTATTGAGCTAAATCAACCGTTTTCTTTGTATTTTTATCGCCATGAAACCTTATCCCAAAGTGAACAAGGGTTTGATTTGACAGTGCAAAATATCAGTTTCGCGATGGTTGTTCCTTTTTGTAAAGAGTTTGCACTATCTGGCGCTTTGGAGGTTCTTGATGTCTGAAATCCGTTATAATCGGATGTATGACACGCATGTCATCATTGCTCCAGAGCGTCTTCATCGACCGGAGTGTGAGATTGATCTTAAAACTATTGAGTCATCGGACATTTGTCCTTTTTGTGAGGGGAATGAGTCGATGACACCTCCGGAAATTTTTGCTATACGCGGTGATGGAACGTTTGCGAATGAAGGTGGCTGGAAGACTCGTGTTGTTCCCAATCTCTATAAAGCAGTTAAAATTGAAACTCCGTATCAGCATCATTACGGAATGTTTGAATACTGGGAGGGCTTTGGTGCGCATGAAATTGTAATCGATACACCTACCCATCATATTTCTATGATGCAATGGAATGTGAGTGAGGTTGGGTTTTGGCTTAAAACATTGCGAGAACGATCAGGGGATTTGCGACGTGATCACCGTATCGCCTATTTGTCTCTTTTTAAAAATGAAGGGTATCTCTCCGGGTCTACACAAACCCATTCGCATACACAGATTATCGGTTTGCCTATTATTCCCAGAGAAGATGCACAGCGTTATAGACGTGAATATGAGCATTATAAAGCTACAGGAAAGGCAATGCTTGAGTTAATGGTGCATCAAGAGGAAGAAGATGGAACTCGTATTGTTTCAAAAAAAGGCGACTTTACTGCGTATTGTCCTTATGCTAGTGCATATCCCTTTGAAGTGATGATCAGTTCACAAAAAGAATTGGGTCAAATTGATAGCTTGAGTGATCCATCGATTGAAGATATTTCACAGTTACTTTTATCGACGTTAAAACGTTTGGAACGTCAGCTGGGATGTTTTCATTTTAATCTCTGCGTGTTGACTCCACCTCTACAAGAAGGGACTATAGGGTATGATGAGTTTGGCAGTATTGATAAATACAGCAGGTTTGCCATAAGGATTATGCCACGACTCTATCGTCATGGAGGGTTTGAAGTCAATACAGGTGTATTGATCAATCCTGTTGTACCTGAAATTGCGGCCAAATTGCTTCGGGAGAGCTCAGATGTCTAAACAACGTATCCTTTTTGCTGCCAGTGAAGTCTATCCGTTTGCCAAAACCGGTGGTTTGGCTGATGTCGCACATGCGTTACCTCGTGCGTTGGCACAGACATTTGATGTTCAGGTGGTGATGCCATTGTATCGATCTATCAATCGTCAAGAATATGCGATAGAACCTATTGGTGAAGCTTTTGATATCAGTATGGGCAACTCTTTTTATACAATCCAACTTTTTGGATGTATCCATGGGGGAGTAGAGTACCGTTTTGTTTACTCACCACTGCTGTGTGAACGTGAATTTTTATACGGACCGCCTGACGCTGGCTATGAAGACAATGCCATCCGATTTGGCATCTTTAATTATACGATTATTACGTTGCTAGAAACAGAGAATTACGCTATTGCTCATCTCAATGACTGGCAGTGCGGATTGGTGCCTCTTTTGCTTCAAGATCGATCCATAATCCAAACTAAAACTATCTATACGATACATAATCTTGCCTATCAGGGGACATTTGAACAAACACTCTTGAGTGCTTTGGGAATTAATGAGTCGTATTTTACGATGGAGGGGCTGGAGTTTTACGGTCAGATCAATTTTATGAAAGCCGCAATAGCGTATGCCAATACAGTGACTACTGTGAGCCCCACGTATGCACGTGAAATTATGACCAAAGAATTTGGTTGCGGGCTGGAAGGATTTTTGAACATTCACCGACACAAGCTCATCGGAGTCATAAATGGGATCGATACACAACATTTCTCGCCAGAAAATGATTCGGCTTTAATAGCCTCTTATTCGGATATTAAAGGAAAACGGGCTAATAAGTCAGATTATCTTAAATCCATAGCACTCAAAGGGGTCAATAAGCCTCTTTTTGTATTTATCGGACGGTATACCTGGCAAAAAGGGATGGAGTTATTGATCAATACTCTGCCTAAAATTGCGTCGCTGGAATGTAATATAGCTATGTTTGGCGATGGGGAATCACAGTATTGTGAAAAACTGCAAGAACTCTCAAGCATGTATATAAATATTCATTTTGATGTCGGTTATGATGAATCACGTGCACACCGTATGTATGCGGCAGCTGATTTTTTATTGATGCCCTCACTGTTCGAGCCGTGCGGTTTGAATCAGCTGATAGCCTTTTCCTATGGTGCTGTTCCTGTCGTGCATCATGTGGGTGGATTGGTGGATACGGTTAAACGGTTTGAAAAATTTGACCCCTCTTCGAAAAATGGGTTTGGTATTATCTTTGAGAGACCAACACAACGCTCTTTGTTCAATGCTATTGGCAAAGCAATGGGGCTATATGAGGATAAGCACCGCTACAATGCCATCATTAAACACAATATGAGCCGTGATTATTCTTGGACTGAGAGTTCCAAAGCCTACGGATCTCTTTATATGAGTCTCTTGGAAGAAGGAAAGTAATGTCGCAACTAAAAATATTACTCGCCGCATCTGAAGTGGTCCCTTTTGCCAAAAGCGGCGGATTGGCTGATGTCACAGGAGCACTTCCTAAGGCGTTACGTTTACTGGGACATGATGTACGGGTTGTAATGCCGCGCTATTACATCGTTGACAAAGAAAAATATGCGCTTAAACGGATGGATGGCTCGCTTGGTGTACCTATGGGTATCATGGGTGAAGCATGGGCAGCAGTTTATGAAGGCTCGCTTCCCAATAGTGATATTCCAGTCTATTTTATCGAACATGAGGGATTCTTTGGACGTAAAGGACTTTATGAAGAGGATGGATTCAGTTTTATCGACAATGACAACCGTTTTATCTTCTTCTCACGCGCTGTGATGCAGTTGTCTAAAAAACTCCATTTTCACCCTGATGTCATCCATGCGAATGACTGGCATACAGCGGCCATTCCTGTAATGCTAAACACGCATTATGCTTTTGATCCTGATTTTGCCTATACAGGATCGTTGCTAAGTATCCATAATCTGCAGCATCAAGGGAAGTTTTTCAAAGGGGCGATGGATGTACTGGATGTCGGGTGGAAACATTTTAATGCCTATGAACTCGAAGAATATGATGGGATTAATCTACTAAAAGGTGGGATTGTTCATGCCGATGCGATTAATACGGTCAGCAAAAAATATTCGCAGGAAATCCGTACCGCCGAATTTGGCTGGGGGTTGGAAGACCTTATTAATATTAACTCATATAAACTTTATGGAATACTCAATGGTGTTGATTATGAAGAGTGGAGCCCTGCTATTGATCCGTTCATACCGCAGATGTTTGAGTGTGATGATCTAAGCGGAAAAGCGGTTTGTAAAGCACAGCTTCAACAGTTTTATCATCTTCCACAGCGCAGTGATATCCCGCTTTTTGGTCTGGTTGGACGCCTTGTCGAACAAAAAGGGATTGAATTGTTGGCCCATGCGATCTGGAGCCTCATGGAGATGGATATTCAAATCGTGATGTTGGGGGCTGGTGAAAAATGGGCAGAACATTATTTTAGCGATATTGCGAGTAAATATCCTGATAAATTCGGCTGTTTTATTGGATATCGTAATGATCTGGCGCATCAAATTGAGGCAGGAAGTGATCTGTTTTTGATGCCTTCGCTGTTTGAACCATGCGGTCTTAATCAAATCTACAGTCTGCGTTACGGAACACTTCCCATAGTACGTGCTACAGGTGGACTGGATGATACGATTGAAAACTATCAAAACGACCAGACAAACGGTACAGGATTCAAGTTTTACGATGCTACATCGGATGCTCTGACTGGGACAGTAAAATGGGCAGTTGATGTATGGCACAATGATTCCAGCGGATTTGCACAAATGCGCCAGAATGCTATGGCAAAACGATACGATTGGGATGTCGCGGCACAAGAGTATGAAGTAGTTTATAATAAGATTGTAGAAGGGCGCAAAAGCCATCAAGGAACACGTGTATGACCTATGCATTACATTACGATCTCACACGTCTCACTGAACTGGATATCTACTTGTTCAAACAAGGAAACCATAGCAAGCTCTATGAGAAATTCGGCTCGCATCCAATGGTTCATCAAGGCAAACCTGGGATTTATTTCGCGGTATGGGCACCCAATGCCCAAAGCGTCAGTGTTCGGGGTGATTTTAATGATTACAGTATCGATTCCCATCCGCTTCGTGTGCGCAGTGATGATTCGGGAATATGGGAAGGATTTATCGAAGGGGTTCCGCAAGGTGTGACTTATAAATATCACATTGTTTCCAAGTTCCATAATATTGTCCATGATAAAAGTGATCCGTTTGGTTTTTATGCCGAAGAGCCGCCAAAATCAGCATCACGTGTATGGAGCCTCGAAGGGTATGAATGGGACGATAGCCAATGGATGGCAAAACGTCATGCCGTTAATGCCCATGACGCTCCTATCAGTGTTTATGAGATGCATGTGGGATCCTGGCGCAGAAAAGTCGAAGAGGGTGATGGGTTTCTCTCGTATCGTGAGCTTACGGCACAACTGGTTGAATATCTCGTAGAGATGAACTATACCCATGTGGAGTTTATGCCGCTTACTGAGTATCCCTTCTATGGTTCATGGGGGTATCAGGTCGTAGGTTATTTTGCCTCAACATCCCGTTTTGGTACACCTCAGGATTTGATGTTTTTAATTGATGCCCTTCACCAAAACGGTATCGGAGTGATCATGGATTGGGTTCCATCGCACTTTGCCGTTGATATGCACGGGCTGATTAATTTTGACGGTACGGCACTGTATGAACACGAAGATCCGCGAAAAGGATTTCATCCGGAGTGGGGCAGTATCATCTTTAACTACGGACGTAATGAAGTCCAGTCGTTTCTGATCAGTTCCGCGATGTTTTGGTGTGATAAATACCACATAGATGGTATCCGTGTTGATGCCGTAGCGTCGATGCTTTATCTCAACTATGCACGCAAAGAGGAGGAGTGGATTCCCAATATCCATGGTGGGGATATCAATCTCGAGTCCGTAGAGTTTTTGAAAAAACTCAACGTCAGTCTCTATGGTGAGTTTTCCGACATATTGGTAATCGCAGAAGAATCGACTGCCTATCCGATGGTGACACGGCCTGTTGACGTCGGAGGCTTGGGTTTTGGATTTAAATGGAACATGGGATGGATGCACGATTCACTCAAATACATGAGTTATGACCCTATCTACCGTGAACACCATCATCAACAGCTCACCTTTAGTATGTGGTACGCCTATGATGAAAACTTCATGCTTCCATTGAGCCATGATGAGGTGGTGCACATGAAAGGATCGCTTATCAATAAAATGCCGGGTGAAACTAATCAAAAGTTTGCGAACCTTCGCTCACTCTATGCCTACATGATGGCGCATCCAGGGAAAAAACTTCTCTTTATGGGAGGAGAGATCGCCCAATATGCCGAGTGGAATTTTGAACGTTCCCTTGACTGGCATTTGACCGAATTTCCGTTACATTCTGGATTGCAAAAAATGGTCTCTGATTTGAACCATTTGTACCGAACACAACGTGCATTGTATCAGTATGATGAGAAGCGGGAAGGTTTTGAATGGCTCGATGATGGTGACTACAGCCATAACTGCATCAGTTTTATTCGTAAGAGTGACGATCTCGATGAAACCATCGTGGTACTGTGTAACTTTGCCGACGCAACACGCGTAGCGTATCGTGTGGGTGTTCCCTATGAGGGGCAATACGAAGAGATATTTAACTCACAATCGTCTTATTACGAAGGGTGGAATATCGGTAATACAGGTCCAGTTTTAGCAGTTGAAGAACCACTGCATGGTAGAGAGTATTCGATATCGTTGACGCTTCCGCCACTGGGAGTGATCTATTTGAAACGGGTGATGGGGAAAACTTCTTTAATTCAGAAGAGCTTTGCCACCATCGCTTGAGCTTCTTGTTGAATTTGTAGCAGATGTTCTTCTCCAAGAAAACTTTCGGCATAAATTTTATAAATGGGTTCAGTGCCTGAGGGGCGCAATGCAAACCAGCCGTTTTTGGCGATGACTTTTAGTCCTCCGATAGCGGCACCGTTACCGGGTGCATTAGTGAGGATGGCTTCGATTGGTTCGCCTCCTAGGATCGATTCTTTGACATCATCGGGGGAGAGTTTTTTGAGAATAGTGCATTGCTCGGCACTCGCAGGTGCATCGATACGTGCATAGATGGGCGCTCCAAATTTCTCTGTGAGCTCTTTATAATGCTCCCCAGGATCACGTCCTGTGACAGCTAGTATCTCAGCAGAGAGCAGGGTCATGATAATCCCGTCTTTATCAGTGCTCCATACGCTCCCGTCTTTGCGTAAAAAGCTCGCACCCGCACTCTCTTCACCGCCAAATAAAATTTTTCCCTGAAATAGTCCGTCTACAAACCATTTGAAACCGACGGGTACCTCGATCACTTTTTTCCCAAGTGACTGAGCTACACGGTCGATCATCGAACTGCTCACCAATGTCTTGCCGATTCCAAGTTCACTTTTCCACTGTGGACGGTTTTGTGCCAGATAGTTGATCGCAACACTCAAATAATGATTTGGATTCATTAATCCCACGCTTTTGGTGACGATACCGTGGCGGTCAAAATCGGTGTCGTTGCCAAATGCGATGTCAAAATCCTCTTTGAGTGCTACAAGCCCTGCCATAGCATAGGGGGAAGAACAGTCCATACGTACTTTCCCGTCTTTGTCACAGTGCATAAAGGAGAACGTGGAATCAAGAGAATCATTAAATACATCCATATTCAGACCATAACGCTCTTTGATAGCGGTATAGTACGCCATACCTGAACCGCCCATAGCATCGGCACCGATACGGATTCCTGATTTGGCAATATTCTCTAGATCAATAACGTTTTGAAGATCCTCAACATACGGGGTGATATAATCATATTCTTTAATATTATTTGCTTTTAGCGCCTCTTGTAGTGTGAGTTTTTTAAGGTCAACCATTTTATTTTCCAAAATGCTGTTTGCCCGTTTTTCGATCCAGTCGGTCACATCGGTATCGGCAGGCCCGCCATGCGGAGGGTTGTATTTAAACCCGCCATCGCTAGGAGGATTGTGTGATGGGGTGATGACAATACCGTCACACAGAGGCTGACCGTTTGTGTTATGCGTTAAAATCGCATGTGAGATGACGGGAGTGGGGGTATAACCGCTGTCTTTTGCAATACGGACATCGACGCCATTTGCAGCAAGAACCTGCAATGCACTTAGCTGTGCCGGATACGAGAGGGCATGGGTATCGATACCCATAAATAAGACTCCATTAATACCGGCCTGTTTTCGATAATCACATACTGCTTGTGTTACGGCAAAAATATGCATTTCGTTAAAACTTCCCACAAGAGATGAACCGCGATGACCGGATGTTCCGAAACTTACCCGTTGGGCTGATATGGTTGTGTCAGGGATTTGGGTATAGTATGTACTGATTAGTTCAGGTACATTCACTAAGGCTGATTTTGGGACTCTTTTTCCGGCATAGGGATGAATACTCATGAGCTTCCTTGATGATGTATAGGATATATTTTAGCAATTTATTGCATGATATCGAACAGCTGTATTGATTTAAAATTATACAGCGTGAATAATGTTATGGTAAAAAGAAGTGTTATAATCTTCAAAATACGGCTTATTCTCTTTGTAAGAGGATTATAAATATTATACGTAAAGCAGTAAAGACAAAAAAATGATATTACATGATTATGAGTTCGATACTAAGTATTCAATGGCTGTAGCTTATTTCTCCATGGAGTTTGCTGTCCACCAAGCCTTAAAGATATATTCAGGCGGTTTGGGTTTTTTAGCAGGTTCACATCTGCGAAGCGCCTATGACCTTCGGCAAAATGTTGTTGGTATCGGAATTTTATGGACGTACGGCTATTACGACCAGTTGCGCAATAGTGATCGTACGATGAAAGCTGAGTTTATACGCAAACACTATTATTTTCTCGAGGATCTTGGTGTTTTGGCAACGGTGATTATCCATTCTCAAGAGGTCAAAATCAAAGCATTTTATGTACCGCCTCATGTCTTTAATTCGGCACCTATGATTTTATTGTCTACGGATATCCCTGAAAATGATTTTTTATCCCGAACCATTACGCACAAGCTGTATGACAGTAATGAAGAGACGCGTATCTCACAGGAAATCGTATTGGGTATAGGCGGGGTAAAGGTGCTTGAGGCGCTTAAACAGAGAATTGAGATTTTCCATATGAATGAAGGACATGCACTGCCTCTGGTATATGAGTTGTATGCAAAATATCAAGATATTGAGAAAGTAAAACAGCACGTAGTATTCACGACCCATACCCCTGAGGATGCGGGTAATGAAGTACATAATATCAATCTGCTTCATAAATTTGGATTTTTTAATGGTCTAGATATTGAGACAGTACGGCGTATCACAATGGTTGAAAATGATACTTTTAATCTGACAGTAGGTGCATTGCGGGCATCCAAAATAACCAATGCTGTTTCCAAATTTCATGGCGAAGTGGCCAACCGTATGTGGAAGGATTGCGAAGGGCGATCAGAGATTATTTATATTACCAATGCTCAAAATCGTCGTTTTTGGTCGGATCAAGAGATGCTTTCTGCATTGGATGAACATGAGGATTATGCATTGATCGGTCGTAAAAAACATTTGAAGCGCAATTTATTTAGTATTGTAGCCGATCAGACTGGGAAGATGTTCAGTCCGGACATATTGACGATCGTTTGGGCACGGCGTTTTGCAGAATACAAACGTCCTGGTCTTATCAAGCACGATTTTAATCGCTTTATAAAACTTATTGAGCGCACACAACAGCCGATTCAAATGATCTGGGCAGGTAAACCTTATCCGTTTGATACCAATGGGCTTAATGCTTTTAATGAACTGATCCATATAAGTCGTGATCATAAGAATATGGCGGTCTTGGTCGGGTATGAACTGGAGTTGTCACGTGTTCTTAAAAAAGGGTCTGATCTGTGGCTTAATACTCCGCGTGTTTCGAGAGAAGCCAGCGGTACCAGCGGGATGGCGGCGAGTATGAACGGTTCGATTCATATTTCTACCAATGATGGTTGGCATCCTGAGTTTGCAAAACATGCCTGTAACTCTTTTACGATTCCGCCAATTGATCATAATAGACCCATAGAAGAACAAGACTATGAAGATAACAAAAACCTAATGGACATGTTGGAAAATGAGATCATCCCTATGTATTATGATAAACAAGAACATTGGACACAGATTATGAAAAATGCAATGGCGGATGTTATCCCGGCATTTGATTCAGGTCGTATGGTTCATGAATACTATATCCAAATGTACAACCTATGATTTATCTAAAGTTTGAAAGGCAATAACACTATGGCAAGTATGGATAATGTCTGCGATATAACTATTTTTGGCGGTCATGGAGACCTTGCATTTCGTAAATTGATGCCCGCGCTTTATCATTTGAGCAATGATGGATACCTTTCATTTTCAAGCCGTATCATCACGGTAGCACGAAATGATATTACCAATGATGAACATATTGAGCTTGTACGCAGTAAGCTAATAGAGTTTATAGGAGAGAGTGTTTTTAATCAAGAAAAATTTGAACGTTTTAAATCACAGCTGCATGTAGTTACGATCGATTTTGATGATGAAAAAAGTTATAAAGGGCTAAAAGAGTTATTGGGTGCTTTTCCTAGTCGAGAAAGGGTTAATTATCTTTCTACGGCACCTGATTTTTTCGCAACGATCTGTAAGATGTTAAAAAACTGGGATTTGGTCACTGATGTTAGCCGTGTTGTACTTGAAAAACCAATAGGAAGAGATTTAGAGTCATCACGCGCAATTAACAGTGAAGTTTTGAAATATTTTGAAGAGAAACAAATTTACCGTATAGACCACTATCTTGGAAAAGATACGGTTCAAAATATTATGGCATTGCGTTTTTCTAACCGAATCTTTATGCCATTGTGGGATGCTAACAATATTGATCATGTTCAAATTACGGTTGCTGAAAGTGTCGGTGTTGAAGGGCGTTGGGGATATTATGACCAATACGGCGCTATGCGCGATATGATTCAGAATCATTTGATGCAGCTGCTGTGCTTGATCGCGATGGAACCGCCTTGTTCATTGGATGCTGACAGTGTCCGTGATGAAAAGGTAAAAGTACTCCGATCTCTGCGACCGATGAGCGCTGCGGACATTGAGAGAAAAACGGTTCGTGCACAATATGCTAAAGGCTCCATAGACGGACAACCTGTACCGGGATATCGTGAAGGTGAGGGGATGGAACACAGCAATACGGAGACTTTTGCAGCACTTCGTGTGGATATTGACAATTGGCGCTGGAACGGCGTCCCCTTTTACCTGCGCAGCGGTAAACGGATGCATCAGCGTAACTCTGAAATCGTGATTCAGTTTAAGAGCGTTCCCCATTCTATTTTTGCGAATCAAGGCAGTGGTATATCGCAAAACAAGCTGGTTATATCGCTTCAGCCAAAAGAGAGTATTCAGTTAAAACTTATGAATAAGGTACCAGGGTTAAGCGATCAGATGCGCCTTCAGCAAGTTGATTTAGAGCTCAACTCACGAATCAACAGCACGCGTAAATCGGATGCGTATGAGCGGCTTTTGTTGGATGTCATCCGTTCAAATCCAACGCTTTTTATGCGTCTTGATGAAGTTGAAGCGGCATGGAAATGGGCAGATGTCATACTGGCCGGATGGGCAGAAAATATAATTCCAATGAAAAGCTATCAAGCAGGTACGGATGGGCCAAGTGCATCCATACAGCTTGTAGTTCAAGATGGTGTGAGCTGGAATGATGAATAATCGAGTGCATCTGCATCACTTTGATGTACAGGCAGATCTTTTACGTACGTTATGCGATGCTATTATCAATGATCTAAAAAAAGCAATAGAGGAAAAGGGAGATGCTGTACTGCTGGTATCCGGAGGCAGTACTCCCACGCCATTGTTTGAACTGTTACGAAAGAGTGACATCGATTGGGCACGTGTTCGTATCGGCTTGTGCGATGAACGGTGGGTAGATCCATCCCATGATGACAGTAATGAAAAACTGGTTAAAACACATTTGCTGCAGGATAAAGCGGCTAAGGCCCAGTTTGTAGGAATGTATTGTGAAGGGTTGAGTGCATTGGAAGCCCAAGCCCAATGCAATAGCATAGTGAATGATGAGTTATGGCCGTGTGATGTAGCGATACTGGGGATGGGGGAGGATGCGCATACCGCTTCACTCTTTCCGCATAATCTAAAGCTTCCGCAGGCATTTTATCTTGAGGATGATGCATTGTGTATTGCGATTACACCGCAAAGTGCTCCTCATGTCCGTATGAGTTTAACTCTGCTGGCACTTTTACACGTCAAACATCTTTATCTCCATTTTGAAGGGGAAAAGAAACGGGCTGTTTTTGAAGAAGCCATGAACGGTGGCGACCATTATGCAATGCCGATTTGCTCAGTATTGCATCAAGATATTAATGACATTGAGGTGTACTATGCATGATGTTATCAAAAGAGTTACTGATGAGATTCGTGAACGTTCGCAGGAGAGCCGATCGGTTTATCTAAACCGGATAAAAGCGGCAGCAATACATGGCGTGAATCGCCAAAAACTCGGATGCAGTAATCTCGCTCATGCTATGGCCCCCATGTGTGATGAGGAAAAAACATCGTTGTCAGATATGGTACAGCCTAACATAGGTATCATAACCGCCTACAATGATATGCTATCGGCACATGAACCCTATAAGCTTTATCCAGCTTTGATTAAACGTTCTTTAATGGATCTAGGGGCAACAGCTCAGGTGGCCGGAGGAGTGCCCGCAATGTGTGATGGGGTAACTCAGTCACAGCCTGGTATGGAATTAAGCCTCTTTAGCCGGGATAACATTGCGATGGGCACGGCAATTGGACTGTCACACAATGTATATGATGGAGCGCTTTATCTTGGAATCTGTGACAAGATTGTTCCGGGACTACTCATCGGGGCATTGGCTTTTGGACATCTGCCGGCACTTTTTGTACCTGCAGGACCAATGTCATCAGGAATCAGCAATGCAGAAAAATCAAGAATACGTCAAGAATATGCCCAAGGGTTAGTAAGTGAAGAGGTGCTACTCAAAGCAGAGTCCGCTTCCTATCACAGCAGCGGTACGTGTACGTTTTACGGTACGGCGAACTCCAATCAGATACTTTTGGAAATGATGGGCCTACAGCTTCCTAACAGCTCTTTTGTCAACACCAATACACCGCTTCGTGAAGCGTTGACTCAGCATGCAGCTAAAACGATCCTCACAATGACGGAGGCACACGGAACGTACAAGCCAATAAGCTCGATTATCGATGAACGCAGTTTTGTCAATGCGATTATAGGGCTTTTGGCAACAGGTGGCTCATCAAATCATACGATTCATCTGATCGCGATGGCGAAGGCTGCGGGTATTTCACTCAACTGGAATGATTTTGATGCACTGGCAAAGGTTATTCCACTGTTGTGCCGAATGTACCCTAATGGCCAAGCAGACGTTAACCATTTTCGCGATGCCGGCGGTATGAGTGTTGTGATTTCACAACTACTAAATGCGGGTTTGGTTCATGCTGATGTTGAAACAGTTGTTGGACAGGGACTGGAGCGTTATATTGTAGAACCAAGTATTGCGAGTGGATCATTACATTTTGGTGCGGGAGCTACTGCCTCACGTGATACTTCGGTTATTTCAAGTTCACAAGAGCCTTTTAGCCATGAGGGCGGATTAAAGTTACTTCAGGGGAATATCGGTCGAGGAGTGATCAAAACATCGGCACTCAAAGACGAACACCTTTGTATCGAAGCGGATGCAATCGTCTTTGATTCTCAAGAGGCACTGCAAGAAGCGTTTCATAGAGGTGAATTGGAGCGTGATTTTATCGCGGTAGTGCGCTATCAGGGACCACGTGCCAATGGTATGCCGGAACTGCATGGATTGATGCCGCCGCTTGGTGTTTTGCAAGATCGTGGTTTTAAAGTGGCTATTGTTACGGATGGGAGGATGTCGGGTGCTTCGGGTAAAGTCCCCTCAGCGATTCATATTGTCCCAGAAGCCGCAAATGGAGGGGTATTGTCAAAAATTGTCACAGGAGATAGTATCCGCTTGGATATTGAGAATGGGAGCATGACTTTGCTAATAGATAATTGTGAACTGCAAAAACGCCAATCGGTAGCACCGGATACATCAAGCAATCGTCATGGATTTGGACGGGAACTGTTTTCAGCTGTACGCCAATGTGTTTCCAATGCGGAAGAGGGCGGAACAATTTTTGATATCAGCGGTAAGGAGAGAGGATGACTGCAAGAGAGATAATGCAAATCTCCCCTATTGTACCCGTTATAGCTTTGGATGATGCTCAGGATGCTCTAAGACTGGCAGAGGCACTTTTAGAAGGCGGAATCGCCCTTATGGAGGTTACGTTGCGTACGAATGCCGCGCTGGCTTCCATTGAGGCGATTGCAAAAGAGATGCCACAGATGCATGTAGGAGCAGGTACGGTACTCAATGCATCAGGGTATGCGCAAGCAGTTGATCATGGGGCACAGTTTGTCTTCAGCCCCGGTATCAGCTCTGAACTCCTAGAAAGCTCGATACGTCTGAATACGACATTAATTCCGGGTGTGGCAACCGCTTCAGAAGTGATGCTCGCACAGAACAATGGTTTTCATTATTGTAAACTTTTTCCGGCAACGGTTGTCGGAGGGGTTGAAGCGCTTAAAGCTTTTTCCGGTCCCTTTGGGTCAATGTTTTTTTGTCCAACCGGCGGAGTGAGTTTAAACAATCTGAATGACTTTTTATCTCTTAAAAATGTTTTATGTGTTGGAGGCAGCTGGATTGTACCTAAAGAGGCGATAGCGGATAAAAATTTTTCATATATTACACAGCTATGCAAAGAAGCTTTTGAAAAGATAAATACGAAATGATCAATAACAAAGTATTACTTAATTTATCGCTTGAAAACCATTTTAATATGGTCGATAAAATCATTCTTTCACGTCAAGATGCAGTGACAGGACTATTGCCTGCTAGTACAGCTATTACTGCGCATGGTGATTATACCGATGCGTGGGTTCGAGATAACGTTTATAGCATACTATGTGTTTGGGGTCTGTCATTATCGTATCGTAAGCACAATGCAGATAACCATCGTAGTTATATATTGCATCAAAGTACGGTCAAGCTTATGCGCGGTTTACTTGCGGCTATGATGAGACAGTCCAATAGAGTAGAGGCGTTTAAAAAATCCCTAAATCCTGCTGACGCCCTTCATGCAAAATACGGTACGAACAGTGGTTTAGCAGTAGTAGGAGATGATGAATGGGGACATTTGCAGCTTGATGCCACATCGCTGTATTTATTGATGATTGCTCAAATGACCGCGTCTGGTTTACGCATTATCTACACTATGGATGAAGTTGACTTTATACAAAATCTGGTTCATTATGTGAGTCGAACTTACTGCACGCCAGATTATGGTATATGGGAACGCGGTAATAAAATCAATCACGGTGCGACGGAGATCAACTGCAGTTCGGTAGGGATGGCAAAAGCAGCTCTTGAAGCACTTGACGGTTTCAATTTGTTTGGTAATATTGCCAGTCAAGAAGCGGTTATTCATGTGATTCATAATGATATTGCACGTTCACGTTTCACTTTGCTTGGATTATTGCCTCGTGAATCTAGCTCAAAAGAAACAGATTCTGCTTTATTGAGCATTATCGGTTATCCGGCTTATGCGGTTGAAGATAAAAATTTGGTAGACCTAACGAGAGAAACAATTGTCAAAAAATTAGCTGGAAACTATGGATGCAAACGCTTTTTACTCGATGGACATCAAAGTAGTAATGAAGATTCTACTCGTTTACATTATGAGCCCGCTGAGTTGCGTGAATTTGAAAATATTGAGTCCGAATGGCCACTGTTTTTTACCTATTTATTGCTGGATGCCATCATGCGTGAAGATACAAATGATATAAAATTGTGGCAAGAAAAACTCAAACCACTATTTGTTGAGCATCATGGTTTTCACCTTTTACCTGAACTGTATATTGTACCAAAAGAGCTTATAGACGCTGAAAAGTCGGATCCAGGAAGTCAAATTCGTATACCAAATGAAAATGTACCTTTGGTATGGGCCCAAAGTTTATATTTACTATCAGTGATGATCACAGACGGTATCTTGCGTCCCAGCGACATTGACCCTTTACGCCGCCGTGAACGTATCGGGCATAATCGTGTGACCCATCCAATGGTTGCAGTGTTGGCTGAGAATGAGGTATTACAGCAAGAGCTTTTGAATCTTGGGTTCAAAAGTGAGACATTGGATGACGTAAAACCAACTCGAATTATGAATGCATCCAAACTTGCAGATTTTCATACTTTTTTGGGTCAGAATAAGAAGCTTGGATTAACTGGTAGACCACGTTTAGTCACACGTAGCATTACAACATCCCGCTTACATTTACTTGCAAATGAAGAGATTGTTTTCTTGCCTTATTACTTTAATCCAAAAGGATTTTATTTCAGTTTTGACAATAAATTACTGATTAAATATTTTAGATCTTCACTGAAATTTCTAACAATGTACTGGGACCAGCCAGGTCAGCCTATCGTTATCTTTTTAGTACGTGAGGATATGCTTTTAGGGGATGATAAAGATGTTGTCTTGGAATTATTGAATGATTTTCAAAATGGTGCGTGCAGCTCAACCATTGTTAAAACCGGTCCATTAAGTCAGTTGTTAAAAACCGCATCCATAGAGCGTATTGATTATGTACATAGTTTAGAATTAAATGAAGTTCCTCTGGAATATGTCAGTGAAAATATTTGTATGTTTTGTGCTGTCAGTAAAATTAATGATCCATTAAGTGCTGATGAGATTCAGCACTACAAATCTATGGAGGATATTTCGTTAATTACAGAATTGACAAAAGATAGCAACCGACAAATACAAGGCAACATTATTTCTCTTTTATGGGATCGTCATGGTGGTAGTTATGAAATCTATCATGACGATAAGATGTTGTCTCTTTTTTATATTGCTGAACAATTATATCAATCTGCAATGGTGTGTCATGATTGGCATCTTGTACGTCGGATGGCTGATCTTACAGGAAAATACGATGATCGTCTCGAAGATGCATTACTGGATATTGTCATACGTCAAAAACGAATTGCTGTGGGTCGTGCTTACAGTGAAAAAGCAACTTTTTCTAAACCTTTTGACTGTATTGCAATTGTTAATACTATAGAAAAATTTTGCGGCGACAGTCCTGCTGAAAGGGTTTTAACACAAGAAGTGATGTTACATTTAGGGCATCTTATGCGTATTGAACCTGAACTTTTCAGTAATATGATTACATTACGTACTTGGTATTTTGTTCAGCTGTTAGTAGGACAAATTAGTCGTAAGAAAAACCTTCCCATAGGAGAGTCATATGAAATACTATTGGGAATGGCACCGCATGCTGTCTATGATAATTTACGCACCATCTTGAAGTCATTCACCAGAGAAGTGACTCAACTGGTGGATCAAGAAAACCTCCATGCATCAGTAATTCCGAATCTGAATGTTATTCGGGATAAACCAATATTTGAAACCGAAGTTATAGATGAAGGGGACTGGGCCCAATGGCGATTGAAAGTGGGCATGATGGGTGGAATGACCCAAAATTTTTATCAAGATGTATGGCACCTTCTGCGTCAGTGCAAAGGGTTGGTCATTGGTGATAAATACAGTTTGCAAAGCCGTATAGGATCAGAACTCACACTGGAATCAACAGCAGGTGAGCAAAGTTTTGCACATAGAATTGATGATTTATTACAAAGTATTCAGGCCCCTGATTATCGTCAGTTAAACATTGAGATGATTGAAAGTCTCTCAAGCCTTTGGAAAGAAAATACGGATTTTCATGTAGACAATGACATTATTTTGGATGTTTTAATTGGTCATGCAGTTCGTTTGGCTTGGCAAAAAAACCACTCTTTGGATCACTACGATGAAGAGCGTGCCCTTGCATGGGAAGCTATGTACAAACTCTCTCCGATTGAAGCAGATAAAATTTTTATTGAGACGTTTATGTATTTATTGACACTCGAAGAAACCAAAAAACAGGATGCTTAAAATGATATTTGCAGGTGATATCGGAGGGACAAAAACCAATCTTGCTTTGTATGAATTACGAGATCAGTCATTAGAATGTGTCGTCCAGCATCAATTTGCCAGTCAAGACTACGCTTCTTTTTTTGATGTGATTCTTGCGTTTAAAAAAAAAGTTGAGTTTACAACCATTGATTCCGTATGTTTGGGTATTGCAGGACCTATTATTGATGGACGTTGTCGAACTACTAATCTACCATGGGATATTTTAAAGAGTGAGTTAGAAATCTTCTTTGGTACACCAAAAGTTCATTTATTGAATGATTTAGAAGCAACTGCATACGGTATGTTGTATTTGAATGAAGATGAATTTGTTAATATTAATCCTAGCGGCAAAGTAGTGCAGGGTAATCGTGCCGTTATCGCTGCAGGTACAGGACTGGGTGAAGCAATGCTATTTTGGGATGGGGTTCAATACCATACAATCGGGTGCGAAGGAGGTCATTGTGATTTTGCTTCCGCAACAGAACAACAAGATGAACTGTTGAGATGGATGCGTCATCGATATGTAGGGCATGTCAGTTACGAGAGGATATTGTCCGGTCCGGGTATTTATGCACTTTATCAGTTTTTAGAGGAGAGCGGTTTCGCTCCCCAACCTGAGGCTATGATACATCTGCAAGAGGGTGCAGATCGCAGTGCCATGATCAGTGAATGTGCCCTAGTAGATAAGGATCCGCTATGCATGGAAACACTGCGTCTTTTTACAGAGATATACGGTGCCGAAACCGGAAACCTTGCGTTAAAAACGATGTCAATAGGAGGAGTGTACATTGGCGGCGGGATTGCTCCTAAGATCTTGTCTATGATGACTGGAGATATTTTTATAAATGCTTTTATGAATAAGGGGCGTTTTGAAGAGATGCTACGGAAGATGGAGGTAAAAATCTCATTAAATCCTGAAACTGCATTACTTGGAGCCGCCCATTATGCTGCTGACAAGCTCTGTATTAACTTTTAATAAGTATTTACGCTTCCAAACAAACTCTTCGCGTATTGGATGCCAACATGAGCAACACCACCTCTAAAAAGACAAATGATATAAACACAAGAATATAGGGAATAGTCATAGCCAAAATGGTTAGCAAGTTGATCGGCTCATAATTATATTTCTCTTCTGAATAGGCATTTAGTTTAAGCCCTCCGTATATGAGACCAGCAGCCATTGATAAAGCAATAGCAATGAGGGTTATTTCCATAGTTTCACTCCTTTATTTTTTCTCACCCAACGCTGTTCCCAAATATCCCAATGACCCTACAGCCCCAGCGAGACTTTGCTGCCAGTCTGCTGGCATGAAGACGACTTTGGAATTACCAGATTTACTGAGATTTTGGACGCTCTCGATGTATTTTTGCGCTAATAGGTAGTGGGGCGCTGTCTCTCCGCCTGCTAATCCTTGAGCAACGATGATCATTGCTTTACGATCCCCATCCGCAAGTTCTGCTTTGGCCTGTGCATCGAGCTTGGAAGCTTCGAGTCTGCCCAGTGCTTCTAGTACAGCTGCCTCTTTTTGCCCTTCTGCTTTTGCAATCGCTGCTTTCTTTTCCCCATCGGCAATCATGATGGTCGCTTCTCGTTCACGATCCGCTGCGGCTTGGCGCTCCATGGCTTCTTGGAGGTTTTGGCTTGGGCGGATATCTTGGACTTCCAGATTTCCTAGGGTTAATCCCCAACCGCTTAATGAATCACGGATTTTTTCGGCCACTTCGGCTTTGATTTTATCACGTTGAGAGAGCGATTCATTGAGCGTCATACCCCCGATAACGGCACGCAATGTGGTGGTGGTCATATTGCCCACAGCCGTTTCAAAATTGCTGATGGAATACGATGCTTTGCTAGGGTCAGTCACGCGGTAAAAGACCACCGCGCTGATAATGACCACCGCATTGTCTTTGGTGATAACTTCTTGCTCTCTGGTTTGCTGTATGAGCTCTTTGGTGACGATTTTATACGCGACGATGTCTACAAACGGAACGAGCAAATGCAGCCCCGGGAGCAAAGTGGTGTTGTATTTACCCAATCGCTCTACTACCCACTCTTCACCTTGAGGAACAATCCTTACCATACGTGTAAGGGCATAGATAACCCCAATGACTAAAACTAACGAAAAAAGTATTCCTGCATCCATGGTATTATCCTTTGATATGTTGTTTGACAATCAGTGTATTGCCGTGTACTTCTACGATTTCAATCTCACTGCCCGATTCGATCTCTAAATCTTGAGAAAGGGCTTTCCATTGACGATTGCTTACGACACTTTCGTACAGTTCTACATCGCCCTCTTGATGAGTAGAGAGTTTCGTTTTGGCTTTTCCTAAAATCCCTACAAATTCGTTGTGTGTTCCTACTCCTGATGTCACAGCGTCTGCAATGTGTCTTTTTTTAAAGACAATGGCACCGATGATCATGAAAACGGATGCGATGATGATCTGCCAAAAAAGCGATTCGGGTAGGAAGTAGGCAACTGCACCTGCTGCTAAAAATCCTATCCCTGCAAAGAGAGCAAAAAAAGTGGGGAGTATCATCTCGATGACGATGGCAATCACACCCAAAATGAGCCAAATAAAATACGACATATTTTTGATCCTTTCATAAAACCTAGTTTGACAAGGTTACAGTGTCTATCCTTAATAATTAAAACCCATTGCAGCTTCAATCATCGTAGTGATAATGACCTCTTCGTGTATTGGCAGCAATCATCAGCAACACTAAACCAGTGAATAGTGAGACCGGCAGCTGTTAATAAAGCGATTGCTATCAGTGCGATTTCCATGGTTATACTCCTGTGCGTTTATATTGTTTAAATTGAATAATTTTCAAAACCTATAGGTGAGACCCACGGTGCTGATCCATTGATCTTGCTTGGCCGTAAGATTATTGACGACCGAGCTTCCTGAGTTTTGATAGGCAAACTGATAATAGCCAGCTCGATAGCTAAAATCACCTTCTAGTCTTAGGTTGCGGGTTACTTCATATCCGATGCCGCTTGAGAGCGTTAATGCAAATACATAGGTATCATCGTAATAGGTCATACGTGTAGGAACTTTATAGGCATTAAAACCATTCATGGACATGACGTATGCCAGGGAATGAAGATGCTACTTTATGCACGTATTTCAAGTTGCTTTTAGAAAGCTCTTTCACAGTCTCAGTAGTTATCCGTATAGAGTAAAAAAGAATTACTACGTCATCATCTATTCGTGACTTATAATAACTACTTACGCTTCTAGACGAATTTTACCTGTAGCATATTGATGGACTAACGATGAAATAATTGTTTGGTATGGAATACCGGTTTCTTGAGCTTTATTCTTGATCGTAGTAACGTCACCCACACTCAGACGGATCGTAATATTTTTTGATTTAGACAAATAATCTTTAGCTGCCTTGCGAGCTAATGCAATTTCTTCATCCGCATCAATGCTTCTCACTAAGGTATCTTTTTCAAGAGCATCTAAAATTGCCATCTCTTCTGCATCAAACATTGTTATCTCCTTTATATATCTTTTTGGCTTTTCGGCTTGGGATGATAGTCTTTAAAAATATCCCTTCTTCATTACGAACAAACGGGACGAGATATACATAATCCAATGCCTCTACGACATAGATCTTTTGTCCAGTATAGTTTTCCTGATCCGGATGATCGTATACGTCTAGCACTTTTCCAGAGTCTATAGCAGCTATGATCTCTTCAAAGCCAATTCCTCTGCTTTGTTTTAAAAGTTCATTTTTTTCTTTGCCGTAAGTAATCAACACAAGCCTTTATAATATACATACAATGTATTATATATCGGCAAAAGTAAATTGATGATAAATTTTTCTATGAAATAGATAGTATTGTACTTTATACCAGTCGGATGTATGTAGAAAAAAGAGCAGGGCGCTTTAGAGCTTAGAGCTGGCTAAACATGGCTATCCGCCAATTACAAAAGATGAAGTGTATAAAGAGATTTTCGAGCAAGCAGAGAATTTTAAAAAGTATAGACTACATGCAGATGGAAAATAGAAACAATATTAGGATATATTTAACTCTATATCATAGGCTGTATTCATATTATATAACGTTTTTTAACCTTATAAGTGTGATTTTTATTGATTTTTTGACTAAAGAAAGTATCTTTATTTTTTAGTGTTTTCAGGAAACCTTTATTGTCAGAGAACTCGCTTTCTGGATGTAAGATATCGAAACAAGAGAAGAGTTCTTGACGTGCAATCATACCTTCATTAAAGTTGTGTATCAATTCGTCAGAATGATTTTAAATGGATTAAATATAAATACCTATAAGTAAATACAAGTACGGATTAGTAAATTGATACCCATTTTTGGCACCCATTGTATTTTTTATCAAAAATAATACGCCAATTCAAGTTTAAAGTGCAACAGGAGATCAAAAGGGTGTAGCAAAGAGTCGATTTTATCCGACCAGAGATAAAGGGACATATATGAGCTACAACCAATTGACCATGGTACAACGATACCAAATAGAAGCTTTGAG
>JAUYAU010000002.1 GCA_030693335.1 Sulfuricurvum sp.
TCAAAGCTTCTATTTGGTATCGTTGTACCATGGTCAATTGGTTGTAGCTCATATATGTCCCTTTATCTCTGGTCGGATAAAATCGACTCTTTGCTACACCCTTTTGATCTCCTGTTGCACTTTAAACTTGAATTGGCGCAAAATAATGTGATACAATTTCAACGTGTACAAAACGGGATTACTCTTTACGTCTGATTAACGTATAGAAGAGAAAAGGAGGCGGTAGAAATACCCCTCCTTTTTTTTTGGCTAAATTTTTTAGCAGGTAGTGGGTGGGCGGTTATCTCTTTGAAAGGAGTAGCCCGCATTTTGTACCACAAAACAATAATGGCATTTTTAATCCTATTGGTATTCGTACCGATATTGCATTAATCAAAAACGGGGAATAATCACCCCCGTGCTATTATTTTCAAATTCTAAATCAATCAATAAAACCCATAAAAACAGGCCCTTTACTCACTTTTCCGCATCTAGCGCGTACTTATCCCATTCAGCAACATCTAAAAAACGTGTCTCTTTTTCCCAAGTATGTACTGCTACAGTAGTTAAGCACATAATTAACCTTGTATAATTAGCCCATCAAGTCGAATATAAAGAGGTTATAAAGTGGTGCTAAAGAAGCCTATAGAGATACTACGTCAAGACTTAGCAAGCCTCAAGGAAGCAGGACAAACCGATGTGCAGATTGAGGCACTACTTAATCTCATAGATACATTACAGAGCACTGATACAGAAACAATCGAAAAATCTTTACAGAGAGATTTAGCCCTTGAAAGGGTAAAGCATACGTCTAACGCTCAATTAGAACTCTACAAGTCAATAATTCAAAGCGGACAGAATGCCATGAAAACTGCCCTTTTAATCAATGCAGGGGCGGCGGTAAGTATGCTTACTTTTTTAACTAAAGTGATGACAGACAAAAATGAGGTATTAGCCCGTACCCTTAGCGATGCGTTATTGGGGTTTGTAATTGGTATCCTTTGCGCTGCTCTATCTACAGGAACTACTTACTTTACACAAGATGCTTATAGCTGTCCATCTACATTGAAACGGGGAGATAGATTCAATATTCTATCAATTTTACTCGTCAGTGCTTCTTACTTGTCATTCGCTATTGCATCATATATCACCTATTCAAGCCTAAGATAACTCACACATATGACAAGCTTTAAATCGCAAAATACAATGGAACAGCAATCATCTTTCGTTCCAACATGTAATCATTCATAAATTAGCGGTTTTAGTTATATTAAGTTCTTAATTTGTATAATCTAACTATACATCATTGAAGAGATAGACATGAGCTCGTTAATATTAAAAATATCTTTAGTAACAGTACTCCTTAATGTAGGTATTTTTGCTGAAACAATTTACACATGGGCTGATGTCGAATGTATCCCATCAGAAAGACATTGCACTGTAAAACCAGGGAGACCTCTAACTGGAATACTTAAGTGGACACGTAAAGACGGTCATCCTTCTATCTATTCCTTTAAAAACGGAAAAGAAATTGAGTATAAAGAATTTTTTCCTGATGGTAAAATAAGATATATCACTCCTTTTGACGGAATTGGAAAAGAATATTCTTATCTGGAAAATTATATTTTTACTACAGAAAGCAATTATGAAAATGGTATGAAAGAAGGGCTAGAAAGAAAGTTTATGAAAAATATTCTAACTGGCGAAATAGTGTTGACAGAAGAATATAGTTATAGAAATGACAAAGAAGATGGATTACACATAGGATATTCTCTTAAGAATGGTGGGGTAGAAACTGTATGTACTTATAAGAACGGCAAGATGAAATCCTCGAAAACCTTTACTTCTGAAGGTTTATACAATTTACATGAATATGATGCAGGTAAAATAATATCTTCACACAGATATAAAAATGGTAAAAAAATAAAGTTGTCTGATTAACAGATAAGGGAAATAAAGAGACAGGCTACTTTTTGACAGTATAAATCCCCTCCCCTCTTTGTATATCATGATTAGATTATGACATAGACGTGTTACCCTTTTACCGACTAAAGCCACTGTTGGTTGACGCAAATCTACAAACAACAAAAAAAATCTGCTAAACTATGTGTATTGAATTCATATACCGATATGAGGGTTACAATGCTGTTTAGTGAAAAAATTACCCCTGATGAACGTTGGCTTCTTAGTCTTGTCCTTGCCTTCGCCATAGGAGCTTTACTCCTCTTGATTCTTTTTATGCGCAATGGGTATCTGACGCAGTTTGACCAAACTGTACTGCATTGGTTTCACAAGATGAAAAGTCCGACGCTGGATCATTTTTTTTCTGCGATTACATGGCTTGGGTCTTTGTGGATACTCTTGCCTCTTTATATTATCCTGACCCTGCTCCTTTCACAGCATTTTGAACACTTTGAAAAAATCTTGGGGATTGGATTTTGGGGTTCAGTTTTAACAACCTATGCGCTCAAATATGAACTCGATCGTAAGCGCCCCCACTTTTTTCCCACCATTAATGAATTGCCAATAGATCCGTCATTCCCCAGTGCCCATACCGCCCAAGTCATCGCCTTTACCCTTTTGCTTTGGCTGATTGTTTATCATGGATATTCCCTGCTTGGTAATGTGCTCACAGGGACTTTTATCCTGATCGCATTGGGAGTTGCTGCCTCACGTATGTATCTGCAAGTTCATTATCCTAGCGATGTTCTCGCAGGGGGATTGATCGCGATTATATGGAGCTGTATCTCCGTATGGATAGTCAAATCAGGAGCATTAACATGAAAAACAAATTTTTAGAAACAGGTGAGCATGGATACCATCCTCTGCGCAAATTTAAAATCATCCTTGCAGGTTTACGTTTTGCGGTGCTTTATGATTTTAGCGTTATGTATAAGATTGTCGTATCGGTTGCAATCCTCATCCCGGTTTTGATTTTCAATGCGTGGATTGATGCCTCGCTGATTATCCTTTCTACAGGAGTGATGCTCGCTGCGGAACTGTTCAATACTGCGATTGAAGCGATCTGCGATTTCATGGAAACACATTACAATGAAAAGATTCGTATCATCAAAGACATTGCCGCCGCTGCGGCAGGGATCACTATCTTTGTATGGCTTACGGTGCTTTCCCTGGAAGTTATTGAGCTATTCAGACCTTTTTTACATCTCTAATGGAATTGTCTCATTATCTTTGACTAATTGCTATAATTTCACTTATCATTTAGCCAAAGGTTTTTTTTGCGTCTTTTTTGCCTTATCTCTGTATTATTTTCTACCTCACTTTTTGCTCTCGTGAGCATCGCACCTGTTGATATCGGCTCCAAACCGGGATTTAGCGGAAATATTTCAGGATCGCTCAGTTCCAAAAGCGGGAATACCCAAAAAGACAACTACTCACTCGGGCTTCGCACGCAGTACGATCAAGGGACCGATTATCTTGTATGGGGAGTACTCACCTATAACTACGGTACTGCAAACAACACAAAAAATGAAGATAAAGCCTATGCCCATCTACGATACATTCACTCCTTGCGTAATGATGACTTGTACAGTGAGCTTTTTCTCCAAACTGAACAAGATGCGTTTAGAGATATCAAGACCCGCGCTCTCTCCGGAGCTGGCGTACGCTGGCGTTTTTTAGATTCTGACGACTGGGGTAAAGGATATATTGGGATGGGAGGGTTAGTTGAAAAAATAGAGTATTCGCATCCCCAAATAAATCCCAATGAAACCAACGCGCGCGCCAACAGCTACATTGCTTTTACAAAAAACTTTATGGTTAGCTCAAAACTGAGTTATGTAGGTCACTACCAACCGAAATTTGTCGATACTTCAGATTTCGTTTCTTTGCAAACTGTTGAACTCAATATTCCTATTTATCAAAATTTAGGATTGAGCATTACCGCCAGATATGCCTACGACAGCCTTCCTCCTATGGGTGTTGAGAAGAAAGATACGGCTTATGTAACCAACTTGGTGTGGGAGTTTTAACAAACAACCAAACAACACAAGCCATAAATTGAAAAAATTATTCTAAAAGCTTCGCGATTTCACCATGCCCACCGTGTTCAGCATGTTTTTGCGCAGTTCTCCCTTCTGCATCTTTGATGCTTTTATCAGCTCCTTTAGCCAACAAAGAGAGAACCAGTTCTTTGTTTCCAGCCTCTGCTGCAAGCATCAAAGGAGTTTCCCCCTCATCATCAGCTTTGTTTACATTTACACCGTTTTCGAGCAAAAGTGCCACCATGTCAGGATGATTTCCGGTTACAGCACTCAACATCACTGATGCGCCGCATGGGGTGATCATATTGACATCTGCCCCGTGAGACAGTAACAACTCTGCACTTTTACGATCATTTTTATCAATGGCTGTTTTGAGCGGGAAAATTCCATTTTTTGTTTTTGCGTTTGCCTTTGCCCCTTTATCTAGCAGCGCCTTAACAACGTCATGATTTCCTTGAGTCACTGCATACATAAGAGCGCTGTATTTAGCGCCATCTTGAGCATTCACATCCGCTCCTTTGGCAATCAAAGCATTAACGATATCGACATTTCCTCCTTTGGATGCCCACATCAAAGGAGTTGCGCCATTGACTTTTTTATCAACATCAGCACCCTCTTGAATCATCTTAGCAACAGTAACCGCATCCCCTTTTTTGATACTTTCAATCAGTCTCTCATCAGCACAAACACTGCTGAAAAGTGCGAAACAAACACATAAAAAACTCTTCGCAACATTTCTCATTTTATATCCCTTTTTCATCTTTATGAAGAATGATACATTATTTTTAAAAAAAACTTCATCCGGAAATAAAACCCACATAGAACTCTTAAGAAATCTTAGGCTACACTAATTAAAATTTCAAAGGTACTCCATGAACAATGAAACACTCACTATCTTTGTTGGGATTATCGCCGGATGTATGGTCGTTATTACCTTAGTCATTGTGTTTATTGGGTTTCAAGCCGTAAAAATGATGCAAAAATCGCAGGAATTCATCGCTGTTGTCCAAAATGAACTCAGTTTTCTTACAACCAAAGGGGCTCTTACCCTTTATGAAATCAATGAATTCATCAAACATCTTAAAGACCAGACAACTCCTATTAGTGAAAAATCACTCTCAGCCTTGCATGAAATTCGGGAACTTGTTTCGTACATCCATGAAGAGACTCGAACTCTTGCAATGAAAGCATCAGGGGGTATTGCAAAAGTAACAATCGGTTCGTTGGCTATTGGCGCATTGGCTCAAATATTTAAAAAACAAACTCACGACTAGGAGTCTTTGATGGAAAAAAATAACGCACTCACTTTTTTAATCGGCGCTGTTTTAGGCGGAGCCGCCGCTTATTATGCTTACAAATACCAAGATGAGATAGTCGAGGGGATTAAAGATTTAGAAGGAAGTCTCAATCTTGATAATAACGAGCTCATTGAAAAAACAAAAGTACAGTTCAGTCAGCTTAGCCAAAACGTTCAAAGTGCGATTCAACGCTATACGGATACCGCCAGTGAATCAAATGAGATCATAAGTGAAGACGACATCGTTTCGCTCAAAAAAGAGCTGGAACGTTTGCGTGCAGAAGTTCAAACACTCAAAGCTTAGCGAACGACGTGATTTCGTCGCAGCATTCTCAACAGTGTTACCGCAAAAGCGACAATCGCAGGTCCTAACAAAAACCCCCAAAATCCAAACGTCGTCAGTCCCGCAATAATGGCAAAGAAGATTAAAAAATCATTAATCGATTGACGCCCATGACTAAACAGCTTATTGATCTGCTGTAAAATAATCAACCTCACAACATTGTCAATAAAAAATGAGAGCATCGCCCAAGAATAGATAAGAATGATTAACGCATTGAGACTGTCCCCGTTGATTAACTCATTCAATGCCACCGGAATCCAAACCAAAGCCGTTCCTACGATAGGAATCACCGAAGTAACCGCGATCATCAAACCAAACAACCACGGATCATAGTGATCAAAAAAACTGATAAAGATTCCGAATGCCAAGCCTTGCGCGACAGCTACTCCGATTAATGTGTAAAAGCCCGTAGCGGTCGTCGCAATCATATCCTGTACAAATTCTTGGCGAATACGTCGTCTTACGGGAATCACCGGAGCTATAGCCAATGTGAGAGGGCGACGAAACCAAACCAGAAAAAAGAAAAAGATGACGATCATAATCATCTCTCCCAGTGCTCCCAAAAAACCCAATATCCCATTTCCCAAACTTACGACCACGGTAGAGATGATTTGAGCTTGATACTCGCTGGCTTTGAGAATAAGAGCTGCAATAATTTCCCGTATCCCGTCAAATGAATGCGGAAGATGCGAAATCAGACGCATCCCTTGTGTTTGATACGCATACGCAATTTTCATGATTTCATTCGGATGACTGGCGATGTAATACACAAAAAACAAAATAGGGACAAACAACACCAAGAACAAGACCAATGTCATTAAGGATGCACCAATAATCTCACGATACAAACGCAGCCGATTACTTTCGATCAATCGGCGCTCTACCAGATTATGCAAAGGGGCAAAGGCGGTCATCAGTAAAAAAGCAACAAAAAAGCTTTTTAAAAATGGAAGAAATAGCCAAAAACAAAGAGCAAATGCCCCAAAAATGATTATTCTTACAAATTGATTTTGTGCCATTATTTTCCTTTAATAGTCCATTTTATTGTGTGTCAGCGAAGCATAGCACGGTTTGTTTTTCGTAACGTTCGTAACGTTGTAACGGCAAATGCCAGCATCGCAGGCCCTAAAATAACTCCCCAAAATCCAAATGTTGCTAAACCACCGACAATAGCAAAGAAAATAACAAACTCATTAATCCGTTTTTTTCCTTCGCTGAGCGTTCGATTGACAAAATTCAAAATGACGAGTTTCACAAAATTATCGATAAAAAATGCCATCATTGCCCACGAATACAAAGCAATAATAAAGACATTCACAAAGTGTCCTTGGACATACTCATTAACCACAACTGGAACCCATATCAAAGCCGTACCAAAAACAGGAATAATAGCAGAAATCCCAGTGAGAAATCCCAGCACTAGAGGGTTGTAATTTTCAAAAAAAGCGATAAAAATCCCAAAAGCAAGTCCTTGTGCAATCATCACTCCCAACAGCGTGTAAAAGACCACGGCCGTTGTTGTTGTCATCTCTTCCAAAAACTCCCGTTTAATGGAGCGGCTCAATGGAACAATAGGCAGAAGAAACAAAGTAAGCCGTCGACCATACCACGTTAAAAAGAAGAAGAAGACAACAATCATACTCATTTCACCCAACATTATCATAAACATTTTTAGGCCATTTCCAAACCATCCTGCCAAAAAAGCAATGATTTCATCTTTATGCATTTGTGCCATGGCAAGCAGCGTGTTTAAAGGTTCTTTGAGCCATTCAAGATACGAGGGTAAATAAGCACCCAATGTGTCTAATTTATTCCCGATTGAACGAATCATCTCAATCGTATGAGCAGGCTCATCAAGAATCTGAAAAAAGAAAACAACAATGGGAAGAAAAATAATCAACGAAAGAGCAAGAGTGACAAGACCTGCCGCAATAAGAGACGCAAAAAACTTCAACGACTCACTGCGTTGAATTTGAATCTCTAACATTCGGTGCAGAGGTAAAATGGCCATTGCCAAAAGCAATGCGACAAAAAAACTTTTTAAAAAGGGGAACAGAAGCCAGATGAAAAAAACAAATGCCATCACACCCATCCATCGCAAAAAATAATTTTGTTTTACCATTGTGTCCTCTTATTTTTTAATACGATTGTAGCACTATTGCTGAGTGTTTACAAAAGAACTGAAACTTCCATCCAATGCTTCTAACTGTTCTCTCGATCCCTCTTCCAAAATCATACCGTTTTCCAATACGTAGATGTAGTCCGCTCGTGTCACCGTACTGAGACGATGCGCAATGATAATGATGGTTTTGTCAGTTAAAAATGTTTCCAGTGCTTCAAACAGTGCCGTTTCCGTATGAACATCCAGCGCCGAGGTTGACTCGTCAAAAATGACTACTTTTGGATTAGCCAAAACCATACGTGCAATACTCAAACGCTGGCGCTGACCACCTGAAAGCCGAATACCGAATTTTCCGACTTGTGTTTCAAGCCCATCATTAAGTTCTTGTACAAAAGATTCCAGCTGTGCAATACGCAACGCATTCCAAATGATTGCTTCATCCAAATCTTCCCCCATGGTGAGATTAAATCGCAATGTATCGTTAAACAGCAACGGCTGCTGCAATACCACAAATACCTCATCCCGTACACGGGCAAATCCAATATCCGTAACACTCATCCCATTATAGAGAATATCGCCTGATGTGGGAGGATAAAATCCGACTAAAAGCTGGGAAAGGGTACTTTTCCCACTCCCGCTCGCGCCGATGATCGCCACTTTGCTTCCCGCTTCAATATGGAGATTCAACCCCTTAAGTATCGGTTCTGCGGGATCATAACCGAACACCAAATCTCTTGTCTGTATCGACAGTGCCCCGCTTGATGGCAAGGCTATTGGGTGAGTGGGCTGCAAGGGTTCCGTAGGCAAAGAGAGGAGTTCATTAAGCCTAGAGAGGGCATTTTTTGCATTGGCAAAACTGTATTGCAAAGATAACAGCTCTTGCACTGGGGTCATCATAAACCACAGGTAGCCAAATATTCCGAACATCAGTCCGATACTCAAATCCGAATACAGCACCATCACCAATCCAAGTGCCCGAAAAATCTCAAACCCGCTTAGAAAAAGGGTATACGAATAACGCTCTCCATACAATGCTTTAATACCGTATATCCTCGCACTTTGTTTGAGACTTTGGGATTGTTCTATTGCATCATTAATAAAGTGTTCCTCTTTGTTACTCGCACGTATCTGTCCAAAGAGATCACACATTTGTGTCAGCGTATCAGAAAGGACGCCGATCGTACGATTTTGCTCTTTTTTGAGCTTTCCTACACGCCCTGATATTTTACGCGTGACAATCATAATCATGGGCTGAAAAATCAAGATCAATACCCCAAAAAGCGGATTAATCCATATCAAAACCGCCGCTACTCCTATAAGGGTTGCAACCGAAACAATTAACTTTGAGAGTGCTCCACCCAAAAACTGCTCAATCGTATCAATATCGGTGATGAGATGGGTGATAACCTTTCCGCTGCCCAAACGCTCATACGCACTCATCGACACGTGTTTAAGGTGGTCTAATGCTTGAACCCGAATCGCGAAGCTCAACTCCTGAGAGAGGGTGATAAAAAAACGCTGCGATGCAACACTCAGCAGAAAAAAAAGAAACCGCAAGGTTATCGTCATTGCCAAAACAATACCAATGTACAGCAGCGGTTCTTGCAATGGCGTGAACGTATCAATCACGCTTGTTATACCACCTCCTTTTTTAAGTAGTACCTCATCCACCATCAGAGGGATCAGCAAAGGAATAGGAATCGAGATAATCGTAGCCAATATCGCAATTAAATTTCCCCATAAGAGGGAGCGCTTATAACGCAGCATCATGCTGAAAAGTGTTTTAAAAGTAATCATAATGGGATTATAATGCAATTATCATTCAAAAAAACACCTTTATATCCTCACACTAACTCACGAAGTGTAATTATGATTAAACTTCATGTGTTACAATTGCCATACTTAAAATAACACAAGGGAATACTATGCTCGTAACCAAACAAGCTCCAGACTTTTCAGCTAAAGCCGTTTTGGCGGATGGAACCATTGCTGATGGATTTAAATTATCAGAAAACTTAGGGGAAAAAGGGACTGTTTTGTTCTTTTATCCATTGGATTTCACTTTTGTTTGTCCGTCAGAAATCATTGCGTTCTCACACAGAATTGACGATTTTGCAAGCCGTGGCGTAAATGTCATCGGTGTATCAGTAGATAGTGAATTTTCACACTTTGCATGGAGAGAAACTCCGGTAGAAAAAGGGGGGATCGGTCGCGTTAAATTTCCACTCGTAGCAGATTTGAGCAAACAAATCTCAAAAGATTACGATGTTCTTTTCGGTGATTCTGTTGCACTTCGCGGCTCATTCTTGATCGACGCAAAAGGTATCATTCGTCATGCAGTCATCAACGATCTTCCATTGGGACGTAACATCGATGAAATGATCCGTATGGTTGATACTATGCAGTTTACTGATGAGCACGGCGAAGTTTGTCCTGCCGGTTGGGTAAAAGGTGATGCTGGAATGAAACCAAGCACTGAGGGTGTTGCTGAATACCTTGCTGCACACGCAGAAGAGTTATAATCTCTCTTTCCCCTCCCGGGGAAGCCTCTTTTAATTCAAAAAGCTCTATCCTTTCTTTATGCAATACTCTTTTCTAGCTTCTTACGCTCTTATCCTATTTGCTCTATGGTATTCACGCAAAGAACATTTCGGTCTTGAAAAACAGATCCTTACTAACTCTATATTGGCAATGGTGCAGCTGGGACTTTTGGGCTATGCGCTCGTGTATCTTTTTAAAATTTCTCATCCTTCCTTACTCTTTTTTGTTTTGCTGGGGATGCTTCTTTTTGGTGCTTATACGGCTAAAAAACGATCTCCTCTGGGGGATGATAGTTTTCGCATCGCATTTTATACACTGGCGGCATCGTCAGGAATTGTCTTTGCTTCCATGATGGTGTTTGGAGTCATACACATGGTGCCCAATGAAATGATCCCGATCGGCGGGATGATCATCGGGAATGCTTTGAATATCTATACCCAAAGCATAGAGCGGTTCAAAGGAGAGGTGAACAATACGAAAGAAACAATTGAGGGGATGATAGCTCTTGGAGCACCCCTTAAAGAGGCCCTTTCTTTTGCTTCCAAAGCTTCGGTCAAAGCGGCCATGATCCCCACGCTCAATATGCTACAAACCGTAGGGATTATCCATATCCCAGGAATTACTACAGGGATGCTTTTAGCCGGTGCAGATCCGCTAACCGCCGTATCCTATCAACTCGCTGTTATGTATATGATGGTAGCCGTATCCCTGTTGGCGGCTGCATTTAGCATGCTGTTTTCATATCGAATTATTTTTGCAGCGGTTTTTTCTAAAGTTTGATTATATTTTAATCACTGTATGATTCCTTTATAAACTATAATTTCTTAACCAATTCATTCATAAATAAGGAGTCAACCATGCAAGATTTAGTACGAAGCTATGCGGCAAATGCTCCGCTCATCCAAAATTTCATCCTCTCTACTTTGGGAAACGTAAATCTTAAAATCTTAAATGTACAATTAATCGAACGTCTTTACAAAACATTTCCAAGTTTAGAACTGCTTTATAAAACCGATGAAGGGTTTGTCCAAAATTCACCAAATATTTATCTCACTCGTGAAGAAAGCAATCAAATTGGGGTAGACCGCGCCTATCTCATCAATGAAGTTCACATACAAAAGGGATACTATATCAGTGATCCCTATATCTCAACTGCTACTGGATTTTTATGCATTACGGTGGTTTATGCAGTGGGGGATGGATACCTCTTTTTAGACTTCCGCCTTCGTAAACTCTTGGAACGATTTGATCTGATCGAAAAGAATGACATCTTTAAATTTCTCAACCGTACATCCTACGCTCTCATCGGAGGAGGATTGCTCTTTTTTGGTGTATTCGTTGTCTTATATGGCTTCTACACCTTTGGCGGGTATTTATTGGCCGTCGAACCCCTCTCAATTGATACTGTGTTTAAACCTATTATTGCATTAACATTGGGATTGGCGGTTTATGATTTGGGAAAAACCATTGTAGAGCAAGAAGTACTTCCTAGAACACAACACGTAAGCGACGTTTTCAACCCAAAAACATTGCTAAATTTTTCCGTCTCCATTATCATCGCTTTGTTAATCGAAGCACTCTTGGTAGTCTTTAAGATTTCACTTCATAACTACAAAGATTTACCTTACGCTTCTACTTTGGTTGCGGCTTTGTCTTTCTTACTGCTTGTTTTTGCAGTTTTTGTCTATATTATCCGTAAAACGGAAAAAGAATAATGCTTTCCTCTGCCTGTCAAGATACCATTCGAGCAGCTGTATGGCTCTCGACAAAACCCCAAGATGAATATCACCATATACAAGCCATTAGTGAGGCCCTTAATTTGCCCTACCATTTTTTAGCAAAATCACTTCAAACACTCGTCCGCTGTAATATTCTCGTCTCTCGCAGAGGTGCTAACGGCGGAGTTAAACTTGCAAAAGCCAGTTCTGACATTACCCTCATATCTCTTATTGACGCCGTAGATGGAAGCACTTTTTTTGATGCCTGTATTCTAGGTATCGGTGACTGTGAAGATGAAAAACCGTGTGCACTTCATGCACAATGGGAAAAATGGCGTACCGAAATGCACGAAATGTATTGTGCTATGCGTCTCGATGAAATCACCGATGACGTCCTTCTTCGTAAAATCAAACGCCTCTAACCCCTTTTTAGCAAAATATAAATAAGAATCATTAAAATGATTAATTTTTAATCAATAAAGTGCACTCATCTTTTTTTATTTACATTACAATTATTTAAGATTTTTTAATCTTAAATAGGAGTTACCTTATGAAAAGCATGAATGTTATCGGAAAAAGTGTTTTGTTGCTATCACTAGCAGCATCGGTTGCTATGTCAGCAGTTCTTGAGAAAAAAGATCTCAAAATCGGGTTTATCCCACTTACGGATTGTGCGGCTCTCGTTATTGCAAAAGAGAAAGGTTTTTTTGCAAAACATGGTCTCAATGTTGAATTGAGCAAAGAAGCGTCATGGGCAAACGTCCGTGACAAAATGACAGTTGGTGAGCTTGACGCCTCTCATATGTTAGCTGCAATGCCGATCGCATCCACATTGGGTGTAGGAAGTACCCAAAAAGATATGCTTGCACTTATGGCATTGGGACAAAACGGCGATGCGATTACCGTATCCAATAAAATGTACGATGCGATGATGGCAGCTGATCCCGCTGCAACCAAAAAAGGGTCAGCCGTTGCGCTTAAAAAAGTAATTGCTTCCAAAACCATGGGAGTGCCTGAATTTGGTATGACCTTCCCTACGGGAACACATAACTATCACATCCGTTATTGGATGGCAGCGGGCGGAGTGAACCCCGATACCGATGTATCACTCAAAGTCGTACCACCGCCACAAATGGTGGCCAACATGACCGCTGGAAATATCGATGGATTTTGTGTAGGTGAACCATGGAATCAACGTGCAGTAATGGGTAATATTGGCAAATCACTCATTACAGGGTATCAGCTCTGGCAAGACGGACCTGAAAAAGTGCTTGGGGTTCAAAAAGCGTTTGCCGATAAAAATCCTGAAACTACCAAAGCGATGATGAGAGCAGTCATCGAAGCGGGCGTATGGCTCGATGCATCATGGGAAAATCGTAAAGAGGCATCTGCAATTCTTTCGAGTAAATCCTATGTAAATGCTCCAAAAGATGTCATCGACAACTCCATGACGGGGACGTTCATGTTCACCAACGGCGTCAGTACCCCGATGCCGAACTTTAACCGTTTTGCAAAAGGCTCAGCACTCTATCCATATTACTCTCACGGAATGTGGCAGCTAACCCAAATGATTCGCTGGGGACAGCTGGATCGTGCGATCGATATGAAAAAGGCTGTAGAGAGCGTCTATCGTCCTGATCTGTTTGCTACAGTCGCCAAAGAGATGAAATACGCTCTTCCTGCATCACCGTGGAAAACTGAAAGCAAATTTATCGATGGTGTAACGTTTAATCCGAATAAAGCGGTAGATTACATCTATAACGCACCGATCAAAGCGCCAAAAATAACCAAAGAAGCACTTGCAAAAGTAAATAAATGGACAGTCAAGTAAATACGTATTTATAAGGAGACATTATGCTATACAAATCGATAAATGCCGTTGCATTGCCGATCCTTTTGTTCGGTGTTATCATCGCGATTTGGAGCACTATTGCCCAAAATATTCCAGGATTTCCACCTCCAATGGAAGTCTGGAATGAACTAATTATTGTTTTATCGGACCCCTTCTTCAACAATGGAGCGGGAGACCAAGGGGTTGCATTACAACTCATCAGCTCCTTAAAGCGTGTATTTGGCGGATTTGCATTGGCAATCGCTGTTGGTATTCCCGTAGGGCTGTTGATTGGAATGTCTAAAATGGTACAAACCGCCTTTAACCCATACATACAGATCCTCAAACCGGTTTCCCCGCTTGCGTGGTTACCGTTGGCACTGTTTGTATTCAAAGACGTCGATATGACAGCGATTTTCGTCATCTTCATCACCTCTATCTGGCCGATTATTATCAATACGGCTTTGGGAGTACGCAGTGTAAGCGAAGATTATCTCAACGTAGCAAAAGTGTTGCAACTCACGGCGTTTGAACGTGTGTTTCAAATTATTTTACCTGTTGCAGTACCATTTATCTTCACGGGGATGCGTTTGTCACTGGGGATTGCATGGTTGGTTATCGTCGCAGCAGAGATGCTTACGGGTGGTTTAGGAATCGGATTTTGGATTTGGGATGAGTACAACAATCTCAACTATTCCCATATTATCATCGGAATTATCCTCATCGGTGTGGTCGGATATATCCTCGACACCATCATGGGTATTATCGCCGATTATTTTGATTATCGCAAGCGAGGCCGCGTATGAGTGCAAAACCTTTTTTAAACATCGACCATGTCGATAAAATCTTCCCACTCGGACGTGGCAAAGAGTATGTAGCACTGCGGGATGTCAAGCTCGAAATTCGTGAAAATGAGATCGTTTCGATCATCGGGCATTCAGGGTGTGGAAAATCAACGATCCTAAACCTCATCGCAGGATTAGATACGATCAGTAACGGTGTCATCTTGCTTGAAGATCGTGAGATCAATGCCCCAGGACCTGAGCGTGCGGTGGTGTTTCAAAACCATTCGCTACTGCCGTGGCTAACGGTGTATCAAAACATTGAGATGGCGGTGAGAAAAGTACGTGATGATCTCAATGGAAAAGAGATCAAAGAACACGTCATGAAATACATCGAACTTGTCAATCTTGACCACGCCAAAGACAAATATCCTGCTGAAATCAGCGGAGGGATGAAGCAGCGTGTCGGAATCGCACGAGCACTCTCCATCGAGCCAAAAGTGCTTTTGATGGATGAGCCGTTTGGGGCACTCGACTCTCTGACCCGTGCTAATTTGCAGGATCATTTGATGCGTATTCAGATGCAAACGGGTAACACTGTTATTATCATCACCCATGACGTCGATGAAGCGGTTTTATTAAGTGATCGCGTCATCATGATGACTAATGGGCCCGAAGCTACCATCGGTGAGATATTGGAAGTGAATCTTCCACGTCCGCGTGAGCGTCTAGCATTACAAAACAACGAAGAATACCTACGATGTCGCGGTGCGATTGTGGAGTTTTTATACTCAAAATTCGCCAAACACGACGATTAAGAATACAACAAATAAAAGGATAAGTTTATGAAAAAAATTACATTATCAGCAGTTGCCGTTCTCTCATTAGCCGGCGGTTTTTCAAGCATACTTAGTGCAAGCGATGATTTCACACTTTTTAGCAATTCAAAAATAAACGGGGAAGTAAAAGCCCGTTACGAAAGCGTTGATGTCGAAAACAATGGAAAAATGAATGCAAACGCTTACACCGTCCGATTAATGTTAGGTCTTGAAACGACTTTATTGGGTGTTGATGGATTGACGATGAAAGTTGACGGAACAACTGTCCAGACCATTGGTGGAACGAAGTACGATAATGATCCATCACCTACATTAGGGGATGCACGCTATCAAGTAGTTGCCGATCCGGAGCAAACACGCTTTACTCAAGGCTATCTCCAATACAAATATGGCGGAACAACTGCCAAAGTAGGACGACAACTTGTCAATCTTGATGCTCAACGCTTCATAGGTTCAGTCGACTGGAGACAAATGCCTATGAGCCTAGACGCTGTATCAGTAGCCAATACATCTATCCCTGGTTTAAATCTCTTTGGTGCCTATATGTATGGCTATGATGCAATATTTGACAGACCGACACAGGATAGTAAATCGGTAATTTTAAATGCGAGCTACAAAGTCAATGAGATGCTTAAAATCACAGCATATGATTACATGCTCTCATTGGAAAACTTTAGTGCAGCAGCAAACTTTGCAGCAGACACCTACGGGCTCTCTTTAACGGGTGATCTTCCAGCAGGACCATTCAAAATCTCATACCACGGTGAATACGCCAAACAAACCGACTCGACATTTAAAAAGATTAATTCTAATGACAAAGCTCAAAACGATGCAACCTATTACAACATAGAAGCAACGGCAAGTATGCTGGGCGTTTCACTGGGAGCAGGACAAGAACTTCTCAGTGGAACCAGCGATGAAGGGATGGGAACCGATGGTAAAACCAAATTCCAAACACCATTGGCAACACTGCATAAATTCAATGGTACAGCGGATATGTTCCTAGCAACCCCAACGGGTGGTTTGCTTGATACCTATGCGACTGTTGGTTATGGGGCTGCTGGATTAGGCAAGGCTTTGGCTACCTATCACACCTTTGAAACCGATGTTGCCATGGGCGGCAAGAGCGATCTAGGTAGCGAGCTTGATCTCCAATACTCTAACGCAATCCCTAGTGTAAAAGGGCTTAATGGGCTAGTAAAAGCGGCATTTTATAGCGGTGGAGATGTAACAAACTATACAAAAGACAAAGACATTCTTTGGATTGAACTCGATTATAAATTCTAGTCAATCCTCTGTACAAACCCCAATGCTTTTGGGTGGATAAAACAAAGCCGTTCCCACGAACGGTTTGGCTTTGTCAGTGTTACCCGATGTGCAGAAATCGAGCGAGAGAGGGCAACGTAAAACTGTGAGGGAGCGAAGATTTCGTTTGTTTCGATGACGTAATCGCTCAAACTCATCCCTTGCGATTTATGGATCGTTATGGCAAACGCCAACGTAATAGGAAATTGACTCAAAGTCATGAGTTTTTCTTCGTTGAGTCTTTTTCCTTTTTCAATCCACTTGGTTTTTGTCGTCTCGACTCGCTCTACCTTGACACTTTTCCCGTCTTCTTTTTTCACCCATATCGCATCTTCTTCGATCGAGCTTATCCGTCCACGCTCGCCATTGTAATAGTTCCATGCATTACGGGTGAATAAAATCGGAGCACCCACTTTAAGCATCATAATAGATTCAATACGACTCTCACTCATAAACCGCTCGACATCCCGATCCTGCATTTTTTTATCATGCACCGTTACATAGGTAGAAATCTCAATCACCTCTCCATGCAAATGAGCCAATTGGGCACGATTGTGGTTTTGAGCACTGATGTTCTTACCGTAGAGTAGAGTAATCATGCTTTTATCCTCAGGCAACGGACGCACTAACGCATCCAAAGAGGTAGCTTCCAGATCTTCTATGGAGGCATGACGTACCTTTTCCAAGAGACCCAAAAACTCTTCTTCATGAGTGCGAAATGATCCTCTTAAATGAATTGTCTCAAAACAAAACCGCTCCCAGCTCGGCGATTCAAACGCAAAATAGATCGTATCATTGCCTCTGACCACTGGAGGAAGCTGTAAAAAGTCACCTATAACGACCAGCTTTCCGTTAAATTCAGCCTGCAAAAGCCGAAGGCGTATCATGTCCAGCACCGGTGCGCTCACCATTGAGATCTCATCGATGACAATAAAATCCATCGAATGGATCAGTTTATGTATTTTTTTGGAACACTCCAACTTTCCGTTGCGCTCCAGTTCCTCTTGAGAATTTGCAATTCCCAAATCAAAAAAACTGTGAAGCGTCTGTCCTCCAATGAGTGTCGCAGCCATCCCTGTTGAAGCCAGCGAGGCCACCTTCTTCCCATGTGTATGAGCGTGCTCGATAATAGCCCGTGTCAGGGTTGTCTTTCCCGATCCTGCCCCTCCGGTTATAAAAAGATTCGAATTATCTAAAATTTTCAATGCATTTTCAATCATACAGTTTTCTCAACTTTCATCTCTATTGCCAATAAACTTTTTTATCCATTCAGAAACACAATATTAACATACATAGTTTTCTATTTATTTGCACATGATATAATAGACAAAATTCAACTTTAAATAAGGATTTTGAGAATGCCTACTTTTACCCATGAGCAACATTCATTAATGAAAGAGAAGCTTTCTCAGGCCATTAAAGATTTTTCCTATCGTTTCAAACGCTATGATATCAACTACTCCATCGCAGTCGGTCATACGACTGAAGGTACAGATCTGAACCAAATCTCCAATTTTATACGCTCAACAGACCGATTTATTGTCTTAAATCATAATACCTGTGCTGTTATACTTGATTGCTCAGATGAACTGCGCGGAACAAAAGCTGCCAATAATCTTCTAACCAATCTTCAAGGCAACTTTTTTTCAAAACCACTCTATCTCACTATTGTCACTGCCAGTAATTATGAATCGGATTCAAAAATGATTCAGGAACTTTTTTATTTACTTGACTATGCCATTAAACATAATATGAACCATATTTTACTGGAGCACTATCAAGTAATCCAAAAGTAGTAAGCGATATAATCTCTAAATGATATCACATATACGCCCTCTCTTTTATTCACTATTCATTCATATTTGTTTACTTGGTCTATTTATTTTCGCTTTTACCTATACTCCAAAAAAAGAATCCAGAACATCCCTAAAACTACAGATGATATGCTCATGCTCCGATCCTGCCACATTATCAAAAAAACAAGCTTCAGCTCAACCTGCCAAAGAAATTAAATCAATACCCGTGCAAAAAACAACACCTATTACCCCGACGCCCCTCATCCAAAAAGCACCGACACCTCTTCCAACTGCTCAGCCAACACCCGCAGTGGCTCCACAGCCTATTTCTCGACCAAGCATTAGCATACCAACTGCTGCACCCCCCTCACCAACTGTAGAAACATCCAAGGCAGTACATCAGCCAATCGTGCCAAGTGTCAATGTCGAAAAAGAGTTTTTAGATGCTCATTTGGGAGAGATACGCGCACTGCTCATCCAAAACCTTCGATACCCTAAAAACGCACAACGTCTAAAAATGCAAGGAGAAGTTCGTGTTGGTTTTCGTCTGAAAAGTGATGGCAGTGTTGATAGTATAGAAGTTATTCAAAGTTCAGGATTTGAACTGTTAGATGAGGATGCAAAAACACTTATTAAAAATACTGCACCGCAATTTCCAAAACCGACAAAAAACATCAACCTCAGCATCCCGTTAAGCTATTTACTGCGCTAAGAAGCCAAAACCTTTTCGATACTGTATCGCATATCATCGTCTAAACCTTCCATATTCCCCAACATCCATGTCAGGTATCCTTTGTCAGCTGTCACTATTTCCAAAAGGGTCTTTCCTTTATGCTTGCCAAATTTTAATGGTTTGGTATAAAATACAGGGGTCTGGGTGAGTTCAACCATTTTATCGATCGGGTTGACACTTCCAAACCGTTCTTGGAGTTTTTTTCGCAATTCGGTCAAAAAGAGCTTGAGAACCAATACATCCCCAATCGCATCATGTGCTTTAACCACAATTCCCAAAGCGCTGGCTTCCGCCTCTTCTTGTTTGTACAGTTCCAGGCGATAGCGAAAATATTGAAGTCGATGAGCATCTTCATCTTCAAAAAGATGTTTAGCACATCGCAACGTATCGATAAGACGCATTTGTGAGGTAAAGTTTTCTTTGGCAAGCATTCCCAAATCAAACGGGGCGTTATGAATTATGAGAACATTATCCGGAGTATTGAGCTCATTAAGTGTTTTAAAAGCGCCGGTATCAACGCATACAGGCATATCTGCGATCATTTCAGGAGTAATACCATGCACTTCCATCGCTGGATATGCAATTGGAATCTCTGTAGAACATAAGTCATTATAAACATCAACAGCTTTACCGTTGAGAACCAGGAAGCCCAGCTGAATGATACGGTCAGCTTCCCCGGTTCCTGTTGTCTCAGTATCCAGAAGTATGTATTTTGCCATCCTTAGTACTGATCGTCGTTGTCATGATCGAAGATATCGTAGTCATCTTCGTCTTCTTCCTCTTCCTCGTCAAAATAGTCATCGTCATCTTCTCCCACACTGCGCATTGCAGTGAGTTCCGTATACAGCTGCTCTGCTTCTTCTTCGTCTATATCACCGCTTTTGAGCTCTTTAAGTAATTCTTTATACTCATCACGAAGCGCCTGCATATCTTCTAACTGTGTCCGCTCATCAGCAGTTGCATCTTTTGCCGATGCAATTCCCTCAAAAAGTTCATCAACATGATCTTCAACGTCAGGAATAAGTTCATTCTCTATTAAATGCTTTAATTGGTCGATGTAAGCCATAATTGCCCCTTATATTCTATCTTCGCTATTATACCAAAGCCTACAAAGATTCCTCAAATTTTCCCCTACTTAATCACTTCCACCATAGGATGGAATGTTTCCCATTTATACTGAACCATTGGGGTATCCTGCCGATTGCCCCATTCACGCATTGATCCATCGTATAATCGTACATTGGTATAGCCTAAAATACCGCTCAGAACAAAATAGTTAAAAGAGGTTTCAAGACCACCGGTACAATACACAAGTATTTCTTGACTCTGCCCTAAACCAAATCCCTCACTGAAAATTTTTTTAAGTGTTTCAAAAGGCTTCACTTTAAATTCCGGAGTGATACTGTAGGTCCAAAAATAACTCATAGCTCCCGGAATATGCCCCAACTTTTCAACGCCACTGGATGCGGTTACTCCAAAATAATTTTCTGCAGAACGGGCATCCAACATCGGGATTTTTCCGATATTTTGTTTGACATATCCCAAATCGGCAACCATTGCAGGTGTACTCTTTACCGTAAAGTTTCCTACAGAAGCTGTTGGATTGTCATTTACCACAAAACGTTTTTCTACTTTCCATTGTTCCAATCCACCATCCATAATGGCAACATTTTGAACACCGCTATATTTCATCGCCCAATAAATATAGGTACTCGCAAGCAGATCTTTTGGGGAGCCTAGATGCCCGTATAATATAACATTCGAATCGCCGTTTATCCCTAATGAACGTATAAGAGTTTGTATTTCATCCGGAGTTTTAATCAAAAAATGTTTTTCATGCAAAGTTCTCCACTGCCCGATACTGGTATGATAAGCCCCATGAATGTGCCCTTCTTTGCTGTACGTTTCAGACTCAGAAACATCGATAATAATGACTTTTGGATCATTTAACTGGCTTGCCACTTGCGCTGTGCTTTGCAATGCGTCCCAACCAAACAGATGGACTGCGGCCAATGCACACAATATGATTATTTTCTTCATCAATTTACCTTTAAGCTGTAATATTGCTAGATGGTAACCCAAATGGACTTAGAAGGATATTTTTATTTATGAATGAAGCATTAAAAGATGGTACGGTTAAGGGGATTAGAAATCCCCTTTTGCTCCTCTTGCGATTAAGGTTTCCATTGTTTCTTTAACAACAAGAGCTTGTTTTAACATCTCTGGAGGAAGTGGTTTACCGCCATAAATTGCTAATGTCAAGTCCATGGTAACCAAAAAGCGCTCACCATTACCATATTCAACCAACATAATTCGACATGGCATAAAGCCGCCGTAATATCGGGAATGATTTAAAAAAATTTTTGCAGTTTGTAAATTACATACAGAGATAATACGTGCATGCTTAACCTCTTTTGGTCCTGCATCCTCTTTGGTGTACATTTTAACGTCACCCGTTACCACCATATTACGCTCTTCTGTAATAGCTTTAATCGAATCTACTGCCTGATCGTTAGAAACACCATCTGCGATTTTTGTTTCAATCATCATAGCTTTTGCAGGATCACCAGATTCATCAACTTCATTTAACATTTTCACATATGACGCTTGTGTATTTGATTCTAAACTTGCAAATGCTGGTGCCATAGACATCATATTTCCCATTGTGGTACATCCACTCATTAGCATAACCGTTAATACTGATAGCAGTAGTGATAGTATTGTTTTTTTCATTTACTTTTTCCTTTGAGTATTTGGACTATTTTCAATTCTACCTATAGCCTATAAAATATTCCCTTAATATCATTGATCAATATCTATATTTTATATACACTAATATAAATAGAGAATAAGTATGGTGCGGTTGGGGGGATTTGAGTGAAGTTTAAGTTGCCTAACATAGACTAATTTAGGGGGGGTTTAAAACTCAATAGTCGTAAAATATGCGCTACTCTGCCGGAGTTTGGGCACATTATTTTAGTTAAGATATAAATTTTTACCTTTCGACTCCACTATACTTTGATTGAATAACGAGAAATTCATCAATATGTTTAAAGAATAAATCGACTAGATTTGGATCAAAATGCTTTCCGCGCTCTTTTCGAAACAACTCAAAGATTTCTTCATTATTCCATGCTTTTTTATAGCATCTATCACTGCCAAGCGCATCGAAAACATCAGCAACGGCAGTTATACGACCGAAGACATGGATATTATCTCCCTTTAATCCGCGAGGATAACCGCTTCCGTCCCATTTTTCATGGTGTTCATAGGCAATGATAGCTGCTGATTGAAGCAAAGGGGAATCTGCATCTTTAAAAAAACGGTATCCTATTTCACTATGCGTATACATTATTTTTAATTCATTCTCATTAAGCGGGCCAGGTTTTTGCAAAATAGAATCAGGAATGCCTATTTTACCAATATCGTGCATTGGGCTAGCATTGGTAAGATTGCGAATCTCTTCTTCGCTTAAGCCAAATTTGATAGCTAAAATTCGGGAGTATTCAACTACTCTTCGTACATGGTAACCTGTTTCGCGACTTCGTGTCTCACCGATCTCCCCAATCCTTATAATCATATCATGTTGTGTTTTCTCAAGTTCTTCGTGTAAAAGAATTGTTTTAGTGATATCACTGCGAATTGCAATAAACTCTTCGATATTATCATTATGGTCTAAAATTGGATTAATTGTTGCATTGACCCAATACGGCGAGCCATCTTTTTTACGATTTTTAATGATTCCGTGCCATGAACGTTTTTGACGCAATGTATCCCAGAGCACGCTAAATATATCCTGTGGCATATCGGAATGACGGACAATACTATGATTTTTTCCGATCAACTCTTCCCTACTGTATCCTGCAATTTCGCAAAATTGATCATTGACGTAGGTTATTATTCCGCTAGGCGTCGTTTTGGAAACGATACTGCTTCGATCGACGGCATTTTTGTATTCATCCAAAAGCTTAATATTTTTATCAATGCTTGCGACAATTTTTTTCCAAAAAAGCAACATAAATCCAATTATCAGTATAAATAATAAAATACCGTATATCAAACCCATCCGTGCAGTTGAAAGTTCCCCTTCCGAAATTGTGTTAAACTTAATAAAATATTCGTTTTCGATATGAACGATCTTATCAATAGACTTCGTTGCCATAGTGAACCATGATTTTGATTCTAAAAGGTCTTGCTGATTAGGATGTACAAGAAACATGTTGATGGTTTGCAACATCCGCATATATTCGTCATACCTTTTTGCCGCTTTGTAGTGCTCTATATATACAGGATCGGCCATAACCAAAAAACGACTTTCTGCAACATCATATTCGGATTTTGCATAGGAAATACGTAGAAATAACTCTTGATCAATTGCATGCTTTGCTGTTATTGCTGTCATTCCTGCACGCAACTGGCCTAACGCTTCTTTAGTTGCCATCAGATTTGTATAAGACTGTAACTGGTTTCGCATCTGAAAATGGGAAACTGTTAGTACTTGCTTGAGATAATCCGAACGCATTGCACTGATGAGCTTAGTGTATGCGTCAAATGCATCTACAGGCGTAACAGAGAGTGAATCCACTTCTTTACGTAGTGTCGTCAGTTTAGACTGAAGTATTTGGTTATATGAATTGTAAGACTTTTCCATATCTTTTCTATTACGCATTGAACGATTAGTTAGTATACGTTGATTTATAACATCAAATCTAAATATAGTTCCGTTACTGCCCAAATAACCACTGCTAAGTCCGCGTTCTAATTGTAAGTTGTGAATAATAATAGCAGTATTTTCGATCTTTTGACTCTGACGTTTTAGTGCTTCGGCCTGATAAAACTTTCCTACAAGATTATTCATAATCATAATTGATAATATTGTAATTATGAATAATGAAACTAACATCAAAAGATTAAGACGCCCAGAAATTGTATGTTTGATGATCATAGCGAACCTAAGTATCCTTTACTAATTTTGAGATAGATAATAACATAATAAACAACTACTTTCAAACGTTATTGATTTTAAATTGGACGCAAATTTGTATCCGTGGTACATAGGGGGGTCTTGATTTTCGTTAAAAGCTACGCCAATTCAAGTTTAAAGTGCAACAGGAGATCAAAAGGGTGTAGCAAAGAGTCGATTTTATCCGACCAGAGATAAAGGGACATATATGAGCTACAACCAATTGACCATGGTACAACGATACCAAATAGAAGCTTTGAG
>JAUYAU010000004.1 GCA_030693335.1 Sulfuricurvum sp.
CTCAAAGCTTCTATTTGGTATCGTTGTACCATGGTCAATTGGTTGTAGCTCATATATGTCCCTTTATCTCTGGTCGGATAAAATCGACTCTTTGCTACACCCTTTTGATCTCCTGTTGCACTTTAAACTTGAATTGGCGCCATAAAAACGAACTTTCCTTCACTTTTATCAAACGCTAAATCGGCTTAAGAATTCAATCACTCCCACTTTTTTGACAACAAACATCGCCCATCCAAAAATAAAACCACACATTCGAATTGTTAGAGAACTCATCCGTATAGCTTTATTGATACATTGCAATTCCTAATTAGCTATAGAGCTGTTTTAGAGATAGCCTTTTAATCTCCCCCACCCAAGGCCCAGATACTCATGAAAAGCAGCTTCGCAACGTCCTAGCCCCTCAGCGCTAGGTAATTGCCAGAGCACGTCGTTTCCTTTTGCCTGAAAGTCTGTGGGAGCAGGAATGACTTCTATCCCCTCTTTACGAAACAGTGCCAATGCACGAACCATATGGGATGCTGAGGTGACGAGAATAAGAGGTTGATTTCCGATGATTTTTTTCGCGGCGATAGCTTCTTCCTGCGTGTCTTGAGGTTTCTCGAGTAAAATAATATCTTTTGGGTTCACTCCAAGAGCAATGGCCATTTGGCTGTTTTTACGGGCATTGGAGACGGGATCTCTTCCGCCATAGCCGCTAAAAATCATTTTCATATTCTCATGGGTTTTGTAGAGAGAGACACCCTCATTGAGTCGTGCCAATGAAATGAGTCCTATTTCAGAGGAGAGAGGGATATCAGGGTTGCTGACATGTCCGCTCCCAAGTACATGGATGTATTTTGCAGGAGTGTTGGTAAGCTCTGCCTTGGTATAAGCGCTTTCTAGCGGTAAAAGAAGCAGTGCCGAAAAGGGGGAATAGGATAAGAGGCTGATCCATAGTAAGGATGAAATCAAAAATTGTTTGGCACGCCGCTGATTTCCGCGTTGCCAAAAATAAAACCCGATTGCGACTAAAAGAAGAAAGATGGGAAAAGGCATCAAAAAAGACGAAATGAATTTTTTGATTAAAAACATACTTATGCTTTATTTTTCCGTGCGGCAATTTCTCGTAAAAAGCTTTCTAAATCGTAAATACTTCGGTATTGAGGAGTGAGGATATGAACAAGAATATCTCCCAAATCAACAGCAATCCAGTCGCCGCTCTCATCGATGGCTAAAAATTGTTCTTCCGGTTTCAGATTTTTTTTCAAATGGTCAAGCAACGCAAAAGTATGACGCTCTCCCAATGAGGTTGCAATGACAACGTAATCCGCAAAATAATCGGTTCCTTGGAGATCAAACACTTCAATGTTTTCGGCTTTGTTCATGTCTAATACATGAGAGATTTTTTCAATTCTTGGGTTCATAATGTTCCTTGTAGTAAGTAATAATATCGTTTTCGATCGTGTGTTCGAGACCCAATGAGGTAAACTGGTCTCGAAAATGGGTTGAACTTATTGCCTCATTGACCTCTAACGTTACCATTCCATTAGGAATAGCAATGTTGTCTCGTGTGGCCACGACAAAAATAACTTTTTGACAAAGTTTTTCATATTCATGCCATTGCGGCAGTGATGACAGATTATCGGCTCCGATGATCAGATAGAGCTTTTCATCTGCAGGCACATAATGTTCTACAGTTTCAATCGTAGGGACACTGCGATGCGCTTTGACTTCAAAATCGCTGATTTCAATTTTCTTATAAGGCTCAAAAATCTGCTTTAACCATTTGATACGCTGAGTTCCATCGGCACACTCAAACGACTTAAACGGATTGCGAAAATTAGGGACAATGATAAGTTTGTCAATGTCCAAAACATCAAGGGCTTTGAGTGCAACATGCACATGACCTGCGTGTGGTGGATCAAAACTTCCGCCATAAAGTGCTAGCAACGTTTGCCTTAACTGTATTTTAATCGAAATTATAACCGATTTTTGGTAAAATCCCCTTATTACCGTAGAAGAGGGAAATAGTTTAATGGCGCTAAAAATCGCTATCAATGGATTTGGTCGGATAGGCCGTTGTGTAACAAGGCTGGTTGCCTCACGTAATGACATTGAAATCGTAGCCATCAATGATATGGCATCGATTGAGATGATGCTGTATTTATTGCAAAATGATTCGGTTCACGGCCAGTTTGATGAGGAAGTCTCGATTGTTGATGCCAATCACTTAAAGATAGGATCAAAAACAATTTCCATTTTTTCACAAAAAGACCCTAAAGATTTGAATTTTGGAGCTTGCGGTGCGGATGTGGTGTTTGAGTGCAGCGGTTTATTTCTGAGTGCAGACTCTACGCGGCACCATCTTGAAAAAGGGGTGAAAAAAGTCATTATTTCGGCTCCTAAACAAGACGAAACAACCCCAACCTTTGTCTTGGGTGTGAATCATCATCTGTATGCCGGAGAAGCAATCATCTCCAATGCATCGTGTACGACCAACTGTTTGGGACCCATCGCCAAAATTATCGATGAAGCCTACGGGATAGAAAAAGGGTTGATGACCACGATTCATGCTTATACTAACGGTCAGGCGATTATCGATTCGGCGCACGGTACGGACATGCGCCGTTCACGTGCGGCGGCTGAAAACATGATTCCGACCACCACGGGCGCGGCAAAAGCCATTTCGCTTGTTTTACCCTCATTGGAAGGGAAGCTGCACGGCCAGAGTGTCCGTGTCCCGACACCGGATGTATCGATGGTGGATTTGAACGTATTGGTGTCAAAAAATGTTACCAAAGAAGAGATCGTTGCGCGTTTCAAACAACATGCGATAGGCGATATGAGCGGGATATTGGAAGTGGATGAGCGCTATCGGGTATCCCAAGATTTTGTAGGATCCAGTTACAGTGCTATCATTGCTGCTGATTTGGTACAGGTTATTGATGGTAATTTGGTTAAAATCATGGCATGGTATGACAACGAATGGGGTTACTCAAATCGCCTGATCGAAATGGCACTTTTTATTACGAATTATGAGGAGCAAAAATGAAACTACTAAGCATTAAAGAGTGTGATCTACACAATAAAAAAGTATTTATTCGATGCGATTTTAACGTTCCTATGGATGAATTTGGCAATATAACTGATGATCGCCGTATTCGTTCGGCACTTTCGAGTATCAAATACTGTCTCGATCAAGAGTGTGCAATTATTTTAGGATCCCATTTTGGCCGTCCAAAAGCAGGGGTATTTAGCGAAGAAGATTCACTTTCTCCTGTAGTACTTCGTCTTCAACAGTTGTTAAAAATGGATGTTAAACTGGCAAAAGACGTTATCGGAGAAGATGCCAAGAAAATGGCGCAAGAGCTCAAATCAGGGGAAATATTGGTTCTTGAGAATTTGCGTTTTGAAAAGGGTGAAACGAAGAATGACCCTGAGTTTAGTGCTGCCCTGGCTGCGCTTGCTGAAATTTACATCAATGATGCATTTGGGGTTAGCCACCGTGCACACGCATCCGTTGAAGGGATTACACAGCATTTTGATCGTGAGCATAAAGCAGCGGGTTTTTTACTGCTCAAAGAGATCGAGTTTTTCGATACGCTTTTGGAAAATCCGGCACGACCGTTTGCAGCGATTGTCGGAGGAAGCAAAGTGTCGGGCAAGCTTGAAGCATTAGTTAACCTTTTACCTCGTGTCGATAAAATCTTGATCGGTGGTGGTATGGCATTTACCTTTCTCAAAGCGATGGGATACGATGTCGGAAAATCGCTGGTAGAAGATGATCTGATTGAGGAAGCGGCCAATATTATGCAAGAGGCCAAGCGCTTGGGGGTCAAGTTTTATTTGCCGGTAGATGTGGTAACAGCGGATGCCTTTAGTGCGGATGCAAACAGTCACACGGTAAGCGCACAAGAGATTCCTGCAGATTGGATGGGATTGGATATTGGTCTTGCTAGCGTTGAGCTGTACCGAGAGGTACTTGAGGACGTCAAAACCATTTTATGGAATGGCCCGATGGGTGTTTATGAAATGGAGCGTTTTGCCAAAGGTTCGAATAAAATAGCCCATTTTCTTGCCGATTCTCATGCGACCACCGTTGTGGGTGGTGGGGATACGGCAGATTTGGTTCAGCGTATCGGACTTGATGAAGAGATGACGTTTATTTCCACCGGCGGCGGAGCTTCTCTGGAACTGTTAGAAGGCAAAGTCCTTCCCGGCGTTAAACCTTTGTATAAATAAGGAGAAACCATGATTTTATGTGCCAATTTTAAAGCCAATAAAACGCGTCAAGAAACACAAGCGTATATGGCAGTCGTAGAATCATTTGTCTCTGCAAATGAGATCGATGAAGCAGTGATCGTGTTTCCCCCTTTTACGGCATTGGAACATATTTCACGCAACGTTCTTATTGGAGTACAAAATGCGTATCCTGCACAAAATGGTGCCTATACGGGAGAAATCACTTTAGAACAGCTTGAAGAATTTGGGATTAAAACCATTTTGATCGGGCACAGCGAACGCCGTCATGTTCTGGGTGAAATGCAAGAGCAGATTGCCGCAAAATTTCGTTTTTTTGCGGAAAAAGGATTTGCGATTATCTATTGTGTGGGCGAACCTATCGAGATTAGAGAGCAGGGTAATGAAGCGTTGATGCATTATATCGATGCCCAATTTGAAGGAATTGATGTTAACTATGCCGATTTAATCGTTGCGTATGAGCCGGTGTGGGCGATTGGAACAGGACTGACACCGACAACGGATCAGATTGTTGACATGCATACGGCATTGCGCTCTAAGACTCACGCACCGCTTCTGTATGGCGGAAGTGTAAAAGTGGACAATGCACGCAGTATTATGGAGCTTCAAAATGTGGATGGTGTATTAGTGGGTTCAGCATCACTGAGCGCTAATGACTTTTGTGAAATGATCGCTCTTGCGGCAGAATTAAAACAACAATAAAGGTATTATGAATGTTTATGAAGGGCAAAAAAGGGTTAATCGTAGGATTGGCCAATGATAAATCAATCGCATACGGGATCGCGCAAGCATTGCACGCACAAGGGGCGCAAATGGCGTTTACCTATCTCAATGAAGCGTTGCAAAAGCGTGTAGAACCGATTGCAAAAGCGTTTGATAACTCTCCGGTGTACAAGCTCGATGTTTCGGATGAATCCGATATGGATGCAATTGCTGCCAAAGTTGCGGCCGATTTTGGACAAATCGATTTTTTGGTTCACTCAGTAGCCTTTGCACCCAAAGAGGCCTTGACCGAAGGATTCATGAAAACCTCCAAAAATGCGTTTCAAATCGCGATGGATATTTCGGTGTATTCGTTTATTGATTTGACGAACCGTCTGGAGAGTGTTCTGGCTCCGGGTGCATCGATTCTAACGCTTAGTTATTTAGGTGGACCAAAATACATTCCCAACTACAATGTCATGGGTGTAGCCAAAGCAGCGTTGGAGTCGAGTGTCCGTTATATGGCAGTAGAGCTTGGTGCTCTTAAGGGTCAGCGGGTCAATGCCATCAGTGCAGGTCCGATCAAAACTCTAGCGGCAAGCGGAATCGGCGATTTTAAACAGATACTGAACTGGAACGAAGCAAACGCTCCATTGCGTAAAAACGTAACAATCGAAGAGGTCGGAAATTCAGCTATGTATTTATTGAGCGATCTTTCTAGCGGTGTTTCGGGCGAAGTTCACTATGTAGACGCAGGTTACAGCATTATGGCAATGCCAGCCGTAGAAAAAAACGACGAGGGCAAAACAGTCTTTGTCTGGGAGAATAGAGAGTAAATTCTCTTATTTCCCAATAACGGGCAGAGCATTTAGCGTATCAATGTGCGAGGCCTCTTTAGGCTTTCCTTCTTTTATCTTCGCCTCATTCTCATGATACACTTTCCATTTATCGGCAAAACTTTGCAATGTAAACGGCTTTTCATCTTCAGTCTTTGAAGCCGTAGAAGCTACCATTACGCTTTTAGTCGCATCATCCTTGGCTTGTGTTGTTTTAGGCGTTGTGAGCGGTGTCCACTCCTCTTTGAACCATGCATCCAACGAACGCTGCATCGCTCCCCCCTCAGAAGCAGCGGCTGTATTTGGAGAAACAGCTTGCAATGATGGATTCTGTGATGGGGGAACGGTTGCATTGGTAGCACAACCTGAAAGTATGGAAGCAGCAATAATAATAGATAATGAGAGACGCATAAAAAAGGATCCTTTTTTCTAAAGAGTTAAGACTAATATGAACTATATCATAGATAAGTCAAAATTTCATATAATAGTTAATTAGAAGATTATCACATAAATATCAAATTACGTAATATAGGGGATTCCTGAAAAGAATGATAAGTAAAAGATAATAGTATTATTACAGCATTCTTTAAGAATTGGAGCGTTACAATGGTTTTCGACGAAACAAAATCAGGGTTAAATCCCAAGTCAAGCTTAGTTTAAGGAGAATAAATGAAATTAGTTAAAATGAGTCTTGCAACAGCTGTGTTGCTAGGTGCGAGCGCATTCGCGATCGACAATGTAAAAGTAAACGGTGACGCAAAACTTTACTATACAACAGATGATAAAGGGACTGCAAATCTTTTTGAAAGTGGCGCTCTTGGTGAAGGTGGACCTCGTGTTGATTCAGGTGGAGCCGCTGCTGATACAGCACTTCGTTTAGGTGTAACTGGTGATTTACTCAAAGGTGTTTCTTTCGGTGTAACAGGTTACGCTGTTAGTGCATTGGGGCTAGAAAAGAATCTTGTTGGAAACACATGGACGGGTGCACATGGACGTTCTAGTGGTACTGCCGTAGATGATCGAGCATGGATCGGTGAAGCATGGTTGGCAACAACGGTAGGTAAAACAACGGCAAAAGTGGGTCGTATGGAGCTCGATACCCCATTGGTTTATTCTGAAAAATGGTCCATTGTTCCTAATACATTTGGAGCTGGTGTGTTGATCAACCAAGATCTTCCGGATACCACATTGGTTGCAGCATGGGTTGGTCAAGGAAACGGCCTTAATGTCGCTGGAGCTAATAGTTTAGGCGGTATTGATAACAATTCATCAGGCGTTGGTATTGATGGGTATATGGGTGCAGGTGCAAGCTTTGGTACATTCATAAATTCTGGTGCTTATGCTGCAGGGGCTATCAATAACTCATTTAAACCACTCGTTGCGCAAGCATGGTATTATAATGTATCATCAATTGCAGATGCTTTCTGGTTGCAAGCAGATTGGGATTGCCAATTGGTTAAAGGTGTAAAAGTTGGTGCGCAATATTCTAAGATGGATACAAAAGGCCTTCTAGCAACACACGATGATTCATCTGCGTATGCATTCAAACTTGGTTATGAAGGAATTGAAAACCTAAAAGTTTCTGCTGCTTATTCAAAAGCAGATGAGAAAGGGACATTGAAAATTGCAAACGTTGCAACCAATAACCTAGAAACTGCTGAGTCGAAATTGTATACAGAAACTTTCTGGAATCGTGGATGGGTAGGCCGAGCAGATGCACAATCATGGAATGTAAAAGCAAGTTACGATGTAAAAGACGTTGCTAAGTTCTGTGCATCGTATACCAATATTGATGTTGATAAGACTAATAATGAATTAGATGAAATCGCACTTTCGGCTTCTAAATCATTCGGACCGTTAGATGGAAGACTTGCGTATATCAGTACTTCTTCTACTGAACGTAATAGTGGAAGACATTACAATACACTACAAGCATACCTAACTCTTAACTTCTAAGAGTTTCTCCTCTTTTCTCGTCATTCCATGTTACGGCATGGAATGGCTCTTACTTCCTCCTTTTTTTGTAATGAATTACTTTGATTTTTTTCTACACATATTCTCTCGTATGCTTATTTTTTCTCTATAAATTAATAAAGGCATTAAACTGATTAAAAAATAGGCAGTTATGTGCATTCATTATCTTTTTGGAGTGATAAACTTATTCCAGACATTAAGTCAATAGAGCTTGAGGAGATAAAATGAAATTAGTTAAAATGAGTATAGCGGCGATGTTGGTTTTACAAGCATCATCTTTTGCTATCGAAAATGTTGAGTTTTCAGGTGCTGGTAAATTTTTCTATGCAACAGTAGATGGTGATGGTACCAGTCATTGGTTTGATAAAGAGAGTGCTTATTCACAATTTGGTCTTGATTTGGCTGTAAGTGCTGATTTGGGAGCAGGGTTTAAAGGAAATGCGTCATTAACAGGATTAGCGACAGCGGGAATGAAGGGTGATGTTGCAGATTCGCCTTGGGCAACTTTAACGACAGGAAACCAGTTGTGGTTAAGTGAATTATCCATTGCAAAAAATGTTACCGAAAAGACATCAGTGAAATTAGGACGACAAAAACTTGATACACCGTTTATTTTCACTGAAGTATGGAATCTTGGGGTAAATACTTTTGATGCTGTTTTGATTGAAAACACAGATATCAGCGATACAACATTGGTTGGTGCGTATATAGACAGAGGAAATGGATTAGACGGATTTGATTCTGTTAATAATGCAATTCGTCCATCAGGAAAACTAAAAGATCCATTTGAAAAATTCATGAATAACAATGGTGCTTATACGGTAGGTGCGATTAACAAATCATTACCAGACACACAATTACAAGCGTGGTATTATCACATTGATGATACGGCAAAAGCGTATTGGCTAGAAATGGATTCAGAATACAAGGGGGTGATATTTGGATTACAAGCTGCAGGGCTTGATATGGATGAAGCAGTGGATTCTTCCAAAACTTCTCGTGGATATGCTGCAAAGATTGGATATGTCGGTGTAGATCATCTAACACTAACTGCTGCTGTATCACAAACGTCAAAAGATGGTTCAGCTGATTATCGATTAGCGAATTTGGCCACATCAAATGGTACTGGCAATTTCGGTGAACAAACTAAGCTTTATACTGAAGCATGGTGGAACTTTGGTTTTGTCGGTAAGCCTGGAACGACTGCCTACAATGCCACTATGCTTTATACAATTCCTGATGTGGTTGATTTTGGATTGTTTTATACCGCCAGTGATCAAACAACTAAGGATGGTGATGATGACATGAATGAAATCACGGGAACTGTGGCTGAACATTTTGGTCCATTGGATGCGAGTGTGGCTTATATCTATGCAAAAAATAGAGCATTTAACGAAAATCAGTGGTACAGTACGGTTCAAGTTTATTTGACTTACCACTTTTAGTCCTTTGCTAAGGCTTGTACCTGTTTTTGTTTCGTCGCTCTTACTTGTATAAGACTTAAAATTGCTCTTTCTTTGGCAGGGGAGAGAAGTTTAGAACAATTGCCAAAATTTACATCAATTTAGATTTTAGGAGAGTAACATGGGTAAAATAGGATTAACAATCATTTTGGTTGCAATGGGTTTATATGCATCTGTACCAAATGGACATAAGAACGAGAGTCATCATGTGGAAAAGCATGACAGTCATCAGGTGATGAAAGAAAAACAAAAAAAGTTGCAACTTAAACATGAGCGAACAAAGCGTCCGGTTCATAAAAAACATGCTAAGAAAGTGCATGATGATCATACTGAAAAAATGGTTGAGATTCATGGTGAAAGTCCCAACGGCCATTGAAATTAATTAAGTTCCCTCATTCGAGGGGATAGCCTGCCTACATTCTTCCTCCCGCAATTACATCTATTATAAATCACATATAAGACACAGATTAAGCTATAAATATGCCAATATTCCCATTTTATCGAATATTTTAGGATAGATTCGTCTCTTATTTTTTATTTTCTGAAATTTTCATACCATAATTTTACGTATTTGCATCTATTTTTATGATTAACTTTTAATCATTTTTACTTTTTGTTTACTTTTTTTCTTTAAACTGTTAAAATAAATTTTGAAAAACTGGTTACCAAGGAGTAATATTATGATTAAGATAGGATTGGCAATCATTTTGGCTACGATGAGTTTATATGCATCCACACCGAATGTTGAACAAAAAGCGAACTTGCAAGAAACCGTTGAAATACAAAAAAGATTGTATGAGCGATATGAACGTACAAAGCGTCCGGTTGAAAAAGCACATGCACTAAAAGTATATAAAGATTTTACTGCAAATGCCAAAGAAGCTTACGGTGAAAGTATTAAGAGTATTTGAAATAAATTATCCTCCCTCATAGGGGGAAATCTTCTCCCTGCTTTCTTGACTCCCATAATACCTTCGGTTATAATCGTTAAATGAAATATTTACTTCGCTCTCTCTCATATACCCTCTTAATGCTGTTATTTATTTCACTCCTCTCTTTTGGTGCAATCCATATGGCTCCTAACAGTTTTATGGGGGGTGAGTTAAATCCCAACATGACCCCAGAGGCAATTGCTCAACTCAAAGCGATTTATGGTTTAGATAAACCGTTGTGGAAGCAGTACTTTGATTGGGTTCTCAACCTGTCACAGCTAAACTTTGGAATTTCCTTTGTCAGTGGTCAACAAGTCAGCGAGGCAGTTGCTGATCGTCTTCCTGTGACGCTGTGGATGAATATTATTGCCCTTTTTATTACTTTTGCCCTTTCTCTTTGGATGGGGATAAAAGCGGCTATGAAATATGAGAAGAAAACGGATCATTTGATCACACAAATTTCATTGTTGAGTTTTGCGATGCCTTCTTACTATTTGGCATTGGTGCTGATGATGGTACTGAGTGTCACGTTGGGATGGTTTCCTATCGCAGGATTACACTCTCTTGAGCCGCCGCAAGGGTTGGGCTATTATTTAGATATGGCGTGGCATTTGGTGTTGCCTATTGGGGTGATGGTGTTTGTAGGAGTTGGGAGTTTGGTGTTATACATACGCTCACTGACTCTCGAAATCCTTAAAAGCGATTATGTCTATTTTGCACGTGCACGGGGAATTGATGAAAAAAAACTGATCCGTTATTTTATCCTCCCCAATCTTTTGCCACCAATCGTCACGATCTTAGGACTTTCTCTTCCAGGTTTAATCGGCGGATCGGTGATACTGGAATCTATTTTTGGGATTGAGGGGATGGGACAGCTTTTTTACATGAGTGCTATGAGTCGGGATTATCCGGTAATTATGGGAATTTTGATGATGAGTGCGTTTTTAACGCTGATTGGTAATCAGATTGCCGATGCGGTGTTATTGAAGTTAAATCCGTTTGTTAAAAGGTAGTGTAGTTTTCTTTTCTTTCCCGCAAAGAAAAGAAACAAAAGAAGCTCGTCTCTCAATCAAACCGCTAACGCATCACTTCGCACGTCTGTGGTGAGCGTTGCTATTTGGATGATTGAGAGACCAATGATTAATAATGCCACCACGACACACCAAAAGCCCGATCGCTGGCAGTCGTGCCAAAGCGTATCGGAAGCGTCTTGTTGTGGGGGCGATTTTCTTTTGATACTTTTCTTATGAAAAAGAAAAGTATGTATCCATTAATTCCCAAAAAGTGCTTCGAGAGAACCGATACCGTCTTTTTTCTCTTCAGTACCTGCAGCCGATTCGCCTTGCTCTTTGAGTTCTATGGTATAGCCTGTAAGCATGGATGCTAGACGGATATTGATTCCGCTTTTGCCGATTGCTTTTGATTTTTGATCACTAGGAAGAGTAATAATGGCTTTTTTCTCTTCACCTTCGCCATCAACGATGACAACGGAACTGATAATTGCAGGACTCATTGCTCGTGAGATAAAGAGTTCAGGAGAGGCGCTGTATTCGATACAGTCAATATTCTCACCGCACAGCTCTTCGCTGACGGCATTGATACGTACACCGCGTACGCCAACCGTGGCGCCGATAGGGTCAATTTGCGGTCGGATCGTGTAGAGGGCGATTTTTGCACGCTCTCCGGGGATACGGGCAGATTTTTCGATGATAACGATACCGTCTTTGATCTCAGGAACTTCGAGGGCGAGCAGCTCTTCGAGAAATTTGGGAGAAGTACGTGAAAGCTCCATGGAAATACCCGTATTTTTATCCACTTGAACACGGCGGACGATGGCACTTACGACATCGCCCACTTTGAATTTTTCTCCCTTAATACGGTTTTTCATTGGCAATAAGGCACGAATTTCATCGATCTCTATGGTGGTATTTTGATCATTGTCTACACGGGTAACACGGCCAGATACGATTTGGTTGATTTTGCTTTTGTATTTGTCGTAGAGGTCATTTTCAACAAGACGCTGTATGTGAAATTCAATTTCACGGTGCAAAGTTGCAAAGGCACTTCGGCCATAGGTTTCAATATCATGTTCCATCTGAAGTTGATCACCGATTTCAGCCTCGTCATCGATCTCACGCGCTTCAGTAATGCTCATGTAGGCACCTGCCTGCTCTCCTTGAAGTTCGGGAGCATCATCTGCAATAACGGTAATGACTTGACGTAATTTAACCCCTTTGGTCTCATCATCAATATCTGCTTCAAAAGCAAAAGTCGGATTGATAATACGTTTGGCGGTTTGGATAAAAGAGGTTTTAATAGCCTCTTTTACACTCTCTTGGCTGAGCCCTTTTTCGCTGGCTATTGAATCAATAATGTCTAAAATATTTTCCATGGAAATGTCCTAATTTGGGTGTATCATAAAAAAATAATGGGTAATGTGGGAAGCTTTTTTATGAAGAAAATGAATTATACAACAGATACACTTAATGGGATATTTATTGAAACACCGATATAATCCCCTATTAATCAAGAACTCAAATAACCCAAGGGGTAGACACATGGAACTTAAAGTAGCACGCAACGATACTGATGCTAAACCGAAAAAAATCGACCTTAAAAAAATGACAGAGATGATTGAGAAAAGTAACTCAGTCATTTTTTATTTTGACCGTGAAAATTCACATAAAGATCTTTTAGCATTGCAAGATCATTTTGAGGGAATCGGCAAAAGCTTTTACATGCGTGAAGTACGTTTTGGTCTTTCTGCAAACGAATATATGTATGAGGTTCACATTTTATAATGTCTAAAAAGCTTTTTATCGAGACTCTGGGATGCGCGATGAATGTTCGCGACTCAGAGCACATGATTGCCGAACTCAACGCCAGTGAGGGGTATGAACTGACAACGGATGCGCATGAAGCGGACCTGATTATGATCAATACCTGTTCGGTTCGTGAAAAACCGGTACACAAGCTCTTTTCTGAATTGGGTGTTTTTAACCGACTCAAAAAAGAGGGTGCTAAAATCGGTGTTTGCGGATGTACGGCATCGCATTTGGGTAAAGAGATTATTAAAAAGGCACCCTTTGTTAATTTTGTATTGGGTGCGCGTAATGTCTCGAAAATTGCGGATATTATCCACAAAGACAAAGCGGTAGAGATAGACATCGATTACGATGAATCCCAATTTGCTTTCAAAGACTTTCGCTCCAGCGGATATAAGGCCTACATCAATATCTCGATAGGATGCGACAAACAGTGTACGTTTTGTATTGTCCCAAAGACACGTGGAGATGAGATCTCTATTCCCTCAAATCTGATCGTAGCGGAAGCTGCAAAAGCTGCTCAAAACGGTGCAAAAGAGATCTTTTTACTGGGTCAAAACGTCAACAATTATGGCCGCCGTTTTTCAGGTGACCATGAAAAAGTGAATTTCACGGAGCTTTTGCGTCGTGTCAGTGCGGTTGAAGGTGTTGAGCGTATACGATTTACGTCACCGCATCCGTTACACATGGACGATGAATTCATCGAAGAGTTTGCCAAAAATCCAAAAATCTGTAAATCGATGCACATGCCTTTGCAAAGCGGTTCGACTGAGATTCTCAAAGCAATGAAGCGCGGCTATAGTAAAGAGTGGTTTCTCAACCGTGTTGAGAAGCTGCGAGCGATGGTTCCGAATGTCAGTATCAGCACCGATATTATCGTAGCATTTCCGGGTGAAACGGATGAAGATTTTGAACACACAATGGACGTGGTACGAAAGGTGCGTTTTGAGCAGCTATTTAGTTTTAAATATTCGCCTCGACCACTAACTGAAGCGGAAGCATTTACGAACGTTGTTGATTCAGAAGTGGGATCCGAGCGTTTAAATACTCTTCAATCGTATCACGACTCTATATTGGATGACCTCAAGGCAGTTAATCTTGGAAAAGTCGTAGAGGTTTATTTCGAAGAGCTTCGAAATGATGGGTTTGTGGCAGGACGCAGTGGCAACAACATCATGATCAAAGTCAAGGGAAGCGAAGAGTGGCTGGGGAAAATAGCCAAAGTGAAAATCACGGAGGTTTCCCGTATGGTTCAATACGGAGAAATCGTTGCGTAAGCGTTTTCTACGCGCACTTGCTCTTAATGTTGTTCCATTCATTGGGGCATTTCTTATCCGAATCATTTATTTAACTTCACGAAAACATTTTCATATGCCGCTAGTGATTCCGCAAGAACCGGTCATATTCGCCTTTTGGCACGGCGATTTATTGATGCAGCCCTATTTGTATTACCAATTTCGTAAAATTCCCAAAGCAAAAGTACTCATTAGTGATCATTTTGACGGTCAGATCATTGCCCGTATCATGACTTTTTTTCGCTTGGGAACGATTCACGGTTCAACAACCCGAGGCGGTGCAAAAGTTTTAATTCAAGGGTTGAAATCACTCTCGGATGGCTATGACATCGGAATCACTCCTGATGGTCCTAAAGGACCTCGCTATACGGTGAGTGACGGAGTTGTCGTGATGGCTCAAAAACGGCAGGCCAAAGTGATCGTTTACAGTTGTGCCCCCTCATCGTATTGGCAGCTTGGAAGCTGGGACCGTTTTGTAATTCCAAAGCCGTTTGGCGTTTTAAACTTCTATGCATCAGAGCCCATTGATTTGGAAGGAGTGCAGATGGATGAAGCAAAAGAACGTTTGCATAAAGCGCTCATGCTTCATGCTTTGTCATGATTGAGTTACACACTCAAAAAGAAGAGTTTCTTAAATATTGTGAGGAGTTCAGAGGATATTCTCCTTTGACTGTTTTTAGTTATGAAGAGTCCATCACGGAGATGATTAAACACGCTGATATCGAGTATTCAGGGGAAGAAATACATATAAATTTGATTCCGCTTAGGATGAAAATTGTTTCTCTGAAAGCCAAAACAATCGCGCGTAAATTAAGTGCGATACGCAGTTTCGTTAAATACCTTCGCCGTGATGGGACGGTTATTCATCTGAGGGCAGATGAGAGTATTAAAATTCCTAAAACACTGCCAAAGCCTGTATCGCATGAACATATTATAGAAGCACTCTCACATGCCCCTATGATGGAGCATTTAGCTATTTTGATGCTTTATACGATGGGATTAAGGATCAGCGAACTCGCAATGTTACGTACAGCAAACGTGGGAGAACGATGGTGCAGGGTTATGGGAAAAGGGTCTAAAGAACGTGATGTACCTGTTTTAAAGGACGTTTATGTGGCAATACAACACTATAAAGTTCAAAAAGGCGAAGGGGAGTTTCTCTTTGAGGCAAACGGAGAAAAATTAAGCGAAAATAGTCTAAGATACTCTATTATGAAGGTTTTTAAAGAGGTTGGATTGCATGTGACTCCTCACCAGCTTCGACATGCATACGCGACGGAATTATTAAATAATAATGCCCGAATTGCCGATGTTAGTGAATTGCTCGGTCATTCAAGTATGGCAACAACACAGATTTATACCAAGTTGGGAAATGCGTTGAAAATGGATAATTACCTCAAATCGCACCCTTTATGTCACAAAACAGAGGATAAAGAGTGCTAGAGCGGCTGTTCCAAAAAATATTTGTTTCCATTGTTCCGGTTGTTGATGGGCATGAAGTGCTGACCGTTGTTCTTAAAAAGAAAAAAGTTTTGTACAAAGAGCAGCGCCATTTTGAAGGAAGCGAACCTTCACGTGCCATGAACCGGTACATTCAAGAAACTGTCGATGCTTCTCCTCTTTATTACATCAGTACTATCAATACTCAGGCTCATCAAGGCGCGCATGCAGGCTGCATGAATAACAAAAAAACGCAGCACAGCGATGATACTCGTGTAAGCGAAGTTTGCCGGAACAAGAAGTGGACACTTTATGCTTCTTTTGATGATTTGCATTCTTTAACCTATGAATATCAGACGGTAGGACTCGATTTTATTTTTTCTCCCTTTTCCATTCTCGAATATTCTTTTGCAGATAAAATAAAAGAGACATTTGCTCTTTATGCATTTTCGATGCCGGGCCTTTTCACAGTTGCGATTTTTGATAAGGGCACGCTTGAATATGCCCATTATTATACGGATGAGAAGACTTCCGATATGGAGGATACATCAGAGACTATGGATGTTGATTTTAACTCCAATATAGTTGAAGAAGAGGATAGGGACGGACTGATAAATCTGGATGATATTGAGGGGCTTGAGGATCTTGATATTATTGATGATTTGGATTCGCTTAGCGATATTGATGATCTGAATGAACTTGAAGAAGTTCATGAGTTTAGTGAAGATATGCCTACGAATGAAGAGAAACGTTTGTCGCGGGAACATATGATGATTAAAGAAGAAATGGATAGCTCTGCAGAGGATTATCAGCACTTTAGTTACATCCAAAAAACCTTGCATCAGTTTTACGGTATGCCCCAGTGCGGTAACCGTTTTGTGGAAACAGTGTGTATTGTAGACTCCAAAGGTGCAAGTGAAGAGTTGAAGCGTTATTTGGAAGAAGAGCTCTTTTTAAATGTTTTGGTTCGTAAGGTAGATGTTCTTGAAACCATAAATGCACTTGCAATGGAAGAAGAGGCGGGGCTTTGAAATACAGTTTAATTACCCCTCGGCGTAAAAAAGTCATTAGCGGTGAGATTCAGCTTGCACTTTTTTTCTTTATGGTGAGCATTGCGATGGTTGTAGGGACCTATCTTTTTTTGAGTTATAAGACCTATGAGTTTAAATCACAGCATGCAAGTATAGGAAAAAGAATAGAGAACCTTAATGAGAAGACGTATATTTTAGAAAAGAATATTGAAGACATTGAGGCAGCGATTCGTCTGGATGAGGGTATTACGACGAATAACATCGTGATGAAAGAGAGCATTCGCAATCTTTTTGATCTTGTGCCCGATAAAATCACATTGACTCGTGCAGAGCTTGGAGCTAAATCTCTGGTGCTTTCAGGCATTACTCCCAGCAAAGAAACCTATGAATCTTTATTGCAAGCACCGCTAAGGTCTATCTTTCATCAAACCTATACGAGCTATTATCCAGCCAAAAACGGTTGGTATAACTTTACATCAACAAATTATTTGGATGATGAAACTGCGGCAGAGGTGATTGAATGAGCAAGCGTCAGAATTACCGGACTTTGTTTTTAGTTCTTGTATCTTTATTCTTATTTATAGGTATTGTCGTATTTTCAGTTCTTTTCTTGATTCCAAAGGGTAAAGAGTATCGTACATTACGGCTGGAAAGTAAAAAAGAGCAACAGATAATTGGCAGAGTCCAGGGACAATATGACAGAGTGAATAAAAAGCTCGAGAAATTGAAAAGTGACAATGCCCATACCATTACAGCATTTAAAACAGCATTCGATCCGAAAAAATTTACAAAAAACAATCATGAAGATTTTGAAGATCTGTATTTAACGGAGATTGAAATGCTAGACCATAATGGTTCATTTAAGATCTATGAAGTCAATGCCACAACGAAGATAACATCACCGCAGGTCTTTTATCAATTTCTTGAGAAAATAAATAAAAGTGACTGGATTATAGGGGTTAATTTTCCTATCTATTTTGAGCGTGAGGGAGATAGAATTAAATCATCCTTTACGATGAAAGTTCATCGCAGCACTATTTAAAACTTTTTGCTTTTTCGTAGGCCAAGTGAATAGCTTCCATACATCCGTTACGGACGCCATATTTTTCCAATGCTCCGTAACCTGCAGCGGTTGTTCCCCCTGGACTCATCACGCTGTCTTTGAGCAAAGCTGGATGGGTTGTTTGTATAAGTGTTCCAAACCCTTCAAAAAGTCCTCGCATGAGGGTCATGGCATCGTCCCTCTTGAGACCCTCTCGTACTGCTCCATCGCATAGGGATTCTGCTATTAGAGCTAGATACGCAGGACCGCTTCCCGCAAGAGCGGTTGCAATATCAAGCTCTTTTTCACTCCCAAGCCATAAGGTCTTACCGATCGAACCAAACAGTTCAATTGCTTCATCTTGCAAGGAGGTATCACCGACCAGTGCCGTCATAGAAAGACCAATTTCTGCAGCAAGATTTGGCATTGCACGCACATAGCTTACAGCACTGATTGCATGCAATGAAGATAACGGTGTTCCTGCCAGTACCGAATAAAGGGCCTTTGCCCGGCCTCTCAAACGGGTAGAAATTTCAGGAAGATTGTAAGGCTTGACACATACGATGAGAGTCTTTCCTTCACACGTAGAGTCTTCATAAAGTGTTTTTTGAACATTGCTTCCCAATGCAGTTTCAAACTGATCTAAAGCCTCTTGCGTACGTCCTATGATTTCAAGGGCATAGGTCTCTTTTATCCCTTTGGCAATCGAGAGAGCCATTTTTCCATTGCCAATAAAGGTAATAAGGGGCTTATTCATCGCCTTGGCCTTTGAGATAGTTGCGGATTGGTTCTGCAATTGAAAAATCAGGACGGTTATCAATGATAATTTGAGCCATTGTTTGATTGTCTGTGTTAAAAATCAAGGGAGCAACAAAGTTAATGGTTGAATCTTCAATGGAACTGCTTAAAATAACAATGTTAAAAATAAGCAAATTAGTAGTTTCATCAATTTGCATCGCAGCTTGGAGAGATGTCGGGATATCAAACGAGTATTCGCGTAAAGCATAGGGATTGATAAGCGTAAAAGAAGGACCTCCATCCATTGTTTCAAGACGCATAAAAATATCATCAATTTTTTTAAGCTCCATGTGAGTCACAGACTCGAAACCAAGTATCGGAAGTTGTAAAGTAAACTGCATAATAGCCTCACAAAGTTAAGGATTGTCCACGATTTTAACACATGATCTATAAAAAAAGTCACATAGTGGGAATATTCACTCTATATCCAGTGTAAATAGCTACTTTATATTAATTTCTTTTTGGTAAAATGGTTTTAACTTAAACAGAAAATGGACAGTATAAAATGATGATTCGAATCGTAATGATGGCAGCAATGACTGTACTCTTTTTGGGCGGATGTGCCAAAGATGTTGATGAATACAACAAGTCTGCTGATTATTGGTACGAAAAAATGATTACGGCCATATCCGATGGCAATTTGGAGAGGGCAGACAGTGCTTACAGCTCATTGCAAAGTGAACACATCGCTTCTCCTTTGTTGAATGAAGCAACCTTGATCATGGCGCAAGCACATATGGCGTATGAAGAGTATTTGCTCTCAGAACATTTTTTAGATGAGTACAATCGTCGTTATGCAACTAGCGCAGGAAAAGAGTACGCTGAATTTTTGAAAATAAAGTCGAAATTTTTAGCCCTTCCTCACCCTGGACGAGACCAAGGGCTGATCGATGAGACGTTAAAAGGGGCAAATCTTTTTAAAATGAATTATCCTTATTCAATTTACACACCGTTAGTTACTACGATGGAGACGCAGTTGCACTTGGCAAAGTCAACACTCAATGAGCAAATTGCAGGATTGTACGATCGATTGGGAAAACCAAAAGGTGCAGAGGTTTATCGAAACAGTGCTCCTGCAACATGGATCAATGCATCAGAGGTTCAAGCGGCTCAAGTACCGTGGTATCGGGAAATTTTTGAGGGGGATGGAACCAGCAGTTGGTACGAATTTATGATTCCAAAAACACGAAATGTTGTCTCTATGGACGATAACGAAACAAAATAAACATTTTTTCAAGGATTTAGTCAATGCAACTTAGCAATTACAGCCCGTTTCCAACCGTTTTGCCGGTTATTGCGGAGGATGATCTTTTTTTATATCCTTTTATGATTTCTCCGCTTTTTTTGAATGATGAAAAAAACATAGCCGCTGCAACGGAAGCAATCGAAAACAACTCTTTAGTAATCGTATGCCCGGTTAAGCCCGATCACGAAGGTCAACGTGACGGTTCGTCGGTTTATGATGCAGGGGTTATTGGCTCTATTATGCGCAAAGTCGTCCTTCCTGATGGACGTATTAAAATTTTATTTCAAGGTCTTGCGCGAGGACATATCATAGAATTTAGCAATGATAATCCACTACGTGCGCATGTTGATATCATTGCTTCTGAAAGTGTCAGTAATCTGAAGATGGATGCAATCCTCGAAATATTGCGCGAAAAGGTACGTGCCCTATCGCAGGTAAGCAACTATTTTCCGGCAGATTTACTGCGTACGATTGAAGAAAATCATGAGTATAACCGTATTATTGATCTGATTTGCAGTTCGATTAAGCTTAAAAAAGAGAGTGCCTATGCGCTCTTTATCGAAAGTGATCCGGAAAAGCGTTTTTTAATGCTGATTGATGAACTCATTGAAGAGACGGAAGCGGCACGATTACAAAAAGACATTCGCTCCAAGGTGCATACCCGTATTGAAAAAGTGAACAAAGAATATTTTTTGAAAGAGCAGCTCAAGCAAATACAAAAAGAGCTTGGTACCGATACGCATCGTGATGAAGAGATCGAAGAGTTCCGTAAAAAGCTCGAGAGCAAAAAATCAAAGATGCATGAAGATGCCTACAAAGAGATCAATAAGCAGTTAGAACGTTTTGCCCGTATGCATCCGGACAGTGCAGATGCAGGGATGATACAAACCTATTTGGAATGGGTATTGGATATTCCCTATGGCGAAGAGGCCAAAAAAGCGCTCCATGTACATGAGGTAGAAACACAGCTCAACAAAGATCACTTTTCTCTTCGTAAACCAAAAGAGCGTATTTTGGAATATTTCTCAGTTAAAGAACTTTTAGAGCTTCGAGGGATGGGAGATAAAGAGGGGCGCGGAGCAATTTTGTGTTTTGTGGGTCCTCCGGGCGTAGGTAAGACGTCATTGGCCAATTCTATTGCGGTGGCACTCAAGCGTCCGTTGATTCGAGTAGCATTGGGCGGGTTGGAAGATGTCAATGAACTGCGAGGACATCGCCGTACCTATGTGGGGGCAATGCCTGGACGTATTGTTCAAGGATTGATTGAAGCTAAAAAAATGAATCCGGTTATCGTGTTGGATGAAATTGATAAAGTAGCCAAATCCAATCGCGGTGATCCAACGGCGGTATTGCTTGAAATTTTGGATCCAGAACAAAACAGTCACTTTAGAGATTATTACCTCAACTTCAATCTCGATCTTAGTCGTGCAATTTTTATTGCAACGGCAAATGATGCAGGGCAGATTCCAGGACCTTTGCGTGATCGTATGGAGTTTATACCGGTTAGTTCGTATACGCCGCAAGAGAAATTTCAGATCGCAAAACAGTATTTGATTCCTCAGGAGCTTAAAAAGCACGGTCTTAAATCTTCGGAGCTTTCTGTTTCGAAAACGGCCTTGGCTGAAGTCATAGAAAAGCATACACGCGAGGCAGGAGTACGAAATCTTCGTCGCCGTATTGCAGACATTGTTCGTAAAAGTGCTAAACGGATTTTAGAGAATCCCAATGCGGAGAAAATTAACGTAAGTATTAAAAATATCAAGGACTTTTTGGAAAAAACAGTCTTTGAGATTGAAAAGACCGATCATATTGATCGTGTCGGGGTTGTAAATGGTCTTGCGTGGACGGCAGTCGGAGGCGATGTGCTCAAGATCGAAGCGATTCGTATCAATGGAAAAGGGATGCTGCAGCTCACCGGAAGTTTGGGTGAGGTGATGAAAGAGTCTGCTCGTATTGCCCTCTCGGTAGTTAAAACCCTCATTGACAGCGGTAAGATCACCGTAGACCACTCGGTTATCCCTCTAAGTCCTACTGAACGTGAGGGTAATGTTACTGTCGATGCCAGCGAAGTGTATAAGCGCTTTGATCTGCACATTCACGTCCCTGATGGGGCTACACCCAAAGATGGACCAAGTGCAGGAATCGCGATGTGTACGGTAATCGCTTCAATTCTTGCAAATAAAAAAGTTCGTGCCGATATCGCCATGACGGGTGAAGTATCACTCAGCGGTAATGTTCTTCCAATTGGCGGACTTAAAGAAAAACTCATTGCGGCTCATCGTGCAGGAATGGTACTGGCCCTTATCCCTCAGAAAAACTTTGATAGAGACTTGAGCGATATTCCTGATGAAGTGAAAAATGCGTTGGAAATAGTGGGTGTTAGTCGTATTGAAGAGGTGTTAGATCGTCTTTTAATCGAAGTATAGCCTCGTAGGCTTGGGGATGTGTGGCGAGATAGCCACGCATTTTCGGTTCAATTTTTGCATGTCTGCACACTTCTTTGAACTTCTTATCCATTCCGTCTTTTGGTATATATGGAACAATAAACGTATATTTTTCTTCGATCGAGACACAGTATATTCTACCTACGATTAGCGATTTCCCCTGCTTTAAAAGTTCTTTTTCATTACCTCGCATAACATGCCCCAGCGACTTCAAAATATGATCCACGGCAACAATAAGCGAATGAGTGTTTTTCGGATTAGGAAAGTAATAAAGTCCGTCTACGCATTGAATACTAACATCTTCAATAAGTGCTGCATTGTCCTCTTCGAGATAGCGAAAACTGCGCTTTATAGCGTCACGATACTCTCTCATCAAAGGGGTACTGAAGCGTTGTCTAAAGAGGTTGCGCGTATAACGTTCATCTATATTGCTTTCATCGATAAAATGATGTAAGTTGTGTTGGGCTAAATACGCTTCGATACTTTCTCTATCATGCTCAAGCAGGGGGCGTATAAGTGTCATCCCCTCTCTGTGATCAATGGAACGAATACCCAATAGCTCAGGTAATCCTGAACCACGGCAAAACTGCATAAGCAGCCATTCTAGGCGGTCGTTGAGCTGATGGGCGGTGAGAACATAGGTATAGTGGTATTTTTCCATGAGATATTTTAAGAAGCTATAGCGTTCCTCTCTGGCACGGTGCTCAAAATTCCCCCCCTTAAGTGGGCAAGAATGAGTATAACAGCAAAGGTTGTGTTTTAGTGCGAGTTCTTCTGCATTTTGGGCTTCTTGATCACTTGAGAGTCTGGTGTGATAGTTGACATGGGCAATATCAAAAGTAATATTATTAGAAATCAGCAGATGAAAAAGAGCGGTCGAATCCACTCCTCCTGAAAAGGCGAGGAGAACTTTTCCCTCTTTGAGAAGGTCTAGATGTAAAAGATTAAGCATCGCCTGTGATTGTGGCCAATGGGTGCTTGTCAGTAACTTCGGTTATACGGGCACGGTATATTTTTCCATACGAAAGTTCTTCGTCGATTTCGCGATCGTTGACGTAAACTTCACCGTCTACATCCGGTGCCCAAAGAAGGGCACGTGCGCTTAGGAGAAATTCATGTTCATCACTTTCGCCATCGATGATAAGAGAGATTTCGCTGCCGATGAGTTTATTCAAACTCTCCACTTCGACTTTGGAAGCGACTTTTCCAAGTTTTTTTGCACGTTCATTGATCGTTTTGCCAGGGATTTTTTCTGCCATTGTGTAGGCGCTGGTCCCTTCTTCATCAGAGTAGCTAAACACGTTCATGCGGTCAAAGCCAAAAGAGCCTGCAAATTCTGCCATCTCATCAAACATCGCCTGCGTTTCGCCAGGATGCCCAACAATGAAACTGGTACGGACAAAAGAGTTCGGCAATGCACGCATGGCATTGAGCAGTTCTACCGTTTTGTCTTTTCCAAACCCGCGCTTCATGATGCGCAGCATCTCGTCATTGATGTGCTGGATCGGCATGTCAAAATAGTTGTGAAATATTTTAGAGTCACCAATGGTTTTGATCAGTTTCAGGGTCGTGGTGGAGGGGTAAAGGTACAAAATACGGGCACTCTTTACTCCCTCGATGAGTTCAATACGTTTGATGAGGTGGATAAGCCCCTCATTGACATTTTGGTCGCGCAAATAAGAGCTTGAATCTTGGGAAATAAAGGTGAAGTCGTAATACCCTTTGGCCACAAGTCCTTCAACTTCTTTTGCGATGCTGTCGAGATTACGGGAATTTAGTTTGCCTTTGAATGAGGGAATCGCGCAAAAACTGCATTGTTGATTGCACCCCTCGGAGAGTTTGATGTAGGCATGGTACGTCGAACCTGTTACGACACGCTCGGCACCGTCGATGAGGTAGACCTCAGGGGTAAAACGGCTTTGTTTGAGGGCTAACAGCTCATCGATTTTATCGTAATCACCGACACCGGTAAAAATGTCCACCTCGGTGAGTTCTTTGGCCAAATCATCCTGATAGCGTTCACTGAGACATCCTGCCATGACTAGGACAGAGTCTTTTTTGCGTCCCGCATTGAGGTTAAATACGGTATTGAGCGACTCTTGTTTGGCTGCATCGATGAATCCGCAGGTGTTGACGATGATGACATCGGCTTCAGTGCTCGCGTCCGTCATTTCATACTCTTGGAGTCGCCCCAGCATGACCTCGGTATCAACGAGATTTTTGGTGCAACCCAATGAAACGATGTGAAGTTTTTTAAACATTTAGCAACCCTTGGATATTATTAACGGTATTATAGCCAATCATTTTTTGGCTACACTTTCATTATGAAATATCTAATACTCTTTTTAGCTTTGCTTCCAGCGATGGTGATGGGGACATATCTTCTCTATGGATCGGGATTTGTCTGGTTTGATGATGTGGTACGGTGGGCAGAGCATGCTTTCTCCCTTTATCTCCCTGTTTCACGTAATAAACTCTATTTCCTCTCTAAGTTTTCTGCCCTTAGTGCGCTGTGGCTATTGGTGATCGCTTTTTGGGTTCAGCCACTGCGTACGTATTTGCGATTTGATTTGGTGGAGTTTAAAAAGCTTCTCGGTGGTTTTGCGGTTGGGTATGGTGTGCTTCATCTGCTCTTTTTTCTTGCAGCCCACCAGTTTAAAATCGCTTATATCGGAACGCTGTTTGTCCAACATTTATTTTTATCGGTTGGATTGGGTGCAATGTTGATACTTTCGATAGCACCGCAGGTCAAAGCGTGGTATAAACTCCTCTATATTGGAGTGGTTTTGGTGATTATTCATCTTTTATTGGGATATAAAACATTGGATAATACGCATATTTTGGCAATTTCATTGTTGAGTTTAGGTTTAGCTTTGAGGTTAGTAAAACGGTAAATGAAACATTTTGACGTCATTATTTTAGGTGCAGGTGCCAGCGGGCTGATGTGTGCGGCACAGTTACGTGAAAAAAGCACGCTTAAAATCGCCATTATCGATGGCAATATGAAACCTGCATTGAAGCTCAAAGCCTCAGGCGGTGGGAAATGCAATCTGACGAATGTAGAAGTGGATGCAAGCCATTTTTTGGGAGAAAAAACGTTGGTGTCCCATGCGCTAAAGTTTTTTTCAAAAGAGGCACTTTTAAAATATTTTCATGATGGCGGATTACGCCCCGTCATTCGTAAAGAACGGTACTATTTTTGTCCGAAAAGCTCTGATGAAGTTATCTCTATTTTGATGGGAAAATCGAGAGGGTGCGAGATGCTGATGGGGCATAAAATTGTGAGTGTTGAGGGAAATCTACCCTTTATCATCACAACAGACAAAGCAAAATTCAGTGCATCAAACGTAGTCGTAGCAACTGGTGGGGCGAGCTACAAGGAGCTGGGGGCCAGTGACATCGGACTGAAAATCGCACAAAGCTATGGGCATAAAGTTATCCCTTTTGCCCCCGCATTGGTAGGATTGACGTTACAGCCCAAAGAGTTTTGGATGAAGGAACTTAGCGGGGTGAGTTTACCTGCACACATCAGTGTGGCGGGTAAAACATTGGATGAAGATTTATTGTTTGCTCATAAAGGGATCAGTGGTCCCGTGGTTCTTTCTACATCGTTGTATTGGCACCGAGGGGAGATCGTGATCAATTTTTGCCCGAATTTCGATTTAGCACTGCTAAAAAATGAGAAGAAATTACTCAGTACTGCACTGCCGCTACCAAAACGATTTAGCAAAGCCTTTTTAGAGACGATTGCTCTTGAAGATAAACCCTGCAATCGATTAAATGCAGATGAACGTGAAAAACTTTCTCTCATACAAAACTATAAAATGGCACCCTCAGGCACCTTTGGACTCAGCAAAGCCGAAGTATGCCGTGGCGGTGTTGCGTGTGAAGAGCTAGAGGTGAGTACCATGCAAAGCATTAAAACCAAAGGGCTCCATTTTATCGGGGAAACCGTAGATGTTACAGGTGAGCTTGGCGGTTATAATTTTCAATGGGCGTTTAGTTCTGCAGTGGTATGTGCAATCAATATTTTTAATAATAGTTCTAGAAAATGATATAATCTTTTTCAATAGCCTTTCGCAAAGGGATAAAGATGGAACGTAAGCGTGTTGTGATAGTGGGTGGGGGTTATGCAGGTGTGCAGGCTCTAAAGATCCTGGCTGCTTCGGGCGAGTGTGATGTTGTTCTGATTGATCAGCATCCGTATCATTATTTGCAGACAGAAGCATACGAACTTATTGCCAATGAATGCTCAATGACACGCGTAATGATTGATTTGGTCGCACTGTGTTTGAGCTACGGTGACAATGTGACCTATATCAAAGACACCATACGAGAAGTGGACTATGAAGCCAAACATATTATAGGCAATACTTCAGGCCACTCCTATGATTATTTATTACTGTGTACGGGTAGCCGTACGGCGTACAATGGAGGAACACAAGGGCTTCGTGAACATTCACACGGGGTGAAAACGCTTCAGAGTGCGCTTTCATTTAAGCAGCAATTTGAACAACGACTTTACTCCAGACTTGAGAGTGAGGGGGGATGGTGTTCTGAGCCTTTTAATATTGTTATCGGTGGTGGAGGACTCAGCGGTGTCGAAATAGCCGCAGAAATGGCTCATTACATTCGTATTTTTCACAGAGATAATACGTTGACATGTGACAACATCCATATTTTCTTAATCATTCCTCATGAGACGGTTTTGGAAGGGATGGAAGAGTATTTGATCAAACACGCGACCAAACGGCTGATTCAGCTGGGGGTCAATATTATTAATCACTCACGTATCACTTCTGTTGAAGAACACGCACTGGTCCTTAATGAAACTGAAGCAGTTTGTTTCGATTTTATGATTTTTACAGGGGGAATTGTTGCGTCTACACTGACGGCGGGGATGAAGGTTGCAAAAAATAAAAAGTCACAGCTCATCGTAGATGAATACATGCGAGTTGGGGAGTGCGAGGGTGTCTTTGCAGCAGGTGATATCGCACAGCTTCATGATCCAGAGGGAAAAATGGTTCCTCCAACGGCGCAAGGAGCGGAAGCCAGTGGAATAAGTGCCGCTGTAAATATTCTCGCACTTATTCAAGGTAAACCGATGGTACGTTCCAATATTCGCCTCAAAGGGATGATGATCGCTTTGGGCGGGGGCTATGCGAGTATTTCACTGCTGGGATGGATACGTTTTAGCGGTTTGATCGGATATACGATTAAGGGAATTATTATGCGTGGATACCGTTATCTTCTTCATCGCCAATGCGCAAAAGGGCTGAAGCGCATGCCACAAAACAAACGTAAATGTCGAATCGGATTTTAATCTAATGACAAGTACAATACGACATTAAACACATAGGAGCTTTTTATGATATTGATGGCGGGTCCATGTGTAATTGAGAGTGAAGAAAATCTTTTCAGAATTGCGAAAGAGCTAGAACGCTATCACAGTGATACGCGGTTTGATTTTTATTTCAAATCGAGCTTTGATAAGGCAAACCGTACCTCATTGGAAAGCTACCGCGGACCGGGATTGGAAGAGGGATTGCGATTGCTGCAAAAAGTGAAAGATGATTTTGGCTACAAAATCGTCACCGATGTTCATGAAAGCTATCAGGTTCCTATAGTAGCTGAGGTTGTGGATATGATTCAAATCCCCGCTTTTTTATGCCGTCAAACCGATTTGCTTGTGGCTGCGGGGAAAACCGATAAAATTGTCAATATTAAAAAAGGGCAGTTTATGACGCCCAGTGATATGCAGTATTCGGTCATGAAAGTGCTCAAAACACGTGGATGTGATGAACTAAGCTATGAGGCTTCAAAAAAACACGGTGTTTTTCTTTGTGAGAGAGGATCGAGTTTCGGATACGGCAATCTCGTAGTGGATATGCGCTCATTGCACATTATGCGCCAATTTGCTCCTGTTATCTTTGATGCGACTCATTCGGTGCAAATGCCAGGAATCGGCGGCGGTAAAACAGGGGGAGACAGCTCGATGGTTCCCCATCTGGCACGTGCAGCTGCAGCAGTAGGAGTTGACGGATTTTTCTTTGAAACCCATTTTGACCCGACGTGTGCTTTGAGCGATGGCCCAAATATGCTAACATTAGAGCAATTGAATGCGCTCACCCAAACATTATTAAAACTTGATGCAATAAAAGGATAGGAATATGAAACTGATCGAAGGAAACTTGCGCGTTCGTGCTGGGAAAAAAGTAGCGATTGTAAGCACACGATGGAACCATTTTATCGTGGACAGACTTGTTGAAGGGGCAAAAGATGCCTTCGCACGACACGGTGGTAATGATGATGATTTAACGCACGTATTGGCTCCAGGTGCATTTGAACTGCCAATGGTGATTGACCAACTTTTAAACAGCGGAAAATACGATGCTGTCTGTGCATTGGGTGCGGTTATCCGCGGTTCGACTCCTCATTTTGATTACGTTTCAGCCGAAGCTACCAAGGGAATCGCAACCGTGAGTCTGAAGCATAAAAAACCGGTATCGTTTGGTCTGCTAACCACGGATACGATTGAGCAAGCCATTGAGCGTGCAGGGACAAAAGCAGGTAATAAAGGTTTTGAAGCGATGACGGTTGTGATCGAATTACTGGATCTTTATGAAGCGATGGAGGCATAATGGCAACACGACATCAAGCTCGTATGGCCGTTGTAAGTTTGCTGTATGCCTATGATTTGGGAAATCAAAGTATTCTTGATTTCAGTGATGAAATCTTAGAAGAAAAAAAGATCCGCAACAAACAGCGCGATTTTGCCCTTGATTTGTTCAAAGGGGTCGTTGAACATTTGACTCCCGTGGATGAAGCGATTGAAAAACATCTCAAAGACTGGGATTTTGAGCGGTTAGGTTCCATCGAGCGTGCGACATTGCGTTTGGGTGCGTATGAAATCATGTTTGGAGAACTTGATTCTGCCGTTATTATCAACGAAGCCATTGAAGTGACCAAAGCATTCGGCAGTGAACAATCACCTAAATTTATCAACGGTGTTTTAGATGCCATTGCAAAAGACAAATAGAGACCCGATGCGACTCACGAAAGAACAGGCATTAGATCTTATTCGCAATGGTGATCTCAAAGAACTGGGGAAAATGGCAACTGCACGCAAGCGTGAACTTCATCCTCAAGGGATCACGACATTTGTCGTGGATCGCAACATCAATTATACCAATGTCTGTTGGGTCGATTGCAAGTTTTGTGCATTTTACCGTTCTCCTAAATCGGACGAAGCATATGTCCTAACATTCGAAGAGATCGACCAAAAAATCGATGAGCTTTTGGAAATCGGCGGAACCCAGATTTTGTTCCAAGGCGGAGTTCACCCGAAGCTCAAGATAGAGTGGTATGAAGATCTCGTGGAACACATTCATACCAAATATCCGACGATTACGATTCACGGCTTTTCTTCGATTGAATTGGATTACATCGCCAAAGTGTCTAAAATAACGATACAAGAATGTCTCTCCCGTCTTCATGCCAAAGGGCTTGCTTCCATTCCCGGCGCGGGTGCAGAGATACTCAGCGACCGTGTCCGAGATATTATTGCCCCTAAAAAAATTGACAGTGAGGTATGGCTGGAAGTTCACCGCGAAGCGCACAAGCTGGGTATTATGTCAACGGCTACGATGATGTACGGTACGGTTGAAACCGATGAAGAGATCGTCGAACATTGGAATCTTATTCGAGATTTACAAGATGAGACGGGCGGTTTTCGCGCATTTATCATGTGGTCGTTTCAAGGGATGAACACACAGCTCATGGAAGAACATCCTGAGATTGAAAAACAATCGTCAAACCGCTACTTGCGTCTTTTGGCAGTGTCACGTCTGTTTTTGGATAATTTTAAAAATATTCAAAGTTCATGGGTGACACAAGGGCCGTATGTAGGTCAAATGGCACTGTTGTACGGTGCCAATGATTTGGGCTCGACGATGATGGAAGAAAACGTAGTTCGCAGTGCAGGAGCAGGTTTTCGCATGGCAAAAGAGGAGATGATCCGTCTGATCCATGACATAGGAGAAACACCTGCAATTCGTAACACCGCATATGAGACGTTAGAGAAATTTGCGTGAGATACTTTTTAGTAACAATATTATTTTTAGGGCAGACACTTATGGCAAGTACTTTGGAATACATAGAAGTCAAAGGGGTTAAAATCCCGTTCATCCACGAAGAGGACAAGCGCCTTCCGATCGTATCGATGCAGTTGGTTTTTACAGGAAGCGGCAGTATCGATGAGGGGAAAAGTGCAGGATTGGCACGTGTTAGTGCAAAAATGATGAATGAGGGTACGCTCAAACGCGGAGCCGTCAGTTTTGCGGATGCACTCGATGCACGAGCGATTCAGCTCAGTACCAATGTCGGTAATGAGTCGCTTGTTATCGAGCTAGGTACGCTCAAAGAAGAGTTTGACACAGGCCTTTCCCTGATGGCAGAACTGCTCAAAGAACCTAATCTCACAGAAGAAACACTGGGAAAAGTTAAAACCAGAGCGCTCAGTGACATCGCGCGTAAAGAAGCTGATTTTGATACGGTAGCCTCCGATGAACTAAAAGCGATTCTTTTTGAGGGAACCCCAATAGCTACTCCTAACATCGGTACGAAAGAATCAATCGCTGCATTAAAGCTGGAGGAAGTCAAAAGCTTTTTGTTAGAACATCGTGTTTTATCCAATGCCATTATCGTCATTGGCGGTGACATTGATGCTCAAGCTGCCAAAGCAAAAGTGATGCACCTGCTCAGTGATTTCAGTGTAGGGGCAAAGACAAAAGAACGTTATTATGAGCCACGCAAAACACCGAAAGAATCGATTCTAAAACGCTCAAGTACCGAGCAGGCTTATTTGTATTTCGGATCTCCTTTTGCGATGCGTGAGGGTGATCCTGAGTTTTATAAATCTCGTGTGGCCATGTTTATTTTAGGTTCGAGCGGATTTGGAAGCCGTATGATGGAAGAGATCCGCGTTAAACGTGGTTTGGCGTATTCTGCGTATTCACGTTTGAGTGTTGCTAAAACCCATACCTATTTCAGCGGGTATCTGCAAACCAAACTTGAATCTCAAGCGGAAGCCAAAAAAACCGTTGCCGAAGTGATCGATACTTTTGTCACGAGCGGTGTAACCCAAGCAGAACTGGATCAAGCCCGCAAGTTTATGTTAGGTTCAGAACCGCTTCGTGTGGAAACGCTTTCACAGCGCCTTGGACGTACTTTTAGTGAATACTATGGGGGTAAACCATTGGGTCATTCGCTCACAGAGCTCAAACAAATCGGCGAGTTGTCATTGGATGATTTGAACGACTTTATAAAGCGCCATGGTGAAATCCGCGATCTCAGCTACGCAATTGTCACTAAGTAACGAGGAAACAGCCAAATTTCGCACATTGGGTGTGAGCAGTGTTACAGCACTGAGTGTCCTTGCTCCCTCCAGTTTTGAAGACCGCCGTCTCAGCCATGAGCTAACACATAATGTCACTTGTGTTATTGATGCGACCATTGAGCATGTCGTACGAACCCCCAAAACTCTCAAAATCACCTTTTTTGCTCACAATTTGGACATAACACTCGAAGGGGTAATATTCTCTCCTAAACCTTATATGGTGCATCAGTTTCCAAAAGCTGCACGTGGCTTTTTTAGCGGCAAAGCAGTATTGGAACAGGGACGTTGGCAGATGATGCAACCTGTAAAGATTACAGGAATTGGTACCATCGTTCCTATGTATAAAACACCCTTACGTGTCGATGTTATGCGTCGTTTGGTAGATAAAACACTTACCGTTGAGGCGTTAGGCGCTGAGGGACTTCCACAAACAATAGCACAAACGCTGTATGAAATTCATTTCCCAAAACAGCCTAAACCGCTCAATGAAGAACAGATCCATGCTCTTAAATTTGCCGAATTGTATGATTATATGGGACGTCTTCGTCATAAACGACGATTTCATGCAACGCAATACCGATCCGGTGGTGATGTTGCACAATGGATGAAAACCCTCCCCTTTGACCTTACACGCGATCAGAAGAATGCGATTAGTGACATAGCCAATGATCTTCGCTCACCCAATGCCGCGCGTCGTATGATCGTAGGGGATGTCGGGTCAGGGAAAACGATGGTGATCTTTGCCTCGGTCATTTTAATGCAGCCGCATCGTTGTCTGTTGATGGCACCTACGACGATTTTAGCCAATCAGCTGTATGAAGAAGCACAGAAGTATTTGCCGCATCTTAAAACGGTATTGGTCACCAGTGCAACGAAAAAAGGCTCTTTGGAAGAGTATGATTTTATCATCGGTACTCATGCGGTTTTGCATCGACCGATGCCTCGATGTGCTTTAGTTATGGTGGATGAACAGCACCGATTTGGTACCGCACAGCGCCATGCCCTCACAAAACTTACGGATAATGACACACCGCCCCATTTTTTGCAGTTTTCGGCTACACCGATACCACGAACGCTTGCTATGATCGAATCGGCACATATCGATGTCAGTTTGATCGTCCAAACACCGTTTGTTAAAAACATTGCGACTAAAGTAATCCATAAAAACGATTTTACAGCCTTGTTGGAACACATACGGACCGAGATTGATCAAAACCATCAAGTCTTGATCGTGTATCCGCTGGTTGAACAAAGCGAAAGCATCAACTACCAAAGCATCGAAGAAGCACGCAGTTATTGGGAAGGTAAATTTGAAAATGTCTACGTCACACACGGCAAAGACAAAGAAAAAGAGCAGGTTCTGATTGATTTTAGAGAATCGGGTTCCATACTGTTAGCTACAACAGTCGTAGAGGTTGGTATTTCGCTTCCGCGTCTTTCAACAGTGGTGATCGTGGGGGCAGAGCGATTGGGACTCTCAACGCTTCATCAACTGCGCGGACGTGTCAGCCGTACGGGATTGCAGGGATATTGTTATTTATATACCAACACAACAGGGAAAAATGAGCGGTTGGAATCGTTTGGCAGTTGCACGAGCGGGTTTGAAATTGCGGCACTGGATTTAAAATTTCGTAAAAGCGGTGATCTGTTAGAGGGGAAACTCCAAAGCGGGAATAAGTTTCGATGGGTAGATATGGGAGAAGATGAAAAAATCGTGAGAGAAGTAAAAGCATGTTTGAAAATATAAATTAGGCCTCAAAAACAGACCATGAGCAAGGTCGCCCGCATACGTGCGAAGGCGTACCGTCAGCGATTTGTTTTGGAGGCGATTTTCTTTTGGTTCTTTTCTTTAGAAAAAGAAAAGAAAGAGAAGCTTTTAATACAGTCCAAACTTTCCGTCATTGCGTTTGTACATGACACGCATTTTCCCCTCAATGTCCATAAAGACTTCAAAAACTTTGGTGCTCTCTTTGAGTTTTTCGATAATCTCTCCAACTTCTTGAGGTTTGTATAAAATCAGTTCTGTCGGGACGATTTCATCTTCCATCCCCTCGCTCATAGCGTGTAGATCTACAGGAACGGCAGCAGCGGCTTTGGCTTCATTGATACCGACATGGCGATGGTCACTTTCTCTTTCGTGAAGACGGCGAAGTGCTTTTTGGGCGCGATCAACGGCAATATCGATTGCCGCGTATAAATCGTCATCACGCTGGCTGATCACAATTGTGTTTTTACCGGCGATATTGATGGTAAACTCTATAGTTACCCCTTTTTTACGTTCATTCATGGAAGCTACGGCACTGACGCTGATAAGGTCGAGATGAAATTTTTCGAGTGTTTCAATAGAACGCATTAAATGTTCTTTATTGGCATCGCTTAATTCGATATGACGTCCGACGAGAGAGATATTCATGGATTCCACCTTATGGTAAAGTTGTAAGAAGAGTTGATTATAACATACAAATAACAAACGTCAAGAGAGAGGTAAAAATAAATGAGATACAATAAAAATAAATACTGATCTTAATTTCTTTTTAATAATGTTAGGAATAAACTCATAGTAGTTGTGCTCATTCTCATTTAGCATTGGTTGAGTAGGGCTTTAAAAAAGAGTCTTTTGGTCGATAGTGTATAATTAGTGAATATTGGGTTTACGCATACATGCTACCGAGCCCAAATTGTGTAGTGCCCTAAAAATCCTTAGGAGGATGTGATGAAAACGTTAACACTCAAAATAGAAGATTCAGCAGTGGATAAGGTGATGTGGTTTTTGGAGCATCTCAAAGATGTTGTAACGATTGATACCGCACACGTCCATAAACACACAGATGAGTTTGATTTAAATGATGATCCTTTGGCGCAGGAACTCAAAAAGCGTATCCAAGAGATCGATGATGGAACAGTAGAATTGATACCTCATGCAGAGGTAATGCGCAAAGTTTATGCGAAATGGGAACAAAAATGTACGTAAATACATCTTATCGATACGAAATCGAGTTAAATAATATACTTGATTTTATTGGTGAGAATAATCCGAGAAATGCTTTAAATTTTGCAAGAAAGTTAGAAGCTAAAATCAATGATTTACCTCATTTTCCCTACAAATGCCGACAATCTCAAAAGTCCATGGATACAAATATCAGAGAGCTGATATTTGAGGGGTATATTATCCCTTATCGTGTGGATACTCTCAAAGAGAATATAGTGATACTCGGTATTTTTAGCGAAAATGAGTGGAAATTATGATGTGTATTAAATTAATCCCTAGGAGGATGAAATGAATTTTAATAAACTTTTTTTACGATGGATAGCAGTTTTTGGAGTAGCAGTAATGTTTGCTGTGCCGGGATGGGGGGATGTATATACTGATACAACTAATGCTTTCCCTTCGTGTACTACAGATACAAATAATATTAAGGTAATCGACTTAAATTCTTCTGCCGGGTATTCTGCACATACGTTGACGGGTATAGTGGATGAAAATAATGCCCCTATAGATGTGTTTATATTAAAAATTACAGAAGACCTAAATATTAGCTATACGATGTCAAATACCGGTAACGATGACCTTAAAGTAGATGCGAATAATACGTGTAATGCTGCATCTGCAACTACTCTCTTGCCCTCTGCGGTGAGGACGGGTACGATTAATATAACAGCATCACAAGCAAGCCCATATTATTTATATCTGTATCTTGAAAGTATAGAAAAGAATCAAGATACTACGTATACTATTCAGATCGGTATTCTTTCAGGGGGAGGAGTAGTTGTTCCAGTTGGCACAACCGCGGATTTCAATGTTGTTTACGCCACAAATGCGAATGGCGCTTTAAGCTCAGGCTACAACTATAATCTCCCTACAGCAATAGCATCAAGAGCGGATGATTACAAAGTGATTGCTTTAAATACGGGTACAGATATTTTAAAAGATATGAATACAACGGTGGCAGTTGAGTTGGTGGACGCGAGTTCAGGTATTTGTTCCACACATACTCCTATATCGAATGTAAAAACATGGATTCCTTTTAATAAACTCCCTACAGCTAATTTTAGTGCAGCGGACATAATCAAGGGTGTGATATTGGATGATCCTCAAGCTGCAGTAAAGTTTTATCAAAAAGCGGGCAAAAATGTAAAATTCAGGGTCAGTTACCCCAATGATGGGAGTGGTGGTGCAATCGTGATGCAGGAAACTGTACCCGGAAAATTCCATCTTATAAATTTCCCATCGTATGCAGGCGATACATGTGTTTATCCTGTGACTGCTACTACGTATAACCCGGCAAATGGAAATATTCAGGGAGAAAGCACCTATACCCAAGTCCCACAGGCATGTGGTAATGCTGGAAATTCTGGAGCATCTGCGCTCACGCAACACGAAGTGAATGTGTGTTTGGAGTGTATCTATGGAACCAGCGTCAATTATGTATGTTCAAAAGACAACTTTGCGATTAGGCCGGAAGCATTTCATGTAAAATTGAGTGACCAAAACCAAACGAATGGTGTCACAAAACAACTGATGAGCAATAATATTTCGGGTGCAGTTGCTCTGAATCTTGCCAGTGGATACCAGTATTACGCAGAGGTCAATGCTACCAATCATTTTAATAATATTGCTACGTCTGGATACACTACTACAGAAGGGTTGGACTCGATATGGACGCCGGGAGGTACAGTTGTAACGGGGTGTAATGACGATACAAATAAGTCATCTGTTTTAAATTTTGTCAATGGATTAGTAGAAGCAAATCTTTCAGTCGACCAGGTAGGTAAATACAGCCTCAACATTACAGATGACCAATGGACTAGTGTAGATAGTGATGTGTCTACTATGACGCATCATACGTCACCATTTTTCTTATCAGGTACTGATTGTATTCCTAATTCTGCTGTCACCAGTGCTCTTGGTAGCTACAATGGATGTAACATAAGCAGTAATCATGTCAACAATAATGCGGGTATAACCTATGTAGATATCGGCGTTGAGTATAGACCGTATGATTTTAATCTGACATCGATTCAGATGTCAAGAGGACAAAATTTTGCCGGTACCATTATGGGTCAAAACACGTGGACCTATATGAACAGTGTGAATCTGAATGAAAATATGAGTGTCCGCTATTTTGGTCCGATTCGACCAGAAGGAAAGACGGGTACTCTTTTGAGCAACTATGTCAATGATTGTTACGCACAGCCGGTCAATATAGATCTCAATCTTACATTTCCAGCCATTGTATTGCCGAATTGGAGCTATCGTTTACAAGAAGTAAATGCAACAACCGTTTGGAGAGATACGAATGGAACTTTTGCATTACCGGCATCGAATGTTTTATTCCCTTTAGTAACGATTCCTCAAACGAGCTTTTTAAAGAATCAAAATGGTTTGTCCGATATGAATTTGTCCCTTAATTTTGATAGAAATGAAACAGTAACGGTGAATCCAATTACAGTTGGCTTGCAAAATTTTCAAGTCAAGTGTCAAATTTCGGGTAATTGTAGCTCGCGAGCCGATTTTTCGACTGCCCATTTACCCGACACTAATGTGACAACTGATAACAACACGAGATTTTTGTACGGTCGTATTATCCCTCGCGATGTTCGTACATTTGGATCAGGTGCATTTTCAGCCAGTGCATGGTACGAGGTATTTAATACTCCTGCCATTGGTACAACGACATTGCCGATAAGTAAAAATGACACTGCGTGGTCTACGAATACATTGCACAGTGATGCAAACGATGGGGATGGAAATGTAACTGTGGTGATAACGGGGGCAAATCCTGCAAATGCTGCTGCTGTCAGTGGTGTGGAAACGTATACGTTTGGGGCTGGTTATGCTTTGGGCGGATATAAAGCGCATATATTAACGAATCCATGGTTATGGTATGGAACTTCTGCATTGCCGTATCTTGATCCAAATGGACCAGCTCAGGCTGGTGCAGATAATCTTGATTGTCTAACCCATCCGTGTTTTAATATTAATGTGGTTCCCGCAATTGGTGCAACAGGAAGTGCCAAAGATACCAATGAAGCAAATAAAGACAGTAAGCGATCTACAGGAGGGGGAGAATGGCACAGTACGACAGATTATTCTCCGGCGATTCGATGATGAAAATTAATACGATGCGTTCTGCGATGGCTATGATTGAACTTATTTTTGCCATCGTTATTATTGCCATTAGTGTTATTACTATCCCGACAATGATTACGGTTGCAGATAAAGCGGCAAAACAGATCACGGTTGATGATGATGTTATGTCACGTCTTGCAGGATGGACGATTGATAAGTTTCAAGCACGATGGGATCAAAACTATGAAGCCTCTGGAAGTGGTCCTCTTATAATAGCAGGTGACATTGATATACCTTGTAGCCGTGGTTCGGGAACAGTTTGGTACCGTGATAATAATGATTCAATGATTCAATGCGATGTTGCTGGAAATTCTCCATCGGTAATTCTTAATCCAGGCGATGGGAATCTTACCAAAGGAATTGAACAGCTTAATGGCGGGAGTGAACCTATAACCATTACTCCTGCCGGCGGTACTGCATATAATGTTACTGCGACGTATCAAGTGCGTTATGTGACTTCAGCATTAACCAGTACAGTTGGAAATACGGCAACAGCAAACTGGGTACTTGGTTCATCAACCAATATGGCTCCTGATGGTTCACTGAATACTCCGACACACTTAAAGCGTGTTGTCACTCGTTTTCAAAATGCAGCTTTGGGTGTTGATACGACACTTACTTTTTTCAAATCAAACAAAGGCAACTAAATGAAGAACATGCAATTTAGAAATGCCTTTTCCATGATAGAGCTTCTCTTTGTTATTGTTATTATGGGAATCGTTGGGGGGATAGCCCTCGAAACAATTCGTCAATATTATGAAAATATCTATCGAACCCAAGAATACACGAAACGAGTCTCTCAAGCGGACCACATTTTGGATCAAGTAAGTAAGTATTTTGAAAATGCAATTAGCAGTTCCATTGTAAATTTGGATCGTGGAACAAATACGGGTTGTTATGGTCCACCAATAGATGGAGATACCAATGATTATACGATAGCTTTCGTAGCACCAGATCAAGATACTTTACGAGTAGTAGGAACTCCTGGTTGGAGTGAAGATACGCTTTTAATGCCCAATAATGAGCTTAATGCGTCGGATGCCAATTATGCTGTGGCTAATACTGTTATTACGGCATTAGGGTCAACGCTTAGAAATTCTGCTATTTATGATCATGAAAGTGCTAACATAGGAGCTTGTGCTCGTTTTAATTGGGATGATGCAGGAGCTGCTGGTGGATACCCAGGGTTTCATAAGCTTGATGTTGCTGCGAATCCTATCAGTTCCACGACAATACGCTTGAATGCTGATAATTTGGCCAATGATGGAAAACGAAAGTATCTTTTGCGAACAGGATATGCGTTTAGAGTACAAGACAATGGTAATTTCACGATGTACAGTAATTTCCGTCCATGGGCAAATCAACGGTATACGGCTGCGACTAAAATTAATGTCTTAGGCGAAAAAGTTGCTCACTTTTATGCGGATTATGACGCGACTGATTTTATGGCCAATGACAATTTGAATGATCGTGGTTTAGTGTGGAGATTAAAAGTATGTATGCAAGGACTAGATGCAGATCTGAATGATTCTATTGCAGAAACTCAGACAATCTGTCGTGAAAGGAGAGTGCATGTACGCTACTAAACGATCTGGTTTTGCGATGATAATGGCAATCTTTGTCGTTGTATTGATTGCTATGGGCGGTGTTTTACTAATGCGTGGCGGTGCACAAGAGAGCAAAGCTGTGGGAGATAATTATTTACGGGCGCAAGCGCAGTTATTGGCAAAAAGTGCTACGGAATATGCAGTTATGCGTGCACAAGGTTTTAATACAGGCGGAGGGAATTGTCTTAATCAGCTTGACATTGCCGTAAATGACGCGAGTGGCGGAAACATGTTTAATATAAATGTTTCGATGCAATATTCATTTCGTGGGAACTCACCATGTGGAGCTGCAGGGACTCCCGGTGTACTTGCAACTAATACGAATAAAGAGACAACGATGCTGATGGATGTTACGGTTACGGATAATAATATATCTACTGAACCGATTCGTGTTCATGAACGAAGCTGGCAAGTTTTATAATAAAATTAAGAGTAGAAAATTTTCCTGTTGTTTACAGGAAAAAAGAAGAATTTAGATAGTCAGTTGAGCAATTTTAGCAACAACGTCTTTTTCGCGCACAGGTTTCATAAGAAAACCATTGGCACCGCACTCTAGTGCTTCAGTCTTTTTAGTTTCATCGGTAGTAAGAATGATAACGGGAAGCTGACGGAGGGATTCGTCGGCTCGAATGACTTTAAGCATTTCAATACCCCCCATAACAGGCATAATGATATCGAGCAGGATAATGTCAATGTCATCCTGCGCTTTTAGAATACCTATAGCATCAGCTCCATTTTTGGCTTCGACAACTTGGTACACATTCGGGGCTTTCATGAGCATCGTTTTGAGTAGCTTTAAATTGATAAAATCATCATCAACTGCGAGTACTTTTAGTTTGTTATCAACCATTTATAATTCCTAATTTAGATAAATTTTTCAAATACAAGACGCAATAGATCTTTATTGACGATGTTTTTGATCATCTCATGCACGTACATAGCATCATTTTCGTCTTCTTTAACATTGGGATCAATCAGCATTACCAATGAAATGTCGCTGTTTTTAGCACGAATTGTATTATACAGTTCTTTGAGGTCGAGTTCTTTTAATGTTTTATCGAACAATGCAACCTTATAGCGTTTACTAGCAATATTTTCCCGTAATGCAGCTACAGAATCAACACACTCGTAAGTGTATCCCAAATCGTCAAGTATACGACTAAAGAGTTTCGTCTCAAGGGAATTTTGTTTGGCCAGCAAGACGTCTGCATCATAGGCTGAACTTTTTACTTCAGGCAGTAATTCAATAATATTCGGGATCTCTGGTTCGACCTCATTAACTGCTGCTTCATCTAAAGCTTCATTGTCATTGATAGTATCAGTAGTCTGTGGAACGGTTTCACTTGCAAGATGTTCTGCTGTTTTTGGTACAACATTGATCTCTACAATTTTATGAGAAAGGAAATTGTTGAGCAATGAAATGATTTCACTTCTCACCAGCGGTTTCGTTGTATACTCATCCATACCTGCGGCCAAGAAACGTTCACGGTCACCTTTAAGGGCATTTGCCGTCAAGGCAATAATCGGTATGTGATGCTGATCGTAATCGGCTTCATAATCAAGAATCTCTTGTGTTGCTTCAATACCATCCAGTACAGGCATCTGGATATCCATAAAGATCAGATCATATTGGTTATTTTTACGTTTTTCAAAGGCTTCCAAGCCATTATTGGCAAGGGTGACTTGCAGTCCAATGTCTTCGAGTGTGCGACGAATAAGTTTTTGGTTGATGATGTTGTCTTCTGCTACAAGAACAGATGCTTCAAAACGTGAGTTCTTTTCATCGAATTTTTTACGACGCGATGATTTTTGTTTTCGATTATTGAATGCTTCTATGTCATATGTTTCTAATACGGTACGAATTTTACTGCTGTTGACCGGCTCATAAAGGACTTTGAAAATATCCAGACCCATAGAGTCGATTTTTTTCATGTAGTACGATTTTGTAATAAGGACCAATTGCTCTTGAGTTGCTGAAAATTGTACTAAATCAACATCATTTGTGTAATCGTTATCGACAAATAAAAGGTCATAATTGACTTGACGTTCAAGGAGTTTAAGCTCTTCGACATCATGGAATGTGGTATAACTGACACCAAAATAATCCAGATATTCTTTAAGATAGGTGGATTGTGTTTTCTTCTTGCTTCTGCTTTCGTGGATAACGGCATTAATATTTGAAAAAGAACCTTTGACCGGGTCATTTAGAGTCTCGATTTCTTCAAACGAGAGGGTAAAGAAGAACATGGTTCCATCACCTGGAATACTTTCAAGATCGAGTTGTCCTCCCATAAGTTCGACAAAACGACTTGAAATGGTAAGTCCAAGACCTGTTCCGCCATATTTACGAGTAATGGAGGTATCTGCTTGAGAAAAGGCTTCAAAAATACGAGATTTTTGCTCACTTGTTACCCCGATACCGCTGTCTTTTACCTGAAAGCGTACGCGTGCACGATTTGGCTCGTCACTCTCGATTCGGCGTACATCAACATTGACGCTTCCGCCTGCATTGGTGAATTTAACGGCATTACTGAGAAGATTAATAATGACTTCTTTGATCTTGGTCGGATCTCCTTTGAGAGGGCGCTCAAGGCTAGGATCAATGAAGCATCCAAGGTCAATGTGTTTTTCAGAAGCACGTACGGCATAAACATCCACGGCACTTTCAAACTCTTCAAGCGGATTAAAGGCGATGTCTTCGATTTCAAGTTTGTTACTCTCAATTTTTGAAAGGTCAAGAATATTATTGATGATCTCAAGAAGGTTTTCCGAACTTTTTTCGATGATATCAATAAATTCACGCTGTTCATCATGCAGTTCGGTATCTTTGAGAAGTTCGGTAAATCCGACAATACCATTGAGTGGGGTACGGATCTCATGAGACATATTGGCCAAAAACATGGACTTGGCTTCACTGGCCTCTTGCGCAGATTGCTTATCACCCATGGTTTGCTCAATGATACGCTCAAGAAGAGCATAGGCTTGGGCTGTACCATCGGCAGTATCAAGGTTGATTGATTTACTGAGTTCATCGGCTTCGTTATCGTGTGTATCTTCGGCAACACGCTTGAGTACGGACTCAAGATTTTTGATGTTTTTCGCGATTTCATTGGAAAGCAACATTCCCAAAATACCAATCAAGATAGAGACGATCCATACGGTAATGGCAGTGATAAGAAACTGGATTGCTTGCGATTTAACTACAGAAGCTCTGTTGTCCATCGAATCCAGGATGAGTTTCTCACCCTCATTGAGTGCACTAACTTTTTCAGAAATCATTGCAAACCAAATACCGGATTGCGTATCGTAGTTTCCTTTTGCACTCGAACGTAAAATACTGCCTCTTTCTGTTGTAATATCTTGCAATAACTCTGTATTGTCTTCGGACAGAAGGATGGCTTTTAGCGTTGTTTGCAACCCTTTGTCTGTTACAGCTTCTAAGTTTAGAGCATCTGCATTACCGATTAAGGTGATCCATTTTTCTAGCTCTTCATCCTCCAAAGCGTTCCCGCGCGATAGCAAATAGGTTAAATAGTCACGCTCTAAGCTGGTATATTCATTGGCTCGTACCAATGAGAGATAATTGTTTGCCATGGATGCCACTTTATCATCCAGCAATACGGTTGAAAGAGAAGAGAGCTCTTGAATCAGGGCTTCTTGGGGTTTGCCATAAACGTCATTAAAAATTTCTTCGAAATCAGCTGATTTGTTGTCTACTGAAGGACGTGCCTGATGGCGTGATTTTTCTAATTCGGTGATAATACCTATAATTTTAGGGGAATGATTGTGGGCAACAAATTTCTTGATTGTACCATCAACGATGGCACGCTGCGCATGCAACGATTTTAAAGTGGCTGCAGAAGCATTCCCGAGATACATCACCGTCATACCACGCTCACGCGCAATATCATTGATCATGTAGTTGAGCTGCTTATTGCTCTCTAGTCTGGCTTGGAGCGTCTGAGCTGCTTGGAAGCTTACATAGGATGTGTACACGTAATAACTGGCAAGTGAGAATAAGATCAATATCGGGAAGAGACTGATCAGGCGGAGTCGATTTTTAAGTCCTAAATGCATAATGAATTCCTCTTAGAGTTGATCAAGATAGTTAATAAGGCGTCCAGAAGCTTTTTTGGCTTCTTGGGCATCATTGGTACTGGATAAAATAGCGAGTTCATCCGAAATTTCGCTAAGGCGCAAATTATCGCTAATGCCTTTGAGTTTAGCCGCACTGCTCTTCCATGTTTGAGTGTCAAATGCTTTGATAGCTTGTATGATGGTTGTGCTCATAGCTAATGCATCGGCTTTATAGTCATGGAGTAATTCTTCCATAAAGGCCGGTTCCATACCAAGTGCACCTGCAACTGCTTTGAGATCGTATTGCAGCGGAGCTGTAACCGTTTCTTCAGTTGAAACCTCTTGCGGAAGATCCTCTTCCAGTGTGAAAAATTCCTTTTTAAAAGGAGTTTCTTCTTCTTTTAAATCAGAGGATGGGTCATCTGCTAAGTCAATTTCATCGAGATGGACCAAAAGTGGTTCATCCTCGTTTTGTTTAAGAGAAAATGCATAAATATCATCTGTTGGTTCAGGGACTATTTTTTCAATAGGCTGAGGGGCTGCTTTGTTCTGGGAAGGCAAGCTTTGAGTTTCTAAGACTTCTTTTCCCTCCAATTTTGCGATAATACTGTAATAGTATTTGAGATTGCTCTGGATTTCAACAGGGTCATCAGAGCTGTTGATAATCGTGAGTGCTTCAAGAGCGTTTTCAATGCGTAAATTGGCGGCTACCCCTTTGAGTTTATGAGAAAGAATGTGCAATTTGTTAATGTCATTTTTTGCGGTTGCTTCATAAAGCTCATCTTTGAATTCATGGGATTGTTGGATAAAGTCACCGATAAACTCTTCAATCAAGTCAACAGGAAGGCCAAGTTCATTGGCGGCAATGTTCGGATCGTAAATGTAAGAACGCTCAATTTTGTGATGAGAAAGATACTCTTTCTCATCGGCAGAGTATTGTGTACTTTCCAGTATCGAAGGTTGAGCGGCTTTCGCAGGGATAGGAGTCGGTTCAGCTACCGGAATCGTAATATCTTCCTCTTTTTTCTCTAAAGATGGCTCCAATTCTTCGGTACTCAACGGAGCTGTGAGTGAAGCATACAGATCATCCGTTTTATCGAGTGAAGTAGGCTGTGTTTTTGGAATATCAAAGATGCTTGGTTCGCTTAACTGTGTTGCGGAGAGATGTGTATAATCTGGCAGCGGTGCCGACTGGACACTTTTTGGGATAGGTTCGCTCGGCGCTTTTGAAGCTATGACTTGCGGTTTGACTTCCTCACCGCTGATACTTTTGATCTGAGACATTTCGATACTGTAGCCACTTGCGGAGGGTTCAGTGCATAAATGAAAAGGGCTTACGCTTAGGCGGCAGCTGAAGGTCCGTCCGTTTCCATGCACGATAGCACTGGAAGCATCTGAATCGGCATGGAGAAGAAAATCAATCCATCCGAAGTTTTTAAAGTTATGTATGTAGCCCGGCTCATTGGCAAAAAGATCAGCCACATCGGAGCAAACGTTTAATAGCTCTTCTAATGAAGCATAATTGAGAAGATGTAAACCCTCATCGTCTATACCTATGAATTCTTGTTTATTGTTATAGAGTAACACATTTTCTCCCTTTTAGCTTTCTTTTGCAATCATTTCTTGATAGAGAAGTGCAGTTTCTTCGATGTTCTTACGTGAAGCCGGTTTGCGAGCAGCCATGTACCCTTTTAATGTGCCATTATCATCATACATAGGAGAGACTTCGGTATCAACCCAATAATATTTTCCGTCTTTACGGAGGTTTTTAACCAATCCATGCCAAATGGTACCGGATAAAATGGTTTTCCATAATTGGGCGAATGCTGCTTTTGGCATATCAGGATGCCGAATAATATTGTGAGGTTTTCCGACGAGCTCATCGACACTGTATCCAGAAATTTCGCAAAAACGTCGATTGGCAAAAGTAATAATACCATTTAAATCGGTTTCGCTGACAATGGCGCGCCCTTCAAAAAAATATTCTTCATCGATTGGATTGGGTCTATCCATAAATACTCCTTATTAACTGGCACTGTAAATACAAGTCTAAGAATATGGCATAAACTCTATAAAAGATTACTTAGATTTTAGTGAATTATAATAATTATGAACATTTTTAGCCCCATATGTTCCAATTAGCTCTTGCAATGTTGGTAATTCGGCTTTTGCAATGGCTTCAAAAGTTCCATAGTAGGTTAACAATTTTTGAACCTTACCTGGGGTAATGCCGGGAATGGTTAAAAGGTTTGAGGTTTTGTCTTCTTTGAGTTTGCTTTTTTTGTGAAAAGTGATGGCACATCGATGGGCTTCATCTCTTAACAGTTGAATAAATTGGAGCCGTTTATCACTGGGGTCAAGGCGTAAAACCCCTTGATTGCTATGCAGAATATCTCGGGCGGAACCTTTTGCTCTGTGAGTTTTGGCATCAATTTTTTCTTTGCTGATACCGATAACATCGATTTGTGTATCATTGGAGTGGAGCATTTCCACAGCAAGAGAACGCAGTGTTTCGCCTCCATCAATGACCCATAGATCGGGAGGAGGATTATTCTGAAAACCTTTGATTCGGCGCTTAAGCATCTCGCGCATTTGGGAATATTCGTCTTTATGCTCCAAATGATAGGTACGGTACCCCTTTTTATCAAAACTACCCTCACTGTAGGCGATCATAGCTCCCACAGTTGCCTGACCTCCAATATGAGAGTTGTCAAAAGCTTCAATACGCTCAGGGACAGTTTCGAGACCAAACAGTTGGGCGATTTGTTCGAGTAAAACACTTTTGTCACTGCGAGGAGAGCGTAGAAGTTCAAGGGCATTGGTGTAGGCAAGTGCTACGAGTTCTTTTTTGATCCCCTGTTTTGGGACGTGAAGGGATGCTTTTTTTTCAAACAGTTGGGAAAGGTGCTGCGATACCCAATCCAGCGATTCAAAAGGTTCGTGGATGAGGATGGGAACAATAATAGGGGGCTTTTCAGTACCATAGTAGTTGATCAGCGCCCGCTCGTAGGCTTCATCAAGGGTTGAGAGGTTGTTGGCGGTAAAAAAGTCATGACTACTTGAGGCGATTTTTCCATCACGGATAAACAAGCGGACAACACAGCCTCGGATCTCATCGGTGGCGATGGCAAAAATGTCATAGGCCTCGGTTGAGGCAAGGTCGATTTGGGAGTGTTCGGTACTGCGGCCTATGCGTTCGAGTCTATCGCGCAAGGCTTTTGCTTCTTCAAAGCGCAGTTCTTCAGCATAAAACTCCATCTTGGTACGAATTTTTGGGATGAGGAGCTCTTTGTTTTGAATCCAGCTTGCGGCGGTATCTACCATACTTTTGTAATGAGCTTGATCAACAGAAAATTCACAGGGCCCCAGGCATTGGTTCATCTGATAATACAGACACGCTTTTTTCCCCTTGAGGCAGCTTTTCTTCTGAACCAAAGGAAGCAGTTCGTAAAGAGAATCGAGAATGTCCCGTGCTCCTGTTGAAAAGGGGCCAAAATAGCGTATCGCTTTGCCTTTGATAATTTTTCGCGTTATGTCAAAGCGCGGGTACTCCTCATCAAGGTTGACATAGATATAGGGGTAGGTTTTATCATCGCGCAGCAAAATATTGTATTTGGGTTTGAGCTGTTTGATGAGGGAATTTTCCAAGATGAGGGCATCGTGTTCATTTTCAACTACCATGTAATGCAAAGAAGCCGTTTCGTTGAGCATTTTTTGGATACGCAACGATAAGGCAGATTTGGGGGAGAGCTGCGGCGTGAGATTGAAATAGCTTTTGACCCGCTTGGAGAGGTTTTTGGCTTTTCCTATATAGAGAATTCGCCCTTTGGCATCGAGATATTGGTAGATACCGGCACAATGAGGGAGGGAGCGTATTGTTTCAATCATAATGGTTACTTAATCAATAATTTATGGTAGCTATTATACCATCCCTATTGAAAACATGGCACAGGGAAAAAGATGACAAAATTATTGGAAATGGCGTTCATAAGTGCCGTATTGATGCTGAGCTTGAACGGATGCGGTTATAAAGCACCACCATTTTATGAAAAACCAGCTTCAGATAAAGGGTCAAACGTTGCGTTATGATGTTGTCATTATCGGGTCAGGGATAGCAGGTTTGTATGCCGCGATCAATCTCCCTAAATCGCTCAAAGTATTATTGATCAATAAATCTCACCCATGGGAATGCAATACCTATTATGCTCAAGGCGGTGTAACTACGGCATACGATGATGCAGATATTGATTTGCATATCAAAGATACGCTTGAGGCAGGCTCAGGCATGTGTGATGCCAATGCAGTACGCCAAATGAGTGAGAGTTCGCAAGAAATTATCAAGGATTTGATTGCACGAGGCTTTGTGTTTGATACGGACGTCGCGGGAAATCTCCTTTACACGAAAGAAGCAGCACATTCCCGTAATCGTATTTTGCATGCAGGCGGAGATGCTACGGGGCGTTATTTGCATCTCTTTTTACTGCAGCAAAATCCTCATCCGATGCTCTCGGATGCGACTGTCGTTGATTTACTGATACGAGATGGTGTCTGTTGCGGTGTCGAAGTCGTGAGCGAAGGAAAACGGCGTTTGATTGAAGCTAAAGATGTGATTATCGCCAGCGGCGGTGTCGGATCTCTGTATGAATACCATACAAATGCCCATACGATCAGCGCCGATATTCATGGAATTTGTTTGGAAAAGGGAATTCCCCTTGAGAATATGGAAATGATGCAGTTTCACCCTACTGTTTTTGTGAGTAACAGCGGAGCACGCAAGCAGCTTCTCTCAGAAGCATTGAGGGGCGAGGGGGCATGGATTGTCGATGACAATGGGTATCGTTTTTTATTTGAGTATGACGAACGCGGAGAGATGGCCCCGCGTGACATTGTCAGCCGTGCAATTTTTGATTACAAACAGCGAACTTCCAGTCAAGTATATCTTTCCTGTGAGCATTTTGAAAAAGAGTATTTTAAAAGTCGCTTTCCTAACATTTATAAAGCATTATGGAACTTTGGCTATCACTTACCTGAGGATAGAGTTCCGATCTCTCCTGCATTTCACTACTCCGTCGGGGGTATCAAAAGTGATTTAGAGGGAAGCGTCCCTGGAGTAAAAGGACTGTATGTTATAGGAGAAGCCGCGTGTACGGGTGTGCACGGTGCAAACCGTCTGGCAAGTAATTCGCTGCTTGAGGGGCTTGTGTTTGCAGTCAAAGTAGCGAATAAAATTGAGAAAGCTCCGATGAGGGGATGTGAGGGATCCTTTACAATAGGGGATGCTGCACTTGAATTGGCCGGAGATAAAGAGAAAAAAGACCTGCTGCGTAAAATTATGTGGGAAAAAGTCTCTATTGTACGAACAACTGAGGGTTTAAAAAGTGCTTTGGAAGCGGTTGAAAAAATGTTAAGAGAGCCTGTCGGTCGACTACTGCTTTTGCGTCTTTTAAGCGCAAAATGCATTATCGAATCGGCGCTGAAACGGACCGAATCCATAGGAGTGCATTATATTGTTCAAGAAGGAATTAAAAGATGACCGCCCAAACCAGTGAAGCCGTTGCGATGAATTTTGTAGGTCATCCATTTGGATGGCTTTTACTGGCTATCTTTGTCATTGGATACTACTTTATCGCTACCGAAGAAAATTATCATATCGACAAAGCCAAACCGGCCCTTTTTGTGGGGACGTTCATGTTTGTCTTGATTGGATTGTTTTACGCTGCTGAAGGTTTAAACTTCACCCCCTTTGAACATGCAATAGACCATTTGATATTGGAAATAGCGGAAATATTCTTCTTCCTTTTTGTTGCTATGACCTATATTGAAGCACTGATCGAGAGAGGTGTTTTTAATGCACTTAAAGCCAAGCTGATTGCCAAGGGCTACAGTTATCGCGAGCTATTTTGGATTACGGGAACGTTGGCATTTTTTATCTCTCCTGTTGCGGACAATCTTACCACGGCATTGATCCTCTCAACCGTACTGCTGACCATTGAAACAAAAAATAAAGCGTTTTTGGTTCCCAGCGCTATCAATGTCGTCGTTGCGGCCAATGCGGGAGGGGCATGGAGTCCGTTTGGAGACATTACAACCTTGATGGCATGGAGTGCTGGAAAAGGGAATTTTACCGACTTTTTATATCTTTTTCCCGCATCATTTTTGGGATGGATCGTCACCGCGTATCTGTTGAGCCGGTATGTCCCTGATCTCGATCCTCTTAAGGAGGGTGATCCCGCCGCAGCTGAAAAAATAGAAATTCTCAAAGGCGGCAAAATGATTGTTGCTTTTGGTGCTTTGACGATTGCGTTGGCAGTTATTGGCAAACAGGTGATGCATTTACCTCCGATGTGGGGGATGTTGTTTGGTCTTTCTCTTTTGCAGCTGTACATGTATTTTCTCAAAAAAAACCACAAACAAGATGTGAGTATCTTTTTGGCAATGAGCAAAATTGAAAACAATACGCTTCTCTTTTTCTTCGGTATTTTAGCAGCTGTTGGTGCATTGCATTTTGTGGGCTTTTTAGAGTATGCGGCACAATTGTATGCAATATTCAGTCCGACGGTTGTTAACATCTCAATAGGGTTTTTATCAGCGATTGTGGACAATGTTCCGGTGATGTCTGCTGTTCTAAAAGCGAATCCTTCGATTGATCATGCACAGTGGATGCTCGTTACTATGACAGCAGGAATCGGCGGATCATTGATCAGTTTTGGAAGTGCTGCAGGAGTAGGCGTAATGGGAAAAATGGCCGGTATTTATACCTTTTCTTCCCACATCAAGCTCGCATGGACTGTATTGATTGGGTATATCATCTCTTTGGCGGTATGGTATATTCAATTCATCGTATTAGGGTTTTATTAAACTTTTTGTGTAAAGCATCCATATCTTAAGCGTATAAATCGCTTTTTTGATTCATACTTTTATACAAAGCTTTTGAAAAGTTACGGGTAATATGGGTAATGTTCATAAAAACAACCGTCATCTGTTTGGAAATTTTATAATTAGTGATCATGTCGTTTAATATCTCGATGCTATTTTTATAACTGTTATCGAGTTTTGTAAAAAGTGCTTCTAATTTTCCGCTTGCCTCCGCATCGCCGTTGAGCCAGTCGGTGTAGTGCATACAAAGTGCCAAAATCTGATAGCGCAGTTCATGAAGAAATGCCTCCATTTCTCGCGCATCAGATTCATTCAACATCTCAATATCATGCAAAATATCGCGAATGTGTTTCGATGCAGCGATCAGTTGGGTTGCCATTAAAAGGGTTTGATCGAAATCTTTACGGATTTCAGGAAGATCAATACGTATGGAGAGGGCGGTGGCGTAATCAAGGATTTCCCCTTGCAGATGCTGCAGTTCATGATAGCGCTCAAGGGGTGAGGGAAGAAGGGGCTGTTTGTATGTTTCGAGAATTTTGGAAATGGAACCATGATGTTTTAATCCTTCTTCAGGCGGGACATGAATCGCTGCAACGGCAAAAGAGCATACTTTGTGCCCCAGATGTATCACCTCTTTTCTCAAAGCTTCATGTTCTAATGCCGGAAGGGTGTGGGAAACATTGTGAATATAGAGCGTCATAACAGGCTTGATAACATGGAACTTTGTTTGGAGCCATCGGGTTAATGCTGGAATTAATGGAAACCAAATAATGACTCCTAAAATATTAAAAATGGTGTGAAAAAGAGCCAGTGCTTCAACACTCTGATTGAGTCCTACATAGCTTAGAGACCATGTCATTGGCGTAAGGAGGACGAAAGCGACGACTCCGGTAAATACGTTGAATAAGATATGTGCTACTGCGGTACGCTTTTTATCGCTGGATCCTCCAATCGCACCGATAATAGCGGTGGCAGTCGTACCCACATTGGCTCCAATCACAAATACCGCCGCATGTTCAAATCCTAAGATGCCAATGAATAGTGCACTCTGGGCAATAGCGATCGAAGCGGCACTGCTTTGGATAATCGCTGTAAGCACCATCCCAGCAAGGAGAAAAACAAGTACATTTTGTTCACGTAAAGCGACGATATCGATGATTTCTGCGAGAGAGGAGAAACTCTCTTTTAGCCCTCCAATCCCTAAAAAAATGAGACCAAAACCGGTAATCCCGCCGAAGATATGACGAATTTTCCCCTCACCGAATAAGACACTTCCGATTCCGCCAAAGCCGATCATAAGAAAAGAGATAAGTTGAATATCAAATTTAAAACCGATCAGAGCAATCACCCATCCCGCAGCAGTCGATCCGATGTTGGAGCCGAAGATGACCCCGATGGAGCTTTGTAAACTCATAAGCCCCGCACCGGTGAGGGAGAGTACCATCAATGTAACCACCGAAGAGCTCTGAAGCAATGCAGTCGCCGTAGCTCCGGTAAAAACGGCTTTGGCATCACTATTGGTAGAAATTTTAACCCATTTCTTAAAAGAGGCACCGGCCGCTTTTTTAAGAGAGTCTTCGAGATAAATCATCCCGAACATAAAAAGTCCTAGGGAGGCAAACGCTTCAATCATAGCAGATGACATAAAATCTCCTTAGCCCCTTTTTGCATATTCCACCCATTTGTATCCCTCTTCTAGGGCAAATATGGTAAACAATGCAACTGCGACATAGCCCATCATCTGTGCATCCGGCGATACGACATGGAACCATTCGGGAAGAACAAACAGGGCTACACTTTGTAAAACGATTCCCAGTGAGATCCCTCCCCATAGCCATGGATTGATGGTTACGCTGCGACGGATATTTTTCAAAAACGGTTCAGATTCTTTTTGGATCAACAGCGCATTAATCCATTGTGCAGCAACAACAGTGGTAAAAGTGATGGTAACCACCTCATCATAAGAATAATCAGTTTTCAACAGGTAGGCGAACATAATCATCGTTACGGATGCAATAGAAAAAGCGAACCATACCAAACGAAGCAACATGGGACGATCAAAAAATTGTTTATTGATTAATCGAACTTTTTGTTTCATAACATCCCCCTCTTCAGAACACATTGGAAAGGTTTTGTCGCATGTCCCGTCGGTAACAACATTGATCCATATAATTTGAGTAGGATGAAGGGGCAAAGGAAATCCCAGTAATATTGCCATGCTTATCAGCATAATTTGTGATAAATTGGTCGATAGGAGATATAAAACCACTTTCCTAAGATTGTTTGCAATCACTCTTCCTTGGCGGATTGCGTCAATGATAACACTCAAATTGTTATCGACGAGTACCATTTTAGAGGAGGCTTTGGCCGCTTCTGTACCATTACCCATGGCTATTCCCAAATCAGCCGCTTTGAGAGCAGGGACATCATTGACTCCATCTCCTGTGACGGCCACGATTTCACCTTGTTTTTGGAGGAGCTTAACGACACGGTATTTGTTCTCAGGCATGGCACGTGCGATGACGGAGGTATGTTTGAGCTGTAGTTGAAGCTCTTCATCATTGAGTGCATCGATCTCTTGACCGGTGAGTATTTTTTCACCTTTGCGATCCAATCCCACTTCTGCGGCAATGACACCTGCTGTGATGGGATTGTCTCCGGTAATCATGATAATTCGTATTCCGGCTTGTTTGGCCAGTGCGATGGCTTCGGCGGCATCGGCTTTTGGACGATCGGCAAAAGCGATCAGACCGACAATAAGTACCGGTGCCTTCTCGGGTACCTCCCAATGGTGATCACTCACCCCAAATGCCAAAACGCGCAGACCTATTGATGCCATCTGATCATGACTTTCTTGGAGTTGTTGTAACTGCGAGGCACTGTTTGTTGAGAGTGCGAGAAGGGTTTCGTAGGCACCTTTGATGTAAAGCTTTTGGGTATCATCGATTTGATTGACCGTTGCCATCATCCGTGTGGTTGGGTCAAAAGGGTGATCGAAAATCCGTTTATAAGATTGTTGGGTGGAGGCAAAATCATCACCAAGCCATTTGGCTAGTGCCACATCGATACTGTCCCCTTTTGCGTCATGGGTGTCATTGCACAAAGCGGCACATCGATAGAGCTCCTCTTTGTCCAAGGCAAAAGTCTCTTTGACTGATAAAACCCCTTCTGTTACGGTTCCTGTTTTATCCGTGGCAATGAGGGTTGCGCTTCCCAGTGATTCGACTGAGGGGAGGTGGCGAACCAAAACTTTGTGTTTGCTCAGGCGAGATGCGCCGATTGCCAAAATGAGGGTAATGACAATAGGTAGCCCCTCTGGAACCGATGAAACAAGTTGGGCAATTAAAAACGAGACCATCTCTTCAATACTGCGACCTTGTAAAATAGAGATAATGCCCAAAAGTGTTAATATGGCTACAATGGCGATTAGAAGCTGCTTGGAAAAACGTTGCATTAATTTCGTCAATGGAGAGTCGGGTGATCGTTGTTGTGCCGCTTCAGCGATTTTGGCAATGACGGTGGAAGAGCCAGTAGCGCAGACGAGTGCCAACGTTTTTCCTCGTAAAATCGAAGAACCTGAGAAAAGAGAATTGTGCCGTTCATACAGCGGGGTATCTTCAGATACCAATGTTTCGGCACTTTTTTCACGAGAAAGCGATTCACCGGTGAGTACTGCTTCATCTACTTCGAGGGCATACGATTCGATCAAACGTAAATCAGCGGGGACAAGATCTCCCTCACCCAGCAGGACAATATCACCGGGAACTAAATTGTGAGATGGTAAAGTTGTCTGGATACCATTACGCAAAACTCGAACATGATTTTCGGTTAAACGTTGCAATGCCCGGATAGAGGTTTCGGCTTTGAGTTCTTGATAAAAGCCCAATAAAGAGTTGATGATCAAAATGGCGGCAATAATAATGGCGTCTTTGGTGTGACCCATCGATAAACTGATGAGGGCCGCAACAATCAAAATGAATACAATAGGACTTATAAACTGCCCCACAAAGATTGAGAGCTTGGAACGTTCTTCAGATGTAAGGGAATTTGGACCGAATTTTTCAAGGCGCCGGTCGGCTTCATTGGCATCCAAGCCCTCACGAGAGGTTTTTAAACCATCGTAAAGATGGTCGATCGTTTTTGCCCATGGCGTTGTTATGATTTGCATTCGGTGATTGTCCTCAAAATTTAAATATCAAGACGTCATGATGTGATTCTTCCAAAAGATCGAGTGCAAAAAAGCTAAAATCTCCACTGGTATGAATGCTTACCATATTGATTTTCAGAGAATTTGATACTTCTAAAAAGAGTTGAGGGCTTAGTGGCCCTTTTTGAGTAATCATTTGTGCTTTTTCTTTAGTAAGATCAAGGGTAGAAGTAAAAGCTTGAGTAGAAATTTCATGATTCTTACGAATTTGCATTTGATAGTTCATGATATCTGAACCATTAAATCCGTAAAAACTCAATCGTCCTTCAAAAGGAACATCAAAAAAACTGAGCATTAGAATTTTTGCTTCAGGAAATAGCTCAGCTGTGTTATGGATGGTCATTTTTGAATTCTCGGAAAGATCGGTAGGGATTAAAATTTTCTGTGGATTTAAGGGTTCATCGTTTTTGATTACCAATATTGGAAGAGTAGAGTTTCGGATGATATTTTTGGTGGTCGAGCCTACCAAAAAATCTTTGAATAGATAATTTTCACCGCTGCTTCCAATGATAAGGAGCGTAGCGTCGATGCGTTGTGCCGTTTCAAAAATTTGGCTGACAATATTGCCTTGAAGACAATGAAAGTTATTTTTTTGAAGGGTTGAAAAAGTATTTGACAAAGCATTCCAGCTGTGCTCTCGAATGGCTTCTATTTCTTGCTTAACTGTGTACCATGGGGCATCTATAATGTGGACAATATGCAGGTCTGCCTGATGTGATTGGGCTATCTCGAGGGCTTTACGCACCACTGTCATACCGGTTTTTGAAAAATCGGTAGCGACTAAAAAAGTTGGGTGTTTCATGGTTTATCCTTGTGTAAGTTTGTCAACCGCTTCATTGGCCGCGTCACGGTAGGGGATTAATATTTCATCGGCTCCATGACGTTTGAGATCTTCATATTCGCCTTCACAATGGCACGATACGGCAATTTTTCCTTTGTACCCGGTCTCTTTGAGTGTTTTTATTACCAAAAGGGAGAGGTTTAAATCTCGTACGGTACAAACAATCCACTTGATATGTTCAAAATCGAGGTGAGAAATAAAATCCGGGTTTTCAATGTCACCGTATTGCACATGAAAAGGGTAACTTGTGGATGGGTGAATCAAATCGGGATTAAAATCGAGGCCAACGACATTTTTTCCTTTTTTGTGCAGCCCATTGGCGATTAACATTCCAAATCTTCCCAAACCAAAAATAATTGTATCTGGATGCAGGGCATCGGGAGTGTCGTTTAAAGCAATTTCACGATAGGGAACGGCGCGTTCTAGAAAGTTTAGATAAGGAGAGAGAATTTCATAGATACGGTGAGAATATAAAATCATATAGGTGGATGCGGAGATGGTGATTAATCCGACCAATGTAACAAGTCCCACTTCTTCATGGGAAAGATGACCTAAAGTGTAACCCAATGCGACAAAAATCAGTGAAAATTCGCTGATCTGAGCAACGGTAAATCCTGCAAGCAAACTGGTTCTCTTGCGATATCCCATGTATCCCATGATTGCCATGACGATTAGCGGATTGCCCACGAGGATAAAGAGTGAAAAAATAAGGGCGGGAACGATTTGTCCCCCCAGCAATCCCAGCTCAAGGCTTGCTCCTAAATTGATGAAGAAAAAGAGGAGCAAAAAATCCCGTAATCCGACAAGACGTGCTGCAATTAGGTCTCGAAACGGGGTCGAGGCGATGGTAATACCGGCTAAAAATGCCCCAACTTCTTGACTGAATCCAAGCCATTTTCCGACCGAAGCACCTAACACAGCCCATGCTATGGCAAATAGTATGAGCATTTCCGGTGATTTGGCAATCCATTGAAGCAAAGGAGGCACCACGTATTTCATTAAAATCGCAACGCCAATGAGCATTGCGATTCCTTTGCCTACTATTTCTAAAATTTGTGTTCCCAAGGTTAGGTCGTTGCCATTTTGCCCTCCCATAGCGGCAAGAACAATCATCGCTAAAATTACAGCAATGTCTTGTACAATCAAAAATCCGATAGCGATTTTGCCGTGCAGGGTATCGAGCTCTCGTTTATCGGAAAGAAGCTTGACGATGATAATGGTGCTTGAGAATGTCAGTGCCACGGCGATGTAGACGGATGGGATAATATCAAATCCAAGAGCAAGTGAAATAAAGAAACCAAAAACAGATGTGAAAATAACCTGTCCCATTCCCGTAGCCAAAGCGACGAGCCCCATATTTTTGATAATATGGATGTCAAGTTTAAGTCCTACGACAAACAACAGTATAGCGATTCCGATATGAGCCAGAAGATCGAGTTTGTCCCCGCTGTGAACAATGTCTAAAACAGAGGGGCCGACGATGATTCCAACCGCAATAAACGAAACAATCAGCGGCTGGCGAAGCTGCAAACCTAAAAAGCCGATGAGTGCCGATATTCCTAAGAGTAAACTAAATTCGAAAAAAGCGCTTTCCATCATTAAGAACCTTTAGCTGTGTTATTAGAAGAATCATATCTAAAAAGAGTGAATGCGTTATCGATCTGCATTGGCCTCTACTTCTTGTTTACCCGTAAAGTAACGTAAAACGCTGTAGCCTGCAATTCCTGATATCACGGAAGCGACAAAAATGGCTCCTTTGGCACTCTCTTTGAGCATCGGATCCTCAAAGGCCAAGACAGAGATAAAAATGGACATCGTAAATCCGATACCGGCGAGCAAACCTACTCCTGCTACTTGTGCAAACGTAAACTCAATTTTAACCATTCCCAGCCAATGGGCCAGATAACTAAAGGCAATAATCCCCAAGGGTTTTCCCACAATAAGTCCCAGCATAATCCCTATTGATGCGGGCGATGAAAAAGCGGAAAGATCAAAAATAAACCCTGCATTGAACAAGGCAAATAAGGGTAAAACATAAAAAATATTCCACGGATGAAAATAAAGTTCCAGTTTTTGGAGCATGGACATGGAGGCATAGCTGGTTTCGGAAATTGCATGCAGAGTTTTTGTTTTTATCTGAGCATCGCTGCTGTCGATTAATTCGTTGATTTTGCCTTTGAGTTGTTGGATCCATGTGAAAAGTTCTTGTTTGGATAAATCGGGAGTGCTAGGAGCCATAAGTCCCAAAAGAACTCCAAGAAGCGTAGAGTGAATTCCAGATGCCAAAAGAAAAGACCAGCTTAAAGCGGCAACCAGAAAAAATACCAAGAGATGACGCACCCCTATTCGATACAGTAGTACCATGATTATCAACATGGCAATGGCAAAAAAGAGAGCAATCGGATCGAATCCATGAGAATAAAACAGGGCAATAATGACTATGGCACCAATATCATCCGCTACTGCCAAGGTAAGCAAAAAAACTTTGAGCTTGACAGGGATTCGATCGGACAAAAGTGCCATGATACCTACCGCAAAGGCGATATCGGTGGCTGCCGGGATTGCCCATCCACTGCGTGATGCATCGTCGCTTGCGAGTAAAAAAAGAAGAGCGGGGATAACCATTCCGCCAATGGCTGCAACAATCGGCAAAGTCGCCTCTTTGGGATTACGAAGTTCGCCCTCAACAAATTCTCGTTTGAGCTCAAGACCGATGATAAAAAAGAAAATACACATGATAGCGTCATTGACAATATGCAGCAGTGTTGTTTCAAATCCAAAAGTGCCGATGGACACACTCATAGTGAGATGAAGCATCTCAAAATAGCTTGAACTAAATGGAGAGTTGGCCCATACGAGAGCGATGAGGGCAAACAGGAGTAAAACAAATCCGCTTGCCGCTTCCAAATGTAAAAAGCTTTCAAGTTGACGTGAAAGTCCAGATATAGGAGTTGTTGATTGAGTGGATGATTCGATATTCAAATTTTCTCCTGTTAAAAAAATGTTTTTAGTACATAAAGAGCATTATACTGAAGGATATTAAACGAACGTGTTGATATACTTACGATACTCAATTGTTAGGAAGCTTAATGTTAGCGATTATTGTATCTGCACTTTTTTTATCCCTCGCTATTAATGTGATGATTAAAAAATTCCAACTTCCAACTATTATAGGTTATATTTTAACGGGTACGGCTATTACCTACGGATTTGATCTGCATCAAGCGGTTCATAATCATGAGCTCAAAGAAGTTGCCGAGTTTGGGATTGTTTTTCTGATGTTTACCATCGGATTGGAATTTTCTCTGGAACATCTGAGGAGAATGAAAAAAGAGGTTTTTATAACCGGGACACTGCAAATTCTACTTACAGTATCAGTCGTTTATGTATTTGCTTTTTATGTATTGGATATTGAGCAAAACAGCTCTTTTATAATCTCCCTTGTTGTAGCGCTCTCCTCTACGGCCATCGTCCTCAAAACACTCAATGAGAGCGGTGAAATTAATCGAAGACATGGTCAACGCTCACTTGGGATTTTGATCATGCAAGACATTGCTGTCATTCCTATTTTGTTGGTTATCGGTTTCATGAGCACCAGTGAGAGCAATATTTCTCATGTACTGTTGGAGATGCTGGGGAGTGCTATTGTTTTATTGACCCTTTTGTGGGTGAGCGGAAAATATTTATTGGAGCCGTTTTTTACCCAAATTCTCAAGACAAATTCGGATGAATTGTTTGTCGGAACCATTTTATTTTTAGCTATTGGAGCTTCGTATTTGGCGAATGTTTTAGGATTTTCGTATTCTTTGGGTGCGTTTATTGCAGGAATGTTGATTGCGGAAACAAGGTACAAATATCAAGCCGAAGCAGATTTGATACCGTTTAGAGATTTGTTGCTGGGTATCTTTTTTATCACCGTAGGGATGCAAATCGATGTGTCGGTCATCGTTGCTAATATGGATACGATTCTTCTGCTTCTTGTTGGGGTTATGATATTAAAATTTGTCATCATATTTGGCTTACTAAAGATCAATGAAGGCAAACGAGTCAGCTTGAAAACAGCATTGAGTTTGGTACAAATCGGTGAATTTTCATTGGCTATTTTAGAACTTGCCAGAACCAATGGTCTTATGGAAAAGTCTTATGGACAAATTATGATTGTGACGATTGTTTTGTCGATGATTTTGACCCCTTTTATTTTGAAACATTTGACATTCTTAACCGATCTTTTTTTTAAAACCGAAAAAGATTTTGAAGAAAAATTTAATGCAGATGTTTTAAAAAACCACATCGTCATTTTAGGATTTGGCGAATTTGGCCAAAATGTTGCGAAAATACTCAAAGAAAAAGGTGAATTTTATTTGGCGATTGAAAATAATGTGAATACTTTTCGCACAATAGAACAAATGGGGGAACCTGTTATCTTTGGAAATGCATTAAAAAAAGAGATCCTTAGAAAAGCGAACATAACATCGGCAAAATATATTATTGTGGCGATTGATAATCCTAAAAAGCTGTATCATGTATGCCAATGCGTACAAGAATTTGTGGAGAGTTCTAAAATCATCGTAAAAATCCACAGCCAAGACGAAAAAAATCTTATTGCAGAACTTGGAATTACCAATATTATAATTGAGAATGAGATTTCAAGCCATGCGGCAGCTGAAATGATTTTATAATATGAGTTAACAAAAGCTATATCCAAAATTAAACTACGATGAGGTATGATTTCATTCATATAAAGGATTTTTATCCCTCTTCATAATATCTTCATCCAAAGGCTCACCCGTGAAAGAAGTCAGTATTATCGTCCTTGATTTCGGCTCTCAGTACACTCAGTTGATTGCACGCCGTTTACGCGAAGAAAAAATTTACTGTGAAGTCTTGCCATACCACACGAAGTTAGCGGCGATAGCTGCAAAAAGTCCTAAAGGGATCATCTTGAGCGGCGGTCCTTCATCGGTTTATAATAAAGATGCCTATGAAGTAGATCAGGGTGTTTATACAATGGGAATTCCTGTTTTGGGAATTTGTTACGGTATGCAGCGTATTGCGGCAGATTTCGGGGGATCGGTGATTCGCAGCGATCATCATGAATACGGCAAAGCGGAACTTTCCATCGATCAAACAAAAAAATCTCCCCTCTTTGATAATTGTGAAGATGAGCGTATTGTGTGGATGAGCCATTCCGATAAAGTCGATGTTCTGCCTGCGGGATTTGCTCCTATTGCAACTTCTGCAAACTCTCCGTATGCAGCAATTGCCGATGAAACGCGCCGTATTTATGCGATGCAGTACCATCCTGAGGTCAACCACTCCGAAGAGGGGTATTTGATGCTGCGCAATTTCGCCCGTAAAATTTGCGGTATCACTGAAAAATGGGATATGGGACATTTTCTCAAAGAGCAAATTGTCAAAATCCGTGCGCAAGTAGGGGAGGGCAAAGTTCTTTGTGCTCTCAGCGGCGGCGTTGATTCATCGGTGGTTGCGGCATTGCTGTATGAAGCAATCGGCAAACAGCTGATCCCTGTATTTGTGGATAACGGGCTTTTACGCAAAGGTGAGCGCGAATCGGTCGAAAATATTTTCAAAGTGCATCTTCAAGTGCCTCTTGTGGTTGCGGATGCTGCGGAAAATTTCCTGGGTAAACTTGCGGGTGTGACCGATCCTGAGGAGAAACGTAAGATCATTGGGCATACGTTCATCGAAGTATTTGAACAAGAAGCTAAAAAGCATGACGGTATCAAATTTTTGGCGCAGGGGACACTCTATCCGGACGTTATCGAATCAGTATCCGTTAACGGGCCTTCGGTTACTATCAAAAGCCATCACAATGTCGGAGGATTACCCGACTGGATGGATTTTGAACTGATTGAACCGTTGCGGGATTTGTTTAAAGATGAAGTGCGTAAGCTTGGGCTTGAATTGGGTCTTCCTGATTATTTGGTCAATCGCCACCCTTTCCCTGGACCTGGATTAGGGATTCGCATCATGGGTGAAGTGAACAAGCCTGATTTGTACATTCTGCGTGAAGCCGATGCTATTTTGCTCGATGAACTCAAAGCCAGCGGCTATTACGCAAAAACATGGCAAGCATTTGCGGTGCTTCTCAATGTTAAATCGGTCGGAGTTATGGGTGATAACCGTACGTATGACAATACCGTGTGTGTCCGTGTGGTTGAAGCCGTCGATGGTATGACCGCAACATTTGCCCATTTGCCGCACACATTGCTAGAGCGCATCAGCCGTCGTATTATTAACGAAGTAAACGGGATTAACCGCGTCGTTTATGACATCAGTTCCAAGCCTCCTGCAACAATCGAGTGGGAATAGGGCGTCGCTTTTTGCGCCCCATCTATCTGATCTCTAAAACTCCATCCCCTGAGATGATGGATGTTGTTCACATCCCTATCCTTTCCATCCATTTTTTTACTCCTGAGATTGATTTTAACCTTTATACAGGGATAATTATTACTTCCAAACAAGCAGCCCAAGCCCTTAAACAGTATTCGCCAAATTGGGATAAACTTGAGGTCATTTGTGTAGGCGAAGCAACCGCTGCAACGGTGAGAAAACTGGGTGCTTATCATATAAAAATTGCTGACGGTTATGGGATGAGTATTGTGGAAGCACTCTTGCCGCATGGCGGAAAATGGCTTTATTTGCGGCCTAAAATGATTGCTTCCTCATGGCCATCGCGTGCACGAGAGTTGGGGATAACCGTGGATGAGGTTATTATTTACGAAACAAGCTGCAACGACGATATGCAAAAAATCGATATAGCAAAAAACGGAGTGCTCATTTTCACATCGCCATCTGGCATAGAATGTTTTTGCAAGAGAGCCGCTATATTGCCAACTCATGATGTTGTTGTGATTGGTAAAACAACCCAAAAAGCACTTCCTCGTGACATAAAATCGACAATCAGCGCACAAACCAGCGTCCTTTTCTGCATTGAAAAAGCGCGTGAAATAGCGGCTGGGTAAAATTTTATTATTCCTATTAAGCTTTTTGAGGTTATAATTATCTTTACCTGGGCGTAGCGAGTAATCGCATTTGAGGGTTCTACATATACACTTAGTGGTATCGGTAGTCACCTTGGTGTGTCGGTGGTCTCGTTTGAGTGCGCAAGTGCGAGAGATTGCCGCCGGAGGGGTGCTCGATCTGCTTAATTACGCTTTGAGAACCAAAGCTACTGCGAAAACGCCCGCCTGGGCCTTTACCTTTTTAAAATGTCGATTTCTTGGTATTTTAAAAGGGTATTATTTTTATTCAAACGGGGTGTGTATGCGTGTAATGATAATCGGCAGCGGTGGGCGTGAGTTTTCTATCGGAAGAGTATTAACGCAAGACAGTGCGGTTGAAAAGGTCTATTTTGCTCCGGGTAATGGGGCGACTCCAATGCTGGGTGAAAACGTTGCTATCAAAGACTATAACGAGTTGGCACAATTTGCACTCGACAATGCGATCGATTTGACGATTGTTGGACCAGAAGGCCCATTGACGGATGGCGTTGTGGATATTTTCAAAGCCAAAGGATTGGTAATTTTTGGTCCCAGTCGTGCCGCAGCACAGCTAGAGGGTTCAAAAGTGTACATGAAAAACTTTTTGGCCAAATACGGTATTCCTACGGCACGCTATATTGAAACAGGTCACATTGAAAGGGCCTTTAAGTTTATCGATAGCCTGCCGTTACCGATTGTAGTAAAAGCCGATGGATTGTGTGCAGGTAAAGGGGTTATTATTGCTCTAACTTACGATGAAGCAAAAATAGCGGTATCTGAAATGCTCAGCGGAAAATCATTTGGAGATGCCGGAAAACGTGTGGTTGTCGAAGAATTTTTGGACGGATACGAGCTCTCCATGTTTGCTTTGTGTGATGGAAAAGATTTTATCTTACTGCCTGCGGCACAAGACCACAAGCGTCTTTTAGACGGTGATGAGGGACCCAATACCGGCGGTATGGGAGCCTATGCTCCAACACCGCTTGTGGATGATGTGATTTATGAAAAAGTCAAAGAGCGTATTGTTCGTCCGACACTCAAGGGGATGCAAGAGGAAGGCGCACCGTTTGAAGGGGTTCTCTTTATTGGTATTATGATCGTAAACGGCGAGCCGATTACACTGGAATTCAACGTCCGTTTTGGAGACCCTGAGTGTGAAATTTTGATGCCGTTGCTTAAAACGCCGGCAAGCGAACTGTTTTACAAAGCTGCAACCAAACAGCTTGACACCCTTAACATTGAATTTCATAATAAATACGCAGTTGGCGTTGTGATGGCGAGCAAAAATTATCCGTATGATAACTCTGTCCCTGCTGAGATTGTAGTAGATGATATTCATCATGATGAGATTGCACAAAATACTCACATAGCCTATGCGGGAGTGAGTACGGAAGATGGCAAACTTTACGCTAACGGCGGACGTGTTCTCGTATGTGTCGGTGTAGGTGACAGCATCAAAAGTGCACGGGATCGTGCCTATATGCTCTGCGGTCAAGTTCATTTTGCCGGTAAAAAACTGCGTACCGATATAGCCTACCAAGCACTTCGCTAATGAATGAACAGCTCGATGACGTATTGGATCGTGAACATCTAAAAATTGCATCGCTAAGGGCACGTTCGGCAGCTTTCGCAATAGATGAAATACTGATTTCCATATTGCTCTTTATCGTTCTTTGGGACAGTATTGCCGCAGCAAAAACAGTAGAAGCTATTATTGGGCTAACGAATCATTTTTTACTTGAGTTTATGGCAATTAAAATTGTGTATCAAACTTTTTTCACGATGCAGTATGGTGCAACCTTGGGAAAAATCGCAATGAAAATTCGTGTTATCGAAGTGAGAACATTGTCCAATCCCAGCTTTTTTTCAGCCTTTAATCGGGCGGTCTTTCGCGTTGTAAGTGAAGCACTTTTGTATCTTGGTTTTGTATGGGCTTTTTTAGATCCGTATCGACGTAGCTGGCATGATTTTACGGCTAAAACAGTGGTTGTAGATGCGTAGATCAATCTTTATAAGCATTGTTGTGTGCAGTGCTTTGTTGGCGGATGACCGTGTTGAACTTTTCGGTCTCAATGCAGATACAAATGGATCGGTAGTACATGCTTATGGAAACCCTGTCATAATTTATCAGGATAAAATTTTAACGGCCGAGCGTCTTTCATACGACCGTAATACGAGTATTATTGAAGCCGAAGGAAACGTGACGGTTTTTGGACAGGGAAAGTATCATGCAATCAGTGATTATACAAAACTGAATATGGACACGGATACCCGTATGTCACGCCCTTTTTACATGATTGATCACACGAGCGGATTGTGGATGAATACACAACAGTCCGATGCCTGCGAAAGTCAAATTGATTTGGCCAGCGGAATGGTCTCTGGATGTAATTCGACCGATCCTTTGTGGAAAATCCGTTTTAGCAGTGCCGATTACAATACCGATAAAATGTGGATGAATTTGTACAATGCCCGTTTGTATGTTGAAAACATTCCTCTCTTTTATCTCCCTTATTTCGGATATCCGACGGATAAAACACGTCGAAGTGGTTTGCTGATCCCTGAATTTGGACTCTCAAGAGATCAGGGGTTTTTCTATCAACAGCCCATTTACATTGCCCCGCATCATTGGTGGGATGCAGAGCTTCGTCCTCAAATACGTACCCAGCGCGGATCAGGGTTTTATGGTGATTTTCGTTTTGTGGATACGGCATCGTCTCAAGGCTCTGTACGATTTGGATATTTTAAAGAACAAGGCGAGTATGCTCTTAAAAATAATTTAGCCAACATGAAACATTACGGCTATGATGTTAAGTATCAGCACAGCGCATTTTTAAGAGAGTGGTTTGATCTAAAGCTCGATGGCGAATCGGGATTGTATGTTAGTGGTAGTTGGATGAACGATGTAGATTACCTCAATTTGCAACAAATCGATGAAACAAAAAATGCTACCTCAAGCCAAATTCTTTCACGTATCAATGCCTACTACAACAATGAAGACGATTATTTAGGGGTATATCTCAAACATTTTCAACGTCTTGACTTACCTGATCAAAATGACAAGCAGATTCAAACACTGCCTACCTTTCATTATCATCATTATTTAAAGAATTTTTTAGACGATCATCTTCTTGTCAATGCCGACATAATGGCAACCAATTTTTACAGACCAAATGGGAAGCGAGCAGTTGAAGGAAATATGAATATTCCTGTGACGCTTCAGGCGGGATTGTTTGATAATACCGTTGATGCGAGTTATAAAGCAAATCTCACCGGTCGTTTGATCGGTTTTTATGGCAATGCAATGAATCCGTTTTCTTATGTAAATGAATTTGGCGTAACAAGATTGGTTGTTGATAATGATGATAGATATGAATCGGGACAGTATGCTCAATTGGATCATACATTTAAACTCTCAAGCACTTTGGTAAAACCGTACGGTGAAACAACGCACGTGATGGCTCCTGAAATCGCTTATACACTTGCAGGAAGCCGCTATTATGGAGGATATTACGATCGTTATCATAATGAAGAGTGTGTCCCAGGAACACTTAGTATGCCATGGTGTGACTATAACACTCTTCAAGGCCCAAGTGACACTCTTTCTTTAGGGCTCAATAACTATCTATTTAAAAATGGACAGCAGACATTGGTCGATCGTCTTTCCCAAAATTTTCGTTACGAAGATACGGGAAACTATTATGGTGAATTAACGAATGAACTGGAGTGGCAGATTGTGCAAGCCATTTCATATTACAATGTAACCTCTTTCAATCATGATCGAAACCGAATCACCAAAGAACGTAACACCATACGGTATGATGATAAAGTTGTAACGGCGGCACTTAGTCATTACTATTCAGATGAGCTGCGTAATGGTGTAAATATTTATACAAGTTATTGGTCTGCCGATGCCTCGTATCAATATGATCGGCATTATCGTTTTTTTGGCCTTATTGCGTATGATTACCGAGAGGATCTTATGAAACGAAGCGAAATAGGCTTTTTGTACTCCCAAAGATGTTTGGACGTAGGATTGCGTTTTGTACAAAACAATCGGCCAGTATTAACCGGTGCCAATACCGGGAATGCTATCAATGACTCTTATGTTTTTTTAACTCTGATTCTAAAACCGATCGGCGGTTCTGAATTTAATTACAAAATCACCAATAATCAATAGGGGCGAAAGATGAAATTGGAAGCGAAAATAGGTCTTTTTGTCGTAATGGCGCTAACGGCTTTACTCGTATTGTCAACGCAGGTTACATCGCTTGGGAAATGGGGACAAAGCGGGTATCCAATCCAAGCTTATGTGGATGATGCTTCAGGGCTTGAAAAGCATACCCATGTATTGATGAACGGGGTTACGATCGGTGAAGTCCAAGAGATCACGATAGAGGGAAAGCGCGTTCGTCTTAGTCTTTTGATTAATGAAAGTGTTAAGATACCGGATGATTCGGCAGTGATTGTAGTGCAGGAGTCACTGTTGGGATCCAAGGTTTTGAATATAGTTGTTGGAGATGCAACGAGTATGCTTAAAAAAGGGGATGTATTAGTACAGTCTAAGCGATATGCATCGTTTGATCAAACAAGTGATTCGGTTAATGCGGCTGCCAAAGAGATGGAACTTTTACTGCGTGATTTTAGAGAGACGCTGGACGATGAGCACCGTAAAGCGATTCAAGAAGCTATTGTTGCATTTCGTGATGTCGGGGTGAACTTAAATGGGGTGATTGGTGATAATCGCGATAATCTTCATGCCGCAATTGCCAATTTTAGAGATATGAGTGCCGGATTCACACAAACGGCTGATACGGTTAATAAAGATTTACCGGAAATTATGAATCGTGTTAACTCACTAACTACCCGCTTGGATAATATTAGCGGTTCTTTGGAGCATAAGCTTCCCGAAGCTGTCGATAAGTTTGTTAATATTGAAGACAATGTAAGTACGATATTAGCTGAGAATCGTGCTGGATTGAAAGAAACAATTAGTTCGGCCGAATCCTTTTTCAAAAGTGGCGAAGAGGCATTTGGAAAAGTGGATACGATGCTTTCGAGTTTTACAATGAGTGAACTGCAAGTGGCAATGCACACCGATTATATGATGCGGGATCAATTCGGAAAAGTCTATTTAGGGATTAATTATCTTCCGAATCCGACAACGTACTATATGTTTGATCTCGTGAGTACGAATGACTATTCGCAATACAGTACTCCAGGTAAACATGTTAAAGGTTCAACTTTTTACTCGCTTCAATATGGAAAACGGTTTGACAACTTGTTATTGCGCTTTGGAGCGATTGAATCAACGGGAGGTGTCGGTGTTGATTATTTTATGAATCATGATCGACTTAAGTTCAGCGGTGAAATGTTTGATTTTAATGCGGTTAATGATGTTAGAGGTGATCGTGTTCACATGAAGGCTCAAGTACGTTATCAGATGTTAAAACATCTAGAACTGTATGGCGGATGGGATAACTTCATGAATCCTGGGGCACAAAATATTTTCTTAGGATTGGGACTGCGTTTTATCGACAATGACTTAAAATACACTTTTGGTGCCGCATCGATGACACGATAAAAGGGTGTGAAAATTAATGGAGAAACAATGAAATACGATATCGAATTAGCATTAGAAAACAAGCAAGAGTCTTATGCCCTCAATCAAGTAGCGGCGCAAGCCAACGGTGCCGTATGGCTTAAATCGGGCAATACCGTTATTTTGGCAACGGTTGTCATTGATGAAACCCATTTTGTGGATGAAGATTTTTTACCTTTAACGGTACAGTACATTGAAAAAAGCTATGCGGCGGGTAAATTTCCAGGCGGTTTTATCAAACGGGAAACGAAACCGAGTGATTTTGAAGCATTAACCTCTCGTATCATTGACCGTTCATTGCGCCCCTTATTTCCAAAAGGGTTTGCGAATCCGATACAAATTTCTGTATTGGTTCTCAGTGCCGATACGGATGCTGATTTGCAAATATTAGGTCTTAATGCTGCATCGGCTGCTTTGTACCTTTCGGACATTGATATCTTCAATTCCGTCACCGGTGTACGTGTTGCAAAAATTGATGGTGAAATTGTTTTTAATCCAAAACACAGCGATCTTGGAAACAGTACTTTTGATCTGTATTTAGCAGGAAGCAAAGAAGATATGCTGATGATCGAGATGCAGGCATTGGGCAGTGATGAAGCGCAAGTTATGGATGTGGGCTTAGTTGATCCTTTTGTAGATCCGCTTATTGCATCTCAAATGATGACACTGCGTCAGTCAAATGCGATGAGTGAAGATGAACTCATTGAGGTATTAGCCCAAGCTCAAGCGGTTCTAAAAGAAGCCAATACGATGTACGAAAATGCCTTTAAACCTTATGCTAAAGCACCGTTTGAACTGCAATGCGTGATAAAAGAGGTTGATAGTGAAATGTGTGCGTATGTAATTCAAAATCATACGGATGATGTAAAACGCGGTATCAGCCAAATGGCAAAAACGGAACGTTCTACGGCACTTCGAACGATTCGCAAAGCGATTATGGTAGAGAAACCGCAGTGGGATGAGCATGAACTTAAAAAGGCGATTGAACAGGTTAAGCGCTCTATGGTTCGTGGGCAGATTTTGGATGAAAAAGTACGTGCAGACGGTCGAGGTTTGAGAGAAGTACGTCCAATTTCCATCGAAACCAATGTCTTGCCAAGTGCCCATGCATCGGCTCTCTTTACACGCGGGCAAACACAGGCGCTCGTTGTGCTGACACTTGGCGGTCCTAAAGATGCTCAAATGTTTGAGGGGTTAACAGATCGCGGTACGCAAAACGAAGCGTTTATGGTTCATTATAACTTTCCGGGTTTCAGCGTAGGAGAAGCTTCTCCTATCGGTGCTCCGCGCCGTCGTGAATTGGGACATGGAAATCTGGCTAAACGAGCACTTGAAGGTGCGACGATTCGTAATGGGCAGACGGTTCGTATCGTTTCTGAGATTTTGGAATCCAATGGCTCCTCATCAATGGCAACCGTATGTGGCGGTTATATGGCATTGCGTGCGGGTGATATCGAGGTATGTGATCCGATTGCGGGTGTTGCTATGGGAATGGTTCAAGAGGGAGATCGTCACGCGATTTTGACCGATATTATGGGATTGGAAGATCATGACGGGGATTTGGATTTCAAAGTAGCGGGTTCCAAAGAGGGGATCACCGCCATGCAAATGGACATAAAGCTGGGGGGAATCCATTTGGATGTCCTCAAAGAAGCACTTTATCAAGCTAAAGAGGCACGTGCCCATATCATTGACATTATGATGGCCTCGGAAGAGAATATTGAGCTCAATGAGGGGACATTGCCGAGTACCGATTTGTTCCATGTTGATCCAAGCTTCATCGGGGATATTATTGGTCAAGCGGGCAAAACAATACGTGAAATCATTGAACGTTTTGATGTTGCGATTGATATTGACAAGAAAAAAGGATCGGTTAAGCTTACGGGTAAAAATCGTGAAGGTATCAAAGGGGCGCGTGATCACATCGAAGGGATTACGAACGGCTTAACCCCGGTTGAAAAAGTGGAATACAAAGTGGGTGATGTGGTACAGGGGAAAGTGAAAAAAATCGTTGACTTTGGAGCGTTTATCGAACTTCCCGGTGGAATTGACGGTCTGATTCACATCTCAAAACTCTCCGATGGGCATGTGGGCCGTGTAAGCGATGTGATCAAAGAGGGTGATGAACTGATGGTTGAAATCGTAGAGTTCAAAGGGAATAAAATTGGCCTTGGCCGAGCTAAGTAATTTTTTAGCTCCTCCCCACTATAATTTCGCCTACAAAGTGATAAGTAGGGACACTATCCGAACAGACTTTGATTTAAATACGGAGATTACTCATGAAAAAAGTTCTATTTCTTATGACTGCACTTGTTGCTGCAGCATTCGGTGCTGATGAAGCGGCAGCAGTTGTTGAAACTGCTGTTGAAGCTGCACCTGCAGTAGCGGCTGCATCTGCAGACGTTGCTAACCAAACTCTTAAAGCGTATTCTATGATCGCTGCGGGTGTTGGTCTTGGTTTGGCTGCACTTGGTGGTGCTATCGGTATGGGTAACACTGCTGCTGCAACTATCGCTGGTACTGCACGTAACCCAGGTCTTGGCGGAAAATTGATGACAACTATGTTCATCGCTCTTGCTATGATCGAAGCACAGGTTATCTATACATTGGTAATCGCTCTTATCGCTCTTTACGCTAACCCATATTTGGTAGCGTAAGTTTTTATTATTTGAACGCCAAAGGAGTACATTCCTTTGGCTTCGCTAGCCGCTAAGGCACTAAAGCTTGTCTCTATGAGACAGATTTCTTCTTTCTATTTTTTTATGCGGTCGTGGTGGAACGGTAGACACGCTACCTTGAGGTGGTAGTGCCTTACGGGTGTGGGGGTTCAAATCCCCCCGACCGCACCAACTTTCTTTCAAACTCCCTTGTTATCGACATTCTTAGAACTTATTTTTATTCAATTTTAGGTTATTTTGCTTTTTGGTTGCACTTTTGGTTACACAAAAGGAAAAATCTTGACATATTTATATGTTCAGCGAAGTAATTATTACTATAAACGCAAAATCCCCCATACACTTCACAATTTAGTTTGCTCATTGCATACAGACAGTTTAACAACAGCCAAAAAGCTTTTAGCTATAATCAACGCCAAATCATTACACTTATTTACAGGCATTAAAAAAGGCGAATGTATGGATATACCAAGAGTTAAGGCGTTAGTTAATAAATATATACAAGAAGCCATTCAAGAATATAGTGAATTGGAATCATTAAGGCATAAATACTTTGCATTAAAAGAAGATGGGAAAACATACGCAGGGCATTCACAAACTGCTATTGAAAAAGCCCAAGAACGTATTAACGACATTCTCGATATGGAAGACGATGAACAATTAACGGCAGAAGCTCAGAAGATATTTATACGAAGCAATATAACGCAAGACGAGTTAGACAGTCTTAGTAATAATGAAAAGAGGGTTCTATATTATGAGCTTTTAAAGGGTGAATATAATGTCTTATCGTATGACCTTAAACGAAATAAAGCAAGACTCGAAGAAGCTTTAAATGCTCCAATAGACCAAAGTTTTCAAGCTTTTGCTGATAATGGTGTTTCCGATAGACTGATTAATTCGATAGCAGATAGTTTTGGAAAAGATGGTGCTAATCTTCTTTTAAATGCTATCGCAAGTCCTCAGCAAGAAAATAATGACAGATACCATTCTAAGACAATTATGGAAATCCTAGAAGAGTTTATAGAACATAAAACTATAACTCAAAATATTACTGAGCCATTTAGATACAGAACAGACGTAGAGATTTTTATTAAAATTATTGGGAAAGAATATTGGATTGACGTAACTCACGAAGATTTTACTAAATATATACAAGCATTGGCGTTTTTACCAATACAAACAAAATATAAAAAATTATTCGAAGAGAAAGACATAATAGAGATTCTTAGATTATCAAAAGAAGATAAGTTATCTAATGAACCAACAATAGATCGCATTCAGGGTTCTACTTTAATCAAAAAAATTATTAACATCAACGCTTTGCTTGACTTTGCGGTCGATAATGAATATTTAGACAGAAATCGACTTAAACCAAAAACTAAAAATATGAAGGGAAAAGCTTCTGATATAAGGAAAGAGTTCCGACCCGAACAGCTTAGAAACTTATTTAAAAGCAAATGGTACACCTCAGATTTTGACAAGAATGTAAAGAAATATCCTTCTCGTATATGGATACCTTTGATTTTAATCTACAATGGGTTCAGGATTAATGAGATAGCTCAAATATACAACAATCAAATTGTGATTAAAGATGATGTATATATGTTTAGAATAGCAATAGACAACCAAGACCAGCAGTTAAAAAATGAAGCAAGCAAGCGAACCATACCTATTCATCCAAAACTAATAGAACTTGGATTTCTTGATTTTTGGGAAAGTCAAAAAAGTAAAGGCTACGCAAGGCTATTTCAGGAGCTTTATCACACGAATACAAAAGGATACGGACAAGCATTCTCAAAAGTATTCAATGATAAAAAGTTCAAAGAAGGCTGGCTGGAAGAAGAGACAATGAAAAAACTCAATGAAAAAGTCATTAAGTTGGACTTGCACAGTTTCCGCCACGGGTTTTCGGGACAGCTAAAAGGGATTATCGAAGAAGATACTAGAGAATATTTTTTAGGACATTCAGCTGGTGATGCTGATTATGGAAATATTAAACCATTACCAGCCTATGAAAATATTTCAAAGTGCATATACAATTTGGATTTAACGGAGTTGTCAAAAAAACTGTATACGGCATATAATTTAGATAAAAACAGTAAAATCAACATATAAAATAAAGGAATCTTGGCTATGAAAAAAAATAATATTATTTTGGCAAGCATGCTTGCTATAAGCGTTAGTACTTATGGAAATGATGTGGAGAATGGATTACGTGCGTATGGCGATAAAAACTTTGTGAAATCGGCTGAATATTTCACAAAAGCCTGCAATAATGGCTATGTTGGAGGGTGTGAGGGACTTGGAGATATGTACAAGGATGGCTTAGGGGTTGAACAAAATAATTTTAAAGCTGCGGAACTCTATATTAAAGCATGTAAAGGTGGGATGGGAGGTGGATGTAATAATCTCGGAAGAATGTATGAGCTTGGTGAGGGAGTTAGACAAAATAAAGCTAAAGCTAAAGAATATTATGGGAAAGCTTGCGACTTAAAACAAGATGTTGGATGTAGCAATTATGCTATTTTGAATAAAAATTAAGACCAATATTTCAATAACCTTATCTATACAAATATATCTGTGATATCGAACTTCTATGATGGTTCATTTTCTCAGAAACTGTCCTCAACGCTTGGTGGTGCCCAGCTCCATCATCAAGTAATTTTTCATAGAGATTCTTCGCAAAATCATATCTAAAATCGTGGCTCGATATTCCTGCGATAGCCTCCAAATCTCTATGATACGTGGATAAACTAGGCATATCTTGTGCGTGCTTGATTTTTTCCACCAAATCACCATCAATGCTTTTTTCTTGGTAAATATGTCCACCCTTTCCTGAAACTCCGCTAACTTGATAATCTCCATTAGATAAGGGATGAATATATTTTTCAGGGTTGGAGATAATACTATACGCTTCACTGACACGAAAGCCTAAATCGTGCTGGAGCTGGGCGAGCAATCCGCTTTCATATCTTTTTTCATACAATTCATCGATTACGCTTTCTGCCCTATCCCCTAATCCCCTTGATTCATTTTGGGTTGGTGTATTTTCTGTGCTATCTCGTATTTCGTGCCAATACGCTGTTAAATAATTTTTGGGGATGCTGTGCGTTATATTAACCTCTTCCAAAGCATTTAAAAGACTATTCCATCCGCTAATATAGTTCTCCATCGTATTAAGCGACAAACCTGCTAAACGCTCTTCTAAAAAGCTATTGATATTGTCCGCTGTCAAAAGTTGGTTCAACTTTCCTTCCATTTGATTGTTCTCGGCATATTTCACAAAGTCATTAATATACATATCCCTTTTTGTTGCTTGTGCGTTGGAATGGGTTTTATGGTTGGAGGTTGATTTTTTTGTTCCTCGTGCTTCAAGGCGTATTTGAAGGTCTTTAATTTGCTTGGGAAATGTAGAACCTTTTAGATTACTCACTGCTCATCCTCTTTCAAAAATCTGTAGATTGAACTCGCAGAGAGATTTATTTTATATTTTAGTTTTAGCTCGTTTGAAATCCTTTGGGCACCTAATCCCACTTTGGAAAGTTCTTTTATTTGTATTTGATACTTTCTGATCAAAGGATTTTTAATATGTAGCTCTTTTGCTTTTTGCTCTATTTTTTTATCTTGAATATTTTTGATAATAAAAAGAGATTGGATGATTTGATTTTTTGTGATGTTGTCCGCACCACATTTTTTAAGGTGTCCCACAATCCTTTTAGCAAGTTCATCCACTTCGTCTGCTGTAAATCCTAATACTTTTCCTGCTCGGTCTATGTAATTGATGGTTAATTTCATTCTATGTTCTCCTATGGTTGATATGTGGAAGTCATAAAATAACTTGAATGGGTTTGTCTTTTAGGCTGTTGTTCAGAAGTGTGATTTCATTTATTGAGGAAATCACGAAAGCTCATTATGTGTTAATACGTGAAAAAGACGGTAAGTAATAATAATTAGCTGAAGAAGGGCATTAAATACCCAAGCAAGGATGAAATTATTTGGGCAACTACTGTTTGCCAGACTATATCGATTAAGCCCATCTTGGGGCCACCTATAACTATACGCATTTTAACTCCTTATAAAAATATTTATAATTTGTTATAGGTGTCTAAAATACTTTTGTTGCGATTATGGTAAAAACTTTTCAAAGAAATTGAAAAACTTTTTCCTGCTTCATTTTTGAATGCGTCTTGAAACGCTTCAAATACCTTTCTATGGGTATTTATAAGCATTTAGAGGCTCCGCCGTCACTATTTCATTTCTGACGAAACGCAATAGAGACGGGCAGAGCATTTATTAAATTACCATCATTTTAGTGCTGTGTGTTCTAATCAATACGATGTATATAATTCATCAACTTGCTATACATCTTTAATCACAGCAATTAGTTTATTTTTAATCAAATCCCAAAATATAGGGATTTTTCTTATATGTAGCCATCCCTATAATATAAGATTAAAAAAGATTTTAATAAATTATAAAAAATAATTATATTTTCTAATCAAATGCAGTGGATTATTTTTAAAATGTGTATTAAGATTTTAACATCAAACAAAAAGGAGCTAAAAATTATGGCAACAGTAAATTATGAACAAACTGAAACAACCATTACGAAAGATTTAACAACACAAGAAGCGACACACTTAACGGAAACTGTCACTAAATCAATAAGAGTAGAATCCGAAGAGCCTTATATAAAAGTCTATACAAGAGATATCCATAAGCTATACGATTTAGCACCAATGCACAGCAAGTTTTTATATGAGTTTTTTAGTATGGCAGATTGGAATACTCACGAGCTACAAATATCAGGTGGCAAGAAAGCAGAGTTAGCTCTAAAATACAATACAACAAAAGCGACAATCGATAACGTTATTTCAAAATTGACAAAAAAAGACATCATCATCAAAAAGGGGACTGGCTTATATATTTTAAATCCATATCTCTTTGGAAAAGGAACTTGGGGAAGTATCAGAACAGTGCGTTCAACTGTTGATTATGATACAGAAACTAAAAAGCTAATTATAGTACCTGAACCGCAAGACCCCATCGCAAAAGTCGAAAAACAATGGAAAGACATTGAAGATATTGATGCCGAAATTGAAGACATGGAAGCACGTGGTATGCTTAATGCGAGTTAAGCAAATATCCCTTATTCTTAGGTGTATAATACAATACAAAATCTTACACTGATAGTTGCACAAAAAAGCAAAATATCGATACAAAGTGGTTGAATTGGTGCTGTGAAAGTGGTCGAAAAATCCCCCCGACCGCACCAATTTAACGCTTAAACTTCCTAAAACAGTCACTTTAATAGCGCCCATTCAACAATCAAGTGCAACAACGTTATTTTTATAGTGTAGCTTCGAGTCATCAATCCATTGTGCAATTTTAGCAAAGAACACTTCATGCGGAGTTTTATAGCCAAGTATTTTTCGAGGTCTATGGTTTAGTTTCTCTTGTATGTCTACAATAAATTTATCACTTATCGTCTCAAACTTTGTCTTCTTCGGAATATATTCCCGTATTAATCCATTGGTGTGTTCGTTAAGTCCTCGCTGCCACGATTTATAAGGTTCAGCAAAGTAAAAATCAACTCCGAGTTTTTGTTCAATATAGGCATGATTGGCAAACTCTTTACCGTTATCGCTGGTAATGGTTCGTATAACACCTTTGAGCGGTTCCATTAATTTGACTATTACTTGAGTCACTTCGAATGCTTCTTTGCTGGGAGCTTTATGCATCAAGGTAAACTTTGAATGTCGATCTACAAGGGTCACTATACTTTGCTCATGATCTTTTCCAATGATGGTATCGGCTTCGAAATCCCCTATACGGCTTTTCTCTTCGACAATAGTATCTCTTTGATGAATTGGTTTAGCCCTTGGTATTTTTCCTCGCAGTTCGTATATTCCTTTACGAGTTTTATACTTTCGATGCTTATGGCGTAAATACTGTGCAAGCTCTTTGTGTCCTTCTCGCATACGTCGATAAATATAACGATAGATTGTCTCATGGCTAAGTGCTATCAACCCATCTAAGCTCATCCGCCCCGCAATCTGTTCTGGGCTCCATCCCTCTTTTAGCTTTGCATGAATATAACGCTGGTGTGCTCCGTTTAGTTTCTTGTTTTTCTGCTTCCGCTGATACCGTAGCCTTGCGCTCACTTGTGCATAATACGCTTGATACTCTCCTGTATCTAACTCATTGCGTCGTATCTCACGTCCTATTGTTGATCGATGTACTCCAAGTGCTTTTGCTATCGCACTCAAACTCACTCGCTCTCTTCTCAAAGCTTCTATTTGGTATCGTTGTACCATGGTCAATTGGTTGTAGCTCATATATGTCCCTTTATCTCTGGTCGGATAAAATCGACTCTTTGCTACACCCTTTTGATCTCCTGTTGCACTTTAAACTTGAATTGGCGTCAAATAAATTTCTTCTCAAAAACTTCAAGGGTACACATTTAGGTACACATATAATTTTGACACTCCCATTCAACAATTCCTATTTTAAAGAACGTAATTCAATCTCACCACGATAAAAATTTTTGTCATTCGTTACAATCAAACTGCTATGGTTACGAAGAGCACAAATATATTGGAGCATATCTTCAAAATCATCTTTATCACCCATGAGACCCATCGCTTCTTTGATGGTGTCAATATCAATAGCAATCACATCGATAAAGGTCAATAACTTTTCTAGTTCCGCAATAATATTCTTAGAAGATAGTTTTTTAGATGCTACATAATAAACCGTTGTAAAAATATCACAACTTGTACATAGTTCATTTCCCTCTACTATAGCCTCTTTCACAAACTCACGCGTTAGTGTGATATTCCCACGATCACTATCGATTAAATCGAGGATAATATTGGCATCTAAAAAATATTTAGCCATTAGCCATCTCAGTTTTTAGATCATTAAAATCTTTCCCGCCCAATGAAAATGAACCAAGCCCAGACAAAGCGGCAAGTTTTTGTTCAATTTTACCTGCTTCGGCTTCTTTCATAAGGGTTCGATATCTTTCTATATCAATTACAACAGCGAAAGGCTTCTCGCGTTTAGTAATAATGATATCTTCTTCTTTAACATGATCTAGCAGATGGGATTGTTGTTTAAGTTGAGTTGCTGAAATATTCATCTTAACTCCTTTTGTCTATTTATACAATTATACCTTTTAAACCATTGTTTATCAAATTATGTTTTACAAAGGCTTTATCTTCCTGCTTGCCCCACTGTGCATTGTGACCAAAGTCTTTTTCTAAAAACCCTGCTCTCTTTTATGCTTCACTTCATTTATAGTTGATATTGAGCATAATATCCATAAATTCTTTTTTAAGAATATCGGGTATGGGTTGAAATTTTACAATTTTTTTAACTAATACTGCTCCCGCTGCATCTAAAGTTTCAGAGCCGGATGATTCTATGATCTCCATCTTTATAACTGTGCCATCGTTACCAATTCTAAATTTAATTTTGACGGTTCCTTCTTCTGCTTCTTGGGGATAGACTTTATATTTCTCGATTGCCTGTTGAATACCTTGCATATAAGCTTGTTGGGCACTAAAAATTTCTTCACCATACGATTTAACTGTATTAGGCTCTGAATTCAAAATTTCTGCTGTAATAGGTGCGGTGTCAAGGGGTGTTGTTTCTCTGCTCATGTTTTTGATTATTGACAGAGTCATGGTTGGTACAGTTTCTGTTAGAATCATGGAGGGCTTTTGCATAGGTATTCTTGGACTACTTTGCATTGAGTGTTTCATTATGTATTGCTGTTGAAGTTTCTTAGCAGGAGACTTTGTGGTATGAAGTGGCGAAAATGCTTCCGTCGGTTTATTATAGTAGTAAGAATTGAGTCCCATTGACCCATAAATTTCGGGGGAAGCTTCGGGTAGGCTATAGGCTGACTTTTGCATTGGAGCGTTTGGCATTGAAGCCTGTGTCGGTTCAATGGTGCTTGTGGGTTGTGCCGGTGCCGAGGATTTAACAGGGGGCATGATATCGGCCGGTATTTCAGCGGGTAGATTGGATACCTCGGATTTTGGTTTTGCGGGTGCTTGCGTTATTTCATTATCCGTTGTTTTTTCTGGCTCGGGAGAGATTGGAGCCGATTTTACACTCGGCTTGCTTTCTTTTTCTTCGGAAGCTATCTTCTGTGAAGTTGTGTCAGGCGGGCCAAAAGTAAGTTCAATCGCTTTACTTTTCTTCGATAAATCTACTGCAAGAGGGAAGAAAAAAAAGATTGCGATCAAGACAAGATGCAATAATGCAGATAAAAAAAGACTTTTTTTCATTTATGTTGAAGTGATGCGATTGAAATATGAGTATATCCTCCGGCAGTTAGTGTATCGATGATAGTGACAAAGTATTGGTACTCCATGCCTCGGTCTCCATTGATGATAATGGTAGATTCTTTTGATGCAGATTGTAACGAATTTAATAGAGTTTCTTTTGACACAAGTTTATTAGCCAAATAAACAGTGCCGTCGGCGTGTATTGTAAGCTCTATTGGTTTTTGAATCGTTTTTGCTGATGCTGATGCTTCAGGTAAGTCTACTTGAATGGACCCTTTAACAATAAACGTTGCTGTTGTAAGCACAATAGCGAGTAACACCAGCATAATATCAATAAACGGGATGACATTGATGGATTCAATTTTTTTGATCTTCATAATGAATCTCCCATTGAGCGACCATTACTTCCATACGTCGTACTAAATAATTATGAAAAACAATTGCCGGAATGGCCACAATAAGTCCAAATGCAGTGGCTTTTAGTGCTAATGCAAGGCCCATCATGATGGCATTACTATCAGTCATTCCGCCTATTCCAAGACTATAAAAGGTTAAGATTATGCCAAATACAGTACCAAGCAATCCGATATAAGGCGCATTAGCTGCAATGGTAGATATAATCGTTAAGCGATTACTCATCTTTAACTCTAGTTCTTTTTTATTGGTATAGTTCTCTAAATGTATTGTTTTATAAAAGTTTATGCGCTCGAATAGAATAGCAAATGTTATAAGACTCATCATTCCAAGCATGCTGAAAATAGATATATCCAGTAAAGTGCTGTAGGTTTTCAAAGTGTATGTAGCTGTGTCAAAAATTTCCAGTACTGTATTGGTTTCCATAGAAAGCTCCTTGTTGTTAGTTTAAATTATTAAAACGATATTGGTAGTGCTTTTAATTAAAGCTTTCGGGGGTTCATAATTTGACTATAACTTTAGCATAATTCGTTAGGACAATAAAGTATGTTCTAGCTTTATCTATAGTTTATACTTAATAAAAGGATTATTATTGGAATCTATAAGACACTTAAACCCTCTCTTAAAACACCTTTTAGCAGGAACGATACTATCTTTTGTAACGCTGGCTTATGCTGATGAGTGGATGAGCGACACTGCTACAAACTGTCAAATTTGGAATATTGCTCAAAATGTTCAACGCATTTCTTGGTCTGGTGTGTGCAAGAATGGTAAGGGAGAAGGAAAAGGTACCCTGCGATTGATCCTTAAGGATGAGAATGAAGAACAATATGTGGGTATTTTAACTGCAGGCAAGGCAAATGGTAGAGGCATATACCTATGGCCAAACATGAGTGTATATGAAGGTCAATTTATCGATAGTCAACATAGTGGCAATGGAAAATATATTTTTCCTGATGGTAGTTACTATGAAGGCCAATTTATAAATGGTAAACGGACGGGAAAAGGTAAATTTATATGGCCTGAGAAAGCTTACTATGAAGGTGACTTTATTGATGGCATCCAAATAGGTAAAAGTAAATTCATATGGCCTGACGGCAGTGTTTATGAAGGTGATTTTGTAAATGGCGTACGTACGGGGCAGGGAGTGCTTACCTATCCTGATCGCAGCCGCTATGAAGGACCTTTTTTAGACGGTAAGCAAACAGGTTATGGGAAATTTGCTTGGATCACTGGTAATACATACGAGGGTGATGTTGTTGATGGTACTCCAAGCGGACAGGGTAGATTTGTTTGGACAAATAAAAATATTTATGTGGGAAGTTTCATTATTGGACAGCCGACAGGAAAAGGAATGTTTATCTGGGCAAACGGAAATCGTTATGAAGGGGATTTTTTAGATGGTAAGCCTCATGGTCAGGGGAGATTTATCTGGGTTGACGGAAATCAATATGATGGTGATTTTAACAATGGTCGGCAGACTGGAAAAGGGAAACTCACCTATACAGATGGAAACACTTATACCGGCGATTTTACCAATGGTATACAAACGGGCAAAGGAATATTTACCTGGGCAAACGGAATGCGTTATGAGGGTCATTTTGTAAACGATGTCAAATCCGGAAAAGGAAAATTCACATGGCCAGACAATAGTAGTTATGAAGGAATTTTCAAAAACGGGAACCCTTCAACTAATGGAAAACATATCTGGTCCAATGGAATAATCTATGAGGGAAATATTATTCGTAATAAAAAAGAGGGATTTGGAAAAATGAGCATACCTCGAGCACTTTATTCCTCCTCTTTCTCGAGTGATGGCAACTGGGAAGGGGATTATTTCGTTTATCAGGGGATGTTTGGCGATGATGATTTTATCACTTCTTGTAAAAAAGCGTCAGAGTGCAAAGGAGCAACAAAGAAATAAGCTAAATCTTCTCTTTTACTTCTTCAAAATTTCCAAAATTGTATCACTCTCGTAACTGGCTATATTTTTGAAGGTAGAATCGAGAAAAATGCTTCAATACTCTGCACTTTGATCGTCTTGAATCGTATAGGACACCTGATATAGCTTGTTCCCGACATAAAAATCACACTCTTTGTTTTCGAGCAGATAAGTCACATCCTCTGAATTCCAATAGTTGCATAGAACATTGCCCCCACATTGCGTTCAGAACTTATCCCGAGATTTAAAAAGCCATTATCAGACATATACACTTTTTTAGCCGAATTAATTTCAGCCGTTAACTTTGTGTTATATTTAGAGATTCGACGGATTAAAAAATTATCCTCAAGGTTCGACTGTCCTATTATGTGGTATCATTATTACATTCGAAAACAAATTAAAATCATTCAATGGTTGCACTTTTTGTTGCACCAAAAGCTATGAAACGTCGTAAAATAGGGTTTTGGTACTTTCAAACGCCTATTTCAGGCATTTCTTCAAGAAACTTATCCATCTCAAAAAATACTGAATTTGTTAAATAAAGAATTGGCGATTTATAAGGAATACAATCATGACTTTAGAAGAAATTGCGTTAGAATTAGAGCTAGCAGGGCTAAGTAGAGAGCAACAGATCAAATTATTATCCTCTATCAAAAGAGGCGGTTTTGATGCAAAAGCGATCGATAAAAAACTAATCCTTATGGGATTTGCTCCGATTTTCACTATCTATGATGATGAGGAAGATGCTCCTAAAAAAAGCTGATGTGCTATCTATAATAATCCCATTTTATTTTTCCATAACTTATAACTTTCATCTGCTGTATTAAATTGCTTTTCAAGTGATGCCAAGTCCTCTAAATATGCATGATTTTCTTTTTCATGAGCTCTCTTTTCCAATTCTTGTGCGATTTCATTGATAGCGGTATAACGCAACGATCCGGCACTCCCTTTGATTGAGTGAGCAAGCATTTCAATGGTCTCATAGTCAAGAACTCTTATTGCTTCATTTAATGCTACCAGCGTTGACGATACAGACTCAAAGAATTTATTGTTCAGTCTGATCATGACCTCATCTGACAAATGAAGCATTGCTTTTAATTCACCAAATACCTTTTCAAATTCCTGAATCTGCTCTTCATGGGTTTTCATATCAACTTCTTTGTTGAGAAGCGTGTCATGACGCGATGCAACTCATCATAATCCAAAGGTTTAGCAAGATAATCGTTCATTCCGTGTGCTGTAAACTCTTCAGCATCACCCTCCATGACATTGGCCGTCAGCGCAATAATTGGAAGCTCAGGATATTCTTTACGAATTAACTTTGTTGCTTGGATTCCGTCCATAACCGGCATATTTACATCCATCAGTACCAAATCGTATCTATTCTTATGGACCATTTCTACAGCTTCTTTGCCATCATTAGCAAAATCGGCCGTTACCCCATAATGGGAATTTAGCAATTCTCCGATGAGCATTCTGTTGATCTCAAAATCATCAACAACCAATACCTTTAATTCTAAATACTTCATGGCAGCTTGATGGGCATTCGTGACTTCGTTCTCAAACTCATCACATTTTTGCGCATTAAGGACAAAAGAGAAAGTAGACCCTTTCCCCTCTTCGCTTTGTATCGCGATTTCTCCCCCCATAAGCTTCACAATCGCGTTGGCAATCGAAAGCCCCAACCCTGTCCCGCCGTATTCACGCGTAGTGGAGGCATCTGCTTGTGTGAATTTTTCAAAAATTTTGCCTTGCTTGCTTTTTGGAATTCCAATCCCCGTATCAATAACACTAAACTCTAATTTTTGAGCGTTTTTCGTATCCTCAACCATTTCTATCTTAACGTGTACCGATCCCTCTTCGGGTGTAAATTTAAGCGCATTGCTGATGAGATTGCTCAACACTTGCTTGATACGATGAATATCAAGGATCAAACACTCCTCGATTTTTTCATCCATTATCAATCGATAATCTATTTTTTTGATATCTGCTTGAGGAATAAAAAGTTCAAAAACACTCGTAAGTTCTTTCTTCGGATGGCTTTTAATCCATTCTATGTCGATTTTACCCTCTTCTATTTTGGAAAAGTCCAAAACATCATTAACAATGTGCAGCAGCATTTCCAATGAACTCTCCACAATCGATACATAACGACGCTGGGTCGTGTCCAGATTTGTTTTTGAGAGCAAATGGATAAATCCGACAACTCCGTTTATCGGTGTTCGGATTTCATGACTCATATTAGCGACAAAGGCGGATTTAATCCGTTCGGCTTCCTGTGCATTCAAACGGCTTTTTTGTATTTCGGTCACATCCTCCCGCAATCCAAGGTATTCCAAAATTTTACCGTCTTCATCCACGATAGGTGAGATCAAATTTTTAACAAAATAGGACTCTCCGTTCTTTTTGGTATTTTGAAGCATTCCTTGCCAGTTTCTTCCTCGCTGAAGTGTATGCCACATCGCTTTGAAAACCGTTGCAGGCGTGTCCGGATGACGTACAATACTATGAGGCTGTCCCAACAGTTCCTCTTGGGTGTATCCGCTGATCTTAACAAAACGGGGGTTAACATAAGTGATAATCCCCTTTGCATCCGTTCGAGAAACAATCATGCTCTCTTCAATGGCTTTTTTATACTGTTCAGTCAAAAGAACCGAACGATTATAATGATAAATATACCACATTAACAACGCCAATATAATGGCAAGCATGATTACTAAAAGGACAAACTGATTCCATTGTGTTGCAAATATCGGATGATCCGGGGTGATTTCAACCATATACGCTGCTTGTTCTCCACCGATCTGATAGATCGGTTTTAAAACCATCAGCGCATAGGTTCCCCTGTGAATAAGTTGTATCCCTTGTAACTTTTCTTCTTTTAGCCCTTTTAAGATTTTTTCTTTATTTTCGGCGATGAGAGCTTCTAGCTCCCCTTTTGCAAATCCCTGTGCGTCTTTAAGCAGCGCACTTTCTTGATCTTCGACGTACTCTGAACCAAAAAGAGAGTCTTGATAACGTTTGATCATAGCTTCATGTTTTGACTTTTTCGTTAACATGCTGCGCTTAATCAAAAAAGTATAGGCTCCCTGATCTTGAAGCATTGCTTGTCGCTTGAGTGCTAAAAACGGATAGGCGATTTCTACCGTTCCGGTGAAATGCCCTTTATAAAACAAGGGATAAATACTGCGAAAATGACTTGCATATTTTCCCGTTTCAAAAGCAACGACTTTCTTTTGTGTCTGTTGCGCATAAACAACAATTGGACGCACACTGCTAAGCTTATCTCCGAACTTTTGTGGCTCATGCACACGTAAAAATGCAATCTGCTCAGGTAAATGGAAAAACAGAATCCGCGTATCAAACTCCTGCAGTGAGTCATATACCACCTTCATTCGCTGGTACAGCTCTTGACGCAGAATCATCTGCCCTGACGCGTCACTGTGCATCGCTTGATGCATAATCTGGGAAACTCTGGGAGAATCCAAAAACATCCCATAATAGTTATCCATCATTCGCTGCTGCATCGATTCATAGCTTTGCGTACGGTCATTAAACTCTTTAACGTGAGTTTGAACATAAGCATTTGTCAAGCTTTCATAACGAGAATACAACAAGGAAGAAACAGCCCCAACGAGGGTAATGTATAACGCAAAATAGAGAAAAACCTTACGCCCGATCAGTTGTCTCATAGCGCTCTCTTTTCATACAAAACAACACGGTTTCGCCCTTCTTCCTTGGCGATATACAGTGCTGTGTCTGCATTTTTTAAAAGATCCTCGTACCGTTGCATATCCGGCTGTAGCTGTCCCACACCAAAACTCGCTGTCACTAAAATACCTTCAGGATGCAGTGCCTCTATTTGACTTCGTAATTTTTCTGCTTTTACCAGCGCGTCATCTGCCGTACAGCTGTCCAAAACTATGATAAATTCTTCACCGCCAAAACGTGCGGCCACATCCTCTTTACGGGCGCTGCTTTCCATAATTTTGGCCACTGCCTTCAAAATGACATCACCCGTTAAATGACCAAACGTATCATTCACGTTTTTAAAATGATCAATGTCCACAATAACCACCGAGAGTGCCTTATTATGACGTTTGCTCTCAGATACTTTTTTATCGAGAATATCACTCAAAAAATGACGATTGTACAATCCCGTCAACTGATCGCGTGTAGCCATTCTTACAAGCTGATCATGCTGCTGCTTGAGTGTGATGTGCGTTTTGACCCGTGCTTTAACGATTGAGGGGCGTATAGGTTTGGCAATATAATCCACAGCACCCAATTCCAGTCCATATTCTTCATCCTCAGCTGCATCTTTTCCTGTAATAAAGATAATCGGTATTTTGGCAGTGATGCTCTCTTCTTTGAGTAACTTGAATACATCATAACCGCTTATCTCCGGCATCTGTACATCCAATAATATTAAATCAGGTATTGGATCCTGGCTTGCGAGTTCCAGTGCCCTTGCCCCTCCAGTAGCTACTTTAACATCATAATCTTCTTTGAGCAAAAGAGCCAATGCTTGCACATTAGTGGGAACATCATCTACAATTAATATAACCGCTTTAGTATTCATATTTTATTCCAATCCTGCCATAATAGTTTCCAAAAGCGCAAGGGCTTCAGGCGTGTCAAATCGATCTATATGCCCTTTAAGCATACGCATATGCACCGTAAACTCTTCATCGGTATAATCACCAAAAATATCAAGTGCATCGGTATCAATATACGCTCCTGCTTCAATCTCTTTTTTCAGATTTTGCAATTTTACGGCCATCTGTAACGAATCCATCCGTTTTTTTCGTATCACGGGCCGGACTTCTTGCTTGAGTACTTTTTCAAATACCGCACATACCTCTTGCATTGCTTTTTCCAAATTTACAAATTCCTTTTTGAGCGTGCTTTTATTCCCGTTCTTCGCTGAAAATTCGATCGTTTTTGCCAATGCCTGCAGCTGTTGTGCCGAGACATTCGCTGCCGATCCTTTGATCGAATGTGCGTGCAGCTGTATATTAGACAAATCAGCTTGCGCAATTGCCGTGCCAAGCGCACTGGTCATTCTGTGACCCTCATCCAAAAATGACTGTATGATTTTTATCAAGAGCTCTTTTTTACCGCCCAATCGCTTAAGCGCATCCGTTTCATCCCACAACTTAAGCTCTTGAACCTCTTTATCGATGGGCTTGGCTTTTGGCTTTCTTGGATGAACATTCGGCTCATCCGCGACAACGCTTCCCTTCAACCATTTCAGCAACGCTGCCCTAAGCGTATCAATATTAATTGGTTTCGTCACATAATCACTCATCCCTGCAATAAGGCATTTTTCACGATCCCCTGCCATTGCATTGGCCGTCATTGCGATGATCGGAATCTTTAGATATGCTTCTCCTGCTCTTCCCTCTCGGATTGCCGTTGATGCTGTATAGCCGTCCATTTCAGGCATTTGGCAATCCATCAAAAGGAGCGTATAGGGTACGGTTTCCAACGCAAGCTGCATCGCTTCGAGCGCTTCTAAACCATTGCAAGCGACATCTGCTTCCAACCCGATCATCCCCAGCATACCCTGCGCTACGATCTGATTGGTAGTGTTGTCTTCGACCAATAAAATACGAATATCAGCTGGCCATTGAATCTGTGTATTCTCCTGAAGTGTCCCTAAATAATCCTTCGTTACAAGCGGAGTAGCCCCCTCAAGCGCCTCCCCCTCATCAAACAGTACTTTGAGCGCGTTGAGCAAATCTTTTGTCGTAGTGGGTTTGGCAAAGAATGCATCAAATCCGATTTGTGCAAAACGCTGCGCATCATTCCGTGACCCCAATGACGTCATCATAATCATCTTCATATCATCGCATTGACGTATACTGCGTATCTCTTCCCCCAGATCCGCCCCATCCATGTTAGGCATCTGCATGTCCAACAGCGCTACATCATAAGGTGGGATATGCCCCTGTGCAATACGGATCTGACAATAATCAAATGCAATGATCGGATCTTCAGCCTCATATACTTTCATTCCCCAGCTTTCCAACTGTGCTCGCACAACCGCACGATTCGTTTCATTGTCATCTACTACAAGAACAGATTTATCCGCAACCGACATACTGGGAATACTCAACGCCGATAGCTCACCCAATCCAACGCCGATATCTATATGGAAGGTACTCCCCTCATGCTCAACACTCGTTACCCAAATTTTTCCATCCATAATTTCGCACAGTTTCTTCACAATCGCCAGCCCCAATCCCGTGCCGCCATATTTGCGCGTTGTCGAATTGTCCGCTTGCGAAAACGTCTCAAACAATGAGTCAATTTTATCCGCGGAAATTCCGATTCCGCTGTCACGCACATTGATACGCAATCTTCCGTGATGAGCATCTACTTCATCCAATACTACACTGATGAAAACTTCCCCCCGATGGGTAAATTTGACCGCATTACCGACAAGATTTGTCAATATCTGGCGCAGACGTCCCGGATCGGTAATCACGCTACTGCGTGTCAGTTTCGTCGTATCCAGTATGAGTTCCAGCCCTTTTTCCTGGGCACTAAAAGCAATTGCTTCAATAAATTCTCCCAGCTCATCGCGCAAATTGAACTCGATCATCTCAAGCTCCATTTTACCTGCTTCAACTTTGGAAAAATCGAGGATATCGTTAATGAGTCCCAGCAGTGAGTTTGCACTGTTAGAAGCAACACGCACTTGGTGACGTTGGGTATCATCCAAGTTTGAATGGGACAAAAGTCCAAGCATCCCAAGCACTCCATTCATAGGAGTCCTGATCTCATGGCTCATGGTTGCTAAAAACTCTGATTTTATCTGTGCAGAAGACTCCGCAGCCTCTTTGGCTATCAGCATCTGCTGTTCGGCTTCTTTAAACAGGGAAACATTGCTTGCAATTCCCATATAACCGCTTGTCTTCCCATTTGCATCATACAATGCGGTCACATTCAAATACACCGGAACTTCACTGCCGTCTTTGCACACATAGATCCACTCATGCGCATTAGGTAAATGCTTCTGTGCTTTAATTACAAATACCTTAAAGCCAGGCTCCACAACCTCCCCTAACTCTTGGGAAAATTCTTTGGCTCTATAAACCACTTCCTCCAACTTGTGAAAAATAGCGGGACTTTCTTTGCCTATCAGCTCTTGGGCTTTATACCCAAGCATCTCTTCAGCCGCAGCGTTAAACCCTGTTATCATCCCCTCAATGTCCGTAGTAATGATCGCTACCCCGGCATTCTCAAAGATCGCTTTTTGAAGCTGCATCGCTTTGCTTAGAGAATCTTGAATGGCTTTACGTTCTGTAATATCGGTACGTATTGCAATATAACTCACAGGCTTTTTATGTTCATCCATAAAAGGAACGATGGTTGTATCGACCCAATAATACGAACCATTCTTCGCCACATTACACACTTCGCCATGCCATATTGCACCATGACTCACCGTATGGTACATCTCTTTCCAGTATTCTATTCCATGCAGACCCGAGTTAAGCAGCCGATGATTTTTTCCGATCAATTCATCACTTTTATAGCCGCTGATCTCTTCAAATTTGCTGTTTACAAAGGTAATTGTCCCCTTCACATCCGTAATGGCGACAATAGAATGGGCATCGAGGGCATATTTTTGTTCTTTGAGTTCATCGAGCGTCTTTTGTGCTTTTTGCGCCAAATAATTCAACTTCTCTTCATTATATTCTTGTTTCTCAATTAACGCATTAAAGACCGATCCAAGTTCTCCAATCTCATTAGCAGCCTCCACCGATACATAAACCTCTTTAGTGCCGTTCATATATTGTTTGCTGGCCTCGGAAAGCAATTCAATAGGTTTCACAATACGTCTGGCAATCATTATCCCTACAAAAACGACCACACCGGTAACAATCAAAGAAAAAATAATGATCATAGTAAACAAATGATTTGGGATAGCCAGTACCTCTGATTCGTCCATTTCACTAATGTGTACCCATCGTATCCCCATTAGATTGATCGATCGGTGTTCCCCCAGAACTTTTTTCCCGTTTGGCCCTATATAAAAGCTTGCTTTTTCTGACATCCCATCAGGATATTGCCCGTGAATTCCATGTTCGTTATACCAATTCCAAAAAACTTTTGTACTGATTCGTCGCTTCAAAACTTCATCGGAATCCCCAACGGAACTGCGCAGTAACCCATCTGCTCCAACAAGGTATTGGCTTACTCCCTCTCTCTTATCCTTCAAAGAGTCAAAAAGAACATTCATATTCAACTGTAACCCTATAATACCAACCATTTTGCCTGAATTATCCAAAATTGGCTGAGTAATAAATCCGGTCAATGCATCTGCTGAGGGAGCATAACGTTCAAGATCTGAAAAATGAACTTTTCCATCTGCAAGACTTCTACGATACGTTTGAGCAAAACGGGTTTTAGAATACAGGCCATTTAAAAGATTTGTCCCTAAATCAGATTCTTTTTTAATCGTATAGAGGATATTTCCCTCCAAATCGATTAAAAACAGATCGTACACATAGTCATACTCTTTTGAAAGTGTCAAAATTGTCTCTGGCTGATTTTTTATGAATTTTTCATACTCTTCACCGTGAATGAAGGAGTAAAGATTCTGGGAACTTTTAGTATAACGCTCATGCAACAAAGATAAAACGTCTTTAGGTGCTCTAAGCTGCGACCATATCCATAAATTTTTAGCGGCTCCATAAAAATTCTCATTGAGTGTTGCAACATTCAAAACAGCAGTGTTGGTAAGCTTATTGCGCTGCATTTCGTCAACGCTTTTGACCGTATGTGCGTATCCATACCAGGCAATAATAACAACAGGAATAATACTCAAAGTCAAAAACCAAAACAACAGCGTAAATCCTAAAGAACGGAATAGCTGTCTATTTATGGCTTTCACTTTGAGTATCATCTCTTGAATCATCGTCTTACCTCATTGAAATAAATCAATTCAGCAACAGGATAGTTCATTTCCTCTAGTTTTTTCTTCATTACTGGAGAAAGCGTTTCATTATTAATCCATCGTATGTTTGCGCGCATCTGTTCAAACTCCTCAAAACCTACATTATTGAGATAAGGCTTTACTGTTTTATAGAAAAGTTTTGGATTATTCTGATAAGAAGAAACGGCTTTATCCATAAGCGCTTTAAGTGTTTGCAGCTGTTTTTTATGTTGATTGTAAACCTGACGGGAAGTCATAAAAGAATCAACGACCACATAATGATCATTTTTACTGCTCGCAATCTCTTTGAAGCCTTGTTTTTTCAAAGCCAAATCATGAGGATTATAAGTTATCATAATAAAGGCCTCATTTGAATTTGGGTTGCCGACACGCTTAATTTCTTCTTGACTGCGATTATAAATCTTCATCTTATCTTTGGAAAGATTATGTTCTACGATTAAATAATTGAGCATATCTTCCCCCACTGTATCAAGCTCAACGTACACACTCATCTTTGTATCCGGTTGAAGCAGCTGCTGGAGAGTGCGGTTTGAAAGGATGACGTCTCCCCCATAGGAGCGATCATAAATAATAACAGGGATGAGATCTTTATGAAATTCTTTGAGCCGAAAATACTCATGCTCCGTACCCGTCACAACATCAGAGGCATTGGTCTCATACAAATTTAAATTTTCTTCAATTGAGCCCGCTTGAAGTATTTGAATATTAGCCTCTTTTAGCCATCCCGTTGCATGAGCATAGTACAAAGGGCTGGCTCCGATCCATGTGTCCACTGAAATCACAAGCGGTTTTTCCTCAACAGGGGCACATCCCCAGAAGATAAACATAGCACCCACTATCCCCGAGATCAAACCCTTCATGATTTTTCCCTATCCTGCAACTCTGGGCTGTATCGTGATCGTATAGTTGCCGCCCATACTTGAGAGGACGAACTGGTGTTTTTTACAATAATTTTTTTGCATCCGCTGCAGCAATGCTTCAGCTTCTTCTTTTACATCCTGCGCAGAGTCAAAACTTTGTGTATCTACTCCGCCATCACGCTTGAAACAACTGCATCCGTTTTTTACTTCTAATCGATATCCCATCCTAAGCTCCTAAAAGTCAAATATATCATCGAGATCTTCGGCAGTGCTGGCATGATCAGCATCGTCCATGGTTAAAATACTCATAATGAGTTCGGCATTGGCAACGATCGTATCATCCATAAAGTTCACCCTAGCAGCACCCTCAACGAAAATCATTTGTATCCACGTACTTAAATCACGCCCAAATGCAGCGCACATCGGTGCTATATCAGTAGCTTTGTTTACAAATAAATCACGGTGACTGTCAATAATTCGTCCCATCGTCCCCAAAGCATGGCCGATAGAATAACTGTCCGTATATCCTGAAGCAATTCGGCCTATCTGCTGAAGATTATTGCTGATTTCATCCACCTCTTGATACTCAATCTCTCCGCCCACAATCATCATAAGAGAATTGAGCTTGCCCACATACTCCTTTAAATCCAGTAAATCTTCAGGGTCCATATAATCATACACCTGCATTGTTTCCACAACTGCTTTGTAGGCTGCCGCAGGAGCTGTAGATTCAGGGACAACATTTGTTATCACTTCATTAACAAGCGCAACCGGTTGTTCAAGATTGGGACGCTTCACCGCAATGCTGATTTTTCCATCCCTTATTTTATAATCAGTCACCGTTGGATTTTTTGCCATAACCAGTTTGATAATCTTCTCATCAACATCATCCAAGCCTCTAAGGGTGATGAACATGGTCTCCATCGATTCTTCGACAATTATCTGCAGCTTAACCCCTACTTTCAACCCGATAGATCCCAAAGCATATACGGTACGTATGGCGTCACTTAATTTCTCACAACGTTGGCTTGAATTGAGCAGATAATATTCCCAAAATTCTGCAAGCTCATCATCTTTTTCTACATAAAAGAGCAATTTACGGCTAAAAATTTCTTGTGTAAACAAATTTGCAGCGCTTGCATTATACTTTCTTGTCAATGTGTCCCGTGACTCAATCAACGATAAATAATTGCCTAAACGTGCCAAAAAGATATCTGCATTAATGGGCTTGTTGATATAGTCCTCAGCGCCGTTCCTGAGTATCTGTTGCTGACGTGCACCATCATCTACTGCAGATACGGCAACAATCATCGTTTTAGCATCTTGCGCGCGGATACGTTTGGTAGCTTCTATTCCATCCATCTCCGGCATCATGATATCCATAAAGATGAGATGAAAATGTTCATCTTGCACAATCAAAGAGGCTTCTAACCCATTGACCGCTTCATGTATGTTGAAATCTATACCGTTGTCTTCAGCATAATCTTCCAAAAGTGCCCGTAAAAGCATTCGATTGTTTTCATTGTCATCAACAATAAGTATTTTAGTAATCATTCAGATCCATTCTTCTCATTTAATCTAATCGAGCCAAGAGCTCTTCCACAAAATAACGGTAATCTTTCACTCCGCGAGAACGTTCCTCATCCAAAACGACAGGATTTCCCCCTTCAAACTGTTTGGCCAGTTTAATATCAATCCCTATCCCTGAAAAGAGTTTTTCTTCACCAAACTGTGTTCTAATTTTGGCAATGGCTTCACGATGTTCAGGAATATGGGCATTGACCATCACGGGTAAAATCCCCACTTCGGGTGTTTTTTGCGCATTGAGTGAGGCATTTTGATAGATGGCGCGTACCATTTGCCCCACAGCGACGACACCCAAATGATGCGGAACAAAAGGGATGACAACCGCATCGGCGACTTCAAGCGCATTTTTAAGCAGTCCATCAAAAGTTGGAGGGGTGTCGATAATCACGTAATCAAAAAAATCATGGATCATCTCGCGGCGAAAACGGTTTTTGAGTACTCCTCGCAAATCTCCAAATTCATACACATCAAAAAACTCTTGTGCAGGGGCAAGAGTGAGCTGATCGTGTACCGTGTGCACAAACGTCTCACTGAGAGTTTTACCTACAAAAATTGAATGCGCGCCATTATCCTCTGAAGCTTCGCAGCCTACTCCCAGTGAAGCATGTCCTTGAGTATCAAAATCGATCAATAGCACCGATCCTATTTTCGCCAGTTCGCAGGCAAGATTTACCGAAGTAGTCGTCTTTGCCGATCCCCCTTTACGATTTGAAACAACGATTGTTTTCATGCTGCCTCATCATGCGGAAGCTTAACGGAATCGATAACAACAACTAACGACTGTTTGTACTCAACAACACCGCGTGTGAGTAAGTACTCCCCTACTGTAACGCAATGCGCGTATGGTTTAATATGGGAGGGTTCAAATGCGGTAATATCTTTAATTGTGTCTACTTTAATAGCAAACACCCCTTTGTTATCCCGGTAAATCAAAAGTTTTTGAGCACTCAATGCCGGTTCTTCCCCATACGCATTGGTCATTTTTCTAAAATTGATTACTTTGAGGGTATTGTTCTGATACATCATTATCCCATCCACAAAAGGATGAGCATTGGGAACAGGTGTCAATAATGGAACCTGATCTATACGTTCTATGTTGCTCACATCCAATGCGTAATGCGCTTCATTACTCGTGAAAATGATAAAATCGCTCACAACTGCTCCCTGGCACTTACGCGCAATGCATTTCGGTTATTTCAAACCCTTCACACAGTTTTTGATACAGCTTGAGATCATCACCATACAAAAAGTTTGCACCATACAACTTTTTGTACCCCAAAATGAGCTGTAAAACACCTAAATGAATATCATCACATGCACTAAAATCAACCGTAATTTCAGCAGGTGAAGTAAGCTGTAAGAAATCACGTAAAGAAACGATCTCATCTTCATAGACAACCCCGCTAAACGTTACCGTATTATTTTCCATCAATGTTGCCATTATACTTTCTCCTTCATCGGCAATGATACCGATTTAATAACGTTCACAAGCCGATTGTCGACCTCAACCACCCCATCTATTTCTACAAAACCCTCATTTGCTTCAAGTTTGTCAACGTGTTTGAGGGTTGAGCAATCGAGATTCTTAATATCTTCTATCTGATCCACTTTGATACCAAAGAATGCATTTTGCGTTTGATAAATTAGTAGCTTTTGAGATTTGCCCGTCGTAGTTTCTTGAAAATTTTCCATCCCCATCATGCTTCGAAAGTTTACCACTTTGATCACGCGATCTTCATAGGACATCATCCCCTCAACCATAGGGTGTGCATTGGGAATAGCCGTTACAAACGGAACTTGAATAATCCGCTGTATCGATGCGACACTGAGAGCATAATAGTTATCACCTATAGTAAAGATAATATAATCTTCCATCTTAATTCCTTTACTTAACTAGCAATACGATGATCGCTTTTGAGTACCGTCGATATTCCTAAAATGCCTATCGGATCGATTGCCATAATGATTTGCCCATTCCCCAATAATGCTGTACCGCTGAAAATAGGGTGACCTTCCATAATCCCCTCAAGCGGTTTTTGAACCACATCTAACTGACCTAACAGCTCATTAACGACAACAGCGAGAAGGTTTCCTTTGATATTTAGCACCACCACAGGAAGTGCTTTGTTGGTCAGCGCTTCTTCATCCAGCATGTTTTTCGCGAACAGCAACGGAATGACTTCGCCGCGTAAATAAATAAATGGCTCGTTTTGCAAATACTCTATTTGAGTAGGTTCGATTTTAACCGTTTCGGAAACTGAATCCATTGGGAATCCATAATGAACCCCGCTCATAGTCACATGCAGTAATGAAGTAACGGCAAGCGATACCGGGATTGAGAGATAAATCGTCGTTCCTTGATTGGGTACCGTCTTGATACGGATCGTTCCGCCAAATCCTTCGATTGATTTGCGTACAACGTCCATTCCGACACCCCGACCGCTGTATTCACTGATCGTTTCTGCCGTTGAGAGACCCGGAAGCATGACCAATGCCGCTTTTTCATCATCATTCATAGCTTCCACTTGCTCCAGCGTCAGCAGCTCTTTTTCAAGCACCTTTTGAACCACACGGCTAATATTGATCCCTGCGCCGTCATCACGTATTTCAATGATGATTTTGTCCGATTGCGCATAGGCATTAAGCGCTATGTGCCCTTCCGGATTTTTCCCTTTTTGAATACGAATTTCCGGCATTTCAATCCCATGATCCAAAGAGTTTCGCATAATATGGATCATTGGATCAGCAAGCATTTCAATCATATTTTTATCGAGTTTTGTTTCCCCTCCGTCCATGCTCAAGGTCACTTTTTTATTCATATTTTTAGAGATATCGCGTACCAGTTTTGGATAGCGGTCAAACACATACGAAATCGGCAGCATGCGCATCGACATAATCAAATCTTGCAATTGCTCGGCTAAGCGGTTGATAAACGTGTATTTTTCCATAATCGCACGCTTGATCACTTCTCCTGTCATTTTATGAACACCATCCGCCAAATACGGGAGGGAGTTTTTAGCCACCAAAAGTTCTCCGACAACGTTCATCAAATGATCAATCGATTCCTGATCGACTTTGACCGTTTTGCCGATGACTCCCTTTTTGTTGCTGGCTAACTGATTGTCTGAATCAGCGCGTTCTACCACACTTGAGACTACAGGAACCACCTCAGAGGCTTTTGCAACAGGTTCACTGTAGGACTTAACCTCTGCAGGTTCCGCTGCCATTACAACTACTGCTTCAACGCTAGGGGTTTTAGATACTGTAACAGGTTCTTGAACAGCTGTATTTTGTTCATCATTTATTTCACAGCGCAACCAATTGATCAAGGCTTCTTTTGAGCTAAAACTGCTTGGCATATCGCAAATATACGGTTTAAGGTTGTTTTCTAAAATCGACATTACCCGTGCTTGGGATGCGTCATCATTCACCATCTCCAATGTTTGAAGCTGCTGTGTCAGAATCGCTTTTAGCTGTAGGCGCTCTACCTCATTGATTTCTATCGTTTCGCAGACTGCATTAGGTGTACATACTGCCTCTACACTTGGTGCATTATCAAGCAAAGCATTATGCACATACACGTTCCCCTGAGGCAACTGTGCAAAAAACGATTTCAACAAGCCCAAATCACTATCTTTGATTGTATTAAGTACCTCATCAAAACGTCGCAGCTGCATACTTTGAAGCGTATCTCGTCCAATTAACGGCAACGTATTATGAATCTTTTCACTGATTTCTAAACGGTTGTGTGCGTCAATAGCTCCGCTGCACTCCGCTGAAAGTTCTTTCAGAACATCCAATGTATGCCCGGCTTCACCCTCGTTAATCTGCAGTAACGTCACAATATCAAGCGGAACAAAGCTAAGCTCATCGATGAAATTAAACAGTGCATCGCTGATCTCTTCATAGGTTGCATAAACAAATGCCGTCATACTCAAACGAAGCAACAATCCATCCGGATCATCAAAACCGGATAAAAGTGCTTTTGACGCATTTTCACCCATGCATGCATGAATTCCTAGAACCTTATCTCCAATAAGAGAAAGAGTATAGAGAGGATCATTTCCATACACCATGCACGATTCATCTAAATCAAAGACAATGGCATACAGCTGTTCCTTGGCACAAAACTCCTCATCAATATCGCCCACTTTAAAGGGAATTTTTTGGTTGAACTGTCGTAAAAACGGCATTGGGATATTGACAATACGTTCAACATCGCTTGCCAATCGAAACGGGCACGACCACACGTGCACTTCAATCGTTTTCCCCATGAGCCCACTGAGCTCTTGCGCAATTTGATCGATACGTGACTCATCCGCTTCGACAATGTCACCGCACTCTTCGGCAGCTTCAATGAGGTTAACCACTTCATCAAATGCATTAAACAAAGATTCAACCATAACGGGTTTAAACTCAAGTTTTCCTGCACGCAGCATGTCCAATAAATCTTCGGCATGATGGGTAATGCGTTTGACCGCTTCAAACCCTACGATTCCGGAGCCCCCTTTGAGCGTATGGGCAGCACGAAAAACCGAGTTTAACAACTCCGGATCATCTCCTCCGATGTTTTCAATGTTTTGGTCAATAAACGCCAAATTTTCTCTGGCTTCCAATAAAAATTGTTCGAGTAGCGGATTCATATGTTGTCCTTGATTTAAACTTTTAACAAGAGCTGCAAATACCCTTTCAGAGCATCGGGCTTAATAGGTTTGGTTTCGAAAAGATTGGCACCTACTTTAAACGCTTCGAGTTTGTCCGTTGCTGCCATTTGTATTGTGATCATGATAACAGGAGTAAAGCGGCGCATTGGCTGCTGACGTAATTCACTCACAAATGAGTAACCGTCCATAACCGGCATATTCACATCTACAAGATACAAATCCACATTATTGTCCAATGATTTTTCAAGTGCTTCCATCCCATTTTCTGCTTCAAGCACTTCTACACCTAAATCTTTTAGAATAGAGCCATGATAACTCCGCACTGTTTTTGAATCGTCCACTACCATTACTGTTGCCATTTCATGCTCCTAAAAAAACTCTATTCCGTCATCATCGTCTTCACGATTCACTTTTCCGCTAAATGCACTGTGTTTCTGTTTTGCTTTCTCAAGCGCATTCGTCAATTTTCCGTGCATTTTTTCAATGCTTTGCGCTGCAATCGCATCATCCTCGCTAAAAGCATGCATAAAATACTGCATATGTTCCTGCGCACTCTCAATAGCTTCTATCGTCGCACTTAACTGTTGCGCAATGATGTCTTGATACTGCATCGCTTCGAGCGTTTCATCATCTACGCTTAAACCGTTTTTATCAAGGAAGCGGACAAATCGTAACTGTGCCTCTTGTGTTAGTCCAATGGTCTCGCGTTCCACGTTTTTAACATGTTCCAATAATCCATTAAGAGTATGTAAGAATTGCATCTTGATTGACTTATGCTAAGCGCAATACTCTAGAAATTGCCTGCTTAAGCTGTGCCGGGTTGAATGGTTTTACCACCCAGCCCGTCAATCCAAGAGCTTTTCCCTGTGCTTTGAGTTCATCGCGTGTTTCAGTTGTAAGCATCAATACCGGAGTGCGAGCCGTACTTGGAACCTGACGAAGTCCCTGTAAAAACTCAAATCCGTTCATAACAGGCATATTCATATCCGTAATAATCAAATCAGGAACCATCCCCCCTTTGATTTCATTGAGTGCATCAACCGCAGATAAATATTGCTTTACCTCAATAGGCATTGAATCCGTAACCATCCGAGTGGATGCTAAAGCGGTCTCACTGTCGTCTACAAATATTACTAATGGCATTTTCTTCTCCTAAATGTGATTATTTTTGATAAATTAATGTGGAATCAATTTTTTTGGCCTTAAACACCGAAGTGATACGGCTCATATATTCAGCATGACCCAATAAAACATAACCATTTGGGTTAAGCATATCGTAAAAGGTCATTGCAACTTCTTTTCGGCTGGCATCATCAAAATAGATCAGCATATTACGTGAAAAAATTACATCAAATTTTCCCAACTTTCGCATATCCCCTCTATCGAAGACATTGGATACTTTAAAATCAACTGTGCCGATAAGATCATCAATGAGATCATAACCCAACGTCCGTTTTTTAAAATACTTAGCCAATACCTTCGGAGGTATCGCATGGACTGAACGGTCAGAGTATTTGCCCAATTTGGCTTTTTCAATAACCGTACTGTCAATGTCAATACCTACAATTTCGATATCACGTTCTTCGACAATACGCGCTTCTTCGAGAATGTGCAATATCATCGAATAGGGTTCTTCCCCCGTAGAACTTGGTGCAGATAAAATCCGCAAAGCCTGCCCTTTTGGTTTTATTTCATGCAGTTCCGGCAAAATTCGCTCTACTAAAACCTCAAACTGCTCTTTCTCACGATAAAAATAGGTTTCATTAACCGTCATCCCATTCATAAGTGCTTGAAACTCTGCGCCATCTTTATCATCAAAACGCAAGGTGTAAAAATATTTACGGAAGGAATCAGCTCCGATTGCTTTACAACGTGTTTCTATGTACTTGGAAAGTTTGTCAAAATGTTTGTCAAGTTCCAAGTATATTCCCGCTTTACGATAAATGTAATCGGTCATCTTGTAAAAATTTTCTTCTGATAAAAGAGCTTCCACAATTACCCCCGAATACTGCGAATGGCATTATCGATTGCGAAATCGGCATACGTATCATTAAAACGGCTTTTGACTGTTTCGAGCAAGGGAATGTCCTCCATTTCACCAATCTCGGCCATATAGTCCACAGCCGTCATTGCCACATTGATGTCGCTTTCATTTTCTAGAAGCTCAATGAGCATATCACGAGATTGGGCAAAATTAACATCACCCAAAACATTGATCGCAAAAATACGCAAATCACGATCATCTCCAATCAAAAATTTCACAATATAATATTTGATTGCATCGCCATAGCTTTGAAGCGTTGTGATCCCCAGATTGCGAATGTATGCATTACGTACTTTGAGCAGTCCCATAATCGATTCGATAGGAGCACGACTTCCCTCCATTTTAGAAAGAGTGGCGGCAATTTTACTTGCCATGTCTTTATGGACATACGGGCTATCTATCAAAAGTTTAACCAACTCTTCTCCGCCGCCATCGAACATTTCAATTTGCTCTATTGCATAGCCTTGCTCATCAAATTTTTCATCATTAGCATGATAATATTCTACCGCCTCTTCTAATCTTGAAAACTCTGGAAGCTCTTCAACAACCTGCTGTATGTGTTTTTTTACCAGTGCCATGCCTATATCCTTAGCGTAGTGTTTGAAGCGCTCTTACAATCTTAGGGAACGGGAGCTGCTGGGATACTCCCCCTCGATCATAAGCTTCTTTTGGCATTCCATAAACCGTTGCCGTCTCTTCGCTCTCACCAATGGTGAATCCTCCTGCTTGCTTGATCGCAACCATACCACTCGCACCGTCATCACCGATCCCTGTCAATAAAACCCCTACAATCTGATCACCTGAAAATACTTTGAGCGCACTCATAAACATTTCATCAACGCTGGGCTGAAAAAAACGGTTTCCTTTCTTTTTCTCCTCACGGATAACCACTCTTCCGGTCACTTTTTTAGCAAAGTGCATGTGAACTCCGCCACGTGCGAGATAAATATTACCGGGGTAAAGTTCCATATGATCTTTTGCTTCTATAACCGGCAAAGTACTGTTTTTGTCCAATCGAGTTGCGAATGCTGCGGTGAACTGCTCGGGCATGTGCTGAACAATACAAACGGCGTAACCAAACGATGAGGGCAATGCCGTACAAATCTGTTCAATAAGCCCAGGTCCGCCTGTTGATGCGCCAATCAATAATATTTTGGTTACATCTGCAGTTGATTTATTTTCCAAACGTGTCGCTTCCCGAACACTTTGCGGACGTTCACGTACAACACTGCGCCGTGTCATTGTTTTCAAACGTCGCGGCGGAATACGACTGAGAGACTTAACTTTTTGGACGATATCTTCTGAGTTTTCACTGCGCCCTACATTCATCGTTCCGGGTTTTGAAATATAGTCAACAGCACCTGCATCAAGTGCTTCCATTGTAATTTGAGCACTTTCAGTCGTCAAAGAACTGATCATCAAAATCGGGGTTGGGCGTACTTCCATGATCTTACGAACAGCGGTAAGACCATCCATAATCGGCATATTAATATCCATTGTAATAACATCGTATTGACTGGCAAGCGCTTTTTCAACCGCTTCGGCACCATTACGTGCCGTGTCAATCTCAAATCCAAGCTCGGCTATAATCTCTGTTATTTGTTTTCTAACCAATGCCGAATCATCTGCTATAAGGATTCTTTTCATGCAGCGCCTTCCAATACTTGTGAAATATTACGGTTAAACAGCAACACCAGCCGTTTTCCTTCATCTAAATGAATAACATTCGAAAAAAGCCCATCACCGCTCTCTTCCTCTCTCATCTGTGCCGGATCAATCGACAGAACATCGCTTACCGTATTTACAAAAAATCCAATTCGTCCTTTTGGGGCATGACAAATAATAATTTTCTGATCTCCATGTGTAGGAATTTTTATCCCCAAGCGTTTATGCAAAGAGCCGATGGTCACAATCTGCCCTCGTATGTTGATGATTCCGTCTACCATTTCAGCAGCATTTGCCACCGGAGTGACAGGAGTCATATCAATAATCTCTGCAACCTCTTCGATACTAAAGGCATACTCTTCATTTCCGAGTTTAAAAATCACTACTTCCACCATCTCAACTGCATTCTCGCTCACCGCTGCAACGTCATTGGAAACAACAATATCATTGTTTCGCTCCAACAAAGATTCAATAGCGCTGTTTGAGACAAGAGAGATAAGCTTATCTCCATTATGTATTACACCGGCAATGCGTTTATCATCATTGCTTGTCCCCAGTGAATCCAAATCGGCTTTTGAGAACTCATGAATGTCCACAATTTCATCAATCATCAATCCCAATGTTTTATTGTGCATCTGAACGATCATGATGCGATTCTTTTCTCCTGGCTTGGGTTGAAATCCGTAAAAACGGCGTAAATCAGCAATAACCACAAGTTCTTCGCGTAAAGACATCATGCCGATAATTTCATCATTTGAACCCGCCATGGCGGTAATAGTGACATCTGCATTCAGAATCTCTCTCAAGTCATCAATAGGGAGTGCATATTCTTCTGCTCCCATTTTAAAAACGAGATAACGGCTTTTATCTTCCACTTTTATGGATGATTCTGTGTCATAGCGGCTTTTCTCTGACACCACTTGAGCTGCTACCTTCACGGATCGAATCGCTGCGATAACGTACTCCAGACTGACAACCTGAATCAGCATATCTTCATAATGAACAATGGCGATAATCGCCTCATCCACAACATCCAGATACTCAATTTTTTGTTGATCGATCGTCAAAGAAACCGTTACTTGATCCACAAGCAATGCCAATGTGTTCATCTCATTATTCAATGTGATAACCCGATTTTTCTGATCCAAGGCGCTGCAAGGCGTAAGACCCAATAAAAGGTTAAAATCCAATAAGGTAACAATCCCTCCGCCAACGGCACATAAGCCGCGGACTTCATAAGGGCTCAATGCCAAGCTCGTAATATCCGGGACACGAAGAATTTGACCAATCAACGCAGTGGAAATACCAAATGAAACCTCATTATGGCGAATAATCAAAATCTCTTCGATAAGCATGGAATTACCCCTGTTGAAGTTCATCCGCCATGACAGCGAGTTCTTCAACGCCTTCGCCAATATGGCTTACCGTTTCAATAATCAGTTCACTGGCTTTACGAGATTCCTGTGCATTGCGCGCTGAAAGTTCAACTGCTTTTTGAATCTCACTAATACCGATAAGTCCTTGATTAAGACCCTCAATGTTTTGATCATTGATTGTTTTAAGACCCGTAAAGCGATCAAGTAAATCAATCAGCATGGTAGTGATTTTATCGATTTCGTGAATCAATGTTCCAATTTGCTCTTTTTCACCCTCTTGATTGATCAACAGCTTAAGCCAATCCGTACGAACAGTATCAATTTCTGCATTCATGGATTCGATCGTATCATTGATCTTCTCGGTATTGGATTCGGAATCTTTGGCCAAATTACGGATATCCGCACTAACAACCGCAAATCCTTTACCAAAATCACCTGCACGCGCCGCTTCGATCGAACCGCTGATTGCCAACATATTAAGCTGGATAATGCTGTTAGAGATACTGCCAACCGTTTTATCAACGTTACGTGTCTCTTTAACGATCACATCAAGCTCGCTGCTTGCGCTGCTGCCCTCTGCTATTGAATTGACAAAATCTTGACTGATTCCATTCATTTGACCTTTCACATCCGCAAATGATGTTTTCAGCAAGTCAAAGTTACGACGTGCAATTTCGATAAGTTTGCTGATGTCTTTGGATGCAGCAAGACCGCTCTCAAACAGTTCTTTATTTAAAATAGCACTTTGGTTTGTTGCTTGAGAAGAGGCTTCGATTTGATTTAATCCGCTTGTTACTTCTTTGAGAGAATTTTGGATGTCGTCCATCGATGAACTGATAGCATCTGCAGATGCCGCTATCTCTTCGGCCGATTTCATCGTATCCGTTGAAAATTTAAGCTCTTCGGAAAGATTATTGAGTTCTTTAATATCCTCTTCGGTTTGAACCAGTGAGTTGCTTTGCATTTCGATACTGTTGAGGGTTTTTTCAACGGATTTTGCAATCTCACTGGATGCATCTGCGATTTCTTTTGACCCGTCATTGATCTGCACAACAGAATGACCGAGGCTTTGAGTATAGCTGCTCATATTACGGGCCGCTTCTACCGAGTAAACCGCGATCTTGGTAAGTTCCTCCATTTTAAAACTCAGAGAGGAACCGCGTCCGCCGGTTTGCTCAATAATACCTGTTGTACTGGTAATACTTTTGATGATATTATCGATACTTTCTTGGATTTTATTGACCAAATTCGAAATAAAATCGGCATTCTTTTCAGATTCACCCGCAAGCGCACGTGTTTCATCCGCTACAACTGCAAACCCTTTTCCATGCTCTTTTGCACGGCTGGCTTCGATAGCGGCATTAAGCGCCAAAAGGTTCGTTTGATCCGCAATTTTTGCGATAAATCCAACCGCCTCTCCGATATTCTCAGAAGAAATTTTTAGCTCTTCCGATTTAGTAGATGATGTTTTAGCAACATTCACCGCCTGCGACATACGCGCAACCGAGGTGTTGATCGTGCCAACTGCTCCCATGATGTTATCACCCGTTACAAGTGTTGAGGAGATAACCGTATCAATACTGGTCGTCATACGCCCGATATTGGAGTTGATAGCCCGTACATTTTTAAGCGCCTGCTCACTTGCCCCGCTGTTTTCCTCTGCCGCTGTCGCGATTTGTTCCATCGAGCTCTTGAGTTGCTCAATCGCACTTACGCTCTCTTGCGCGTTACCCAAAATAGTCGTAGCTACTCCGGCGATACTTTCTGATATTTGTTGCTGTTTTGCCAAAGTACGCTGACGTCTCTTGTCTGGGCTAACGCTTCCTACTGCTGCGGGTGCATGCTCTGTTCGTCTTACTAGTGCCATTGTTTCTCCTTAATCCAGTGTCGCGTAGAGCGCTTCTGCTTTTTTGATATCTTCACGTGATGGTTTAATACGGATAGAAACATACTTCACATTTCCATTTTTATCGGTTGAACGCAAAACGGTTGCGTATACCCAGTAATGTCCCCCGCCTTTACGTGCGTTTTTAACGTATCCGGTCCAAAAACCTTTTGCCTGAACATCGTCCCATAGTGAACGAAACGCCGCACGCGGCATGTCAGGATGGCGAACGCAGTTATGCGGCTGGCCAAGGAGATCTTCCCCTTTCCATCCCGCAACTTTTGCGAAGGAATCGCTCACATAGGTAATAATCCCTTTTTCGTCCGTTTCGGACAATAAATATAAGTCATCATAGAGCATTTCACCATCATCTAAAAACGTAAGCCCTTCTGTATTGGGTGTGTCATCCGTTCTTGCCATTGTTAACCCCTTCAATTAAAAACCTTAATAAAAGGTAGCATAGCGGTATCTATCTGAAGAAAAACTTATTATCGATAAAAAAGAATTCTTTATGTTAAAAGAGATTTAATAGTGCCCTAAAATAACAATGCATATTCATCATAGATAGGCAATTATTTTAATCTAAAAATATTATAATGCAGACAAAAAGAAGCTTTTATCATGAAAATTTTTATCCTTATATTGTTCTCTTTCGTTTCTGCCTTTTCTTTTGACGTAGGAAACGGCAAAAGTGTAATCATCCCGCTCGATAGCCCGCAGGGAATTTTACAACTTCCCGATCGTAACATTACCGTTTTACCGCATCCTATTTATCCTAACGAAGGGTTTGCAATTATTCCGATTGATTACTACAAACAACCGCAAATCATAGAGGCACAATGGCTTAAGGAAAATGAGCGCAGGAGTGTAGAAATCAATATCATTAACAGTTTATACCCCACCGAAGTTCTGAGTGTCGATAGTTCAAAAGTGTCCCCTCCGCCCGAAGCACTCCAACGCATCGCCCAGGAAAAAGCTGAAGCCGAAGAAATATACAAACACATCACAGCTGAACGTTATTGGAACAAACCTTTTATTCGCCCTATCGATTCGATTACAACAAGCCAATATGGCAGTGCACGTACGTATAACGGTGTTTTAAAGAGTTATCATGGGGGCGTTGATTTTCGAGCCAAAACTCCGCTTCCCATCTTGGCGACCAACGATGGGGTTGTCGTATTAGTAAAAGATCGTTATTACGCAGGAGGGACGGTCATCATTGATCACGGTGAAGGGGTTTACAGCTGTTATTTTCACCTGAGCCAATTTGATGTCAAAGTAGGTGATCCCGTTATTCAAGGACAAGAGATAGGCTTAAGTGGAGCAACGGGTAGAATTACCGGCCCCCATTTGCATTTTGGATTCATGGTACAGGGGATTCAAACCGATCCAATTGAATTTATGGCACAAATAAACACACTTTTTACGCAATCAACTAGAATTGTTCAGAAATAGAATAAAAACAGCAAAATCAATATTACATAAAATTCTTATAATCTTTTGATATACTGTTTTTTAGTATAAGTTTTAATCAAATCATAGTAGGTCTCTATCGTGAAAAAAAGACACATTTTCCTCCTTCTTTTAGGAATTTTATTTCTCCCTTCTTCTGTATCTTCCAAACCTCTAGAAGAGGTCACACTTCAGTTACGATGGCTTCATCAGTTTCAATTCGCCGGTTATTATATGGCATTAAACAAGGGATACTATCGTAATGTAGGGCTAAATGTCCGAATTTTACAGGTCGATGATTCGCGTCCTCATCCCGTAGATGAAGTTATTTCAGGTCGCGCGCAATACGGCATCGGCAATTCCGGACTTATCAATGAGCGTCAAAATGGGAGACCTGTTGTAGTTCTCGCCGCACTGTTTCAAAATTCTCCCAATGTTTGGATTATGCGTAAAGACAGCAATGTTAGCACTCTTGCTGATTTAGCCACTAAACGCCTAATGATGACCAAAAATATTGAAAACGCAGAGCTCATGGCCCTCTTTTACAAAGAAGGTATCGATCTCAATAAACTCAATATTATTGAAAATACTTTTAATACCGATGATTTGATTGACGGAAAAATAGATGCACTCAATGGCTACTCTTCCAATGAACCTTATTATCTCCAGAAAAAAGGAATTGAGTACACAATCATTGACCCGCGAAAACACAACATTAATTTTTACAGCGACTGCCTGTTTACCTGTGATACAGAACTCACCAATCATCCCCAACGGGTCAAAGCGTTTCGAGAAGCGAGTTTACAGGGTTGGGCCTATGCTCTCGAACACCCCGAAGAGGCCATTGATGTAATTTTACGTGATTATTCGCAAGCCAAAACACGTGAACATCTCCGCTATGAAGCTGCTGCAATTCGTCATCTGGTAGAACCTGATTTTATTGAAATCGGACACATGAATCCTGATCGATGGGAAAAAATAGCAAAAATCTACCATGTACTTGGGTTTGCCTCATCAGCTAAAATTCCCAAAGGATTTTTATACGATCCAGCGACGCCTGAAGACAACAAATGGCTCTATTATTTGCTTGCCGCAGCTTTGATATTACTGATTCTCATTGCAGTGATCGCAGGGTACATTTACCGGCTTAACCGTATCATCAAAGAACAAGCAATACGCGATTCGCTCACAGGAATTTATAACCGTCGGTATCTTGACGAAACGCTTCCCAGAGAGATCTCGAGGGCGTCTCGTGAGTTGAGCGACTTGTCTATTGTTATGCTCGATTTAGATCACTTTAAAGTCATCAACGATACCTATGGTCATGCCGCAGGGGACGAAGTACTCAAAACAATCGCTTCATCCCTTCTGCGTCTCATTCGCCAGAATGATTTTGTTGCCCGATTTGGCGGTGAAGAGTTTATTATTGTTATGCCTGGAATGCCTGCAGATCAAGCCTATGAACGCATGGAAGAGTGTCGCAAAGAGATAGAGAATACCATCATTACTTACAAAAATCATAAAATTTCGATGACACTTTCAGGGGGAATTTCCTCATGTACAAGCTTCCATGAAACGAAAGATGAACTGATAAAAATGGCGGATGATGCTCTCTATGAGAGCAAAAATAATGGGCGAAATCAAATTACACTCGCCAATCAACTATTCACTAAAGAAGGAGCCTTATGAAACAACTTTTACTATCATCCATACTTCTCGTATCACATCTCTGTGCATTTTCAAGTAGTGAGATTCACATCCTTGATGGTAATTTCAAAGGGCCGACATTCTTAGATACCCAAGATGGACACAAACAAACCGTGACTGCTCAGCACTACCGTACATGGGATTATGGCGATATTTTTATGTTTGCCGACTATGCTTATGCCAAACAGGGATTACAGTTTAGCAATCTAAAAAATGACCTTTACGGCGAAATATCCCCCCGCCTAAGCCTCAATAAACTAACTGGCGTTTCAACATCTGATGGAATCGTCAAAGAGTGGTATGTCGCAGCTCAGTACAATCGTTCAGATACCTATCGTGCATGGCTTTATGGTATTGGAACGAATCTCAATATCCCTGGATTTGCAGTATTTGGCCTCAACCTTTACCGAAAAGTACACAACATTGGCGAAGACACCTATCAGCTTTCAGCAAACTATTATGTTCCGCTGTCGCAACGATGGCATATTGAAGGGTTCAGCGACTGGACAACCATCGATTTTATAAGCCAAAATCAGCTTTTGTTCAATCTTGCCCCATCACTTGGGATAACAACAGGAAAATTAGAAGTGGGAACTGAGTGGCACTACTATCATGAAAATACCTACCATCAAGATAATGATGTTTTTCAGGCGATGGTTAAGTACATCTTTTGATGTTACTCTCTTTTCAACGCCACCCAGGCAAATCCGATCACAATAACAGTTATAAATCCAACTTGGAACCAATCAACAGGTGTCATTGCATAACCTCGCTTAACTCTTTTTCTTTTAGCTGACCACACGCGGCACTGATATCCAGCCCTTTGGAATCGCGTATCGTACACAACACACCGTGCGCTTCCAAATAATCGCGGAATTTTGTCATATCAGCGCGCGTCGGGCGTTCATAATCGCTCCCTGGATAAGGATTGAAGAAGATCAGATTCACTTTGGCTTTTATCCCGTGCAAAAGTTTCACCAATTTTTTAGCCGAAACCAGATCGTCATTTTTATTTTTGATCACCAAATACTCAAACATCACTCGTTTTCGCGTATCGATCGGAAATCGTTTAACGGCATCGATAATAGAGGCGATATTATACGCTTTGTTCATCGGGATGAGTTCACTGCGCAACTCATCGTCCACTGCATGCAATGAAATAGCGATATGAACACCCAAGTCCATCTCTCCAAGTTTGTCGATCTTGGTACTCAATCCGCTCGTTGATACCGTTTGCCGTTTACCTGAAATGCTCAATCCGTCTTCATCTTTGAAAATGGTGATTGCTTTGGCCAAATTATCCAAATTGTCCAACGGTTCACCCATTCCCATATAGACGATATTCAGCCTACGATGCGCCGCGAGATTGTTGTCTATTTTAACCGCCAATACCTGTGCTACGATCTCTCCTGCACTCAAATCACGGGTAAATCCCCCCTTAGCGGTCAGACAAAATGAGCAGCCTACTTTACATCCAACCTGTGTCGAAACACACACCGTAAAACGTGCTTCATGCTCAATATTGCCTTCATCGTCAATACTCTCATCTTTCATCTTCAGCCAGACGGTTTCAATGGTTTTTCCATCTTGCAGTTCAAATAAATATTTAATCGTCCCGTCACTCGAGCACTCTTTACGCGCTATTTTTAAGGGCATGATCTCATAGGTATTGGTCAATTCTTCACGCATCGCCTTGGGTAGGTTTTGCATCTGATCAAAACTTGTGGCGTATTGATGGTAGATCCAATTCCAAATCTGCTTAGCACGAAACGAAGGTTTCACCATTGAGGAAAGTTCTGCTTTGGTATAGTCCAGCAAACACAACTTACCCACGAAGTATCCCTTTCTCTTCCAAATGGGCTTTTAGCAACACTTTTGCAAATCCATGATTAGCGATAAAATCCCGATGCGCGTTAGCATCACAATAATTGGTAATGCAAAAAACACCGCCTGCAGGAATCCCAAACACTTGCGCCACACGCATAACGGCAAAAAACTCCATGTTTTCAATCCCCAACCCTAATGCACGAAATTGCTTCATAGCACGCTGGCTCGTCGTGATATAGTTAGAAGAGTTCACGATAACATCTTTGATATTTTTCGTTTGTGCGGATATAACGTTATCAATCGGTGTATAGGCATTTTTATCCAAGAAACCTAACTCGATGTTAGCTGCTGTTTTAGACTCAAGTATGTCGTGTATGTTATGCTCACCATAACTACCGGCACTGCCGATGAAAAGGATAAAGTCGGGTTTGTCTGTTAGACAAATACGCGTTAAGCTCATAGCGCTGTCCACCAAACCCACCCCGATCGGTGTTGCGAAATCAAACGTTTCGTTATTGCCTGCACACAGTATCATAACCGCACCGCAATACCGTTGTCACGTAAATAGCGTTTGAGATCCATAATATCAATCTCTTTGTAGTGAAAAATACTGGCTGCCAATGCCGCATCCGCACCATGTTCAAATGCCTCTTTGATATGCTCCATTGTTCCTGCGCCTCCACTGGCAATCACGGGAACATTCACGGCACGGCTTATCTGTTCCGTTATTGAAAGATCAAAACCAGCTTTGGTGCCATCAGCATCCATCGAAGTCAGCAATATCTCACCCGCACCGCGGTCAACCACCTCTTTTGCCCATTCAAGCGCATTTATCCCCGTATCGACACGACCGCCGTTGAGATAGACATTCCACTGATCACCTGTGCGTTTTACATCAATTGCCACTACAATGCACTGCGCTCCAAATCGTTTTGCACCCTCATCGATAAACTCGGGACGTTTAATCGCCGCAGAGTTAATACTCACTTTGTCACATCCCACATTCAATAAACGGTAAATATCATTTAGCTCGCGTATTCCGCCTCCAACAGTCAGGGGAATAAATACTTCACGCGCCACTTGTTCAACAATGTGCACAATGGTATCACGCTGCTCATGCGATGCCGTAATGTCTAAAAAAGTGATTTCATCAGCCCCTTCATCATTGTAGCGTTTTGCGACTTCTACAGGGTCCCCTGCATCTCTTAGCCCGACAAAATTAACACCCTTAACGACTCGGCCGTCTTTAACGTCTAGGCAGGGGATAATCCGTTTAGCAAAATATTCCATACTTTTCCTATCTTCTTAACTGTAATTCTAATAGTATATCGCCTCTTCACTAATTTATTTATTTACTTTTATATTTAGACTTTATTGGATATACTCCAAAGAATGCAGAACCGTGCCGCCATAGCCAAGAAAAGATTTGGTCAGAATTTTTTACGTGACGAAAGCGTTGTAGCTCAAATCATCCAATCGATGCCCCTTACCCCTCACCGTATTGCGGAGATCGGGCCTGGGTTAGGTGATTTAACTAAGTATTTAGTTGATGTCAAAAGTGTCACCGCTTTTGAGGTCGATACCGACTTGTGCAAGCATTTACAGCACCAATTTGCCGATGCCATCGCTACCAGTAAACTCACACTCCGATGCGGAGATGTGTTGGAAACTTGGAAGAGTGAGCTTTTGGATGAACCGTACGATTTAGTGGCAAATTTGCCCTATTACATCGCAACGAATATCATACTCAAAGCCCTCGCCGATCCGGCGTGTAAAAATATGCTTGTCATGATTCAGCGTGAAGTAGCGGAAAAATTCTCCGCTGCACCCAATGAGAGAGCTTTTGGAGCCCTCAGCGTAATAACACAGAGCGTGGCGGATGTTGAAATCGTCCTCCATGTTCCGCCTACTGCGTTTGAACCTGCTCCAAAAGTCGATTCTGCCGTACTGCTCATTCGAAAAACGGCAAATCGTACTGATGAAGAATTTGAGGAAATGCTACGAGTAGCATTCACACAACCTCGTAAAACGCTTCACAAAAATCTCACTGCACGCTATGATAGTCCCGTTGTGGTTCAAGCGTTTGAAGCGCTTGAACTCGAACGCACTGTCCGACCTCATCAGCTTAGCACCTCTGACTTTCACCGACTCTACGCCCTATTACAATAGTCATTTTTTGACTAAAAAAGTCGTAGTATCGATCGTAAACAATTTACATAATTCATGTACATATAAAACCAAATAATTTAACAAAGGATTACCATGGCAGACGAAAATAACCAATCTCAACCACAAGCAGACACTCGTCCTCAAGGCGAAAATCGCCCTCCACGCAACGACAATCGCAGACCTTTTCGACCAAGAAATACTAATCGCCCTGAAGGAAGTACCGAAGATGGGGCACCAAGAGAGAGACAGGACAACCGTCCACCGCGTACTGACAATCGTCCTCCTCGCAACGACAATCAGCCCCCTCGCACGAATCATTTGATTCGCAATCCTGCTCCAAGCGATAGCGCCACCGATTTATCGACCGAGAGCGAAAACAATGCACGTCCACAGCGCAGTGGAGGTCGCGGAGGTCGCCGTGGTTCAGGAAGTGCCCCAATCGACACAAATTTACGCGATTTCGTATTGAAAAATCAAGAAGTACATAAAAACCGTCTTAATCCGCACCTAAAACTCAACTTAGACAACAATGAAAAGATCAAGATCACTCCGTTGGGCGGATTAGGTGAAATCGGTGGAAATATTACCGTTATCGAAACTGAAAATGAAGCGATCATTATTGATATCGGGATGAGTTTTCCCAACGAAGAGATGCATGGTGTTGATATCTTGGTTCCAGATTTTACCTACTTGCGCGAAATTCGTAAAAAGATTGTTGCAATCATTATTACACATGCACACGAAGACCATATTGGTGCTGTGCCGTATTTCTTTAAAGAGATGCAATTCCCTATCTATGGAACACCACTTCCGCTTGCTATGATCGGCAACAAATTCGACGAACACCACATGCGTGATTTCCGCCGCTATTTCAATCCGATCGTCAAAAGAGAAGTGTACCGTATCGGTAACGATTTTGATATTGAGTGGATGCACATGACGCACTCCATCATCGATTCAAGCTCATTAGCAATCACGACTAAAGCGGGAACTGTTATCCATACGGGTGACTTTAAGATTGATTTCACCCCTGTTGATGGCTATACGGCAGATATACACCGTCTAGCTCACTACGGTGAAAAAGGTGTTTTATGTCTCATGAGTGACTCTACAAATTCCTATAACAAAGAATGGACACCAAGTGAGCTCGCTGTTGCTCCAGGTTTTGACCGCATTTTCTCAAAGGCAGAGGGACGTATTATAATGTCGACTTTCAGCTCGAATATTCATCGTGTCTACCAAGCAATTCAATACGGTATGAAATGCAATCGCAAGATCTGTGTTATCGGACGCTCCATGGAACGTAATCTTGAAATTGCAATGCAGTATGAATACATCAAGCTTCCTAAGAACATTTTTGTGGATGCCGAAGAAGCGAATCGCATGAATGACAAAGACGTTCTGATTATCACCACAGGGAGTCAGGGTGAGCCAAGTTCAGCACTGTTTCGTATGGCAATTGGTGAGCACCGTCATATTAAGATCAAACCTACTGATCTGATCGTTCTCTCCGCTCGTGCCATTCCGGGTAACGAAGGGTCCATTTCTGGAATGTTGAATTACTTGCAACGCGCAGGCGCACGTGTTGCTAATGACCGTGATATACACGTATCAGGTCACGCAAGCATGGAGGAGCAAAAGCTTATGCTTCGACTTACGAATCCTAAATTCTTCCTTCCAATCCACGGTGAATACAACCACATCATGAAGCACCGTGAAACCGCAATTGCCTGTGGTGTTCCTGAGCGCAATATTCTCCTTATGAGTGATGGGGACTGCATGGAAGTCAGCAGTAAAATGATGCGGAAATCAAAAACGGTTAAAACGGGCAAGACCTATATTGACAATCAAAACAATCACCAAATCGAAGATGACATCGTCATCGATCGTCAGAAAATGGCAAGTGAGGGGATGGTGGTTCTTGTTGCACAAGTCAGCACTGCCGATTCACGCCTTTTATCAAAGCCTCTTGTTACGAGCTTCGGTCTTGTGGCTGACCGCAATGATAAAGCCTTTGCCGCAGAGATGGAAGATGTATTAGAGCATTTCCTCCTAAACCTTAAGCCGGGACTTATCGAAAACCCAAAAGCGCTTGAAAATGACTTGCGTCAAGTAGTTCGCAAGCATATCTATCGCAAAATGAAAAAATACCCACTCATTGTACCTCACGTTTTCATAATGTAAGAGACGCTTTTAGCGTCTTTTACAATTCTGTTCGTTATACTCTCTCCTATCTACTGCTAAAGACTTATCATGAAAGTAACCCTTCATCACCATACTCCATTGGTTGTTTGTTCCGATGCGATCCGTACTTGTTGGCAAAGTTTTGACAACAGTGATAACGGCGGAGAAAAAGATCGAGCACTGATCGATCGCGTCGGCAATAAATTCAAACACGCTTCTACTCTCGAGCACCTTGTATACAGCTTTTACCTTGAGGGAATCAGCCGTGCATTACTCCAAGAGCTTGCCCGTCATCGCATGGCATCGCTCTCGGTTAAAAGCACACGCTATACTCTCAAAGAACTAAAAGACGAAGAAACATTTTCCCTCGAAGACAAACCTCGTGCCGAAAAATATTTAGTAATGACCGGTGTTGATATCGTGGATGAAATGAGCATACGTGCATTGGAGAATCTGCGTGTCGTTTTGGTTGCTGGTATCAGTAATGATCGGGCCAAATATTGCCTTCCTGAAAGCTATAAAACAGAACTGACATGGACAATTAACGCACGAAGTCTTCAAAACTTTATTTCTCTACGAAGTGATAAAGCAGCGCTATGGGAAATACGCGATCTCGCCAATATGGTTTTCGAAACACTCCCTAGCGACCATCGTTATCTTTTCGAAAACTCTCTCAAGGAAATCACCCATGACTAAATCACTGCTCTATTCTGCACTAATAATCACCACATTTACTCTGGGCATCTCTGGATGCGCTGAGAAGCAATTAACATTTAATAAGATGATATGTCCGGCAGGACATGATGATGCGCATATCAAAGCTGATTTTAGCGCGTGCCGTTATTATGATCTTAAAGAGGCTGATAAAGCGTCTGTTCCGACAATAACAATTGAATGTAAAGAGTGTTTGGAGAAAAAGGGATATAAAATTATTAATCAAGAAGAAAAAGAATAAGACCCGAGGGTCTTTCTTCTTAGAGTGCTGCTTTGGATAGTGCCGTTAGTGCTGTGAAAGCATTAGCGTCATTCATTGCCATATCAGCAAGGATTTTGCGATCAAGTTCGATGTTGGCACGCTTAAGGCCGTTCATGAAATTTGAGTAGTTCATACCATTTAAACGGCATGCCGCATTGATACGGATAATCCACAATTTACGGAATTCACGTTTTTTCTGTTTACGATCGCGGAACGCGTACTGCATACTACGCTCTAATTGCTCTTTCGCTTTACGGAAATGTTTACGTCTTCCACTGTAGAAACCACGTGCTAGTTTCAAGACTTTCTTATGACGTCTGTGTCTTACGACACCTGTTTTTACTCTTGGCATATTTTTCCTTTCTTTACCCGGTTCATTTCAAATTTAATGAGTGGGTGCCGCTATGCGGACTTGCCCAGACTGGTCTGGAGAGTTAATAGATGGTTGGTAATTAACCTACGATCATCTTTTTGATGTTTTTAACATCGACAGCAGCAACCACTTTTGGAGTGTTTTGTCCACGTCTTGTTCCAGCATCTTGTTTGGTCAAAATGTGACTACGAAATGCAGTACCACGTTTGACAGTGCCATTTTTCTTAATTTTGAAGCGTTTAACCGCCCCTTTAACCGATTTCATTTTTGGCATCGACTTGATCCTTTGCAAAAATTCTCTAAACGAGACGCGGATTATACCATAGAAAATCTTTTTATTGATTGATTAATGTAGCTAATGGGAAATGCCGTTCGTGGTGAGCCTGTCGAACCATGAGCGTTGCCCAACGACAAGCTCAGGACGAACGGATAGAAAATTACTTTTTTTCCTCTTTCTTTGGAAGAATCATCATATTGCAATAACGCCCTTCCATAGCTGGTGCTTTATACATTGTACCAACATCTTCAACCATAGGCCAAACGCGCTGTAAAACAGCTACAGCGGACTCTGGATGCGCCATTTCACGGCCGCGCAAGAAAACACGAAAGTGGACATGCTTGCCCTCTTCCAAAAACTCGCGCGCATGCTTTACTTTATAACCGATATCATTGTCTGCGATCTTAACGGATAGCTTAATCTCTTTGACTTCGATTTTAGTCTGCTTTTTGCGTGCTTCTTTTTTCTTTTTCTCTTCTTGGTAATAAAACTTACCATAGTCCATGATTTTTGCCACCGGTGGCTTAGCATCTGGAGATATTAGTACGAGATCTAGTCCCAACTCATTTGCTTTATCCATTGCCTCTTTAATCGATACAACGCCTAATGCTTCACCACCGTCAACGACACAACGTACTTCTGGTACTCTAATGTCTTCATTCATTTGAACTCGGTCTTGTTTTTTAATCAAAAATTTACCTCATTGATTTTTTCTTTGATCATAGCGAGAAATGCATCTTCACTAAGATTATATTGTTCGCGCGTTCTACGATCACGCACCGCAACACATTTGGAGTTCACTTCTTCATCGCCTAAAACGATAATCATCGGAACACGACCTTTTTCCGCTGTTCGGATACGTTTATTGAGACTGTCATTTTTGTCGAAAATCTCATAATCCGCACCCAAATCAATCAGTTTATTCCCCAATTGGCGCGCATATTCAACATGAGTTTCGGCAATCGGAACGATAGCCACCTGCGTCGGAGCAATAAACATTGGGAATTCCCCAGCGTAATGCTCCGTCAATATACCAATAAAACGCTCAAAAGAACCTAAAATGGCACGATGAATCATAACCGGCTGTATTTTAGCGTTCTCTTCGCCATTGTATTCAAGTTCAAAACGCTCAGGAAGATTGAAATCAAGCTGTATTGTTCCGCATTGCCATTCACGTCCAATAGCATCGGTGATCTTGATATCAATCTTTGGGCCGTAAAATGCCCCGCCGCCCTCATCAATCTCATAGGCCAGCTTATTCTTATCCATAGCATTTTTGAGGGCATTGGTTGAAATTTCCCAAACCGCATCATCACCGACTGCTTTTTCAGGCTTTGTAGAGATCATCATCTTGTAGTTAAATTCAAAAGTACTCATAATCTTATCAACAAAATCAACGACTTCAATGATTTGTTCTTCAATCTGATCTGCCGTACAAAAAATATGGGCATCATCTTGTGTGAACTCACGAACACGGAACAACCCATGAAGCGCTCCCGTCATTTCATGGCGGTGGACAATCCCATACTCAAAGTATTTAAGCGGAAGATCACGATACGAGCGTAAATCGTGTTCATAAACTTTGATATGTCCGACACAGTTCATCGGCTTTACACCAAATTCGATTTCATCGATATTGGTAAAATACATGTTTTCGCCGTAATTTTGGTAGTGGCCACTCACTTTCCAAAGGTCAGATCGTAACATCTCAGGACCACGTACCGGCTCATATCCACGCTTGCGATGCGCTTTAAACAACAATTGCTCCAAGCGTGAACGCATACGTGCACCAGCAGGTAACCAAATAGGGAAACCTGCCCCTACTTCCTCACGAAACGTGAAAAGTTTCATCTCTGCACCGATTTTACGATGATCACGTTTTTCAGCTTCAGCTACTTGTTCAAGGTGAGCTTTCAACGATTCTTTATCGGAAAATGCTATCCCATAAATACGGGTTAGCATTTCATTTTTGCTGTCTCCGCCTAAATAAGCACCTGAAATCTTGGTAAGTTTAAAATAACGAATTAATCCGACATTGGGTAAATGCGGTCCACGGCATAAATCTTCAAAATTACCTTGCTTGTAAATAGAAATTGAATTACTTGGAATACGATCCATCACGGCTTGTTTTAGATGATCATCCGCAAACTTACCGCGCGCTTCCTCTTTTGTTATCTCATAACGCTCAATTTTTTCTTTCCCCTTAGCAATGTCGAGCATCTTTTTTTCAATACTCTTAAGATCCTCTTCACTTAAATGCTCATTGACTTTAAAATCGTAATAAAATCCTTCTTTAACAACGGGTCCAACAAAAAACTTTGCATCTGTATAGAGTGATTTAATCGCTTCTGCCAATAAATGAGCACACGAGTGACGAATAATTTCAAGAGAATCGGCAGAATTATCAAAAGCAATCTCTTCGCCTGTAATTCCCAAGCTTTGTGCGGTTTGTAAATCAAAAATCTGATCGTTATGTTTTATAGCGATGATATCCATAAAGATATGCCTTGTTTAAAAATTATGCGAATTATACGGCATAGTTGATTGTGTAGATATTAACGAATTAATGCAACTTATTATCTTTTATCATCGCTTCAATTAATTCTTTATTTTCTTCTTCCATTTTTTTGAATGAATTTACCAAATAACGGTGTAAATCATCTTCAGTTTGATTTTCCAAAACAGCTTTAGCATAATAATCAAAAAATTTGCTGTAAGGTGTCATACTGGAAGATAACACCATATTTAGATCTATTTTACCAAAATATGATTCCCAACTTGCGGAAATTTTTTGGACAATGCTTTTTTTAATCTTCCATGTAATAACAAATACAGCAATCATCACCATTGACAACAATACAATATACAAGACAATACATTGTGCTATTCCCAGCTTATTAAACACGTATGGATTGAAAATTAAAGCATACTCTATAAAAGGCATTGCGATAAAGAATAAAATCACACTTTTACTGCTCAGACCCCCAATAGGGGCTGCATTAAAGATCGTACGTTTTGTACCATCTGATTTCGCAAAGGTAGATAAAATGACTTTTAGAGAATACATCGACATAAGATTTCCTCGAAGATAAATGAAGGGTGCAAGAGGAAAATCCTCTTGCAAAGTAGAATAGGTTAATGAACTTTTAAAAACTCATCAATACTGATCAAAATTACCGTTCCTAAAAAGGCAAGGTTAATCTGCCAAAATACTTTACGAGCCTGTTTTAGATCAAAATCTTTAGTCAAAAGTTGCAAACTACTGATAAATGCCAGTATTGCAGTTAAAATAAGAATTCCTATGATCACCGTGTTTTCTGGTTGAAAAACAGTTACCATAAAATAGCCTGTCATAATCGTCAACATCAACCAATAATAGGTCAAACGCTGTAGACTCATTTTACCAAACAAACGCATTGCGGTTGGATATCCTGCTCCTGCATAATCTCCATAATGCAGCATGACCAATAACCAAAAGTGCGGTATCTGCCAAACAAAGTAGAAAAGACCCAAAGCAAAAAACTCTGGTTCTCCCAGTGTTCCTCCAGCAGCAAGCCATCCAATAGCAGGTGGAACAACACCTAATAAAGCCCCTGGAACAACGGCCAAAGCACTTTTCTTTTTCAAAGGTGTGTAAAAAAAGTTATACCAAAGAAAAGAAAAAAGAAATAAATCAACTCCGATAAATCCAAGTAAATCATAAATAAGAGCAAGGGATGAAATAATCAAAATAGCGGCGATGATGATCGCTGTACGAGGAGACCATTTTCCAGAAGCAATAGGACGGTGTTTAGTCCGTTCCATTAACGCATCTTCTTTATATTCTTGGTATTGATTAAGCGTTGAAACACCCATTGCGACCAAGAGCACTGCAAAAGTTGCAATAAACATGTCTGGTCCAATTTCGCCCTTTGCCATTATGTAGGCAAAGAGAGCCGAAAGGCTCACGGCAAAAGAGAGGACAAATTTAGTTAAAACGATAAAGTCTTTGATCATTTTGTACCGTTTAGATATTCAGCAATAGCTGAAACCTCGTCTTCTGATACATAAGGGAACGCTGGCATTGTACCGATCATACCCTTTTTACCGTGTTTCAATACATTACGTAAAAGTGTAGCATCATATGATACAAGGCTTGGAGCCATACCGCCTTGACCTTTACCGTCTTCACCATGACATGAACTACATGCTGCAAATGAAACAGGTGCTGTACCTTTAAGACCACCAGAAACATAAGCTGAAATCTCTTGAGCATCAGTACCTGTAACCAAACCAGCTGGCATTGCACCCATATCATAACCAAGTTTAGCTTGACCATTTTTGATTACATCTAATACTTGTTCTTTAGTCAATGTTCTTGTTTTTAGAGCAGGACCAATAAGTTGTTTATCTGTTGTAACTGCGTGACAGCTTTTACATCCATGAAGTTGTAATACTGCGTCACCTGATTTAGCATAGTTACCTTTTGGTGTATCATCATTGCTATTGAACCAAGCTTCATATTCAGCTTTTGGAAGTACAACAATTCTAGAGTACATATATGAGTGATCTGTACCACAGTACTCAGCACACTCAACATCAAACTCACCTACTTTGTCAGCTTTAAACCACTGCTTTGTAATACGACCTGGAACCACATCCTCTTTCATACGGAATGCCGGAACAAAGAATGAGTGAAGAACATCATCCAGTGGTGCTGTCATCTCTAGGATGATATTAGTACCAACTGGTACATACAGTGCCGATTTACCCATTGTACCTTTTTCGATAATTTTTCCATTCTCATCTACCACAGGCTTAGTAAAAGCTCCACCAAGTTTGTGAACATAACCATTTGCATTTGCAGGATACTCATATCTCCATTTCCATTTACTACCTTCAACTTTAACAGTAATTGCATCTGATGCATCCGGCATGGTACGAAGTGTTTTCATGCTAGTATAACCATACCAAAAGAAAACTGCCAACATCAACGTAGGGACAACTGTCCAGGTAATTTCTAGCCCTGTGTGATGGGTAATATTTTCAATATTTTCATCTTTAACGTTACTTGCACGATATTTAACTGCGAAATAAAGCATTGGAGCAACAACTGATAAAAACAATACAATTGAAAGTACCAAGTTGATCCATAGTGCCTGATCTATATCCGCTGCAAAAGTAGCCGCACTTGAAGTAAATCCTTCTAATACATTATTAGTATTCATTTCTACTGACATACCGCCCCCTTACTTCGCTGGCGATGTTATATGACTAACATCAGCATATTGAAAATTATTGACATCAATGATGACAATTGCAAAAAAGAACACAACAATAAATACAGCAAATATTACCGTCCAGCCGATCAATGTTTCACCTTTTAAGTGCATATAATACATCAAAATGATCCATGCTTTTACAGTACCGATTAACATTTGAAGACCAAACGTCATATCTGGCAAAAACATTGTTGGTTGAATAAATGTTAAGGCTGTTAATGCTAAAAGCCCAAAGAGAACTTTATAATAACCGCCTTTTTCTGCTTTATAATTAGTGACCATGAATAACTCCTCCTGCAATATCACCTGCTCCGATCATGTAAAAGTATGGAAATACAAATACCCAAATAAGATGTACTAAATCCCAGTAAAGTGCGATATTAAAATGCAAAATATTGTGTTCCGGCGTTACTTTGCCACTGTTAATACGCTTAAGCAACCATAACATCAATCCGATACCAATGATAATGTGAAAGCCGTGAAGACCAGTCATCGTAAAGTACATTCCAAAGAATAAAATTTCTCCAAAAGGCTTTGAGTGCTCATTGCCTGATTGAAGAGCATCCAATCCTAAGAAAATACCGTGATGATACTCAGCGGTCCACTCAACAGCTTTAACACCCAAGAAAACAGCTGCCAAAAGCATCGTGGCCCAAATCATCAATTTAGCGCCTTTTACATCGCCACTGCGCATTTTTAGTAAGCCAAGACCCATTGTTAACGCAGAAAATAATAGAACAACCGTATTAACCCCGCCCAAGACTCTATTAAGTCCTGCAGATGCATTAATGAAATCTTGGTGATGCAATGTAAAATAATAGGTAAGAACCATAAACATAGCACCAAACATCAATACTTCAGTCAGCATAAATAGCCAAAAGCCTAATTTACCGCCCTCATAATCTCCTTGCCAACCCTGAACCACATGTTCTTTACCATCGCGGTCAATCGCGATTTCAGGTACATATACATGAGCATCATGCTCGTGTGAATCGTGCGCCATCAGTCAATCCTTTTCATATTTTCATCAAATTTAACTACCGGTTGACCATGGTGATATTCATATGGTCTAAAGTCAACGTATGGAACTTTTGTATGGTTTTCCAACGGTGGTGGTGAACTTGGTAAATGCCATTCAAGTGTTGTTGCATTCCATGGATTTGGAGTTGTTGGCTTACCATTACGTATACCTTGGATCAACACATAGAACATGTAAATCAAACCAGACACAAAAATAATCGCACCCCAAAATGAGATTTGGTGATAGATTTGAAATTCTGGCAAATAGTCAAAATAACGTCTTGGCATACCATAGTAACCTGCGATAAACATTGGGAACCAAAGAAGATTAAAGCCAATGAATAGTGTATAGAATGCAAATTTTGCTTTTGCTTCTGAGTACATTTTTCCAAATACAAGAGGGAACCAATAGTGGATTCCTGCGAAGAACAAGAATACAACCCCACCTAGCATTGCATAGTGAAAGTGTGCAATGGTGTAATACGTATCTTGAAGGTGAATATCAGCACCTATCATCGCGATCGTAACACCCGAAAGTCCACCGATTGCAAAAGTAATAATCGTGCCCAATGCCCATAACATAGGTGTATCAAGAACGATTTTACCTTTGTACATCGTTGCAATCCAGTCATAAAACTTGATCCCCGTAGGAATTGCAACAAAGAATGTAAGGAATGAGAAGATTATCTTAGCAAGATCAGACATACCCGATGTAAACAAGTGGTGACCCCATACTAAATAACCGACTCCTGCAATAGCAGCTGATGAAAGGGCAATTGTACGGTAACCAAAGATCTCTCTGCGTGAAAATGCCGGAATGATTTCAGACATGATACCAAACGCCGGAAGAATCATCAAATAAACTGCCGGGTGTGAATAAATCCAGAACAAGTGTTGGAACAATACTGGATCTCCACCTTTAGCAGGATCAAAAATACCGATACCAAAATACTTTTCTAGCAATGCCAAAACAAGGGTAATACCAACAACCGGCGTTGCGAGAAGCTGAATCCATGCTGTTGCATAAATTCCCCATACAAACAATGGCATTTTGAAGAAATCCATACCAGGTGCGCGTAAACGGTGAATCGTAACCAAAAAGTTAAGACCAGTTAAAATAGATGCCATACCAAGAATAAAAGCAGCAACCAACGTTGAAACAACATTTGTGTCCGTATTCAAACTGTATGGAGCATAAAATGTCCAACCTGTATCTGCAAAGTTAAATGTCAAACTGCCATCAGCAATACTAAAATTAAACAATGAAGACAATGCAACAATACATCCAACGATGTAAAGCCAAAAAGTAAACCAGTTAAGACGCGGGAAAGAGACATCTTTCGCGCCGATCATCAATGGCATAACAATGTTACCAAATACTGCAGGAATTCCTGGAATAATAAACAAGAAAACCATAACTACGCCGTGAAGGGTAAATGCTTGGTTAAACGTGTGTGCCTCTATGAACTGTTGGCCGGGGGCAAACAACTCAAATCTCATTGTCAATGCTGCAGCAACTGCAACAAAAAAGAATGTGAACATTACCACGGCATACATAATACCGATACGTTTGTGGTCAATGGTTAACATCCATTGCATAAAAGTGCTTTTTGGGTGACCAAAAGCGCAGTGTGTTTCGTCGAAATAACTTTTACTCATTTAACTCTCCTTTTTGTGATTATCATCTTGTGTCATGTGACGATCGTCTTCTTTTCTACCTAATTTAACCAGATAAAGAAAAAATCCAAATACCATTGCAAGCATTACAATGCCCGCAATTTTCTCCCATTGGAAAATATACTTTTTAGCTTCCGGATCATACGAATAGCAAAAAAGCAGCGGTTTTGCGATGGTTGGGCGTACAGTGCCGTTACTCGCTTCATATATTGCCATCTTCAAATCAATTGGCGCTTGGGTAATACCGTATAAATATCGGGTTACTTTACCTTCAGGTGACAATATAATCAATGATGCCGAGTGAATATAATCTGTTTTTCCTGTCATAGAAACCGTTTTCTCATACCTGAAACCAACGCTGTCTGCCAGTTTTCCAGAACTGTTATTCTCTCCGATAACAAAATGCCAAGCATCGGCAACGTATTGTCGTCCAATAGACTCAAGTTGATTTTTGCGTTTTGCTGCTGCTAACGCGGGTGTTTCATTTTCTGCGAAGCTTACAGTAATCACTTTATAATCAGTGTTCTCTGCAAGTTCTAACTTTCCAAGAGTTTTTGCTAAATCATTCAACTGTGGGCTGCAAATACCTGCACATCGAAAATAATTAAGCGTTAAAATGGTTGGTTTTCCATCCATTAATTTCTTTAATGTTACTCGTTCTGATTTTTCATTAACAAATGTCAAATCAAGAGGAACCATCTTTCCTAGCTTTTCTTCAATGCCCAATGGAACCGCATTTAAAAAAGTTATTAGCAGAGAAAAAAGCAGTATAATTTTTCCCAATATAAATCCCCCCTTAGAAAAGTCCTAAATTATAAGTAAATCAACTTTAAATAAGCTTGAAGTTGTTGTAAATTAACACATAATTAACAAAAGTATGTTATTTGTTACTTTTAGTAAAGTTTTAATTTATTAGGTTTTATGAAATAAAGTGTTATAATGGCAATTAAAGAGAAAAAAAGAAAATAAAGAACATTTCCGCTTATTTTATAAGCGATAACCCCAAAAACAGTATTCCCTTGCGGTATTAAAAACAAAAGCAGTTTAGAATGCTTTCTTAGCTTTACAAGAAGTGCTTCATGATCCAATGTCTTTTCTAAAGCTCTAAGGTGACGATGAAGAAGTAAATAGTAAAGAATTGGCAATTCAATGAATTTATATACAATAAGCGTATAAATAAAAGTCTTATTGTATTTGCCGCCAAAATAAGCAGAGGGCGAAAGATGAATAAAGTAGCTTGATGCAATCGCAAGTATCGCTAAAAAAGCAACAATACCCATCATAATGAGCCGACGCTTATGCAGATAAGCTACCAATTCATCCATAGGTTAAAATGTACTTCTTAAGAATACTCCTAAAAATATTCCCACCAAACCCAAAAAGATATTCAATGGCAACAAGTATTTACCTACAAGCCACATGCAGTCTGCACTTACTTTTGTTTTACACAGCTTGCAGCTCGCTTTATTAAGAATCCAAATCATAAAGAACATATTCATAACCATTATTGTCCAGATACTTCCCTTGGTATGTATAAGCTTATAGATTTCTAAATTCTTAAAATCCAGAGTGAATCCATTCGCATCAATAGCATTGTCTTTGTATCCCAATGCCATAAATAAGGCTGTTACAAAAAGTAGAATAATAAATGGAGATAAAAAGGTGAAGAATTTTTTATACAATGCAGCTCTACCTGTAGCACGACGCTCAATAGGAACTCCAGCACCTGACTCTCTTGTTAGAAACCACAGGGTAATCATTCCTCCAACCCAAACAGACGCACCTAATACATGAAAAAAAATCACAAACAAACTGTAATCTTGCATAACCGAATAAATAAAATCTCTCACTCCAAGTCCTCGTTTAAAAATAATCAATAATAATATCTGTTAACCTATTCGAGAATTCTTAAATATAATCTTTTACTATATCGATACAACAGTTGATTCTCATTTAAGTATTGACAAAGCAGTAGATATTTTAAAACGTAAGGTGACATTTTGGATGACACTGAAGAAAATATAAGATTAAAAGTAGGAGTTTAATTTGACTAAAGCTCCTGAAATACGGGGATTTTGGATGGTGGTCCCAACTGGACTCGAACCAGTGACCCCTACCTTGTCGAGGTAGTGCTCTACCAACTGAGCTATGAGACCATTCATGAAATTAAGAATTGGAAGTATACGGCTTGCGAGGTTAAAAACCTCTTAAGCCTTTTTTACGGTATAGTTTAAAATCAGAAGCCATACAACAGCGATATCGATCATAACATCGGCAAAATTAAATACCGCAAAATCAAATCCGCAATGCCAATAAACATAGTCCACTACCCCGCCATGAATAAAACGATCAGTTACATTCGACAGTCCTGCCCCCACCATAATACCCACAGGAATGAGATAACGATTTTCTTTTAACCAAAGCGTGTAACCTATAACTCCCGCCAATAATGCTAACTGTATCCATTTAAGCCATTGGGCCAAAAAAGCGAACATTGAAAAAGCCACCCCTTTGTTAAAAACCAAAATCAAATCAATGCACTCGGTGTAATAACGAAAACCCTCTACAAAAAGATTTTTAATGAATTGGTCAACAATGAAAACAGCTGACAATACGGCCAATAAGATGGCTAAAGTTTTAAGCATTCAATGCCTTTTCAAAAAACGACACTAAATGATCCATTTGCTTTTCAAGCACTTTTAAATCTTTACCTTCTAATAGTATGCGCAATTTGTTTTCAGTCCCTGAATAACGGATGAGATGACGCATGTGCAATTTCTCTGTTTGCATCAATTCGTCATTCAATTCATCAATCTCCGAAAGCGGCTTTTTGACTTTTACTTTGATATTAACCAATTTCTGAGGATACAGTTCAAAAGGACGGAGTACCTTGCTAGCCTTCTCTCCCGACGTAAGAAGCAGCGCAAGAATCTGTAATGCACTCACCAAGCCATCTCCTGTTTTGGCATAATCATGCATGATGATATGACCGCTTTGCTCTCCACCAAAATTAATTCCATGTTCACGCATCATTTCTAATACGTATTTATCACCTACATTGGAACGATACAATTTAAGTTTATTTACCATCATGGCATCTTCAAGCGCCTGATTGCTCATGACAGTTGCTACCATGCCTTTACCTTTTAACTGACCGCTTCGATGTAAAAATAACGCAAGCGCTCCTAAAATCTGGTCACCGTCGACTTCATCTCCGTTTTCATCTACCACGATAAGCCGATCAGCATCCCCGTCCAGGGCCAATCCGATATCTGCACGGTATTGCTTGACTGCTTCACGTAAATCTTTTGTGTGTAAAGCTCCGCATCCTTCATTGATATTAAAGCCGTTTGGTTTATCATGAAGAACAATGACTTCAGCGCCCAATTCTTCAAGTACGGTAGGACCTACTTTGTATCCTGCACCATTTGCTGTATCTAAAACAATACGCAGACCTTGCAATGTCAACTCATTACCAAAAGAATTCTTGAGCTGAACAATATAACGCCCAATCACGTCATCAATTCTTTTAGCAGCTCCTATGTTTTTTCCTATCACGTAACCTTGCTGTAACTTCTCTTTATCATGGACAATTGCTTCAATAGCAGCTTCCACTTCTTCGGAAAGCTTATTCCCATGAGAATCAAAAAATTTGATCCCATTGTCTTCATAGGCATTATGGCTTGCTGAAATCATAATACCGGCGTCACATCGCATATTTGCCGTTAAAAAAGCAATGGCAGGGGTGGGCATCGGACCAATTTGGATAACATCATATCCCACAGCCGTTAATCCGCTGACGATAGCATTTTCAATCATATAACCGCTTTTACGGGTATCTTTACCGACTAAAATCTTTTTGGTACGTGCATGATCTCTAAAATAAATCCCTGCAGCCATCGCCACTCTCATCGCTAAGTCTGCCGTTAAAAAGGAGCCAGCTTCTCCACGCACCCCATCTGTTCCAAAAAGTTTCATCAATTAACCCCTAATATTCTGTATTAATATCGCTTAACTTAATTTTAATTATCTTTAAGGTAACATTCTACCCTAAAAAAAATTCGACAAGGATAAATGCCATGGCAAACCACAAGTCAGCATTGAAACGTATCCGTCAAACTGAAAAGCGTACAGAGCGTAACCGGTTTTATCGTACACGTATTAAAAATATCGTAAAAGCAGTCCGTGCCGCAGTTGATGCAGGTAACAAAGAAGAAGCGCAAGCAGCACTCGTTATTGCAAATGCAAATCTTCACAAGTATGTTAGTAAAGGCGTCTTGAAAAAAGAGTCTGCTGGACGTAAAGTTAGCCGTCTACACTTAGCTGTTAACGCACTACAAGCATAATTATACCATTCACACAAAAAGGAATTTGTTCCTTTTGAGTGACCCCTTTTCTCACAACGCCTTTCTATAGGAATTACCGCAATGTTATCTAATAAATTAACCCCTTTTATTAATCGCTACAATGAGCTCACGGAGTTGTTAAGTTCACCCGACATCGGTAACGATATCAAGCGTATGACGGATCTTTCAAAAGAGCAATCTTCTCTTCAACCAATTTTCACAAAAGCTACTGAGTATAAAAAGCTTTTAGAAGACATTGAAGAAAACAAATCGCTCGCTTTTGATGCCGAACTGGGCGAATTGGCCAAAGAAGAACTCAAATTCTTAGAGCCGCAAGTGGGTGAACTCGAAGAAGAGATTAAAAAACTCCTAATTCCAGCTGATCCCAACGATAAGCGCAATATTTACATCGAATTGCGCGCAGGTACCGGCGGAGATGAAGCGGCTATCTTTGTCGGTGATTTGTTCAATGCCTATGTCCGTTATGCGGATGTCAAGGGATGGAAAATCGAGCTTATGAGCAGCAGCCCCTCTGATGCTGGCGGATTCAAAGAGGTTATTGCCCTTATCAAGGGGGATCAAGTTTACTCACGTCTCAAGCACGAAGCAGGTGTTCACCGTGTTCAGCGTGTTCCCGCAACGGAATCTCAAGGGCGCGTACATACCTCTGCTATTACTGTTGCGGTTATGCCTGAAGTGGACGATGTTGAAGTTGTCATCAACGAAAGTGATCTTAAAATCGACGTTATGCGCTCAAGCGGATGTGGAGGACAAAGTGTTAATACCACCGACTCTGCGGTCCGAATAACCCATTTACCTACTGGCATCGTCGTCAACAATCAAGATCAAAAATCGCAGCACAAAAACAAAGACAAAGCGATGCAAATTCTAAAAGCCCGTATTTATGATCTACAAATGAATGAGGCTAAAGAGAAAGAGATGAATGAGCGTAAAGATCAAGTAGGATCAGGTGACCGTTCAGGACGTATTCGTACCTATAACTATCCTCAAAACCGTATCTCTGACCACCGTATCACGCTGACTCTTTATCGCCTTGAAGAGATTATGCAAGGGGGGTTAATGGATGATATTATTGACCCACTAATCGCAGATATGCAGTCAAAACTCATGGAGCAAAACGGATTATAATCTCCGTTTGTTTTACTCTCTCCAAACAGTCTCAAAAACCCCTTTAACTTTACCTTTAAACGTTATCGTTCCCTCGTCCAATCCCAGATAGAGCGTTTCGCCGCTTTTTGGGTACACACGAGCATTATCTGCAACCGAATTTTCTATTGAAGCACGGTAAAAACACGCGGCCATTCCTGTGCCGCATGCCAATGTTTCGTCTTCAACCCCGCGTTCATACGTACGTACATTGATTGCTCCATTACTTTGGACTGACGCGATGTTAACGTTGGCATTGTACTTATGGCGCAGTTGACGAGCCATATCTATATCAAAATTTTCCATATCGGCATCAAAGGTCACCAGATGCGGAACGCCCGTGTCAATAAGCCACCATCGCATCTCATTTTCAATTATTTCATCATTGACAACATAGGGGGGAGTAAGATCGCTTTGAACCATATCTCCCTCTACGCTTGCCTTTATTACTCCTGCACCTGTCAAAAACTCCATATCAGCGGGAGCCAAACCCACACGGTGTGCATAATGAGCACAAGCACGGCTGCCATTCCCACACATCGACGCCGTAGAACCATCCGCATTGTAAAACTCCCACTCAAAATCGTATTCTTCATGGGGTAACAACACAATTAATCCATCCGCACCAATCCCGTTTTGTCGGTCGCAAAGAGTCCTAGCAAGTCCGGAGCGATCTGCGCCGTTAAAGCTGTGAAAAAGTACAAAATCATTACCGCTTGCGCAGTATTTGGCGATTTGCAGCATGCCAAGATCCTTATATTGGGAAATTTATTGATGATATTATAGCTTAGGGGTTGGGTAGAGTGCTTTAATTGTTTCCACAAATTGTTCACACTCTTGCTGAAGATGTTTGAGATTCGAAGAGTTATCGATCACCCAAGTAGCACGAAAACGTTTTTCATCAATGTCCATCTGGCTTTCAATACGTGCCAACGATTCCTCTTTTGAAAAGCCATTACGCTTCATAAAACGTTCCAGCTGAAGTTCTTTGGGCGTATAAACTACGACAGAATTTTCAATCGGGTACGAACGTGTTTCAAAGAAGAGAGGAATATCAATAAGATAAGGGTACTCAAACCGGTCCTGTTTTTCACTCTCCTCTTCAATCGCGGCACGAATCTTTGGATGCAAAAAAGCTTCAAGCTCTTTTTTCGCTTTAGGATTGGCAAAAATCATTTTCCCCAGCTCAGAGCGGAGAACTTTACCGCTACTGACATAGGCAGTTCCAAAGTGCTCAGATACCCAAGATGCATTTTCATCCAATATGCGGTGAGAAATAGCATCTGCATCAATAATGCGCAGGCCATTTAGTCCCATTAGAGAGGCAACGGTACTTTTCCCCGTTGCGATTCCACCCGTAAGTGCAATGGCATACTTATACGCCATTAGTTACGAGCAAGTCCACGGTAATTTTCTCGGATATACTGAGGCATAGCAAAAGCAGAAGGGTGAATATCGCAGTTATAATACTGATGACCTTCGAGTAAATCGGTGCGCTGTAAAATAACATCAGCGGTAGGGTGATATTCTTTTGAGCTCAACAGCAATGTTGAACCATCTTCAAGACGATATGGCATAATAATCTTGAAATAATTACCCAACGCTTCCATCAATGGCGTATTTGCACTGAGATCATCCAGCGATGGGTGCTTCATAACTACCAAACCGTCATCTTTGAGTATACGGCTGATGTGTGCGATGACTACACTGTCTGAAGTCATCGCATCAAGCATAATAACATCAGCGCTTTTTTCTTGGGCATTGCGAAACGATTCGAGTAAATCATTGCTTCCTACCGTAGTTACGGTTGATTCTTTGTAGCGAGCAAGCTCATTCATCAAAAGATCACGATTATCACTTGCAAGCAATACCGATGTCGGCAATTTATGGGTACACATGGACACATGGACCATCATTTCAGGGTAAACAAACGTTTTCATGGGCAAAAATCTCTTCTATGTGTAATTTATTAGCGATTGTATCACGCACAGATTAAATCCCATTGAAATATACCGAGAAGTGTTTCTGACTTAAGACTACGCTCAATTATTAAGACTATAATTACATAAAATAAATATTATATAAAAAAGGAATAAATGATGTGCGCTGAAAAAATTCAACGTTTTCTGATGGCAATTGTTCTTACCATCTCAATGGCTCTCACGGCTTATGGCTATACGCAATACGGAATGGCCCTTCAAGGCTTTGTCATTCTTATGATTGTTGTTTGGGCGATAAAAGATTTTTGTCCATCGTTATGGGTGTTCACGAAGCTCTTCGGTACTTGTACAAAAAAATAAACTTACCCTAACACACTCTTCGTTATAATTCTCCTACTAAAAAACGGACGAGGAACTCCATGAGTCAAATCAGCTACAAAGATGCCGGTGTCGATATCGACGCAGGTAACAGTTTTGTCGAAAATATCAAACCGCTTGTCAAATCGACTGCTATCCCCGGTGTTCTTGGTGGTATTGGCTCGTTCGCGGGAGCATTTGAGCTTCCTAAGGGGTACAAAGAGCCTGTTATGCTCGCAGCAACGGATGGTGTTGGCACCAAGCTCAAGCTTGCTATCGACTCAGGTATTCATAATACGGTAGGTATTGATTTGGTTGCGATGTGCGTCAATGACCTCATCTGTAATTTTGGGACTCCTTCATTTTTCCTAGACTACTATGCAACTGGAAAACTCGACGTGAAAGCCGCAACGGCAGTTGTTAGCGGAATTGCAGAAGGTTGCCGTCAGGCTGAGTGTGCGCTCATCGGTGGGGAAACGGCTGAAATGCCTGGCATGTACCACAGTGATGATTATGACCTCGCTGGTTTTGCAGTAGGTGTGGGTGAAAAAAGTGAATTGGATCGCACCAATCATGTCAGCGCAGGAGATATTCTTATCGCTTTACCTAGTTCTGGACTGCACTCAAACGGTTTTTCCCTCGCACGTAAAGTATTACTCGAAAAAATGGGGATGAAATTTGAAGACGATTTTAACGGCAAACCATTGATCGAAACTCTTTTGACTCCAACGCGAATCTACGTCAAAACATTTAAAGAGCTCAAAGAAAAAATCCAAGCACTTGGGCATATTACAGGCGGCGGGATTGTTGAAAACCTTCCGCGCGTATTACCTGAAGGTATCCGTGCTGTTATCACTGAATCTTCCATCCGCGTATTGCCGATTTTCGAACTGATCGGTCAGCATGTTGATCGCGCTGAGATGTACCGCGCCTTCAATATGGGTGTGGGGATGATCCTCGTTGTCCGCCCTCAAAATGTCGATCATGTCTTGGCAAATACCGATGGCTATATTATCGGACATCTCGAAACAGGCACTCGCGAAGCCGTTCTCGTATAACATTAGTACCTTGTTATCAAGGCGCTCCTCATTCTTATATCTCTTTTTTGATGTATAATCTTTTGCATAGACTTTTAAAAGGAAATAGAATGAAAATGAAAATACTTGCGGGAGTTGCTCTTGCTGCTGTCGCTATTCAATTTATACCCTATGGAAAAGACCATACAAATCCTCCTATTATTAGTGAACCACAATGGGATTCTCCTCGTACGAAAGAGCTTTTTGACAAAGCTTGTGCCGACTGCCATTCTCATCAAACCAAATACCCATGGTACAGCAATATTGCCCCTGTTTCATGGCTGCTATCATATGATGTAGAAGAGGGACGTGAACACTTTAATGTTCACACATGGGGTGCTCAGAAAAAGAATAAAGGTGACGAAGCAGCAAAAGAGGTACGGGAAGGTGAAATGCCTCTATGGTTTTATCTGCCTACGCACCCTGAAGCCAGACTCAGTGATACCCAAAAGCAAGAGCTTGTGAGCGGTTTGGAAAAAACATTCGGAAAAGAAGATGGAAAGGAAGAGGAGAAGTGATTACTTCTTCTCTTTTAGCAGATCCGCTCTTGGGAAAGTGAACGTTGATTCTTTATCCGTGATGATTTTCTCTTTATCATCCATGGCATATGCGTGAATCATAATAGGTATAACGGTATCTTTATTCACATCATTCACAAGTATTTCATCGGTATAGAGAACAATTACTTTTTTCTTGACAACACCCGGTTTTACCTTGAATGGTTTGGCAGGTTCCGCAATTTTTATTTTACCTTCCATTCCTGCTGGAGCTATGACATCAAAATAATATTCATGATCTTCATTAAGTGTATTTTGCAATAAAATTGTATAGGCGTTGTCAACTCTTGTTTTTCCATCCTCCATATGTTTAATACTGAAAAGACGATTTTCTTTATTGATATTGAGGAGTATATACTCTTTTTCACTTCCCATAATGATCATGATCGCTGTAGTAATGAGCAAAACAACTGCATAACCAATGATTTTAGGACGTAAATACTGTGTTTTCCCCTTCATAAAGAGAGTCTCTTTTTCACTGGACCATTCTACCAAACTCGGCTTACCAAGCTTGCCCATGACTTCAGTACAAGCATCAACGCATTCGAGACAGTTGATGCACTCCAGCTGAAGTCCTTTTCGTATGTCAATGTGAGTCGGGCAAACCGTTACACAGCTTTCGCATGTGGTGCACTCTGCCGTTGGGTTAACACTTAAAAGACTTTTTTGCGTTGTAAAATTTTTGACATGATGTTCATCATAAATCTCACCGCCACGATTTGGATTGTAAATCGCCATAATTGTATCATCATCGTACAAAACCGATTGGATACGTGAATAAGGGCAAACATAGGCACAAAAATCTTCTTTGAGGAACACTATATCGTACACCAAAAAAGCAGCAATACCAATAATGGTCCCAATTAACACAGGGTGCTCCACAGGAGCGTGCATGTATTGCAAAAAGTCCTCAGGAGGGACAAAAAACCACATTAAATCCGTTGCTGCCAGCAGTGCCAGCAGCACCGAGATTACTAATAATGCAACACGCTTCATCTTGTTTTTCGTACTTGAATAATCAGGTTCTATTTGCTTATTTTTAATCCGCTTTCGAAGCTTAAATATTTTTGTTTCAAGTAAATCCCGGTACGCTACGCGGAAAATTGTCTGTGGACACATCCATCCGCAAAAGAAACGACCCCCAAGGACTGTTATACCAAAGATACCGATAAAAAGAAACATTAATACAAACGGCATCAGGTATAACTCTTGCATATCAAACTGCACAAACATCAAGTGCAGTTTTAGCTTATCAAAACTCAATAAAAAAAGATGGTTTCCTTCAATGCGTATCCATGGAACGATCAATGTAAATGCGGTAACAAGTACAAAAAACCAATATCGTCTAATACGGTAAGGGATCCATCCTGCCAAATAGGCTTTTCCTTTTAAGGCTACTTCTTCCATCACATACTCTCCTCTATCGTTGCTTGCAGCGATGGGCATTTAATTGTCCCTATAATCATCGCTTCGGCATCTTCATCATTGCGTGTCAAGGTTATCCCGCGAACCAGCTCTTTAAGAGCGCGTGATTCTACATAATCTTTTAACGAACTGCGACTCACATTCAAAATGCGTGCGATATCGCTGACATTGCGTCCCTGTTTCAGTTCTGTGATAATCTGGTCAAGAAAAAGATCAAATTTTGAAGAAGATTTTGACCCTTTTGGCCGTCCAATCTCTTTCTTTTCATCATTTTGAATGGTTTGGCGAAGCTGGTCAATCAAACCAAGGACTACCATTGTATCACTTTGCCGATCAATTACAATGCCTTGTTTCACAAAATGAATTTCAACTTCATTTCTTAGCAAACAGCTTAACATTTGCACTATGTCTTCAATATTTATACTCAGTACCCAAGTATCGTACACAAGCAACGTGTCCTTGCGCAGTGATCTAAATAACGTTACCACATCTTGACGCTGGGCAATCCTCTTATTTTGAAATGCTTGATCAATCATCTCTTTATCTATAATCAGCTTTTCACGATCACAGTAAGCCCCTATGATTTTAAGCTGCTCTATAACACTTTCAAAATCTTTATCAGAACGAATATAACTCACTACCATCTATTGCTACATCCTCTACTGCTTGGATTGCACCATCATAGCCCAATGTGACGTATTAAGTCAATAATTATTTCTATTTTTTCGTCACAATTCTATCACCTAAGATAACAACTTCACATTGCAAAGAGATTCCAAACGTCTCATAAATCTTCTGCTGTGCTTCGTTTATAAGACTCAGAGCATCCTCATAAATACCCCCGCCATAGTTCACAAGAAAGTTTGCATGTACTTCGCTAAAGGCCATATTACCTCGACGCACACCTTTGAGACCTACGGCTTCAATCAATCTGCCGGCATAATCGCCCGGAGGGTTTTTAAAACAGCTTCCTGCGCTTGGATCATTAGGCTGATTCGAACGCATCTGTGCAAACATTTCTAATCGTTCACTTGAAAATCCATGATGAAGTTCAAATGCCGCTTCAAATACCACTTCATTAATCGATGTTTTACGATACCCATACTCAATTTGCTCCTTGGGTATCCATCCCTTTTGGGTCCGAACGGCGATAAGATGATTAAAGATTTCGAACTCTTTGAGCCCTGCATTCATCTTTATCATTCCCCCGATGGTTCCCGGAAGTTTTGAAAAATATTCGAAGTTTGCAATATCATTTTTTTTACAAAAAGAAACAACCCGTCCGCCAGGAGTCGCCGCACCGATAATCAATCGGTTATTTTCAATACGTATAAAATCATATTGCTTGGATAGCATCATAAGGGGAGGTGGATTTGGAGCTACGAGTAAATTATTGGCCGATCCGATAATCGTACACCCTTGAGGAATAACATCGTCTTCGATAAACGCTACTTCTACAACAGGACCTATTCGAATCGAACTGAATTTTGAGAAATCAACGGTTTTAGTTTTCATCGAAAGATTCTACTTATTGCATAAACGTCGGAATCATATTGAACATCCTGATCGTAAAATCTTGCATTTCGTTCATCATCCAAGGCATTGTCAAAATAATGACAATAACAATCCCAATAATCTTTGGAATAAAACTGAGCGTCATTTCATTGATTTGCGTTGTTGCTTGGAAAATACTGACAGCAAGTCCCAAAAACATACCTACTAATAATGCGGGAAGCGAAAGAATCAATGCGATTTTAAATGTTTCGATTCCCAGTCCAACCAGCTCTTCTTGCATCATGTTATGAATTCCTCAATGATGAATATTCCAAAGGGATACAATAATCTCTTGCATCCATTTTTTGATCAAAAAATCCGTGGGCATATCCAATCTCAAAAAGTTTATTGATCGCATCAAACTGCACTTCACTCAACGTAATAGACTCATCATTGGCATACAACTCCAAATATTTATCCAAAGTCACCGCATCTATACGGACCAAAGAGCGCTCAATCAACATTTTAGAAAGACGCTCTTTGTGCTCCCTGGCAATACGAACTGCTTTTGTAAGAATGTTTTCATACTCAATGGCAGTGCTCAAGGGGATTGAACGTCGTATCGCCATCCCTCCCAAAGGAAGAGGAAGTTCTCCACCGCTTAACTCGCACCATATGTCCCATAATTCACGCTCAACAACCAATGATTCATCGTATCCTAAAATACTTTCATGAATTAAAACACCAGCATCGACAATTCCATCCAAAACCGCTTGCTCTATCTCTAAAAAATTCATATAGATAACTTTTGCATTTGGATAGGCAATGCGAAACAACAATGCATTGGTCGTATATTCTCCGCTTAACGCTACCGTAAATTTCTTTTTCAGCACCGTCTCTTTTTTACGAATCAGCTTTGGGCCATACCCTTCGCCAAAGCTGACAGCGGTACGCAACAGTGCATAGTCATTTCGTATATGGGGATATAACCCGAAACTAATTGCGCTTATGTCATATGTTCCCTTAAGCGCTTCAACATTAAGTGTTTCAATGTCTAAAGGCAGATTTTCAAAAATGGTATTCTTTTTCCCGACCCAGCCAAACTTAATAGCATAATACATAAAAATATCATCAGCATCGGGGGAGTGCGCAATCACCATTTTTTTCACTAAAAATTCCTCTTAACTTGTCAAATCAATTAGATTTTAACCAAATAACGCTAAAATATCTCTATTATATGTATATTCTTAATATTGCAATTTGTCATATTTATAAAATATATTTCAATATGTCATATTATTGCTAAAATTTAGAAACAAACCCTTTCAGGAGAGAATAGACATGATGGATGCAAATAAATTAAAATCGCTAGACCTCGCGATGAAGCAAATCGACAAAACCTTTGGCAAAGGGACATTGATGCGATTGGGTGACAAAGTTATAGAGCCTATTAAATCTATAAGTACAGGTTCACTCGGCCTCGATCTGGCCCTAGGAATTGGTGGAGTACCTGAGGGTCGCGTTGTTGAGATTTATGGACCTGAAAGTTCGGGAAAAACAACTTTAACGCTTCATATCATCGCTGAATGCCAAAAAAACGGCGGTATCTGTGCGTTTATCGATGCAGAACACGCATTGGATGTCGGCTATGCCAAAAACTTGGGAGTAGATGTAGAGAACCTTCTCATCTCTCAGCCTGACTACGGAGAGCAGGCCCTTGATATTGTTGAAACCATCGCGCGCAGCGGTGCAGTTGATTTAATTGTTATCGACTCCGTTGCAGCACTTACCCCAAAAGTAGAAATTGAGGGCGAAATGGGCGATATGCAAGTGGGGACACAAGCACGCTTGATGTCCAAAGCATTGCGTAAACTGACCGGTGTTTTGCATAAAATGAACTGTACAATTATCTTTATCAACCAAATTCGAATGAAAATAGGCACCATGGGATATGGTTCACCTGAGACAACAACGGGTGGAAATGCGCTAAAATTCTATGCATCGGTTCGTATCGATATTCGTAAAATAGCAACCCTCAAACAAGGGGAAAGTCAAATCGGTAATCGTGTCAAAGCAAAAGTAATTAAAAATAAAGTGGCGCCTCCTTTTCGTCAGGCAGAGTTTGACATTATGTTTGGCGAGGGAATCTCTAAGGAGGGCGAGCTCGTCGATTACGGTGTAAAACTTGATATAATTGACAAAAGTGGTGCATGGTTCAGTTTTGAAGATGTTAAGCTAGGACAAGGGCGTGAAAACGTCAAGCAAAAATTTAAAGACGAGCCATTGTTAGCAAAAGAAATTGAAGAAAAAATCAAAGCAGCCATGGGTGTAAATAACATTATGATCATGGGTGAATCTGAAATGAATGAGGTGGATGAATGATATATATTGATGAAGTAAGTGCTATCGAAGTAATGGATTCCAGAGGGAATCCTACTGTCAAGGCAACCGTTCAACTAAGTGATGGAACCAGAGAAAGTGCAATCGTACCAAGCGGTGCAAGTACAGGTAAACGTGAAGCATTAGAGTTACGCGATGGCGATAGCCGCTATCTTGGAAAAGGCGTTTTAAAAGCGGTTGAGAATGTCAATAGCCAAATTTCTGATGCCATAATCGGTCTTAGCCCTTACAACCAGGCAATGGTCGATGCGGTTATGAAAGAAATCGACGGAACCGAGAATTACGGTAATCTTGGAGCAAATGCTGTTTTAGGTGTTTCAATGGCTCTTGCACGTGCTGCAGCAAAAAGCTTAAACATTCCTCTATACCGCTATTTAGGCGGTGCCAATGCAATGGTTATCCCTGTCCCAATGCTCAATATCATCAATGGTGGATCCCATGCGGACAACAGTGTTGATTTTCAAGAGTATATGATTATGCCTCTTGGATTCGCGGACTTTAGCGAAGGACTGCGCGCATCTGCTGAAGTGTATCACACTCTCAAAAAAATCCTGAAAGATCGTGGTGCCAATACAGCTTTAGGTGATGAGGGTGGATTCGCTCCGGATCTTAGCAGCAACGAAGAACCGATTCAAGTCATTATGGAAGCCATAGCAAAAGCGGGCTATAAAGCTGGCGAGCAAATCGCTATAGCATTGGACGTTGCAGCATCTGAATTGGTGTGTGAGGGCGGATACAGACTTGATTCTGAAAACCGTACCGTTACTTCTGCGCAACTGGTTGATTATTATGCGGATCTTTGCTCCAAGTACCCAATTGTCTCCATTGAAGACGGCTTGAGTGAAGATGACTGGAGCGGGTGGAAGATTTTAACCGAAAAACTAGGCTCTAAAATCCAACTTGTCGGTGATGATCTTTTTGTTACCAATGCTAACATCTTGGCTGAAGGGATACAAAAAGGGATTGCAAACTCTATTTTGATCAAACCTAACCAAATCGGTTCTGTTTCAGAAACCATGCTTACCGTTCGACTGGCACAACGTAATGGCTATAAATGTGTTATGTCTCATCGTTCAGGCGAAAGCGAAGATGCCTTTATTGCAGATTTTGCAGTGGCACTTAACTGCGGCGAAATCAAAACAGGCTCAACTGCCCGTGGAGAACGTACCGCAAAATACAATCGTCTTTTGGAGATTGAAACTGAGGTAATGTATGGTGAATACCTTGGGAGCGCATTGTTTAAATAATGACTCCAGAAGAGCATGAGCAGATACTGTATGATGAGCAGCACTATCAAAGTTTCAGTGAGCGCCGTTTTGGCCTCTCTACCTCAAAATTTTTAGCTGCTTGCGCGTCAGTTCTTGCGCTTTTGTTTTATTTAGGTGTTTTGATTTTTGGGAATAATTCTTTATCAGTATTATTTCAGCTCGAAGAGTATCAGTCCTTTCTCTCTGATGATATTGAAAATTTAAAGACACAAAATGCCGCCTTGCAAAAACAATATTTTGAGCTTAAAGAACTCGATTCTGACCAAGTCCCGATTGACAATGGAGCTACCCCATGAATAAAGCACTCTATATTTCACTCCTTCTCGCTTGTACAGCTTTTAGCAGAGAGAACCCGTTTTTCTCAACCGAAGAGAGCTCTATAATGCCTATTTCATCTAATACAGTTATGCATAAGCCACCACTAACCTCATTGACTTACAGTTTTCCGGATCAAGCGCGCGTTCTCAAAGAAGCAACATTTACTTTTCAAAATGTAGATGGAACCTTTGAAACACGCAAACTTCAAATTGATCAAAGTATTGATTGGCGCCATCCGTTGGTCCTTTCACAATATGGAAACCAAAAAGTGCCATCCAATACCCAAATAAACAAGTCATCGCATGCTGATAACGGATTTATCCGGTTTGTCCATTCCGGAAACAAAATTTCATTAATAACTGATGACCCGATATTGCGCTCTTTTAGCCTTGGTGACCCTAATAGCATTATCATCGATTTTGTCCATTCATCTACTTTTAATACTTATGAAAAAGATTTATCTGCCTCTCCATACAGCAAAGTAAAAGTAACCTATCATGGAAAATTTGCACGTGCTCATATTACACTCGACGGGCGATATACGTGTAGCGTTGCAAAAACAAATCAAGGGGCAAATGTTATCTGTAAATAATTGATGAAGTTTACTAAGAAAGAAGTGCTCTATGCGTAAGGGGAAGTTGACCAAAGAATCTAATTCTTTGATCTGTATGATTATGCTACTGCAGCCAATGCAGCATCGTAGTTAGGCTCTTCTGTAATTTCAGGAACGATTTCTTTGTAAGTTACGATACCTTCAGCATTTACAGCAAAGATTGCGCGACATGTAACACCCGCGAGTACTGAACCACCAAGCAATACGCCATAAGCATTTGCAAATTCTTTGTTACGGAAATCAGAACATACTGTCAAGTTATCAATGCCTTCGGCCTGGCAAAAACGACCAGAAGCAAATGGAAGGTCTAGAGATACGATTGTTACTGTAACGTCCTTAAGTCCGGCAGCTTTTGCATTAAAAGTACGTGTTTCAGTAGCACAAACGCCTGTATCCAATGAAGGAACAACGATAATGAGTTGTTTTTTGCCTGTTGCTCCGCCCACTGTAACATCACCAAGACCTGCAGAGTTTACTACAGTAATTGAGGGAGCTTTGTCCCCAACATTTACTGTATTTCCTAAAAGCTCTACGTCTGTACCTTTAAATTTAGTCGTTGCCATCATGGGCTCCTGTGTTTAATTTTATGATGGTATTGTACATGAATCGAATTATTAATCTCTGAATTATGAAAGAGATTTCTGTATCTAAGAATACCTACAGCTTACAGCGCGGATTAACAACAATCTCATTATGATTGATAAAATTACCAGACAGGAACTCTTCTACTGCACATCGGCCAATCATCGCGGCATTATCGGAACAAAACTCCAGCGGTGCAAGCAGTAAGGAGGCATTGTACCCTACTAAAAGTTTCTCAATTTCCGTACGCAAATACAAATTGGCACTTGCTCCTCCAACGATTGCAAAGCGCTGCGGCTTGTGTGACTTAAAATATTTTTTGAGTTTTTGTATCAAATGGTCGGTAGCCGTTTTTTGAAACGAACACGCGATATCGGGATAATCAGCTGCATCATTTGCTTCGACAGCCAATCGAACTTGATTTTTTAACCCTGAATAGCTAAAAGCAATGAGAGGTGACTGCCACAACGGCACTGTAAATGCAAAACGGCTGGCATCTCCACTATGTGCCAGTTTTTCTATTAGCGGTCCTCCAGGGTATCCAAGTCCCATCATTTTGGCAACCTTATCAAAGCTCTCGCCATAACTATCATCCATCGTTGTCGCAATAGTAGTCATTTTATTATGTGATGCTACTTCAATGAGCTGTGTATGCCCGCCAGATACCAAAAGAACCGTAAGAGGAAACTGTGCTTCTGTCCCAATAAAGAGGGAGTAGATATGCCCTTTGAGATGATTGATAGGCAACACAGGGATATTAAGCGCTATGCTTAACGATTTTGCCATTACAACACCCTCAATAAGCGTTACCGCCAATCCAGGCTCATTGGTCACAGCGATTGCTTTTAACTGATCAAACCATGGTTTGCACTCTTCTAAAATCGCAGGAAGAGCAATAGCATGCAAACGGCTTGCAAGCTCCGGAACAACCCCGCCATATTTGGAATGTTCAAGTTCCTGTGAAATTTTTTTGTGATAAATGAGCCTTTTGGTTGCTATCTCCGTAATAGAGATTGAACTGTCATCACAACTGCTCTCGATGCTTAAAATCATCCCATTGCCCATTCTTTTACCCATGACCATTCACCAAAACCGCTATCCGCATTGATATGTCCTGCACTTTCGAGTACTTTCATTTCCACATCCAATGCCTCTTGAAGTGCTAATGCCTCATCTGTATTCATATACGGATCATTATCGGAGGTTACCAATAGGGCTTCATCCGCAAATAAAAATTCAGGGGCAACAAGCGGAAAGAAACTTTTGATCGTATCGAGTTCCAAATCCAGGCGCGGAGGAGCGACAAGTAAAAGGCGTTTAACAGGATCTATTTCCTCTTCTAAACACAGATGAAACCATAGGATGCACCCTAGCGAATGACAGATAATAACCTCAGGTTTAAATTCTGCAAGAAGCGTTTTTACCTGATTCATCCATCGGCTCTTGGTAGGAAAATGGGGATTGTCTAAAAGAGGGAAAGCAACTATTCCATAGTCTTTGGCAATTTCACCTGCTAGCCATGCTTGCCAATGAGGATCATCGCTTCCACCCCATCCATGCAACAATAAGGTTTTCTCTCTCATATGCGCCCCCTGACATAGCGACGAACTTCTCTATCGATGTGAAAAACGTCCTCTATAGTTTTGGGTTCTTCATCGAAACGATCAAACGCATGAATAACCTCTTTTGAAATATCTAAAAAACTGATTTTTCCCTCGATAAAAAGCTCAATAGCCGCTTCATTAGCCGCATTGACTACAACACCTCGCTTTGGATCATGCAGCAATGCCTGTCGTATTTGCCAGATTGGATAGCGCTCTGGTGTGATTTCACGAAACTCCAATGAACCCACTTCCAATAAATTCACCGTTGGCAAAATCTTTTGATCCATTTTACCCATCAATGCGTAAGCGATGGGCAACTGCATATTGGCACGGGCAAAATGAGCGGTGGTTGAACCGTCACGGTAATCGATTAATGCATGAATAATGGATTTTGTTTCAATAATCGCATCGTACTCACCCTCACCGAAAAGCCATCGTGCTTCAATAAGCTCAAACATTTTGTTCATCATGGAGGCACTGTCAATGGTGATCTTCTGACCCATCGACCAGTTGGGATGATTGAGGGCATCTTTGAGGGTTGCTTCTTGGATTTTTTCAATCGGCCAGTCTCTAAATGCTCCTCCGCTTGCGGTGATGAGCATACGCTCTATGGGGCGGGAGCTATTGTTTAAATACCAAAGACCAAAATGTTCACTGTCAATAGGTTGTATTTTGGAGATATCCATAAATGCACCCGCGGCAACCAGTGACTCTTTGTTCGCCAACGCTACACGCTTCCCGCATTCTATAGCTTTAAGAGTAGGTCGTAATCCCGCAAAGCCTACAAGCGCATTTATGACAAGATTTGATTGGGATGACTCAATGGCATGCAATATTCCCTCTTCTCCCCAGAGAACATGAGAGTGATGAACAGCAGAAATATCCTCATAATTCAATACAACAACGCATTTTGGAGAATATTTTTTAATTTGCTCATTGAGCAAAGAGAGGTTGCGACCTGCAACCAATGTGTCTATGTTGAGGGCAAATTGCTGGGCAATTAAAAGAGCATTGACGCCGATGGAGCCCGTCGATCCTAGAAGGATCAAGCGAGACCCCGCAAAAGTACCAACATAATAATCGATGAGAACAGATAACCGTCAATACGGTCAAGAACCCCGCCATGGCCCGGGAGAATAGAACCGCTGTCCTTTACCCCTGCTTGCCTCTTGAGATAACTCTCAAAGAGATCTCCGAATACCGATCCTATAGCCGCCATCAACGAAATGATAATGGCTTGAGGGATATCTTCAACGATGGTAATCCCTATAAAGAATCCCGCGATCGTTGCAGTAACAACACCGCCATAAACCCCTTCACGCGTTTTATTCGGAGAAGAAGCGCTAAAAGGTGTCTTGCCGATGCTTTTACCGACAAAATAAGCTCCGATATCCGCGGAGGCTACCACTACTAGAAGCCATAACAGAGCCCCAATACCATACTCTTCGTATAGGCTAAGAGTAAAAAGCATCCCTGCAGTTGGATAGAGAAAAGGGAGAAAGTTTTTGTGCGGAATATTTTGAGTATAGGCGACAGCGCCGGCAAAAATAATTCCGGCAATCAAAATAAGATCCTCGCCATAAGGGTATAAAGCTGCCGCAATCCAAAGAATTGCCGCATACGCATACAGGGAATTGTTATTGACCCCAAAAAGGCGATTAGCTTCGTGAAATGCCAAAAGATACACAATACCCAATGTCAGCCAGATCAACCAAAAATTATTAATCAATCCAATGACAACTACGCCAAGCCCCAAAAAAACGGCAGTTATTATTCGGGTTTGTAATCCACTATTTGTCGCTTGCATCGTGCATATCCTATATTATGGGCGTAACTATTAATCGCGAGTATAGCGTAATCACACTTTAATATCTAAAATATGAAGCGGTTTTTTTTCTTCTTCCGAGGAGGATGTATTCTCATGATCTTCTGAACGTCGCTCTTCTTGTTCGGCTTGTTCTTTGGTATGTTCACGATCTGGATCAACTGCGTGATTTTCTTCAGTAGGGCGAACTTCCAGAACCTCTTTTTCTTGATCTTGCATAATCACTTGTGCTGCCAATGCTTGAAGCTCAAAACGGTTCAATTGAGCATTCTTGTCGCTCGCTACGCTCGCCATTTGCTGATTCACATAGATCGTATTTCCAATAGGCCCTATTGCCATTGCACTACCTCACTCTAAAGCTCTAACCCTTGTCCACCGTGATCGTTTTGGCATCTGTGTACAGGACATTGGCTTTACTTTGAATTTTTACTTCACGTCTTGGAGTATAATCGACCAAATAGCGCCCCTTTTCAAATACAGAGAAGTCAACACACAGTTTTGCTGCTGCTTGCAGTATCTTATCGTTTAACTGTTGCTTGTCCGTCGTAATGATTACATGAGCGGAGGGGCGATCTTTGAGATGGAGCCATATATCACGGGCACGTGATTTTTGCAGAAGCAGAATGTTCCCTTTTTCACTTTTTCCCAATGAAACCTTATGCCCTTCAATCCAAAATTCAGCAATACTGTCAGAAGGTTTTGCGGTTGGCTTCGCTTTTGTACCAACAGATTTTGGAGGGAATAACAGGGCAATTTCTTCCGGTGTTTTTGCTTCATGAATCGTCTGTATGAACAGTGCAAGGTGACGAATTTTTTCTTCCAGATTGTCTCTCTCTATGTGCAGTCCCAACTTTTTTTGTTTCGCTTTTTTCGAGCGTTTAAAAAACGACTGTGCCATCATTGCCGCATCTCTGCACCCTAAAGGAACATCAAATTCAATGGGTATTCCATCAAAATTGTCAAGCTTTATCTTGGTTTCATACCCTTTAATCGACTGTAAATTTGCCAATATAAGATGCCCGATGTGCTGGTATTCCAAGGCCTCTTTAGCTAAAAGCTCTTCATCCTCCAGCCCTGATAAATGTGTTTTATATTGATCCAAACGCTTTGCAATCAATGCCGATTTTTCACGCTTCAATCGCTCCAGAACGTCATTGGCGTATTGAGTATAAACATCCTTCAAAAAGCTTTCGACATCTTCCAGCGGATACGGTTTTGGTGCAAACGACGGCTGTGGCGGATTGATAAGTGTCTGCCCAACACGCACTGTACGTACCGATATCTCAGCATCAACATGACGAAGTGCTTCAAGCACTTTTTCATCTCTATCCAAAAGAATCGCATTCGTATGCTTGCCCGTAAACTCAAGCTGCAACATTGTTATTTCGCTTTTATAAGAACCGCTTTGGCTCACAACAATACGGATAAGTTTGTCATTGTTATGAAGTGTGATCGATTGAATTGTTGAACGAGCCAGACGCTTTGAGAGAAGCACATCAAACGGGGCTTGATACATTTTCCCCCGCTCGGCCGTAGGAGAAAGAAAAATACTCGGATTATCCCGCCGCATTTCAAAGGTAATCACGTCATTGTTATCAAACACCAAGCGGATTTGCGTGTCACTAAGCCGATACGCCGTGTTAATTTGTTTAAAACGTTGCAGATAATGAACGATTTGTTCTAAATGTGAAAATTTCATGAAGTAAAATTTATCCTTATTTCAGAAGCGCTTTATTAAAGAAGGACTACAATTGGATAGAAACAATACTGTCGTCTCAGACGATAAATTCACCCAAAAGGCTGGTCAATCTCTCATGGCTGTATTCAATACCATCAAATCTAAGTTTATTTTCAATCTCTTTTCCGCTGTGACCGCTGTATTAATAAGCGTCATTGTAGCATACTTCATTGCTACGAACTCCATACACGACATCATGACCAATGACTTGTTAACGGTTGCCAATACCCTTGAACAAAATGTTAATTATATTGCCAAAATTGAGCCAAAAGCCTACCAAGAAGATGATTTCAAAAATGGGATTAAAAGCATCAAAATCGGCGAAAGCGGCTATGTCTACTTTGTTAATGCCGATGGTGTGATGACGATCCATCCAAAAGATGAAGGTCAAAACAAAGCAGGACATGATTACATCGATCATATCCGTTCCGATAAGGCGGGTGGGGTTTACGAGTATGTTTCTGCAACCACCGGTCAAGATAAAATCGCTGCATACCGTTACATAAAAGCATGGGACATGTGGGTTGTCCCGGGAATCAACAAAGCCGATTATTTTGATGCTCTAAAAGCCAGTTTTTTTAAATGGTTTCTCTTTTTGGGAACACTGTTGACAGCCGTTCTAATCCTGATTAATTATATCTCCGGCAAAAGCATCCTCAGACCTATCGAAGAACTCGATCATGTTTCTGCGGACCTTGCGCATGGAAATGGGGACCTAACCAAACGTCTTCCTATCTTGAATAGCAAAGATGAAATTGGCGTTGCCAGTGGTTACGTTAATACCTTTATCGAAAAAATTCAATCCACCATTAATGACACCAAAGAGATCACTCACGCAGCAGTAAAATCAACAAATTCACTAAACACAGCCGCCTCAAATTTATCCCAGCATTCTGAAAAATCAAATGCACTTGCGCACAATGCTAATCAAACCGCATCTGAAATTGGTCGCTCTCTCACTGAAAGTGTGAATATGGCTCGTGACACACTAGAGAATACAAAAAATAGCGCTAAAGAGCTTGAAAGTGTTCGTGATATTGCACATATTATTACCAATGAAATTCATAATGCCACTCAAATGAGCAACGATTTAGGTGAGCGCTTTGCACAACTCTCCAGCGAGGCATCCAGCGTTAGCGGTGTTTTGAGTATCATCTCCGACATTGCGGATCAAACCAATCTTCTCGCTCTCAATGCCGCAATCGAAGCTGCTCGTGCAGGTGAGCATGGTCGCGGATTCGCCGTTGTTGCGGATGAAGTACGAAAACTTGCTGAACGGACTCAAAAAAGTTTGACCGAGATCAATTCTATCATCTCTGTCGTCATTCAGTCGATCTCAGATTCATCTGACATGATGAATGCCAACAGTGAAAATATCGAAAGATTGGGTGAACGCTCTCAAGAAATTGATACCAAAATAGATTCCACCACCAATGCACTCAATACAAATGTGGTCACAAGTCAAAAAAGCGTTGAAACTTCCGAGACCATGGCAATTAAAATCAATGAAATCATTGCCAAAGTCTCTGAAATGTCGACTCTATCAGAGCATAATCAAAATGAGATCAAGCAAGTTGCCGGTATTGCCAATGAGCTGTACCAAGCCGCAACGAACCTTAATACACAGCTAGGGCATTTTAAATCCTAAAAAATCTTGCTATAATCCGCTAAATTTTTTAAAAGGCGGATGATGCAGGCACCCAAAGGGTTTGGTAAAACATACTTTTCTCTTGCCGCTATTCAGGCATACGCTTCGGCGGTGCGCATGCTACAAAACTTCACTCGTATCGAGTGGATTTGTCCGACCCATCCCATACACACCTACTCTACTATCTCACCACCCAAGAGTGTCCTTCTCTCAACTATTATTACTATTATCCAAGGACACTCATGTTTAAACACACTATCTCCATCGTTGCATCCGCAACACTTGTTGCCGCTTTAGGGGCCCAAACTCTTACAGTAGACCCTATCGTCGTCACTGCTACAAAATCAGAGCAATCTCTTCAAAACACTACAGCAAATATTGAAGTAATCACTTCCGAACAAATTCAAGAGCGGCATTTTTCAACAATAGCAGAAGCACTTAACACACTGCCTGGTATTAGCATCACATCTAATGGTGGTATTGGTCAACTAGATTCTCTTTTTATCAGAGGAATTGATTCAAAAAGAATCCTCATAGTAATAGACGGCATAAGATACAATGAACCCGCGGGCCTAAGTGGTGCTCCATTAGCACAGCTATCTATAGATGATATTGAGCGAATAGAAGTTATAAAAGGGGCTCAATCAAGTATCTGGGGGGCAGATGCCAGTGGCGGAGTGGTCAATATAATCACTAAAATAGCACAGAAAGGTCTTACTGCCAAAGCTGGTGTTGAATACGGAAGTTTTAATACTCAAAGCTACACAGCTACACTTTCTAATAAAACGGATCAAGGATATATTAAGATCAATGCTAATAGATTCGATACAGATGGATTTAGTGCATTTGAAGCAAAAAAATCTTCTCCAAATTATGGAAAAAGAAGAAAGGAATTAGGATTGGAAAAGGATGGTTCTACCAACAATACCTACAATATCCAAGGCGGAATAAATCTCTCAGATAATAATGAATTGAGTTTTTCTTATAAAAAAATCGATGCTCAATATGATTATGATAACTCGTCGAGTGACAATTTAACCAATAAATCGTATTTAAACCACTCTTTTAAATCCACAAACTACACACATACTTCCGATTCCTATAAAATCAAAGCATATGCGCAACAATCAAAGTTCGATAGAACACAAGGCACTTTTAATGCAAAAAGCTTAGTGAATGAGTTTGGCCTGCAAACGAATATTGATTACAGTACCGACAGTGAACTGATTATTGGACTAAATAAGCAAAACTTTGAACACATCAACAATGTACTAAAGTACCAAACTAAAGGTATCTTTATTTCCAATACCAATAGATTTAAAGACTGGCTCTTTTCTGAAGTACTGCGATATGATGACAACTCTCAATTTGATAAAAAAGCAACAGGAAAACTAGGTGCTAAATACAATTTTACCAAAGACCTTAGTCTATCCTCTAACTATGGCACTGCTTACAATGCTCCTACTTTGAGCAACCTAAGCTATACACCAACATTAAAACCTGAGAGTACCGAATCATTTGATGCTACTGTGGAATATCAAAGTCTTAAGGCTACCTATTTTGAAAATAAAATTACCGACATGATAAACTATAGCTTTAGTCCAAGCTTTCATTATTTTAATGAAGAAGGCGAATCAGAATTCAAAGGATATGAACTCTCCTACCAAATAAAAGCAACTCAAGATATACTTTTAAATATAAACTATACTCGGTTAAGTGCAACCAATAGTGCCAATCAGAATTTAGCACGTCGACCAAAAGAACAATTAGGGTTTGCAATAGATTATTATGGAATCGAAGACTTTCATCTTAACCTAAACGGTTCCTATATTGGCACTAGGTATGATAGTGAAAATCAAGCTGGTGCCCAAACAGGTCAATATACAGTTTGGAATACGGTAGCAAACTATACAATTAACAAAACATTTCAAACATATATCAAAATAGATAATCTCTTTGATAAATATTACCAAACCATAGATGGGTATGCAACATCTCCTCGTGCATATTATGTAGGTTTACAGGCATCATTTTGATGAAGATTATCAGCGTACTCTTGCTTTTATGTGTTAATATCTTTGCGAATGACATAGAAGTAACTATCATTTATGGCAATGACACCCCTGATAAAGTGGTTACTACAACATACACAGAAGGGACAACAACTGCGCTGGATCTGCTAAAACAAGTCAGTGACGTTGTCACCGTCAAAACAGGTAAATTCACCTTTGTCCGTTCTATTGACGGGGTACAATCGAAAGTTGGAAAATTCGGATGGTTCTATCTAATGGATGGAAACTCGGTCAAAAAAATGGCAGAAAATTATGTTTTGAAGAGTGAAAAAAGTATGATGTGGGTTTATAAGGTAGAGGCATGTTATTAAAATTCTTTTTACTCATTATTATGGCAGTTCAGCTCTCGGCGATTGAGCGTATTATTGCCCTCTCTCCCGCTATCAATGAGATGATTTTTGCCCTTGATGCTGGAGGAAAGGTGGTTGGAAATACGTCCTATTGTAACACTCCGCCAGAAGCGAAAGAAATTCCAAAAGTGGGGGGATATTTTTCCCCATCGCTAGAAAAAATAGTGGCACTTTCTCCTGATATTGTTATAATGCAAGACAACAATCTCCCCTTGAGCCAAAAGCTGATTGAATTGGGAATCAAAACGATGGTAATCAAAATCGACACTATCGACTCCATCAAAAAAGCGTTTTTCACAATAGCCAAGCCGTTACATGCCGAAGCTAAAGCGACTCTTATTACCAAGAGAATAGATGAATCCCTTTCAAGGCTAAGAGGAATTGTCCAAAACAAAAAAATTCTCATCGTCATCGGCTCCCCCACCAATCTCTCCAAAGAGATCTACGTAGCAGGACAAAATCTCTATTTCGATGATATTATTCGAGCCAGTGGAAACATGAATGCACTGCAAAGCAATCGTAAAGGACAACCTATCCTCAATCTCGAAAAAATACTCAAAATCAATCCTGACATTGTCATCGTTCTCGCACCGCTGATGAGGGAGCGACACCTGACACGCGAAATGATCCTCTCCCCATGGCGCAATCTTCCCATCAATGCCGCACAAACCCACTCTGTTTTTATTCAAGAAGGAGATTATGCAGGGATACCAAGCGATAGAGTTGTCCATTTTATCAATGATTTCGGAAAGCTTTTGCATGAATCTAAAAATTGATCATCTCCATACCGACTACTTAAACGATATTTCGTTTGAGCTCAATGACGAAAACGTGGTTATTTTGGGCTCAAACGGGGCAGGAAAAACCACCCTCGCCAAAGCGATTGTCAATTTAGCAGAAAATGACCGTGTTAGCTGCAACACCAAAAAAGTGTCTGAAATGAGTGCAAAAGACAGATCACAACTTCTAAATTTTATCCCCTCAAAACTCGAAGTCTTTGATGAATACATTGATGTACGCGAGTTTTTGGAACTGAGTCTATTAAACGGAACTGCAGAAAAAGAAATCGAACGTGTTTTGAGTCTTTTAGAGATAACACACCTCGAAAACAAATCGTGTAAAGAAATAAGTAGCGGTGAAAGCCAGCTGGTTTTATTTGCCGGGGGACTCTTACAAAATTCTGAACTCACACTTTTTGACGAGCCTACTGCTAATCTCGACAGTGATAAAAAGATCAAAATCTTTGAACTTTTAAAACACACTCAAAGTTTAAAAATGGTGATCACCCACGATCTCAATTTGGCATTTCGGTTGGGTTTTCGGGTCCTTTTCTTGCAAAATGGCACCATTGCCTATGACGGCAGCTGCGAAGAGTTCTTTGCTCAAGAAAACCTCTATTGGCTGTTCGGAGATTCTATCAAACGGGTGGATGACTTTTTTATGGTGAACTACCGATGAAGATGCTTGTCCTGATAGGGGCGTTGATGATATTGTCCGTCTCAGCATTCATAGGCGAAACACCGCTTGAGATTCACAAAATACTCAATCCAAATGCGATGGAGTACCTCCTTTTTTGGGATCTTCGCCTCCCCAGGGTAGCAGTTGCTTTTACAAGCGGCGCGATTTTGGCACTGGGAGGGCTGGTATTTCAAGCAGTCTTTCGGAATGCTCTTACTACCCCATTTACTCTCGGTGTTTCGAGCGGTGCGACACTTGCAACTGCATTTGGGATCATTTTTCTCCCCGCATCTCTCATCGCCTTCTCATCCCTGTTCAGCTTCTTCGGAGCATTTTCAACGGTGCTGTTACTTTTTCTCTTTGCGCGAACACTCAATGCGATGCAGACAAATTCACTCCTGCTCATCGGCATCGCCCTTTCATTTTTCTACTCCGCCGCGTTGATAGTGCTGTACTATATCAGCGATCTACAGCAAAGCTACTCCATCATCCGCTTTACCATGGGGAGCCTAAATGTTGTCGGATTTGCGAGCGTCTATGCGGTAATCGCAGCAGCATTGATATTACTGGGTGTGACGCTGAAGTACAGACATGAGCTGCGGCTTATCCTCACCTCCTACGACAACGCCTTTTTAAAAGGGGTCGAGATCAAAAAGATCAATTTAATTCTCCTTTTTTTCGTCTCACTTAGTGTCGGTGTGAGCGTCAGCGTGGTTGGGCCCATCGGATTTGTAGGTCTGGTCATCCCCCATGTCATCAAACTGATCTACAAACAAAGCAGTGACAAGCTCATCCTTCCTGTCTTTTTTTACGGAGGAGTCTTTTTGGTTTTGTGTGACTTGATTTCTCGCAATCTCGGAACGGTTTCGGAAGTGCCTATCGGTGTCGTGACCTCGTTTATCGGGGGACCGTTTTTCATCTACCTGATATTGAAAAGAAGAAAAAATCATGCTTAGCCTCTGTATCAGCGCCATTGCCTCCAATCAAGGTAAAACCATCCTCAGCTCTGCACTCCTCTATTATTTCAGAGATTCCGTTCGACCTTTCAAAGCGGGGCCTGACTTCATTGATCCTCAATTTCACACAAAAATCTGCGGTACACAGAGTATCAACCTTGATGGATTCATGATGAACCCAAAACAGCTCTCATGGCTTTACAGCCACTACAGCGATAAAAAGGTTTCCATACTCGAGGGCGTTATGGGATTTTATGATGGGATGGATCAGCGCAGCAGTGCCTATGATATTTCCAAACTTTTGAACATTCCAACCCTCTTAGTGCTTGATGGAAGTGGCAGCTATATCACCGTAAGCGCCGTGTTAAAAGGGCTAAAAACCTATAAAAAAGGAAATACGATCAAAGGGGTCGTGCTCAACCGCATCGCTTCTCAAGGCCATTATGAGCTTATTCAGACACAAATCGAAAAAGATTTTAGTGATATTGCAGTCGTGGGGTGGATATCCAACAATCTGCTTACCCTAAAAGACACCCATTTGGGGCTTGATTTGGACGATATGGATAAACTCGAAAAAATTTCACAAGAAGTATTAACCCATATCGATATCCAAAAAATCAAAGAGATAGGCCTCTGTGAAGTCAAGGAAAATACCCGCTATCCGTTTAAAAAACTCCCAAAAACAAATCAAAAAATAGCTGTCGTGACGGATGAAAATTTCTCTTTTTTATACCATGACAATCTTCGATTTCTCCAAGAGGTATTTGCTCACGTTCTCATCATCCATCCCTCAAACGATGAATCTATCCCTGAAGACTGTGACAGTGTCTATCTCTGCGGAGGCTATGTTGAGACGGATAAAGCGTATGCGAAAATAAAGAACAGTACCCATTTTAAAAATTCTCTGATACAGCATGCCAAAACCAAAAAAGTCTATGCGGAGTGTGCCGGACTCCTCTACCTCGGCCAGTACGTCGATGAGAAAGAGATGAGCGGGATTTTGAACGTCTCTTTCACCTTGCAAAAAAGATTTGAACGGTTGGGATACTATTACAACGAAAGCAATATCAAAGGGCACGCGTTTCACTATACAAAACCGCGGGATGACACACATGGGTTTGATATCCTTTCTAAAGCCAAAGGGGGAAGCGGCAAGACAGGAAGCTGGCAAAGCAACCATAAAAAAGTGTTCGGGACCTATTTGCATACCATGTTCAGAAGCAATACCTATTGGGTAAAAAAGAGGTTGCTATGAACTTTTGTACTAGCAGGGGTTCTTGATGGGGATCAAAACAGCTATCACGCTAGAAGAAGTCTCGCACATAGTCTCTTGCACCCTATTAACCCCAACCGTAAATGGGGTCAGCGACAGTGTTTATCTTACTGATGAAAGCGTACTCAAACTGTTTGAATCTGCTTCTGCTTCTGCTATTTTAGAAGAAAAAGCTTTACTCCTTCACCTATCTCATCTTCCCGTTACGAAACATATCAGTGATATTTTTTTCCTCCAAAAAAAGCCTTGTGTCCTGTATGAAAAGCTCAATGGGAAAAGTCTCATCCACGCCGACAATCATCATATCATCCAAATAGCAGGATTTATGCGCCGTTTGCATCAACAAACTGCCGGTATTGCCTCTACTAACACCCCTTTATTTGAATCTTCACGGCTCCAAGCCCTTATTAGACAAACACAGCATGTCCCGTTTCAAGAAATTTTTGATTCCATTGATCTTGAGCTCTCATGTGATGGAGTGATACACGGGGATCTGTTTTTGGATAATGTTCTTTTTGATAACGGTGAGCTTAGCGGTGTTTTTGATTTTATCGAAGCATGTGAAGGAGATTTTTTGTTTGATCTGGCCGTCGTTGCGATCTCATGGTGTTTAGATGAGAAAGGCGATTATTCCAAAGTCGATCTCTTGCTGACCTGCTATAACGCCGACATAAGTGTTGAAAACTTTATCCCTTATATGAAATATGCCCTCCTCTATTATTCGACTACCCGCTATCTGAACCATCGGGACTATCAAAGCCTCCTTGTCAAGATCAACTTTTTGAACGCCTACCCTAAAGGTACTATGTGAATTTCACTCTTCAAGACGCTCAGGCGCTTCAAACCATTCTTTCAGCACGCCGTGATGTCAGAGGCAACCGCTATATCGACAAAGCCATCGAATCTGAAACTTTGGAGGCGATCTTTCATGCTGCCAATTGTGCCCCATCTGTAGGCTTCTCCCAGCCTTGGGAATTTATCCTTATTAACAATTCAGACCTGCGTGAAAAGGTGTACGCAGAGTTCGAAAAAGAAAATAAAAAAGCCAAAAAAATCTTTATTGCCGATACGCTTTATCCATCATTAAAACTCGAGGGGATCAAAGAGGCCGCTTACAACATTGCCGTCCTCTATAAAAAGCCTACTAAAGCGATTTTAGGGCAAACTACCCAAAAGAAAGTTGGTGAATACAGTGTCGTGTGCGCCATCCAAAATTTATGGTTAATGGCGCGTGCCTATAACATCGGCGTAGGTTGGGTGAGTATCCTAAAACCTAAAAAAATAAAAAAAATCTTGGGAATCTCTTCGCAGTACAAGCTGATCGCGTACCTTACAATGGGTTACGTCAATGAATTTTTAGATCAACCTGAACTTCAAATCCTTAACTGGGAGATAAAAAAAGAGCTCACCGAAGTGATCTCAACAAGGAACAATAATGACCATTAAAACGATTTTAGGAAGCAGTGATCTTCCTGAATATTTACGCGGTAAAAAGGGAGCATTTTTCCTAAGTCTCAGCAATACCGATACAGCTAAGATTGAGGGAATTACCCAAGCTGGAATTCCGGGGATGATCCATCTGACTCCGACACTCGATGCTGAGTTTCTCTGTACCGGAGAAGTAAAAAGTCTCAAAAACATCGCTGCTACCCCCAAAGGGGTTCCAACCCCAGGCCTCATCACCCGCGCCGTTCATATGCTTCATCCATTTAGCAGTCTGGCGCTACTTGATCTTGGATTGGAGGTCAAACCTAAAATAGACTATTTTCCTCTCTATGATTTTGGAGTTACTCCCAGCGGTTCGATCGATACGGGTGCAAACATTGACGCTGTAGAACTTTTTGAAAAAGGGATGGAGTTCGCGGAAGAATATTTTTGTCGAAATGACTATATTATCCTGGGAGAATCGGTTCCCTCGGGTACGACTACTGCACTGGCAACCGCTTTGGCTCTGGGATATAATGCCCACGATAAATTCAGCAGCAGTTTTAGCAATGCTCCGACAAATACCAAGCAACGGGTCGTCGATCAAGCACTCTCGGGATGTGAGGGGGAGGAAGGGCTTTTTGAAAAACTATCACACGTCAGTGATAACATGCTCGTTTTTAATGCCGGGCTTGTTCTGGGGCTTCAAAAACGCAAAATTACCACAGTACTTGCCGGCGGAACACAAATGGCGGCTTTACTGTTGATCATCAATTCGATCCTTAAACAAACAAATCAATCCATCAGCAGCCATAAACTCGCACTCTGTACGACAAAATGGGTCTATGAAGACCCCAATTCGGATATCAAAGGGCTGCTGGAAATGCTTGATTTCCCAATCAATGCCTATTACGTTGATTTTGATTTTTCACTCACACACCATCCTGCACTAAAACTCTATGATGAAGGGGAAGCAAAAGAAGGAGTCGGTGCAGGAGGCGCCCTTATGTACGCTTGCCTCAACGGTATTACAAAAGAGCAAATCACACGTAGAGTGGAGAGCTTTTTGCAATGAAAGTACTCTATTTCGGAGGGCAAAAGTCGGGTAAAAGTTCTCTGGCGGAACGTCATGCCAAAGAACTCTCTACCCATCAGCCCTACTATCTCGCGACATACGATAGCCGTTTCGGCGACAGTGAAATGCAAAACCGTATCGATAAACACCGAGACACCCGAAAAGAGGATTTTATAACGATCGAAGAGACCCATAACCTCGCCTCTGTAATCCACCCCAATCACACCTACCTGATCGATTGTATCTCCATGTGGCTGCTTAATCACATTGATGACGACGAAGCCATTCTCATCAGCGCCATCGAAGAGCTCGAAAACATCGACGCCAACATAGTGTTTGTCCTCAATGACGTTACCTGCGGTGTTATCCCCATCGATGCAATGAGTCGCCGCTACGTCGATTTCAGCGGTCTCATAGGACAAAAGCTCGCCTCACTGTGTGATGAAGTCTACGAAGTAAAATTCGGCCTGCGGATTCGCCTCAAATGAACCTCTTTGAGCATGGCGGTGATGTGAATACGTTTGCCGTACACTGCGGTTGTACACCCGCAGAGGTTATTGACCTCTCCAGCAACATCAACTTTATCACCCCCTTGGTCGATTTTAGTACCGTCACTCTCAATGCCTATCCTGACTCTAAAAAGCTAACACAAACGTTAGCCGGTTATTATGGCGTTCATACGAATGAGATAGAGCTTTTTAACGGAGGCTCTTCGGCTATTTTCTCCCTCATGCGCTTTTTTGATCATACGACCTGCACGATCTACTCACCTGCCTATTTAGAATATAAAAAAGCGGCATTGCTGTCTGGCAAAAAAGTGACCCTTATCAATCGTTTTAACGATAGTATTCAAAAAGTAGAAGCCAATTCTTTGGTCATCTTCGTCAACCCCTCAACTCCTGATGGACGGTATTATGATTTGAATGCACTGATGAGGGAGTGGATGGTAAAAAACTGCACGATACTCATCGACGAATCGTTCTTGGAATTTTGCGGAGGCGAATCGGTAACGAGGTACCTCCAAACCTATCACAAACTCTATGTTTTAAAATCACAGACCAAGTTTTACGGATGTGCAGGGGTGAGGGTCGGAATCGTCCTCTCATCACACGACAATATTCGTGCACTCAAAGAAAAAGAACCTCTGTGGAAAATCTCGGTACTTGATAGCCATTTTCTCATCAGTGCCTTGGCGAATGAGCCGTTTCGTACGCTATCTAAACAGTTAAATACAGAAGCGAAAACGTATCTGAAAACACTCCTCGACCACTCTCTCCTTTTTAAGGAGGTGTTTGAGAGCGATGCCAACTTTTTCCTCGTTCGTCTCGCTCACATGAATGCGAAGGAGTTTCAGGAACAACTTATTGCGCATAAAATCATGGTACGTGATTGTTCCAATTTTGATTTTTTGGATGAGCGGTATGTGCGGATTGCGGTGAAAAGTACTCCTAATCTCAAACGATTCGAGGAGGCGCTGTGTTCTTTGACATAGCCCTCATCGCCTATATCACCGACCGCATCTTCGGTGAGTTCACCTTCATCCGTCACCCCGTAGTGATAATGGGGGATATTATCACCGCTTTTCAAAAACGGTTTTACTCTGATACTATCATGCGCGGGATTTGGCTCGTCTTTTGGCTGTTAGCAGTCGTGTTAGCCCTCGTTTATCCGATCACCCTAATCCAAAATCCGTGGATTTTAGGAGTTATCGCCTCAATGGGAATCGCAGGTAAAATGCTCTACGATAGCGTCCATAACGTCTTGTCCGATCCTCAATCAATCCGCTATCTCGTCAGTCGTGACACGGAAGATCTCAGCCCAAGCGAGATCAACAAAGCCGCCATCGAGACCTACGCCGAAAATCTCAGCGACGGGGTGATCGCGCCGCTGTTTTATCTTCTGTTATTTGGGTTAGTCGGATTGTTTGTCTACAAAGCGGTCAATACCCTCGATTCGATGGTAGGCTACCGCAACGATCGTTACGAAAAGTTCGGCAAGGTGAGCGCGCGGTTGGACGATGTTCTCAATTACATCCCCTCTCGTATTACGGCGATTATCATCTTGGTTCTCTTCGGCAAGTTTCGTCAATTCAAACAAACATGGCGTTACGGCGCGTTACACGAGAGCCCCAATGCGGGGTACCCGATTTCGGCGATGGCAGTGTCACTGAATCTCTCTCTGGGGGGGGCAACCTCCTATTTTGGAACACTCAAAGCAAAGCCCTATTTCGGGGAGGGACGAACAGAGATTACTGCCGAGGATGTACGTGCCGCGTTATCGCTTCGGCAGCGGCTTGATATATTCCTCATCACCCTTTTAACCCTAGGACTCCTCTTATGAAACCCATCTCCATTTTCGGCACCTCCAGCGATGCGGGCAAATCAACTCTCACGTTTGTCATCGGCAAAATCTTGCAGGATCTAGGGTACAGCGTAGCTCCGTTCAAAGCCCAAAACGTCTCCAACAATTCCCATGTCACCGATGATGGAAGCGAGATTGCTATTGCTCAATATTTTCAAGCGCAAGTGCTGGGAGTTCCAACGAGCTATCACCTCAATCCGGTCCTCCTTAAATCAGGCTCAGGAAACCGTGCCTCTATGATCGTCAAGGGAAAAGTGGTCGAGGAGAAGGATGTGCGGGAGTATTATCGTGATCTCGATCTTCTCAAACCTGCTGTTGATGAGTGTTTTGAATATCTGCAATCACGGTATGACTGTGTCGTATGTGAGGGGGCGGGTAGTCCGGTCGAGTTGAATCTCATGGACAAAGACCTCTCCAACATCTACATCGCGACGCGTTTTGAAACCAAAATCATCCTTGTCGCCGACATCGAGCGTGGAGGGGTTTTCGCCTCTATCTGGGGGGTTTACAATCTCCTCCCCGAAGCGTTACGTGCCAATGTCATCGGTGTCATCGTCAATAAATTTCGCGGTGACATGAGCCTCTTTGACGAGGGGGTAAAAATCATCGAGGAGCGGTTTAAGATTCCCGTTCTTGGTGTTCTCCCCTATGGACATCTGAACCTCGGATTTGAAGACAGCGCATCACTGATGAACTATTCTCAAAACAAAACCGATACCAAGATCACCGTAGGGGTTATCGCCTATCCGACGATGAGCAACTACAATGACATCGAACCCCTGATCGCCGATGAAGAAGTCATGGTAGAGTTCATCACGGCGAACGTCTCACTCGAATCGTATGACCTCATCATTCTTCCCGGATCGAAACTCGTCATCCAAGATTTGCGATGGCTTAAAAAAATAGGACTGTACGATAGGCTTCAAAAACATACTAAAGCCATTTACGGTATCTGTGGGGGATATCAAATGATGTTTCAAAGCATCGATGATCCTTATGCCATCGAGAGCCAGCAGTCTGACAGCGAAGATGCTCTTGGATGGATCGATGATACCATTGTCCTTGAGAAAGAAAAAAAACTTTCCAAAGGTTCCTACGATCTTTTTAACGACCGCGTAAGCGGATTTGAAATTCGTCACGGCGAAAGCCAAAAAAAGCAGTTATGGTTTGATGAAAAAGCCGTTCGTGGCTCTTTTGTCCATGCCCTCTTAGAAAATAATTCTTTTCGAACACGATACTTTCAGACCCTGAATTGCACTTATATAGGGTATGATTTCCAAAACCGTAAAGATCAGATTTTAAACCAGTTTATCCAAGAATGCCGAGTAAAACTTGATATTGAAAGGATCCTAAATCATGTCCTATAACCAATGGTTCCAAGAACATGCGGCCAAACACCGCGCCATCATGGACAAACTCACCCACTTAAGCGACCAAGAAATCATTGAATACTTCCGATTTGAAAATATGGTGGTACTAGAGCCTACATTTTGTCCTCTCTATGCAGATAATAAAAAATGTCACGATACTCCTGAACTCAACTGTTATTTGTGCGCCTGCCCCAATTTCAGATTCAACGACAAGGGATTTAAACAAGAAGAGGAAAAAACCCTTTTTAGCACCTGCTCGATCGAAAGTCCAGACGGAGACCGCTACATCAGTGAAACCGCTATCCATCAAAATTGTGCGGGATGTCTCGTCCCTCACAGAGAGAGCTACATCAAAAAAGTATTTGACCGTGACTGGCTGAAAATTATGAACGAGGTACCGTGTGAAACAAGTCATTCTGGGGATTAAGTTCGCACTGAGCTATTTCACCGTTCTTCCGATCCACTTTGGAGCTAATGACGATCTTTCACAGCCCAAAGTTCTATCAAATATGCTTCTTACGCTTCCCTTTATTGGATTGTTGCTCTCTGCTCTCACACTCGGTATCTTTGTTTCTTTTGAATCGTTAGGATGGCTTGCAGCGATCATAGCGAGCGTACTCTATATGGCTTTATATGGCTTTATCCATACCGAAGCGATCATCGATGTTACTGATGCTGTTTATGCCAAACACAGCGGTAAAGACCCCTATGCGATTATCAAAGAGCCTGGCGTCGGAGCGATGGGCGTTTTGTACGGAGTGAGTTTTCTCCTTCTCAAAATCGCCGCCCTTTCGACGCTGTTGATGTATCATCTGTTTATCCCCTTTATGGCCATAGCCGCTATCAGCCGTATTTCTCTTCTTGTATTGATACGCACATATGAATTTCGTTCTTCATTTGTTTCTCAACTAAAAGAGAGCCTGTATTTTGTACCTCTGACGGTTCTACTTTTGATTTATGGGGCACTCGCCTGGTGGTTTCTCTCCTGGCCAGGGTTAGCTCTCTTCGGGCTTGGTATTGTCAGTGCATTACTTCTCTCAACCCTTGCCAAAAAAACACTTGGCTTTATCAATGGGGATGTGCTGGGAATGTCTCTGGAGGGGGTTGAATTCATCCTTATTCTTGCGGTATTATTGGCATGCATCTGACTCTTTTACGTCATGCACCCCCATATCCAGAATATCACGGCTGCTACAATGGGCACACCGACATCCCTATCGATGCATCTCTTTTTGACCATGACAAAATACAAGCTCTCCTGCATCGCCGCTTTGACCGTATCTACTCCTCAGATTTACAGCGGTGTACCACAACCTTGGAAACAATGGGGTTCGCCTCGTTTACCACTGACCCACGCCTTCGAGAAGTATGTTTCAAACCTTCGATAGAGGGAAAAACCTTTGCCCAAATCGAAGCCTCAGATGGTTTTGATCCCCGTGTTTTAGACTCAATGGAAACCTGGCACCATTATGTCTGTGACGAATCACTTTCCATTTTCCGCACACGAATACAAAGTTTTTTGGATGAGCTTGCGCATGATAAGAACATTTTAATTTGTGCGCATGGCGGTACGATCACCATGATTTTGTCTCTTCTAAACTCTACCGTTGAATATAAGCCATTAGGCTACCTTGACCATATAAGTGTAAGTTTACGATAAAATAACAAAAAGAGAGAAGGGGGAGAAACATGCGTCAATTACTGCTCGTCATCGTGTTTTCCTCTTTGTTGTTCTCTGCTTCCCTTCCTTTGTATTTCAAAGGCAATGAAAAAATTTCTTCGCGTGATTTGTATGACACGCTTGGACTTAGGCTCCCGTATGCCATCGAAGTATGGGAAGATAATCCGCTTCTGGAACAAACTGCGATTTCCCAAAGTGCTTCTGCGATTACGAGTTATTACCGTTCACGCGGCTACTTTGATGCAAAAATAAACACTCAGGAGACTAACAGTTCCATCCTTTTTGTGATCCAAGAAAATGAACCCATTGTTGTCGCTGATATCAAAATCAACAGCAATTTAGAGGTAGATAACGTCGTCACTCTCAAGCTGAACGATCTTTTTGATCAAGAGGCCTTCGCCGCATCCAAACTGGCCATCAAAAAACGGTACGGGGAGCGCGGATATTGCAATGCTGATTTTAATTCCAAAGCGTGGATCGATATCCAAACCCATAAAGCCTACTTGCTGTTTGAAGCAACCCCTAATGATCCCTGTACCTTCGGGACTGTCAATGTACAAGCGACACCGAATATTGATTCTGAGCTTACCGCTTCTATGCTGCGATTTAGCGAAGGTGATCCCTATAACCTATCGAGTATTCAGCAAAGCTACGAGTCCCTGTATGCACAAGAAGGCATTGCGAGAGTCAGGATCAATGACAACGATCGTAATGGCAGTATTGTCCCCATTATTGTCGATATCGAAGAAGCAGAGAAACCGATCCGTTTTACGGCAGGGTTGGGATACAGCAGTGATCAGGGATTTGGAGCACGTACAGGGATCAAACACCGTAATTTTTTCGGGAATCTCAAAACACTCTCTTTGGATGCCCAATTTACACAAATCAAACAAGAAGCTTCCGGCACCCTCTCAGTTCCTTTGCACAATCGTGCTTCGATTCATGGTGAAGTGGGGTATGCAGATCAACTGTTTGACGGATACCGCAGTAAAAGTGTTTTTGAAAAACTCACCCTAAAATATCAGGACATCCCCTCTTCGGCACTTGCGGGCTTGCTGTTTGATCAAACCAAAACCTACCAAAGTACGAACGATGAAGCTTTCCCTAATACCAATTTGTTTATTCTCTCACCGCTGGGAGAGATCAACATCGATACGCGTGACAAACCGCTTGATCCCAAAAAAGGGTACTGGATTAACGCCAAAGCCCAAGGCTCGTTGCTCAGTGACTATTCGGATGCGACCTACTTTAAAACATTGCTCTCAGGGGTCTATTTGGAGAGCATAGGGGATCATGTTGTGGGGACGAGGGTCAAGTGGGGAACGTTGCGTACCTATGAGGGGCAAACTCCTCCTTCGTACCGTTTTTATGCCGGGGGTATGAACTCCAACCGTGCGTATACCTTTCGAGAGCTTGGGCCCAAAGATGCGCAGGGAGCTCCGCTGGGATTCGCGAGTTTGCTGGAGGGGAGTGTCGAATACCGTTTTCCTATATACAGTGCTTTGCGCGGTGTTTTGTTTAGCGATTTGACGTTTGGTTCAAACAACTATGTTCCTGATTATTCACTCCCCTATTGGGCTGTGGGTACGGGATTGCGCTATGTCACCCCCATTGGTCCTATCGCGATCGATGTGGCTTTTGATCCCGAGGACAGCGGTCAATATGCGATCCATTTTCGCGTAGGGGAACTTTTTTAACGCTTAGGCTTAAAGCGACAGCGTTGCTGTGTAATGTTTTTCATCCTGAACATCCTTCAACCGCCATCCGTAATAATCGCACAGTGTTTTTGCAATCTCTAGCCCGACTCCCGTAGAGCGGATGATCGGGACAACATGATCGCATATTGGATTTTTGATTTCAAAAATGCCTTTGTCACAACTCAGATAAATCGTACTCCCCTCACACGTATGATTGAGGGCATTTTCAATCAAAATACGTGCCACCCGTTCAAACGGAGCTTTTGGTAAAAGTGCCGATGATGTTTGCGGAATAGAAAGCTCAAAATGAAGCTCACGGTGCTGCCAAAGCGGTTTGAGCTCCTCTATCCATTCTTCTACCGATTTTCTCAAATAAATCGTCTCCACAACCTCACTGCTTTGCGTTGCATGCAAAATATCGGTTATTTTTTCTGAAATGGTGTCGATCTCTTCACGCGCAGAACCAATAGCATCGCTGTTCCACTCTCCCTTGAGATCGGCTATATCAATGCGCAAACGCAACTGTGCCAAGGGGGTTTTAAGCTCATGCGTCAGTGCTTTCATCGAATCGCGCTGAGCGCTTTGCAAACCGCTGATACGCCCTTGAAGCGTCGCAATCGCATCGCGCAAAGCGATAATCTCTGTTCCGCCTCCTACTACATCCGGCTTATTTTCAGGATCGCGGCATGTCAAACAGTGGTCGACCAGTTCGTTAAACGGAGCAAAAAGATGGCGAATCAGAAGATAAATCATTCCACTCGTAAAAAGCAATCCCAACAAAAAGAAAGCCCATCGATCGGCCATCATTTTAATCAGCTCATTGTCGATTTTAGCCGTTGATGAGCTGATTACCAAATACCGCCCATCCGCCAAACGTGCCGAACGAAACAAACGCTCATGGCTTGAAGCTGGCTGGGCAGAGAGGACTTCGATGTGCAGCTCATGCAGTAATCCCCCCTTTAGAATATTTTGCATTTGCTCGTTTTTTCGGATTTCCACCACCATTTTCGGGTCCCAATGCGACAGATCGTACTCATGGGTCACAATATTGGTCAAAAACGAAAGACTGCGTGTCAAACATTTTTCCATGTGGTGATAATAAATATTTGCCAAACCGTATCCAAATATCACAACTGAAAAAATCGTCATCCCCAGTGTTACGGCCAGAATCTTCCCTTTAAACGTTTTTAAGAGCATAACCCCTCCCTTTTACCGTCTCGATCGCATCAACAGGAAGTTTTTTACGAATGTTTTTGATAACTGCATCTATAGTATTAGAAATGGTCGAGCTTGGGTCCTCATAAATCGCATTGGCAATATCATCACGACTGAAAATCTTATCCGGTCTGGATGCGAGGAAAAAGAACAGATCATGCTCTTTTTTGGAGAGCACTATCATCTCCCCCTGCACACTCACGGTTTCGTTTTTGATGTCTATTTGCATCTCTCCCATCATGATAACATCGGGAGCATAGCGTCGTATGAGTGCATCGAGGCGCATTTTGAGCTCTCGCAGATCATACGGTTTTTCTATGTAATCATCCGCACCTGCGCTTAGCCCTGCGATGCGCTCTTCTACCCCTCCGTAGGCACTGGTGATGATCACCGCACACGAGGGCTGCAGTTTTTTGAGCTTGGGGATGATCTTCATCCCCTCATCCGCTCCGGAGAGGTTGCGATCCAGCAACAGCGCATCATAGCCATAGCTCTCCACGAGTTCTATCCCCTCGCCCAGAGACCCCGCCGTATCAATCGTATGGAAAGCCTCTAGCACATCCTTTAACATAGACCGTAATTTTAAATCATCTTCAATAATTAATATTCTCATACACATATTGTAATGGATTTTGGTCTTTTTCTCCTTTAAAGCGTCAAAAAATGACTTTTTCATGATTTTTTCATCTAGGACAAGTACGATAGGGCTGATAAAACAACTTAAGGAGAACTTATGATGAAAAAAACAGCGATTTTGGCGCTATCAACCGTATTAGCAAGCCAGCTAATGGGAGCAGAAGATTTGAGCGAAATGCTCAAAGAGGGGAAAGCGGGCGGGTTTGTCCGTTTGCACCACATCGTTGAGGGGCTTACACAGCCAGGGATTGCTTATACCGGTACCGTTGTTGCAGGTAAACTCAAATACCAAACGGGTGCATTGCATGGCTTACGCTTCGGTGCCGCGCTTTACACGGTTCACGACACCAGCCTCACGAGCAGGGAAAAAATAGCAACCCAAGAATTAGCAGGAGGAATCTTGGGAAATAATTTCGGCAGCTATTCGACATTGGGTGAAGCGTATGCGAACTATCACCTCTCCAATACCGACATCACCTACGGGCGTCAAGAGTTTAAAACTCCGATGACCGAATCACCAGTCACCTTTGTCCCGAACCTCTTTGAGGGAACCGTTGCTACGATCAAAGAGCTTCCAAATACCACGATTACGGCAGCGCATATCACCAAAATGCAGTACGGAACCCGTTCACTCACAGAGCGTAATTTGATCGGAGATGAGATTTATGGAATCACGACTGGAGTCGGGATTACTGCGGGAACAACCGAAGGTGGGTTACATAGATTTTGGGGAAAAGAGCAATTCCAGGATATGGGACTGGCGATGTTTGGACGAAATGCTAATGGGACTCAACGCGTTGACTCTGCTGGGGTAACATCTCTTGGGATCGACTATAAATCAGGTGATTTCAAAGCGCGCGTCTGGGACTACTATGCTCATGAGATGTACAACACCATTTATGCGGATACCGAATACAAAATGGATGTTGGCGGGGCAAAAGTGACCCTCGCAGCACAAGCGCTCAAACAAGACGACGTCGGTGATTTCCAAAATGGCTTTGGTGGAGCGGCATTGCGAGGCGACTTAAATGCAACACGTCTAACTATTTATGGTACTGGTCCAACAGCTAGAACATACACAACTAAGATTAGCGCTGATGGCTCTATCGATGCACTCTTTTGGGGAGCAAAAGCGAAAGCTGAAATTGGAGACCTCACCCTCGAGGCAGCGTTCAACAAAAATGAAGACGGCCACGTGATCAACACCTGGGGTGGGGATCCGGGATTCACCAGCACCATCTTCTCACGTAACGAATTTCGTGCCGATACCACCGCCTACAAACTCGGTCTTGAGTACAATCTCCAATCGTTTGTCCCGGGGTTGAAGTTCATCTACAACCATGCTGGCTATGATTCGGACGTACAAACATGGACACCTAATACAAACACTCCAGCAGGTGTCAGACGCGAACTCACCCGAGTGCACGATTACGTTCTCCACTATGCGGTACCATCGGTCAAAGGGCTCTGGTTTAGACTGTTCCACGTTGATCGCTACAGCGCTACCAAAGAATACCAACAGGGTCACACGCGTCTTGTCGCGAACCTAAGTTTTTAAGGAGTTATTATGAATTTATCACGACGTGATCTACTCAAAGCCTCTGGAGTCGGTGCTGCGGCATTGGCTCTGGGTGGCGTCAGTACAGCGGCAAGTGCTGCGGAGAACCCGGCAGCTGCTACTCAGCTCATGCCTAAATCTGGAGGCAAGCGTGTTGTCATCATCGGCGGCGGATGGGGCGGTCTGACGGCTGCTCGCTACATCAAAAAAGAGGCTCCTGAAGCAGAAGTGGTCGTGCTCGAAAAGCGCGACGTCTTCGCCTCATGCCCGATCAGTAACGAATGGCTGGCCGGTGAAGTGAACATGGACTTTTTGACCCGCGACTATTTCACAGCGGCAAAAGAGTTTGGCTACAAAATGATCCAAACAACCGTAAGCGATATCATCCGTGACACCAAAACCGTGAAAACAACCACAGGCACGATCGACTACGACTACCTCGTACTCTCACCGGGGATTGCGTACGATTACAGCAAATGGTTCGGCAACGATACCCAAGCCGCAGAGCGCTGCCGTCAAGAGTGCCCTCCTGCATTGATCCATGGCAGTGAGCACGTAGCGCTCAAAAAGATGCTTGAAGATTTCGAGGGGGGTAATTTCATCGTCTCCGTTCCTGATGGAGCTTACCGCTGTCCTCCTGCACCGTACGAGCGTGTCGCGATGATGGCACACTACATGAAGAAAAACGGGATCAAAGGCAAAATCATCCTCCTAGACCCAAAAGCCAAACCGATGCCAAAGGGTCCTGGATTCTTGGCGGCATACAAAGAGCTCTATCCTGATATCGTCGACTATCGCCCTAACTCGTTGGTAAAAACCGTCGATTTGGACAAAAAAGAGGTCGTTGTAGCCGTGACTACCGATGATCGAACTGAAGAGGTACGTATCCCTTATGCTGCTGCCAATCTGATGCCGGTGAACAAAGCGTCTGAAATCATTGCGATGGCGGGTGTTGCAGGCGGAAAAGCAGGATGGGGCGTCATGACCTCTCCGACGTTTCAAACCAAAGCCGATGAGCGTGTGTTTGTCATCGGCGATGCCGTAGGCGGATATCCGTATCCAAAAAGCGGCTCCATCGCCAATGGCCAAGGGCACATTGTCGCGTCTCATATCGCGAGCATGATCCAAGGACGTCCGGTTTCTAAAGAGATGCTGCTTCCACAAAACATCTGTTATTCAATGCTAAACGGCGAAGAAGCGATCTCCATTGGAGTAACCTTCTCCCTCATGGATGACAAAGACCTAAACGGCAATGACATCAAAGTCATCAAACCGAAAATGACCGAAAACAATACCCGCTCAACCGAGCTTGGAAAGACCACGCATGAATGGTACAAGGGAATGATGCGCGATATCTTCGGCAGCTGATTTCCCCCTCTTGGCGGGTGTTTCTCCTGCGCACGCCAAGAGGGTAATTTATGAACAAATTTCGGCATAATAACACTATGCAAACTCCTTTAGAAGACGGCTTGATTCCAAATCATAAACATAACCTGACAATACGTTTCGTCAAAAGCCTTTATCTGGTTATTCATACGCTGGTCGTTTTAGCCGTTTTACTGGGCGCGGGAGCACTTTACCTCGCTTTTCGCCCTGATGGCCTCTCTCTTGTCAAAACTTTTTTCCTAGAACCTCTGGGTATTCATGTAAACCATACCAAGGGATCACTCTCTGAGGGATTCTCGCTGCACGGTGTGCATTCCAAAGCCATTGACGCCAAAACCCTCACACTGGATTACAATCTAACCACGATACTCAAAGGCGAACACGTCATCGACGCCATCAAAATCGATGGATTGCGTATCCATTTGGATGATTTTATCGGCGATGGCGGCACCTCATTGCCTCTGCCTCTTTTCAAACTCAAAGAAGTCAGCCTTACCAATATTCAGCTTATAAGCGCATACCCCATTGAACTGGATATCTACGGTAAAAATGGAAGCTACGATGGGAAAAATCTCAACTTTTCCTCACTCCAAGGCAGTGTTAAAAGCCGCTACGCCAGCGGTGCACTCAAAGGATCGCTCAAAAACAGTGTCCTTCGCGGCACGGCGCTCGTCTACCAAAACAGCGCGGAACTGCAAGATACCGTTGGACGTTTTACCGTATTGCCGCATCATCAGAAAATCATCATAGACGAGCTCTCCGATACGCGCGTCCGATTGCATACTGCTATGGATCAACTGATTTCCCTCAACGATCCGCTGATTTCGCTGAACACCATCAGCTTGAGTATGGACTATCTCTATGACAATGATTATCTTGATTTCAAAGCCGACTATCTGCTGACACGTAACAACGATCAGATGCAAACACATCAAGAACTGCGCTATGCCCTCTCGGGAACAACCACAAGCAGCTTCAAGGGGGTTGTCACCTCATCACATCCGCTCCCCTCCCATGTTTTAGAAGGAAAGTTTCGAAATGATGCGGAGGGGATTGCCGGCAAACTCACTTTGGGAGACGCCACGCTATTACTGCAAAGCGGCGATTATGAAAACTTTGTCTGGAATGTCCAAACCTCTCAAAAGGATCTTAATTTTCTCCCATTTTTACCTCAAGCGCTTCAACATTCCCCTTTTTCTCTAACCGCACATGGAAATTACAAGATGGAAGATCAGCAAGTAGAAGGAACTTTTCGTGCGCATCACAATCACGGAGAGATCAATGGAACGCTGCGCTATGAAAACGACAAATTTAATCTCAATGGAGAGCTGGTTCTCTCCCCCGATGCACCCACATGGAAAGACTCGAAACTCAAGCCTCCAAAAAACATGGACATATCCCTGACACAGAACAAAGAAACGATTCGCTTGAGTCTAAACGGTCCAGCCATCTCTCTGGCTATTGAAAATACCGATGATCAGATCAAAGGATCAGGCAATTACCTAAGCACCTATTTTGATTTTGGCGGAACGCTGAATGCCATTAGCATCACCTCTGTGACTCCATCCCTGTGGAAAACGCTCACGCAAATCACTCCGATTGAACTTTTTAGCGGTGAATATTACGATGCAGAGGTACGTACCAATACTCATATCACTTACGATACCTCACTGCATGTCACTACGGACATCACTGTCCCTTGGTATGCGGCTGTTTTGGATTCATACCGCCAATACGCAGGGACCAACAACACCCTCTCAATACGCTACGATGACAACACTATCCTCATCGACAACTATCGAGTTGAGATTGCCGGGCACAACATGAGTTCCCAGCGCCTTTCTACCTTGCATTTCAACGATGAGGGAAATCTCATAATCGATGAAATCTGGATATTTGACGCATTGCTCTTAAGCGGAAATATAGACACGCATACCTTTGCCGCCGAGATAGCACTGCATTCCGACCGTTTTACCTACAAGGGTCCTGAGGGGGAAGCCGATGCGGCGATGGATCTCCTCTTTACGCGGGATTCAGATGCCGTCCAAACCCTCAACGGGAATATAACGCTGTTGAATGCAAAAATCACCTATCTGCCGCTGCAACAGTTCAAAGTTATGGACGATGATGTCATTATCGTCCAAGACGTTCGACCCCCTAGCAATACCTCATTGTTTATGAACATTCAAATAACCGCCCAAAATGCACTGCATTACCTCACCAAAGAACTGGATGTTTTGATCCAGCCTGAGATCACGCTATGGAAAGAGCCCAAAGGGCCGATTCAGATTCTAGGGATGGTCACCATCCCAAAAGGGACCGCTACGACAGCAGGGAAAAAGTTTGACATCAAAACAAGCCATCTCTATTTTGGAGGAGGAGCTGCAATCAATCCGTACCTCGATTTTACCATCAACCATGAAGTAGATTACAAAAAAATCCAGATCTACATTACCCATGCGCTGGATTCTCCTATCTTTTTGTTCAGCTCTGATCCGTTTATGAGTCAAAACGACATCATGAGCTACCTACTCTTTGGTTCACCTGTCAGTACCACTCTCAACAGTGATGGCAGCAGTACTGGGATGAAAACCGATGCTACAAATTTTATGTTGGGGGCCGGGGTCAAAGGGCTAATCAACGGCGCCACCAAAATACAAATCGATACCATGAACATTCTCACAAACCAAGAGGGAGGGATGGGCATAGAAATAGGAACTCACCTCAACAAAGATCTGCGCGTAGTGTACAAAAATGATACCGTATCGAGTGTATTGGTCCAATATCAGATTAACCGCTGGCTTCGTCTGGATGCGGATGTCCACGAATTGGGGCAAGGGATCAATGCTATCTACATCAAAGATTTTTCCGATTTCTTACCGCACAACAAAACCGTAAAAGAAAAAAAATAATCTTTGTCCCATAATTAACATAATTGCACCTATCTAGCGCTATAATAACTTTTACACGTAAAGGAAAGTCGATGGATCCCTTATTTATTCAAAACAGCATACTCTCGCTCGTGCTGGGTTTTCTCATTGGATTACAGCGTGAGATGCATACGATTTATTCCCATAAAACTCAAGACTTTGGAGGGGCTCGAACCTTCTCGATGATTGCCCTCTTCGGATTTTTATCTGCATGGTTGACCACATTCTTCCCCTATTTCTTTCTCGTAGCTTCGAGCGTAATGGGTCTATTGCTCATTGCAGGATACGTTGTCAACAGCATTCAGGCATCCGAAAAAGGATCTACTACCGAATTTGCCGCCCTTGTTACGTTCATCATCGGCGGTATGCTCACATCTACAGAACCTATTTTTCCGGTCTTTATTGCCATTATTACCTTGTCGATTCTTAACCTCAAAGATACGATCAAAGAGTACGAGCAAACCCTAACCAAACAAGACCTGGGAGCAGCAATCCTGTTTCTCGTCATGACCTTTGTCATCTTGCCCATCCTCCCCGATGAAGCCATTGACCCCATGGGATTGATCAATCTTCATCATATTTGGATTATGGTCGTTCTTGTCGCGGGTATTTCCTATTTTGGATACATTGCGATTCGCTTATTGGGCTCCACAAACGGAATCGGAGTAGCCGGACTGTTTGGCGGTCTCGTCTCTTCGACTGCCGTTGCGATGAGCATGGCACGGCGCGTTCATGAAAACGGATTTTTGGCCAAAAATTTGGCGATCGGTATCTCTCTCGCTTCGTCCATGATGCTCATTCGTGCAGGTATCGAGATATGGGTCATTAACCCTGATCTCATCCACCCATTTATCCTCCCTATCATCATCGGGTCCGTTTGCGGATACGGGTACATTGGGATGCTGTACCTCACCTCAAAACATGAAAAGATTGCCCAAGAAATTGAATTTAAGAATCCATTTGATCTTAAAGAAGCGCTGCTGATGGGACTTGTATTTGGGATAACCCTAGCCTTCATCAGCCTAGCCCACCGACATGTCGGAAATATGGGAGTTTATGCGGTCGCTTCCCTCTCTGGGATTGCCGATGTGGATGCCATTGTCCTCTCGCTCTCCTCGTTGGCAAAAAATGGATTGTCTCCCACCACTGCACAGTATGGCATTCTCATTGCAATCCTTGCAAATACTGTTGCAAAAATGGCTTTGGTTTTCTTTTTGGGGAAAATGGAGCTGTTTCGTTTTGTCTTTATCTACTATTTTATTTCAGTAGGAGCATTTACAGCATCCGCTTTGTTTACGTTGCACTACTAAAACTCAATAATATCTATAGAATCATGAAAGGAATCCATACAGAATAACATGCTAAAATGATAATACTATCTAATATTTTTTCAGGGTAATTCTATGAATAAGATTATGCATTTTTTGTTAAAGCACAATAAACTGACTATTTTTTTCTTTTTTCTGATCGCTGCTTTTTTCTCGTTCTTTGTATGGAAAATAGCTGAAGCCTATTACAAAACCCTCAGCCAAACCAGATTTGACAATGCGGCACAAGAAAGTGTCAAAAGAATCAACACGCACCTTCTGCGCTGTGGCGATATTCTGATCACCGGTGTCAGCTACATCAATGCAAGCGACTATGTTACGCGAGAAGATTGGTATAACTTTACACAAGGGCTAAACATCGAAACCAATTATCCGGGCATGCAGGGGTTTGGTTTTACGATGATGTTAAAACCTGAAGAAGTGGTCTCTGTGGAACATAAAATGCGCTCAGAGGGATATGCGGCCTTTGCTCTAAAACCGCAGGGAGTCAGAGAAACCTACAGCTCAATTTTGTATCTCGAGCCAGCCAATAAACGCAATCAAGCCGCTATCGGCTACGATATGTACTCAAATCCGATACGAAAAGCGGCTATGGATATAGCCAGAGATACGGGAAAGCCTGCACTGTCAGGAAAAGTAACCCTGATGCAAGAGATCGATAGCAACAAGCAAGCGGGTGTTTTGCTTTATGCCCCTGTGTATAAAAAAAATATTAACATAACCTCTCTGCATGAGCGTCAAAAAGGGTTGGTTGGATTTGTCTACAGTCCATTTCGTATGGGCGATCTTATGAACAGTATAGGTGCTCATTCAAATGAGATAGATTTTAAGATATACGATGAGGGGGAGATGTCAGACGAAAGTTTGCTGTACACTTCGTTAAAAGATTCTTCTTATGTTTCAAAATACACCACCAAAAAATCGCTCACACTTTACAACCGTACCTGGACCATTATTCTCTCCAGCTCACCTCAATTTGATGCCACAAACAATACCAAGGGCGCACTATTGGTTACGGCCGGGATCTTGAGTCTCTACTTCATTTTGTTAGCCATTATTTTCACCCTGTTAAAAAGTAAATACTTACTCCAAGAACAATCGGATGCGCTCAACGCCGCACAAAAGATTCTTCGTGAAAATACAGATGCCTTGATTAAAGCCAAAGAAGCGGCCGAAGCTTCTGCTCGTGCTAAATCTGAATTCCTGGCTGCCATGAGCCATGAAATACGAACACCGATGAATGGTGTATTGGGGATGCTGGGATTGCTGGAAAAAAGCAAACTGGAACCAAACCAAAAACATCAGGTCCATGTTGCCACGTCAAGTGCGACATCTCTATTAGGGCTTATCAACGATATTCTGGATTTCTCGAAGATTGAAGCGGGCAAGATGGATTTGGAAATGCTCGAGTTTGATCTCAAGCACGAGTTGGAAGATTTTACACAGTCCATTGCGTTTAAAGCCCAAGAAAAAGGGCTAACGCTCATCCTCAACACCGATGAAATCAGCTATCCAAACATTATTACCGATTCAGGACGTCTTCGTCAGATTCTCACCAATCTCGCAGGAAATGCCGTTAAATTTACGAGCAAAGGTGAGATACGCATCAACGCCGCTCTTCATAAAAAGAATAAGCATCAAGGAGATCTGCGTATTGATGTTATTGATACGGGTATCGGAATAGCGGCAGAAAAAATTCCAACCCTCTTTGAAGCCTTCACTCAAGCGGATGGTTCCACAACTCGCAAGTATGGGGGGACAGGTCTGGGTCTCTCCATTGTCAAGAAGTTATGTGAACTTATGAACGGCTGCGTTAGTGCTACGAGTACTTCAGGAGAGGGAAGTACCTTTAGCATAACATTATCCGTTTTGTTGGGAAGCGCTCAACCCCTCGCTCATCCAACAAAAAAAGTGCTCCAAGCCATCCAAGAAGAGGATAGAAATTGGCCTGCCAATACCCGTATTCTTTTAGTAGAAGATAACGCTACCAATCAGCTTGTAGCCAATGGGATGCTCGAAGCGCTGGGATTACATGCAGATGTCGCCGCCAATGGTCTTGAAGCCGTAGAAGCCATTCGTATCGCACAAGAAACACTGCCTTACTCAATCGTCCTCATGGACTGTCAAATGCCTGAGATGGATGGATACGACGCAACACGTGCAGTACGTCAGGGAAAAGCAGGAGAAGAGAACAAACACATCCCTATCGTTGCTATGACTGCCAATGCGATGCAAGGGGATCGTGAAAAATGCATCGCTTCGGGAATGGACGATTACATCGCCAAACCGATTAATCTCTCTACTTTAAAATCAGCACTGATCAAATGGATTTTAAAAGAAGAAACCCTGGAGCAGTCAAGCAGTGTACAATCCTCTGCAGAACTCGCCGCATCGATCAATCTCCCCTTATGGGATGAAGCCGATGCCCTCAAACGCCTTGGAAACAATGTCACATTGTTGAATAAAGTCATAGACTCATTCATGAACGATGGATCTAAGTCTCTCACAGCACTGGCAAAAGCATTGGAAGAAAACAACAGTCAAGACGCACAACTGCATGCGCATTCCCTCAAAGGTGCCGCAGGAAATGTGGGTGCCATCAAACTGCAAAATATCAGCAAACACTTAGAAGAGTCCGCAAAGAACAAAAACCTCGCTGATGTTCAGGAAAGGTTTGCAAAGTGTGAAACCACACTCAATGAGACACTAAAAGTACTCGAAATTCATTTGGCAAAAGAGGTTAAACCAGCCGTTCGAAAAAAACGCCTCGACTCTGTGCAAATGGCCATCAAGCTCCAAAATCTCAAAAAAGAGCTGGAAAAGGGAATGATGATCGATACAGAAGTATTGGGAATATTTGGGCCATATTCCGATGAAACGTTTACAAAGCAGATGAATGTGTTAAAAGAGCATATTCATCGTTTTGAAAACGAACAAGCTGTCCATCTTGTTGAGCAAATAATCAAAGGATTGGAGTAGCTAATACACCCCTTAGTACACCCATGCTAAAATCATGCCAATGATGCAAACAATACCTATCGAAACTTTTCTGGCAAATATGAGCGCCTACGATCTCATCATCGATGCCCGAAGCCCTGCGGAATACGGTGAGTCGCACGTCGCCAATGCTACCAACCTCTATGCTCTAAGTGATGAAGAACACGCCCAAGTAGGAACCATTTATAAACAAATATCTCCTTTTGAAGCACGTCTAAAGGGGGCCTCTTTTGTCTGCCTCAATGCCGCCCGCCACATCGAAACACTCTACCCTGCGTTTACCCCGGGTTCGAAGATCGCCATTTATTGTGCTCGTGGAGGAATGCGTTCCTCTTCACTGGGAACGATCTTCTCAAGCATCGGCTACCCCATAGATCGTGTGATTGGCGGCTATAAATCGTATCGGGCATTTGTCACCGAGTATCTCGAAAATCTCCCTCCTATCAACTTTTTGACCCTTACGGGCAATACGGGCTGCGGCAAAAGTGACCTCTTGCAAGATCTGACCAACGTCATCGATCTGGAAAAAATGGCAAATCATTACGGCTCCGTATTTGGAGACGTAAACGGTGTACAGCCAAGCCAAAAAGAGTTTCAAAACCGTCTTGCTCACGCCGTGTTAGCATTGGATCTTAACAAAAGCGCTTTCGTAGAAGCCGAGAGCAAACGCATCGGTAAAATTACGTTGAGCGGTTCCCTGTATGCCCATATGGAAAAAGGGGTGCGTATCGAAATTACCGCACCGCTGGAGCAAAGAGTGCAACGTATTATGCGCATGTACGATCACATGGACGGCGATTTTTTCATCCACCGCATGGAACGTATTTCCCCCTACATCAGCCGTGATGACAAAGACTCTGCCATCGCCGCATTTGACAACGGGGATCTCTCTCGTGTTTCTGAAATTCTCCTCACACAGTATTACGACAAAGTTTACAAAGTGACCAAAGCGCCTGATATTACGATCCATAATGATGACCATGCCAAAACGATTGAAGCACTCAAAGGGATACAAGATGAACAATGAGGCAAAACTTACCAAGTTTGTCCGTGCCTCGGGATGCGCCGCGAAACTCTCTCCCGGTTCATTGGAAAACGTCACGTGTCATCTAAAATCGTTTCACAAAGACCTGCTGGTAGGATTCGAGGGCAACGAAGACGCAGGGGTTTATCGTATCACCGATGATCTGGCGATGGTACAGACGGTCGATTTCATCACGCCGGTGGTCGATGATCCGTTTGTTTACGGTCAAATCGCTGCCGCCAATTCGCTCAGCGATGTGTTTGCCATGGGCGGAGATGCCAAAACGGCGCTCAACCTCGTAGGATTTGATGGCAAGAACCATCCCACTGAGGTACTTACCGAAATCCTGCACGGCGGTATGAATAAAGTGGCCGAGTGCGGTGCCGTTATCGTAGGCGGGCACACGATCGAAACGCTAGAGATGATTTACGGCCTCTCGTGTACGGGATTTGTTCATCCTGACAAAATTTTGCGTAACAACACGGTACAAGAGGGGGATGTGATCGTTTTGACCAAACCTTTGGGGCTTGGGATATTGATCACTGCCATCAAAGCCGATCTTTTGGATAATGCCACAGTACTCAAAGTCGCCGAAACGATGAAAACTCTCAACTACAAAGCATCCCTCATTGCCCGAGAATTTAACGCCCATGCCTGTACGGATGTAACAGGCTTTGGCTTCTTGGGGCATTTGCGTGAGATGAGCGCAAGCGTCAAGACAATCGAAGTAGACAGCGCGTCCGTACCATTCTTCAGCCAAGCACTGCCGATGGCCGCCATGGGAATCATCCCCGCAGGAAGCTACGCAAATAAAGAATATCTGCAACCGTATGTCCGTTTTAAAAACAGCATCAACGCTGATTTGGAAATGATCCTCTTTGATGCGCAAACATCAGGTGGCCTTCTTATCTCAGTAAGCCCCGAAAATGCTTCGAAGATGGTCGAACGCTGTCAAAATGAGGGGATACCCGCCGCCATTGTTGCGCACGTAGTACCTAAAGCGGATGACGATATTGTTATCTTGTAAATTATAATTTTGTCTCTCTGTTTTGAAGGAGCGATGCCAAACTGGTTGTCGTCAACATCGTTTCAATCAGCTCTTTGGGCTTGACCCACTGATCGTGCAAGGCGCAAGGGTTGGATGCATCGCATTTTTCAAATCCCAAAATACAGCGCTCATGCTCCATTGATTCTCCGATAGCTTCGAGAATGTCGCACAAATAGATCTCATGGGCATCTCTGGCAAGACTCAATCCTCCCTCTCGCCCTCTGGACGCATTGACCAGCCCTTTTTTAACCAATTCGGTCATCAATTTGGTCAGATATTTATAGGGGAGATCAAGTTCTTGATGCAGCACATTAACCGAATGAGAGGTTTCATCATGACGATGCAAATAGGCCAACACACGAATAGCGTATTCCGTGGTTTTAGAAAAGTGCATAAAATCTCCTCAAGGTCAAAGAAATATTGTAGTGCAATTGTCCTTATTAGCCACCCCTTAGCTTATTATTAAAAGAAAAATGTAATTAATAAATAATATACTACAAAAGAGTAGTAATTATACAATACGTTTAATTTACAACCAGGAGTCCCTATGAGTTTATCGTCAGAAACCATCGCAGCCATCAAAGAAACCATCCCTTTGGTCAATCAAGAAGCAGAAAACGTCACCACACGTATGTATGAGATTTTGTTTTCCAAATACCCTGAGACCAAACCTATGTTTGACAATGCAGCTTCTGACCAGCACAAAAAACTCGCAGGTGCCATCGCTGCATTTGCAGGAAACATTGATAATCTTGGCGTATTGGGCGCAGCTGTAGAGAAAATGGCACAGTCACACGTAATGACACAGGTAAAACCGATTCACTATCCTATGGTTGCCGATGCACTTATCACTGCTATGGGCGACGTATTGGGTGAAGCATTTACCGATGCGCGTAAAAAGGCATGGGTTGAAGCCTATACCTTTTTGGCAAACATCCTAATGAAGCGTGAGCAAGAGCTCTATGCACAACGATAATCACACCAAAAAAAGAGTTCTGCACGTGCTCGAGAGCATCATCGCAGGCGTTGGTGCACTCATTGGGCTCTCCTTTATCGGGGTGATCGCCCAAAGTGCCAACACCATGATGCTCATTGCCCCTTTTGGAGCAACCGCAGTACTGCTATTTAGCGCACCCAACAGCCCTTTTTCCCATCCATTAAATGTTTTTGGCGGATACTTTATTTCAACCGTTATAGGGGCAATGGTATTAACCTATACCAGCGTGCAATGGCTCCCCATTGCCATAGGTTTGGGTTTGGTGATTATGCTCATGCATGGCTTCAAAGTGATTCATCCCCCCGCAGGTGCCAATTTTTTAATTGTGACACAGGGACATCTCACCCTTTCCATCCTTGAACCGCTGATTATTGGACTCATAACCTTGGTCATCGTCGCCATGAGCATTCAACGCATCAAACAAAAATTCTTAACATAGCTCATGCATCAAAGCCTTTTTTTGTGCTACACTTTCCTTACATATTAGTTGGATGACTTATGAAAAAAATGATACCCTTTTTAGTTCTTTTTTGTAATCTGCAAGCAAATCCGCTGGCACTTAATGACGCGATTGCCATGACACTAAAATCCAACCCTCAAGCACACGCAGCTTCCCTGCATATCCAGAATGCTCAAGCCGATACCAACGCTGCAAAAAGCGCGCTGCATCCCCGTATCGATCTTAACGGTGAGTATTATCCGACCAAAACCGTTGTGATGCCCTCAAACGGGACCTTCACAACGCGTCAAACCGATGCATTTCATGCGGATGTCAGCGGAAGCTATTCGTTGTGGGATTTTGGACGGAATAACCACATCGTGCAAGCATCGCAGTATGCTCAAGAAGGGAGTGCCGCGGACAAAACTTCTGTAGAAAACAGCCTAATTGAACAGGTTTGGCTACACTACACGACCATTTCCTACATGGAACAGCTCATTGATACCGCCCAAAAATCAGCCGAATTTTACAAAGCGCAATACATTCAGGCTGTTCGAATGCGTGAAGTGGGATTGAAAACTCAAGCCGATGAATCGAGATTCAAAGCCTCATGGCTTGAAGCTGATGATCATCACAGCGCAGCACGTTCTCAAAAAGCAAAAGCACTGATGGCACTTGAACTTCTAACAGGAAGCGACATACCCATAACGATAGACCAAGCCGATTTTGATCGCCGCACGAGTGAGCTCTCGATGGTGCTTGAAAAAAACCCTGCCTTGCGTCAAGAGCTTTCGCAATCCAATCCGCAACTCCAAAAACTCAGGATGCTCATCCGTCGGGATGAGGCCGTATCCAGCGCACTATCCAAACAGCCTTACGGATCCGTTAGCCTCGTTGGCTCATACGGTTATGATAACTCACTGGCCTCCTACGACACTTCTCAAATTGGTGTACGCGGGTCGATCCCGCTGTACGATGGGGGAAAACTGGATACAGAGATGCAAAAAAGTCGAATAGCCCTCTCCCTCGCGCAAAAAGAGTATGAAAGCACTGAGCGAGCATTGTGGCAAGAACTTTGCGATGCCCTAATCGATCTTAACCGGTTTGATGAAACAATCGTCGTCAAAGAAGGGATTATGAGTGCCACACAAAAAACACTTTCTCTCATGCAGGGACGCTATGCCCAAGGATTGGCAACCTACATCGATCTTTTAGAATCCCAAAGTGTGTTAGAAAATACCCGCATAGCGCATGCGGATGCAAAACTTCAAAAAATACGGGCGTGGATGCACATACAACGCTTACTCAACAAAGGAAATAAAAATGGCATGTTGTGATAAAAAAAGACCGATTCTTGTCGGAGCAGTTATTCTTATTGTGATCGCGTATATCACTTCATTACTGGATACACCTTCACCTAAAACAGCACAAGTATCCAGTGAGAAACAAACACCCTCTAATCAAGTCAACGGAGTGGGAACTCTCGAAGCAAAAGAGGTCATCACCATCTCACCCAAAAACGCTTCCACTGTCGGTACGGTGTATGCAGACGAGGGGGATCATGTTGCCAAAGGGGCGCGCTTGGCGCAAATGGAGCTTTCAGACCTTGCGGGCGTCCAATTGCAAAACAGTGCTATGGTCGAAAAAAGCCGCTCACAAATGGCCGCACAAAAAGCCTCCATCGAAGATCTGAGCGCCAAAAAGACATTGGCCGATGCCACCTTAACCCGCTACAAAAATCTCAGCAAGGAGGGGTTTGTAACACAAGCAGAGCTTGACACTGCCCTAGCTTCAGCCAAAAGTGCGAATGCGGCTCTTGTAAGCGCACAAGAAGCGCTAAAACAATCCCAGCATGAAATCCAACGTGCGGTAGGATCATTGGACTCTGTAAACGCTACGATTCGCGATTATTCGTTACGCTCCCCCATCGATGGAATTATCCTTTCCCGCGAAGCGGAAGCAGGCAGTACCATAGGTGCAGGAACCCCTGTTTTCAAAATTGCCAATCCTAAAAGCGTATGGGTTCGAGCCTACATCGATGAACGTCAAAGCACAGGGCTAAAAGTAGGGCAAAGCGCCATCGTCACCCTGCGCTCAACCGGTGAGAAAAAATATCCCGGTATCGTTCGCCGTATCGGCGTCGTGAGTGATCGCATTACCGAAGAGAGACTTGTCTACATTACCCTCGATACCCTCCCAGCGCCTTTGTATTTGGGCGAACAAGCCGAAGTGCAAATCAATCTAATCCATGATTAATCTTGCATGGCGTGACATCTCCCATTCACTGGGAAAATTCATCATAACCGCACTTGGGGTCGGAATGCTCATCGGCGTCGTCCTCGTCATGATCGGTATTTACCGAGGAATGATGCACGATGCCATGATCGTCCCTAACAACATTTCCCCCGATTTGTGGGTGGTTCAAAAAGATACGCTGGGGCCTTTTGCCGAAAGCTCCCGTTTGCATGAAGATCTCAAATATTCCCTAAAAAGCTTTGAAGGAGTCAAAGAGGTCCATCCTCTCACCTTTCAGGGTATACAAATCCACAGAAACGGCAAACCTATCCGAGTTTACGCACTTGGATATGAATCCCTCAGCTCGTTCAAACCGTTTACGTTGACACAGGGACGCGCGATAAAGATCCGCAATAAAGAAATCATCGTCGATACCAAAACAGGATTTAATCTGAGCGACAAAATCCCTCTGGGACGCAATACCTATACCGTCGTAGGCTTGACCCACAAAGCGGTCTCCTCAGGGGGAGATCCGATGATCTATCTGGATTTGCGCGAGGCACAGGAACTGCAGTTTTTATTTAGCAACGAGCAAATACGCAATGAAAGAGAACGCGGAGCACAGAGCGTCGCAACCGCAATTGTCAATGCATTTTCCCTCACGTTAAAACCAGGATTTGATCCCAAAAGCGTAGGAGATGAAATACAACGATGGAAACATCAGGAAGTTTATACTGCCCAAGAGCAATCCGACATCCTCACCAAAAATCTCATCGAGCGTTCTGCTAAACAAATCGGGATGTTTACCATGATTTTGCTGGTCGTCTCTTCGGTCATCATTTCGCTGATCATCTACACAATGACGATTGGAAAGGCCAAAGAGATCGCTATTTTGAAACTCATCGGTGCTTCTAATCTGCTCATAACGAAAATGATTGCCCAACAATCACTGCTGCTGGGAACCCTTGCATTCGCCGGAGGAGCCATCTTCGCCAATCTCAGTGCCGATTACTTTCCCAAAACCGTCATTCTCATCCCCACCGACGAATTCAAGCTTTTTTTGATCGTTATCATTATCAGTTTTCTCGCATCTTTAAGCGGGATTCGCTGGGCACAGCGGATCGATCCTGCCACTGCGATTGGAGGATAAATGAAAAAAATGATTATTTCCGTAGAAAACCTTTCCAAAACATACGGTGAGGGGCAGAGTGCCGTAACCGCTATCAAAGAAGCAACGTTTGATATCTACTCCGGAGAGACGGTAGCCCTGCTGGGTCCAAGCGGGTCAGGCAAAACGACCCTCATTACGATGATCGGCTGCATTACCGAGCCTACCAGCGGCAAACTAACCCTTGATGGTGAACGGATGTACGATCAACAATGGAAAATCAGCGATACACGGCGCATACGGCGTGAAAAGATCGGCTTTATCTTTCAAGCACACAACCTCATCCCTTTTCTCAATGTTTTGGAAAACGTCACCATTGTTCCGCGCATGAACGGGGTAAAGAAATCTGAAGCAGACCAAAAAGCCAAAGAACTCTTGGAATATCTTGGGATAGAAGAGAAGCTCACCAAAATGCCTTCTCAGCTCTCAGGAGGGCAAAGTCAAAGAGTTGCGATTGCCCGCTCACTCGCTAATACTCCAAAAATAATTTTAGCAGACGAACCCACCGCCGCATTGGACGGAGAACGCGCTCTTTCGGTGATGAAGCTATTGCGGAAACTCGCTCACGAACAAGAGGTCGCTATTGTTGTGGTAACCCACGATGAGCGGATGCTTCCGCTTTTTGACCGTATTTTACGGGTTGAAGATGGGATAGTCAAAGAGGCTATTTAGGAGTTTTATTTTTAATCTTTTGTATATCTATAGACACTTTTACAATAAAACATGTTATGATGAAAAGATAATTTCAAATTAAGGTTTTAAATGTTCTATAAAAAGAAATATGAAAAAGAAATAAATGAAAATAAGCTATTAAAATCCAGAATAGAAGAACTCGAGCAGTCCAATAAACAGTTAGCGGAAGAAAACAATCGCTTTATGTCGCAACATACTGAAGCCAAACATCAAAAAGTCATATTTGATCTCATTCATGAACTCACTGAAGGTTTGGTTGCCGGATCTGAGCACGATTTATCGATGCTTCAAAATGACCTTAATGCCAATGTTGAGGAGCTCAAAGAAATCGCCGAACTTAACCGTCTCAATCGGGAATCCTCTGATGAGATCAATGATGAAATCAATGACCTTCTAAACACGCAGCAAGAACTTGCCGAAAATATCACCAACAATTACGCTTCTGTTTCCCAACTCAACGGAAGTGTCGAAGCCATCGGATCCGTTATCGATCTAATTAAAGACATTTCCGATCAAACCAATCTTCTGGCACTCAATGCCGCAATTGAAGCCGCACGCGCAGGGGAGCATGGCAGAGGCTTTGCCGTCGTTGCAGATGAAGTACGCAAACTCGCCGAACGAACCCAAAAAGCGACGCAAGAAGTTGCAATGAGCATCCAAAGTCTCAAACAAAACGCCACAGAGATCGACGAACGCTCCAGCTCTATGGAAAGCATCTCTTCCTCATCGAGTGAAAAGCTCAACCGTTTTCAAGCATCTTTATCCGGGCTGCAAGAGCGTACCATTGAAATTGACAACGATTCAACCGACGTTTTGTATGCAGTCTTTGTTGTTTTGGTAAAACTCGATCACCTCTTGTTTAAATCCAGAGGATACAAAACCGTCTTTACAAACCGGGTAGATGATGAATTTGCAGATCACCACGGATGCCGATTAGGCAAATGGTATGACACCGGATTAGGAAAAGAAGTATTTTCCTCAGCAGCCAGCTACTCTAGATTAGAAGCGCCTCATAAAGTAGTCCATGATCGTATTCACGACGCTATTCATTGTGTTAAATCGGGAACCTGCGGTGAAAAAGCAAACAATGTAATGACCTATTTCAAAGATGCTGAAACCGCAAGCAAAGAAGTGTTCAGCCTCTTAAGCGCCATGCTAAACGAAGAGCGCCAAAAACGTACGGGAAAATAAACACAAAGCTGTTTTCTAATGCAGTAAAAGGGCTTTTTCATCACCTCTTTTTTGCAAACGGATATGCTCCACGTTTCCCTTGGGGAAGACACTGTATTCCTGCCGTGTATCGGGATCAAAAAATTGGACGCGGTTATTCCCGTAATAAGTACCGTGATGTGTTATGACTCCATGCATATCAGCCTCATGCAATGTCTTTAAAATATCACGCAGAATATGCAAAGCATTTTCTTCCTCTACTACTTTTGCACTTAACAGCTGAAGTTTTCCCGCTTCGGCTCTGTACTGCTTTATACTAAGAACATCCATTTCCAACGGTTCTCTTCCGCTATTTTTAGCATCAGCTATACGCTGCTGAAATCGTTTCATCTGAACATTCTTTTCTTTAAAGGCAAACTGTTTCATTCCTAATTGTTTTTTATCTTCTCGCAGGGTATTTTCTTTGTCAAAAATTTTAGCCGTCGCTTCGGCTATTTGTTCATGATAGACGCTAAAATGGGCAGGATCGATGCTCATCGTATTACCTTCACCCTCGATATTATCTACCTCAATGCTTTCAAGAGCAATAATTTTACCGTGTGCAAAAAGAGTCTCGATATAAACTTTGCGTGCGATAACTTCTCCTCCGAGCATTTTTTTGATCCGAACGATATCTCCCTCAATCGTCCCCCCCTCAAGAACCTCTATGTTGGCCTCTTTTGCCTTGAGATCACCCCGATGCAGCTTGATATTGGCTACTCCGCTCACATCAATGGTTGATTTTTTATGGGTTTGCGCGTCAATGCTCAGATCGCATGCTTTGATCTTCGTATTTTCCCCTACTGTTCCGCTAATGTCAACCGTTTTGATGTCAATACGTAAACCTGCTCCCACCGCATCTTCCCCGGCATTCTTTTGCTCCACCGTTAGCGTTATATCCTTTTCCCAACCGGGTACGACAGAACCTGTTTTCATGTTAACGGACTCGAGATACAAGTCTTGCGAAACAACAAAAATCCCTTTTTCTCTCTTGATAAATCCTGATACCAGGGAAAAATAACTGATCCCTCTTTCGTCCTGAGTACTGCGGATACAGGCATCATCGATCTTCATAACACCGGCATATTTGATGGTTGGTTCGGGAACAACGATGGGAGCTCCGTCTAATCCCCGTCCGTTACGCCCTTTTTTTGGAAAAATATATTCCATGATAAAATCACCGGGCTGCACTCCATAGATGTAGCTGGGGTCTTCCGGATTTTCATCCTGCTTTTTATAATTCAAAATCACTTTATCGTCTATGGTGTTAATGGGGGGAAAGAAACTCCCAATCGGTAAGGAGTAGGGCTCCGTGAGAGGGCCTTGCTTTTGTATCCTTGCCAAAAGACGCAGGATATCCTTATCCAATTGCTCATCATCTGTCCCAATCAAATACCCAAGTCGGAGCTTCTTTTTATTGATGACGGTTTTAATCCACTCTTGCACCCCTTTTTTCAGCGGAATGGCCGAAGTGGGATCTATGATTGCCGTCAAAATACCCTTGGCCTTACTTATCCCGACAGAAAAGCGCAGATCCAGGTATAAAATTGGAACCGAAGGACGTATTTTAATTTGATACTCTTGGCTGAGTAAATATTCTTCGCTGTAAAGGTCTTCTTGGGTTATTTGCGCATACACATCACCGCTTGGCACAACCCTCCACTCTTGATCCGAACCTCTTTTGTAATAGGTCTCATAAGAGAGCAGATCAAAATCAACCTCATCAAGGCTAAGCTTTCGATCACCGGCCGCCAAGCGAAGGTCTTCTTTGACATTGGTAGAGCCTTTTGTAACGGGGGTGAATTCCGCCATGCTCAGCCGTGATTACCTATGAAATGCATCAAAAAAATCTCCTACCAAATAACTTGCAATACTGTACTTACCGTATAAAATTATATTATATTAACGCGTTTCTAATAATAACCTTCTTGAAAAGAATAAAAAGTTAACTTTCTATATAATACGCCGCTATAAAGTAATAATAACGCAGGAGACTCCTTGGCAAAAGAAAACCTATTGCTCGTCATCTCAACAGACAATGTCGATTCAATACTCAAATTTCCTCTTTTATACGGCGGCGTTTCGATTCCAAGAGGATATTGGAAAAGAGTCCACGTGATGTTTTGGGGTGCCTCAATATTATGTGCGGTGAACGATGAAAGAATACGCGAAAAAGTCCAAACGATGATCAGCGAGGGCGCAGAGTTCAGTTCCTGCATCGTATGTGCCCAAGATTATGATGCTGTAGATTCCCTACAAGCCATTGGTATTGAATGCAACCATACAGGGGAACTGTTAACAACGGCACTGCAAAATGATGCTATCTGGTCAGTTATGACCATCTAAAGCCTGTTTTGGTTTTCAGTAATTACCTAAGGATTATTCACAAGTGAGTTCTATACAAAATTTATTTCATTCCATTTTGCGCTGCGGGATACATCCTGATGATACCGTAAAAATAAAGCTGCAAAAAGAAATATTGACGCTTCTTCCTATTATTGTAGGTATTGCCGGGGCAATATGGGGAAGCGTCTATTTTGTATTTGGGCACTACCTGTCTGCTTCTATCCCTCTCTTTTACTCGGTAATATCCGTATTGAGTCTGTTATATGTAAACTATACAAAAAGTACAACATTTTTACTCCCTTCTCAACTCACTCTTCTCGTCTCCCTGCCTTTCCTCCTTATGTGGTCTCTGGGCGGTTTTGCAGCAGGAAGCTATGTTATGATATGGGCTTTTTATGCTCCATTGACGGCTATGGCTTTTTCAAAAAAGTATTTTAATCTCTGGTTCATCCTATTTATCCTACTAACTGTCATCTCCTTGCTTATAAACGATAGCCTCGCGGATCATGTCCGCAAACTCCCGGCCCTAACGATAGATATCTTTACAGCCCTTAATATCATCGCAGGTTTTGGCGGTATCTTACATCTTGTAAACCACTATATTCAAGAAAAAGATGTCCTAGAAGATGCATCGAACAAACTATTATTGGAACAAAATGCATTGTTGTCATTGTTTGACAAAGGTGATTCCGTCTTGTTTAAATGGAAAAATGAAGAAGGATGGCCCGTTGAATACGTCTCCGGAAATGCTGAGAAATTACTCACCTATTCTGTGGATGATTTCCTATCGCACCATGTCACTTACGCCTCCTGCATTCATCAAGATGATATCGGGCACGTCATAGAAGAAGTATTGGAAGCCATAAAAGAAAACAAGGACTTTTTCAAGCATGATCCCTACAGAATCATCACAAAAGAGAATAAAATCAGATGGGTGCTGGACTATACCGTCACCGAAAAAGACAAACAGGGCAATATTCTCTATTTTATAGGCTACATTAACGATATCACCAAGAATAAAGAAAATGAAATCGCATTGGAAAAAGCCAAAGAAAACGCAGACAAAGCCAATCAAGCAAAATCAGAATTTTTAGCCAACATGAGCCATGAAATCCGAACACCGCTCAATGGAATCATCGGTCTCACCAATTTAACTCTAAAAACAGATCTAGACACAGTTCAAAGAGATTATCTGAGCAAAGCGATAAATTCTTCAAAAGCTCTGTTAAGCATCATCAATGACATTCTTGATTATTCTAAAATCGAAGCCAATAAACTGGAAATAGAAGCCATTGCATTTACACTGGATACGATATTGCGCAATCTGTCTGATCTCTTTGGTTATCAGGGTCATGAAAAAGGTCTTGACTTGTCCTATCGTATAGCACCAAATGTCCCCAATTCTCTACTCGGAGATCCCTTTAGAATTACCCAAGTACTTACGAATCTTATAGGCAATGCAATCAAATTTACCAAGCAAGGGAAAATTGAGACCAATGTAACGCTCTTAGATCACAAGGATAAGACTGTAAAATTAATGTTCAGCGTCAAAGACAACGGAATAGGAATTCCCAAAGAACAGCAAGAACATCTGTTCAATGCCTTCAGCCAAGTGGATGCATCCAATACCCGGAAATATGGCGGGACAGGCCTTGGGCTGACAATCTCAAAACAACTGGTTTCTCTTATGGGTGGGGACATGAGTGTTGAGAGCCAAGAAGGTGTCGGAAGTGAATTTTCTTTTACCCTTGAATTTCAATACACACAGCAAGAGAGCCTCCCTTTCACTTCAAAACGTGAAGAAAAAGAGTTGTTAATCACAGAAAAGTTCTATGCGCATAAACCGTACAGTGATGATTTCAGTGTAACGGGAAAAATACTGCTGGTTGAAGACAATGAAGTAAACCAACTCGTTGGGCAAGCCAGTCTTGAACAGTTTGGACTGACCGTAGTCATAGCGGAAAATGGACTCATTGGCGTACAAAAAGCGCAAGAAGAAAAATTTGACATTATCTTTATGGACTTGCAAATGCCTATTATGGATGGGTTCAAAGCAACTCTAAAAATACGAGAATTTGATAAGACCACTCCCATAATAGCGTTAAGTGCCGCCGTTATGCTAAAAGACAAAGAGCGAACGCAAGAAGTAGGGATGAATGAACACATTTCAAAACCCTTTGATTTAAATCAACTAAAAGACGTTGTACGTAAATATTTAGATCCAAAACGGTTCAGTGCCTAATAAGATTATTTTGCGTATTATAGATATTACAATTATAAGTTCATAGTGGAGCATATATGCACACAAACAATCTTCCTCAGCTTTTCGATCTTCTTGATACTTTGCCCAATCCCGCTACGCTTAATGCACTGGCTTATGACGACAATGGTATTGCTTATGACAAGATTGTCTATGTTAATAAAAGCTTTATTAAGACGATAGGCTATACAGTAGAAGATATCCCCGACGATAACACATGGTTTGCAACGGCTTATCCGGATACAGACTATCAGCACTATATCTCAAGCGAATGGCATAAAGCGGTCGAAAAAGCCAAGGCAGAGCAAACCGATCTTATCGGATTTCCAGCCAAAGTTCACTGCAAAGATGGAGAAGACCGCTGGTTTAGCATTACAACGCAATTAACGCATACTATTGACGACCAATACAGAACCATTATCTTTGTTCAAACACAGTCACCCAGCGAGATTAAGCTTCAACTGGATAAAAAGTCGTTGGACTTATTGCAAGAAAAATGGCTACTCAAGACGATCATCGATACCGCACCGGTACGGATCTTTTGGAAAGATGAAGAAGGCGTTTATCTAGGATGCAATGAAGCATTTTTACACGACGCCGGGTTAACAGACGAGAGCCAAATCGTCGGAAAGAACGATTTCGATATGATCTGGAAGAAAGATGCCAAACGCTTTAGGGAAGATGACAGACGCGTACGGGAATCAGGTATTCCTGAACTCAGCTTCCTAGAAAGACAACCTCACGATGACGGCAAGGATCTGATACTTTCTACGTCCAAAGTTCCCTTGATTGACGCTGCAGGAAAGACGATAGGAATTTTAGGGCTTTATCACGATATCACGAAAGAGTTTGAGTCCAAAGAAGCACTCAAAGAAAAAGACAAACTTTTACTGGCTCAATCACGTCAAGCTGCCATGGGAGAAATGCTTTCTATGATCGCTCATCAGTGGAGACAGCCTCTTAGCAGTATTACGGCAGTAGTGACTACGATCCAGGTCCAGCAAACCTTAGGTAACAGCACGATGGAGGGTCTAACTAAGCAATTAGAAGCTATCACACATCAAATAGAATATCTTTCAAGAACGATAACGGATTTCAGTAACTTCTATAAAAAAGACAAAAACAAACAACAAGTACAGCCCCGTGAAGTAGTGGACCACGCCCTAAGACTGATTACAAAGCTTTTGGAAAACAATAACATTCAATTGCGCGATTCATGTCTTTCTACGAAGACCTTTTATGCTTTTCCAAATGAACTTCAGCATGTTTTTATCAATCTTATAAAAAATGCCGCCGATGTGCTTATAGAAAGCAACAAAGAGGAAAAATGGATCAGTATCTTATGTCAAGATGATACTGAGTTTATAACTTTTGAGATTAGTGATAATGGCGGTGGGATTGACAAATCATTAATAGACCGGATTTTTGAGCCGTACTTCTCAACCAAACATGAAAAGAATGGTACGGGGTTAGGACTTTACATGAGTAAAACAATCATAGAAAAGAATCTTGGAGGTACATTAAGTTGTAAAAATAGCAGTGTTGGTGCTGTCTTTACAATAAGACTTCCAATAGTTAACTAACCTGATAATTTTTTGAGCTGCAAAATATTTACTCGAAGTGAGTATTTACCCCTTAATAAAATAACTGTTTACAATTAAACCTAATAGATAATAATATAAAATGAGAAATATCGCTATGATGTATGTTTAGAAAAGTTCATTCTAATCATTAAAGGATCTGATTTATGTGGCTGCGTGATGCGGCAGACGTAGAACAAACAAATCCACCTAATAGGACACCTCGTGCAGCGCTATAAGATTGTTCATCGTACCTACTATAACTATTCCATCCCTGTGAATCTCGGGTTCCATAATCTGATGCTTCGCCCCAGAGAAGATTATGAACTGCGTATCGAATCGTTTGCCCTTACCATCACCCCTGCGGCTACCCTCTTGTGGCACCGGGATATTGAGGGTAATTCGGTCGCCATTGCTACTTTTACGCTTCCGACAAGCCAACTGCTCATAGAGAGCGAAGTGATCATCCAGCAGTACAATGAGTCCCCTCTTGACTTTTTGGTGAGCGATTATGCCCTGCTTTACCCTTTTACCTATCAAAATGAAGAGGCTATTTTACTCTCTGCCTACAGAGCACTGCCGGATCCTGATACGATAAGTATGGTCAATAAGTGGATTGCCTCTTTTTGGCAGGCGGGAGAAAAAATTCAAACCTACACTCTGCTGCAACAAATTGCACAGCACATCAATGAAACACTGACCTATCAAGTGAGGGAAGAACCAGGAGTGCAAAGTGCCGTTAGAACACTCACGTGCGGCACAGGATCTTGCCGTGATTTCGCCTTTTTGTTTATGGAAGCCGTACGATGTTTGGGATTGGCTGCACGTTTTGTGAGCGGATATCTTTATGCTCCGCTCATTGCAGAAGTCGGTTCAACCCACGCGTGGGCAGAAGTCTATTTACCCGGTGCAGGATGGAAAGGATTTGATCCCACCATCGGAAAAATTGTTGGTAGTGATCATATTGCCGTAGCCGTAGGAAGGCTTCCTGAAGCTGTCCCTCCCATAGCAGGATCGTTCGCAGGATCGGCGATTTCGAGTATTAGCGTAGGGGTATGGGTCAGTCAGTGTTAAAGAAAAATGCCAAGAGTTAGAACTTATAGTTGGCACCCAAATACCAATTTTTTAGTGAATCGATTTTTGCTTTTGCGCCTGAAGAACTAAACTCACCGCTGGCATCTGAGCGCATATACCGATAGCCCCCCTCTAGCGAAAAATTTTCACCAAAAGCATAATTTAACCCCATATTCACTCCAATATAGGCTCCATCCATCGTTAAATCAGGTTGAGAATATTTGCCATACCCAAGCAAGACGCCAAAATAGGGTTTCAACGCATTGCTTCCGATAAGATAGTCGTAACCGATACCGTATAAATGTCCTTTTGTATCATCCATCGTATCACTGCGCTGATAATAGATATTGGCACGCCCTTGTTTACTGAGGTAATATCCCCCTTTGAATGTTTTGGAATTTCGTATCAGGTTTTGTTCATCATTTACAGCACCATTGGATACCGTTATATTGGAACGGGTTTTGTATGCATCTATACCGATATACCACCCGCTGTCTTCTGACATTAAAGCACTTGCGAACACGGTCATTAAGAGTAACTTTTTCATGTTTTCACTTTGTATTGGTTTTGCCTCATTATACATTAACAATACTTAACTAAAGATGTTAAATAATAATACTAATTTTTCTACTTCATAATTTCTAGGACAAGAGGGGATTGATCAGAAAATTTCACATAGATGAGTCGATGGTTCTTAGAATCAAAGAGGCGAAATTGTTCACAGTTTTTTTCAATAACATCACGGTTAATAGCGTATACCTCTTGAGGTTTAATGGGTAGCGTTATGGGCGCGAGCGATTCCAGGCGCATGAGAGTATTATCCCTTTTGAGAATGAGCCAAACGACATACGGACGATCGGATCCGTATAACGATTGTTCTGATTGGACAATCGTTACGATATCAAAATCACGGCTGCTGCTTGCTGCAACGCTCACAGAGGGTGCGAGATTGAGATCACGTCTAAGCAACGAGAGTATCCGGTTTTTTTTAGAGATAACGACCTCTTTTTCTTGGAAAAAAGTGTTTTGATTTCGCAGTTCATCAATCGCTCCGAACATAAGAACGGTTATCATCCCAAAAAGAGCGATCGAGACCAGCAATTCAATGAGGGTAAAAGCGCTGCGTTTCATTGCTTATTAGAGGTAATACGGAAAAAAGATTTTGTCTCTTGTGAACTTTTAATCATTACTTTTTGCACGTACAATGAGTCAAACAATGAGCTAGAACCCATACCGTTTGTGAATGGGGTGATATTCTCTTTGGGTAGAAGGAGAATCTCATACGTTGCAGCTTGAAGTTCTTCACGGATGAGCGCATGATCGATCAAATAGCGTTTGTTCAGTGCGTCGCTGATACTCGTACTCTGCGCTTCTTCAATGTTCTCCAGTGCTAAACTCATTAAAACAGAGGAATCAAAACGATTCAATGCATTTGAAGAGATTGTTGAGGCATAGGATACAACTCGCATCAGCGCCATGGTTGCAATCGAAGCAATCGTAACCGCCACCAAGGTTTCAATCAAAGAAAATCCTTTAGAGTGTGCCATAAAAATCATCTCCGTTGAGAGGGTAGGAGGATTCATCAAAAAGATAGTTTCGTACCTCCTCTTCACTGCTGCTTATGTAAGGCTTATTGTCTCCCAGAGGTGTATAGACGTAAAAAGTATTATCACTCTTTAGTATTAAGGGGGTGATTACACCATCAGGGGAGAGCGTTAGCTCAAAACATTCTTCTGTTAATGTACCTGCCCTTGGGATAACCGCACTTCCCCATCGCTGTAACTCGCCTAAACGATTAAATCCATAGCGGTGTATCGGGGCATCCGACACCAGTGTTAATGTCGTAAGAATATTTGAATTATGATCAAATATACGACACTTCTCACACGATACATCGCAGGTCATCGTGATCGGACTTTGCTGCGAAAAAGAGAGAAGCGTTGTTTTAATCGAGGATAAGCTCATGGTTGAGGGAATGGCGTTCTCTTTTTTGAGGGTAAAAATGGCGAGCGAATAAACAACTCCGACAATGATTACCACGATGATCAGCTCAAAGAGGCTCATAGCGCTGCGCCATGGTTTCATTATCGGCATTGTGAGAGGAGATGATCTTTCTCCTCATCTTTTCCCCCTTCTTTTCCATCGCTTCCCAAAGAGATTAGCTCAACAGCACCATCGACGTTCAGATACACATAGGGTTTGTTCCACGGATCTTTTGGAAGATTTTTCCCCTCGATATAACCACTTTGGGAATATGACACATAAACATCGGGATTAGGATTAAGTATGAGTGCGGCTAGTCCCTCCTCGGTTGTTGGATACTCTCCATTGTCAATTTTAAACATCTTAAAACTCTCATTTAAACTCTTCATCTGTATGCACACCAGCTTTTGTTTCGCTTCACCGCTCTTTCCTGTGATGTTTGGGATAACGAATGCAGCTAAAAGACCTAGGATCATAATAACGACCATGAGCTCAATTAACGTGAACCCTTTTGTAACTTTATTTAATTTCATTTAATTGTTCCTGTTATCTGATATACTGTGGACATTGTATCCAACTCACGAAAAAGATGGCTTAAACAAAATGAGAAGATCCGGAATCGTTCTACTAATGACACTCATGCTCATAACACTCCTTATGGGAAGTGTTGCATTGGTATTAGCTCAAAGTGAACGATTGTCCCGATTGGGGGGGATTGTATTTTTTCAAAGTTCGTCACAAAGGATCGTGAATGATCTACAGAAGCATCTTCCTGTATTACTCAGCGGTATTACCACAGCCGATCAACTCGATTTGGCATTGCGATTACCGTTTCAGGTTGAAACACGAAAGAGAGACTTTATGCTAAAAATGAAACTATTATCCCCGTACGGTTGCCTTAATATCAATTCCCTTCTCAATAAAGATGGAAGCACGAATACACAAAGCATTGCTCTTTTTATGCAGATTTTTTCTCTTTACCCCATTTCGAGTCCGAATCTATTTCTCAATATTCTCCTCGATACAATTGATATTGACGTACTGGAGCGCGCAGTTGATACGGAAATATCTTTGACTCATCCTAATGCTAAAAATGGTTCTATCGCCAATGTAAGAGAATTTAACCGTATACTTGAACGCTATTTACAGCTGACACATGACAGAGCCATTTTATCGATTCCATGGGAGCGTTATGTTGGATTTACTGGAGAGAAAATAGATTTTAATGCTGTTAATGAAGAAACCCTTTCCCTGATACTCCCTAAAAATTCCCCTGAAAGAATTCGTTTGCTTACTCGTTACAGAACCAAAGCATTCACCAGTAAAGCGGAGGCTGTGGCGGCAGAACCGGCACTGGGGAATGTGTTCGATAACTATTTTTTTATTTACACACCCGGGAGCTCCTATACGTTGTTATGTGATGCTCTGATTACTCAAAACACACACACAGAACATTTGAGATTTCAATACAACCTTTTAGACAAGAGAGTGTACCATGTTGAATTTCTTTAATATCAAATGGCTCTCGCTTTTTCGCCGTCCCCTTATATTGGAATACGGGGATATAACAGCTCTTCTGCCATCAGAAGCCATTTATATTCTTGCTCCAAGTGACTATTGGGTAATGCGCGTAGAGCTTTTTGTTAAAACACCCAAAGAGGCGGTACAGTATGGCCCAGGATTATTTGAACTCAGTGAATCCCACCGCTATGAAGCGCAAAAAGTGGGGGACAACAGCTATATCATCCTAGCTTACGATCCAGAACAATTATCCAAAAAGCTCAATGCCCTGCCGAACCTCTCACAAGTTGAAAAGATTACATTTGCGCAATGGGTATTTGCACAAGAACTTACCCCTATCTCTTTAAACAACTCTAAATTCCTAACAACGGTAGAGGGGATCGTGATTGAAATCGATACCGCCTATGTCCGAGGAGGGGTATCTGTCACCCTTGCCCAAGCGTTGGAGCATCCGAAGTTTTTTCTCAAAACGCTCCTGCGAAAAGAGTTGGTTCCTTCCGCTTTTACCTCCAAAACACTCAAAACAACTCTGATCATTTTGATAATTCTTTTGGGAAATCTTAGCGCAACCGCACTCTTTGACCATCAAGAGTCTTCTCGCCTCCAAAAAGAGATGCAGGAAACACTGAAACTCTCAAAACTCCCCGAAACCTCTATTCAACGAGAGGCCATTCTAGCTCAGCTCAAAACCAAAGAGACTAAGCAACTCTATTTTCGCCACCAATATAAAAAAATCAGCGATATCCCTATTGATGTGACTAAAAGCACGGCACTTCCCCTTCCTCCCATCCTTGCGAGTTCCTCCGAGGGGGGAATCGTCCTTATCCCTGGTTCGATGCCAAATGAAGCCAACCGATTATTGATCGAAAACAGCTCTAATGCAGCACCGCTTATGCGCAGTACACTCCTGCAAGAGATACGGTATGAGGGTTCTTCCATCATGCTCATTTATGATGTGCGCGATTCGAATGCGAAAGAAACACTCAAAAAGGAAATCATAAAACGATTTAAAAAAGTGCATATCAACGAACGAGATGCTCAACTGGAGGTACGATTACCATGAAAACAGAACCCATTATCCTCACTGTGTGGATCACACTGGCCCTCGTCTTCGTTGCTGCAACGGCTGCGTTATTGGAAAATACAGCTGTGAAGCAATTTCGATATGACAACACAACGCTCATTCATCAAACACATTCCATTGAACGCTATAAAAAACGGTGGTCTGTGCAAGAATCGAAAAATGATATTGACTATTTAAATAATCATATCAATCTTGTTAAGCATGAACGACGGGGCCAAAACCTCTATTTTGAATTTGACAATCTCTCAACAAATGAGTTTAACATCCTCTCCAATAAGATACTAAATTCGATGCTTATGATTAAAAAGATGAAACTAGAGCGCAATAGTGAATCAAAAGGCTCAATCGTTGTGGAGATTGAGTCGTGAAACGATCCCTGTACTTTTTCTATATTTTTCTCATCATCATTATCGTGATACCCAAAGAAAAACTCTATTTTGCGTTTGAATCGTTTCTTGGTGAATATCATCTTTTCATCAATAACGAAGATTTTAGCAACCGACTTTTTTATGTGGACATTAATAACGGAGAGGTTTTGCTGGACAATCAAGAGTTTGCAAAAATTGAGCATATGAGAATTGCACCGTGGATTATTCTCAACCGCTTTACTCTGACCAATATCGTTTTTTCACCGCTCTTTCAAAACTTTTTCCCGGGTAAAATCGATTCCATTACCCTCACCTATTCTCTTTTGGATCCTTTGCGCATCAAGATAGTTGGAGATGGTGATTTTGGTCACTGCAGCGGCAGTTTTGATATGATAGAGCATAAAATGAGAGTCATCTTTGAAGCTACGTCGCAGCTTAGAGATTACCCTCTTCTGGTCAATAAACTCCATCAAGAAAAGGAGGGATTGGTTTATGAACAAATTTTTTAATGAATCATCCCTCCAACGCTTCAATGCCTTAGCCTTCCCGCTGGTATTTCTCTGGGGTATCTCGCTGTGTACTGCGATCTTTTTACCCTCTGCCACGCAAGAACGATTGAGTTATCCATTTGAGCCGTTCTTTGAAATCTTCCATTTTGGAGAAAAGTTGGCACTGAGCGATCAAGCTTCAGCGGCGCACACCAAAACCGTTACCGTCACGACATTGGTTCCCTATCCCCATCGTATTATGGGGCTCTATCGCGCCCAAACCGGTTCGTATGCGAGTATTTACGACGGTAAAGAGACACTTATTATCCCGCTAAAAGGAGCCTACAAGAGGGTATTTCGTCTGATTGGACTCAATGATACCTCTGCCATCTTTGAAGGATACGGTAAAAAATACCGCCTTCGCTTGGGAAAAGATGATAATTTAAGCCGTTTAGAGCGAATAACCCGTGTCGTGAGTACTCCATCAGAGCAACAAGCCCAGGAGGGAATTCCTCATCTTATTACATATCAAAGCATTATGAACCAGGTAAATAAAATGCAAAACATTCATAAATCGATTGATATAACCCCAAGCAAAAGTGGATCAAAATTTATGGGATATCGAGTCAACGCGATTGCATCGGATTCGGTATTTTCACAACTCGGACTCCAAAAAGGAGATATTATCCAATCATTCAACAACCAAAAGCTCGAATCATTTGCAGATGTTCTCATGATCTACGGCCGCATGCCGAAGCTTAGAAGTATCCGTCTTACCGTTTTGCGAAATAATCTACCAAAGGACATCGTCTATGAAATCATCCGTTAAATTAATGATCTTAAGTATTGGCTTTGCTGTCACATTAACAGCTGCTACTGCTAATAATGAAAAAATTTCCCTCTCACTTGATGGGATGGGAGTGAGTGATTTGATCAAATTAGTAGCCGCCACAACCAACAAAAACATCTTTATCGGCGAAGAGATCCCCGGAACCATCAGTTATGCGGGTAACAAACCGATCCACAAAAAAGATCTCTTTGCCATTTTACAAAGTACTCTCGATGCGCGAGGATATACCCTTATCGATACGGGTGGCGGGTATTTGAGTGTGGTTAAAAGTGCTGACGCAACGCAAATGAATCTGCCGTTGATGGAAAAAAGCGACATCCCTCAAATGCAAACCCATATTTTCACCTTTCGCTTTGCGCCAAGCGAACCCATGTCGGCCAAAATCAAACATTTCACCAGTAAAAACGGTAAAATAACGGCATCTAAAGAGTCAAATTCGATCATAGTCACCGATTTTCCCACCAACATCGCTACGATACAAAAAGCAATGAGCATACTCGATGCCAAAGATGAGACGATAGCCAACACGACCCATGTTATTTCTCTCAAAAATGCCGATGCCAAATCAATCGTCACCATGCTCAATACCATTATCGGCAAAATGACCCTGATGCCCGGACAACAACCCCCCAGTATTACGAGTGACGATGCCACCAACTCTCTCATCGTGATTACCAGTGATGAGCTCTTTAAAAGTCTTGAAGCAACCATTCAGCAGCTCGATCATAATCGCCAACAGGTCTATGTGCGTGCTAAAATTATCGAAATCAGCGAAAACAAATCGCAGGAGATAGGGATTAAATACGGACTCTCCGGTGGAAAAGCCAGCTCTAAAGGGCTCTTTACCTTTGATTCAATGCTAGGGGATGGTACAACCTCCGCCATATCACTCGATCCCATCATGGCAGGGGTAATAAGCCTGCCTGCCCTCACAGAGGGTATAGCGTTGGGGGTAAACATCGCGTTGCTCAGCTCCAACGGTGCCGCGAACATCCTCTCTGAACCCTCTATTTTGTGTATCGACAACCAAGAGTCGTCGATTTATGTGGGAAAAACGGTCTCCATCAGCTCAGGGACAACACTGGGAGTCGGAATATCGCAAGAAAATTTCACCCGCCAAGATATCGGGCTCACCCTGAAAATCAAACCTCGTCTCTCCAATGACAACAAAGTACTCCTAGGAGTCAGCACAAAACTCGAAGATATCGAACCCAATTCCATCGCCAATCGTCCCAGTACCACCAAGCGCGAAGTTTTCACTTCTGCCATTGTCAATAACGGCGAAAGTGTCATTATCGGAGGGTTGATTCGAGAAAAAAGCGATGAAACGAATACCAAAGTTCCTTTCTTGGGAGATATTCCCTTCTTTGGCAATCTTTTTAAAAGCAAAGCAACGGCACATGACCGTATTAATCTTGTCATTATGCTCACCCCCTACATTATCGAGAAAAGCGGTGATTTGAGTACCTTGCGTGCCCAGTTAAATGAATTGGATGCCATACAAGAACGGTACATTGCCAACATAACTAAAAAACTCGATACCCCAAAAGAGGCTGTTAAGTGATCACATTTGCTTTATTGGATGATAGAGATATCTATTTTTATTCCCCCCCAAACATCGATCTGGCTTTGTCTATTCGTCACTCTCTTTTGTTTTGTCTCTATAAAGGGGAAAAATACGCCATTATCCCATCAAAAGAATATCTAGGAGCGCTACAGTATTACAACAAACTTTCCCTCACCTATCCCATCGCCCACCTTTCACCCGCGGGATATGAAAATCTCTATATGAAATTTTTGGAGTTGAAAACCGATTTGGCACTTTCAAAAGCTGTTCCCAATGATGCTGAATACATCGATGAAGAGTTATCCTTGGTCGATTTTATCAAAAATTCGGCGGATCTTTTGACCAGTGAAGAATCCGCACCGATCATCAAATTCGTAAACACGATTTTTTATCAGGCGATCAAACGCAAAGCCAGTGATATTCACATCGAAACCCATGAAAAAAAGGGGGAAGTTCGGTTTCGCATTGATGGCGCACTCCTCAAACATATCGATTTGGATAAAAATGTGATTGATCTTATCATCAGTCGTATCAAGGTCATTTCTGCATTGGACATTTCCGAAAAACGGCTTCCCCAAGACGGGAGAACACGTGTGACCGTTGCGGGAAAACATCTCGATGTTCGGGTCTCCGTCCTCCCAACCTATCACGGTGAACGGGTGGTATTGCGTCTTTTAATGCAAGCAGAAGCCATCCCCTCACTGCGTGAGCTGGGATTTGATGCGAAAACCACCTCCGAGTTTGAAGAGCTGCTCAAATATTCACACGGCATCATTTTGGTAACGGGCCCTACGGGGAGCGGCAAATCGACTACCCTGCACTCTTTTCTACAGCAACTCGCAACACCTGAAAAAAATATCATCTCAATCGAAGACCCGGTGGAATATGATGCCCCCAATGTGAGCCAAATCGCGGTCAATACCAAAGCAGGACTCACCTTCGCCTCCGGATTGCGCTCGATTTTACGACAAGATCCCGATATTATCATGATCGGAGAGATCCGCGACAGCGAAACGGCGCACATTGCAATCCAAGCCGCCATGACAGGACATCTGGTCCTCTCCACACTTCACACCAACAATGCCACTGCCGCATTGACCCGATTGGCCGATATGGAGATTGATAAGTTTTTGATCACCTCTACGTTACTGGGAGTGCTAGCCCAACGCTTGGTTCGATGTTTGTGCACAAAGTGTAAAGTACAAACCCTATTGTCGGATGCCAATGCCGATGATTTGCACCTAGCACACGGTCTGAGTGTATCCCAACCCAAAGGGTGTGAAAACTGCAATTACAGCGGATATCATGGGCGTGTTGCCATCGGTGAATTTTTCAGGGTGGATGATACTCTGAGACCTTTACTCAAAATAAGCGAAAACGATTTTGAAATTAGAGAGATCATGCGAGGGCGTGGAATGCAATTTATCTCTGATCAGCTCATTGCCCTGCTACTTGACCACACTACCGGCATGGATGAGATCATCCGTGTCGGCGTGAAAGAAGCCTAAATGCAGTTTCACTACAAAGGGATCAACAGTTTAGGAAACAGTGTCCAGGAGACGATCGAAGCGGTCAATCTCGACGAAGCAAAAATGAAACTCAAAGCACTCAATATTTTTTATTCTCAGATACTAGAACGCAAAGAATCCTTGATCGATATTCTCTCTCTTTTTAAAGAGAAAAAAATGGCCTCATCTCTTTTGGCGAGGCTAAGTCGTGACCTTGCCGTCTATCTCAACGCCGGGATTCCGCTGAGCCGTGCTCTTAATTTATTAAAACATCAAAATCATAAGCATCTGAGAATGGAGCGTTTTTTTCAATCCCTCATTGTTCTCATCAGCGAAGGAAAAAGCTTCGCACAAGCTCTCACATCCCAAGAGCACTACACGCTGCCCATTTTTTACATAGGAACCTTAAAAATATCCGAAGATCGAGGTATACTGGCCGAGGTCTTAAACGAACTGTCAGTGTATTTGGCTCTTCAAGAAAGCATTAAAAAGCAACTGACACAGGCGTTGATCTACCCCTCTTTTATCATCGGGGTTTCAATTCTCATGATTAGTTTTATGCTCACCGTCGTGGTGCCGAAAATCACCGCCATTTTCGAATCCTCAGGTCAGGCTCTCCCCTTTTTAACACGCATAGTGATTGCAACGGCGAATCTGTTTTCTCAGTATTGGTTCATTATGGCTCTGATAGTGCTGTGCGCAGTAGGATTTTATACCTATACCATGGCGACAAACATCCGCTTTAAAAAAAGAGTGCATGGCCTGACTCTCAACCTTCCCATCATCGGGAAAATGGTGGAAACAGCCGATTTGGCACGCTTTTGCACCATCTCTTCCTTATTAATCCGTTCAGGAATCCCCGTGGTTAATACCATCAAACTCTCCTGCATCACCCTCTCCTCAGAAGTGATCAAAGAGCTGTTTGAACAAGCTTCGATTAAAGTAGTAGAGGGCTCTTCCCTCTCACAAGCATTGTCACAAAGCCAAGGCTACAAAGTCGATGATTCATTTGTCGAAGCGGTTGCTATTGGTGAAGAGACCAGTACACTGGCAGCCATGTTACAGCATCTTTCGACCTTTTACATCGACACCAACAAAGATAAAATTGCCCTCTTTCTCTCCGTTCTAGAACCCACGCTTATGCTCATTATCGGAAGTATCATCGGAATCATCGTCACCGCAATGCTGCTGCCTATCTTTGCGTTAAATTTGGGGTGATTTCAATGCGACCGTAAGTCGTCGCAGCCATTTGTCTTTATGGACTTTCGTTTTAGAATGGTAATTACCGATGGCTTGAAGATTGAACCCCCGCTCTTTGATATGTTGGGATAGTAGCCAGCTTCCTGCGTAAATGTTAATTTTAGGATTGAGAATATTGCCCTCATGGATTCCCCATCTGGATAACACTCGAAAGTGTATGGAGTTAATTTGCATCAATCCGTAGTCTTTCGTTCCGTTATCGTTAATCCGAATGGCGTTAGGGTTTCCCCCGCTTTCAATGACGGCAATATTCTTAATAAGCATCGGCGGGATGTTGTAATAACTCCCCGCCTTTTGGAAATAGGGCTTATAATCGGATACATCCGCGAACAATGTACACGATAATAAAAGTAAAAACAAACTCGTTTTCATCCTATGCCCCTCATCAATGGTTTAGCAATTACGGTGCAGGTTGGGTAACCGTTGTTTGATCTAAGGTTACTGCCGTTTGCGCCAAGAGTCTTCCCTCTATCGTTGAGAGATTACCCATCGTAATAGCAGTTTGACCCAAAACAATCCCTTTAAACTCGGTTCCTGCTCCGATAGTAACCGCACCTGAGACTTGCCAAAAGATATTTTTAGCCAATGCACCTCCCCCTAAAATGACCTCTTGATTCGCGGCCATATTCAGTGTTCCTGCGACTTTAAGTATCCACACATCCGTTGCCGTTCCAGTGAACGTAAGATCAGTTGGAATCGTTACCGCACTTCCCCACTCATACACACCAGGAGCCAGAGTCAAACTCGTGAGTGTTCCGCTACCAACATTGGTTGTGGCAGCAGAAGTAGCCGTACGTCCTGCAGCATCGGTATAAGCTGCTTGCATATTTAGTACCGCAGTAGAGAGATCGGCCGAAGTTGTTCCCCCAACCAAATCAGACGCATACAACTTGAAAGGGGCAACCACTTGTGTTGATGTAGCATAAGTATCTGTTACATCATAGGTTAGGTCCCATCCGGTCAAAGCACCTCGTGCAGCCGGACTTACACCTACATTTCCTGTTACAACAGAATTTGGAACCGTAGAAACCCCGGTTTGTGCCAAAATGGCGTAATTGATTGCAGTACCTAGATTAACGGGATCAGGTCCTGCTGCGACTACTGTACCCGTTTGAAATGTCCATACATAATTCACTAACATCGCATTACCTGCCAAGTCTTTGACCGAGTTGGTGATAGTTGCATTATAATCTTCACTGATATTAAGATCAACAGTCGGATTAAAAGTAGCGGTTGTACCAATATAGGAAACAACCCCTGCAACTTGAGCTCCAGCGGCTGTGGTCAGGGTAAAGGTTGTGGTATTGATATCCGCAGGATCCATATGCTCATTGAATGTTGCCGTGATGTTACGGTTGATGGCGACACCAGTGGCAAGATTAAGAGGAGTCGTAGCGTTGACATCCGGAGCAGTTGTATCTTGTGCGCCGCCTACGGTAAAGGTCCATACATAGTTAGCAGCGAGAGCTGTACCTGCAAGATTTTTTGCACCGGTCGTGATGGTAGCTGTATGCAAGCCGGCGGTGAGATTGGTATCGGGTGTAAAGACAGCTATCTTACCATAGTAAGCGACTGACCCTGTAACCGCTCCATCATCATCAGCAAGCGTAAATGTGGAGGCAGTAAGTGTTGCTGCATCCATAGCGGTACTAAAAGTAGCTGTGATCTTGCGGTTATCAGGGACAGCTGTCGCATTATTATCCGGAACAGTTGAAATGACGGTTGGTGCAACAGCACTGGCAGCTGTAGCTCCACTACTATCGCTACTGCTGCATCCCATAAATAATGCGGCAAACACTGACATACTTAACCAAACCATTCGATTGGTATATTTTTTGAAAATTCCCATAATATCACCTACCTATAATTAAATCTATCGTAATTTAATCTAAAATAACGATGATTGATAGTATGATCAATTGTTTTATATTATTGCTTAAAGTTTTAAAGTATTAATAATACCAAGCATATACAACAAAAGTCATGGGATATTAAGAATTAAATTTACCAAGAAATAACTAAGACTAATAGACTAGAATGTGTACGTCTATAACATATATAAACCTTTTATTAGTTAGTATGTTAATTGGAGAAACGATATGCAATCAAAAATTGTGGCTGATATATTACTACGTCCCAGTATCCTAGTCGTCGATGACACCACCGACAATCTCACGCTAATCAGCGCTTTATTAAACGACTTCTACAAAATAAAAGTGGCAAATAGCGGTGAAAAGGCCCTAAAATACTTGGAGGGTGATAGTAATCCTGATCTAATCTTATTAGACATTATGATGCCGGTACTCTCTGGCCACGACGTTATTCGCCGTCTCAAATCAAATCCAAAAACACGGGACATACCGGTCATCTTTCTAACCGCCATGAGCGAGCCTGAAGATGAAAAAAAAGGGCTTGAGCTTGGGGCAGTCGATTACATAACCAAACCTATATCCCCCCCTATTCTCCTCGCGCGAATCAAAAGTCAGCTGCAAGTCAAAGCGGCCTCTGATTTTTTACACGATAAAAATCTTTATCTGGAAACCGAAATCGCCAAACGAACCCATGAGATATCGGCCATACAGGATGTGACGATTCTGGCCATGGCTTCATTGGCCGAGACACGGGATTTGGAAACCGGAAACCATATCAGGCGAACCCAGCATTACGTCAAAGCACTCGCCCAAAAACTCAAAACCAATCCCAATTTTGGCTATTTTCTCTCAGACGCCATGATTGAAACCCTCTATAAATCTGCGCCGCTTCACGATATCGGCAAAGTGGGAATTCCTGATCGGATCTTACTCAAACCGGGAAAATTGACGCATGATGAGTTTAAGATTATGAAAACTCATACTACACTGGGTCGTGATGCCATTAAACATGCAGAGAGTCAGCTAGGGATTCAAGTAGAATTTCTTCGCATTGCCAAAGAGATTGCTTATTATCATCAAGAAAAATATGACGGCAGCGGCTATCCCACAGGTGCCAGCGGAAACGACATCCCTATATCCGCGCGGCTGATGTCGCTTGCAGATGTTTATGATGCTTTAATAAGCCGTCGCGTCTATAAAGAACCGATGTCCCATGCTGATGCTGTCAAGATTATTATTCAGGGGAGAGGAAAACATTTTGACCCTGAGGTTGTCGATGCTTTTTTAACTCTGCAGAAGGAATTTCAATCGATTGCGGCATGTTTTATGGATAATGAATCGGACATAAGAGAAAAAACAGAACACCTAGATGTTTTTTATAAAACCAACGATGAGGAAAACAACGATGTTTAACGTAATGATTTTTTTAGAGAAAATGGAGCTTAACACCAAACTACTGCTGGTTATGGGCGCAGGAATTTTACTGGCCATATTTATCGGATTTCAAAGTATTTATACAATGCGCAAGTTAAACTCACTTCAAAGTAACATGTACAACATGCATCTCGTTGGAATTTCTCACCTCGAATCAGTAGCTGATGGTGTGAGTAAAGTCGGACAAGGTCTGCGTCAAATGGTACGTGCTCCTAATGCCATGGAACTCTCCAGTGCGAGAAATTTGCTTGCCTCTTCGCAAAAAAAAGTCAAAGAGGAGTCACTGATCAGCCATGAACATCTTTTGGGTCATGAAGTCAAAGCGAAGATGTCACGTTTTGATTCTCTATTTGATGCTTATGCTAAAAAAATTGACCGTGCACTCATTATGCAATCACAAAACAATACCAAAGCGGCACACTACCTTCAAAGCGATGAATTTAAAGAGAATGCTGAAGAGGTGAATGATGCGGTAGTAGAGATCATCAGATTAAAACAAAACGATGCAAAATTGGCGATGGAGCAAAGCATTATCATCACCCAAAATGGAGAAAAGAACTCTTTGTTGTTGTTATTATTTGGGTTAATCCTTGGCGGCGCATCCGCTTATTCAATATCCGTATCCATTCGTCGGCCGCTGAACGAATTGAGAAAAAAAATAGGAAATTTGGCCAATGCAGAGCTTGAAATAACGATACCCTATACCCATTATCAAAATGAGATAGGTCAAATGGCTTCGTCTCTTTTTATACTGCAACAAGGAGCCATAAATTTAAAACAAGAATATTGGATAAAAGAACAAATAGCCCTGATACACAGCAATGTACAATCGGCCGAATCTTACGAAGAATTCGCCGATGAATTATGCAGTACCCTTGCCCCGATTATGGGTATCGTGTATGCAGCATTTTATATTACGCGAGACAAGGGTACTACTTTAGAACGTATCGGCGGTTACGGAGGTGAAAACGAAACGCTCCAAAAACAGACATTTGAACACGGTGAGGGGTTGGTTGCTCAAGCGATCAAAGAACATGGCAGCATTACGGTATCACTGCCTGACGAAGAACCGTTTGAAGTTTTGACAGGTTTGGGAAAACTGCGAATACGTACTCTCATGATATCGCCTATCAAAAATCGTGATACGACCTTAGCCGTATTGGAAATTGCCTCCCTCTCCTCCTTTAATGAGCAACAAATGCTTTTATACGATGTATTGTTGCCCATCATTGCCGAAAAGTTTCAGATTCTGATCGGAAATGTCGCAACCAAAACCTTGCTGGATACGACTCAGGTACAGGCACTGGAATTGGCAGCTTCCGCCCATCAACTGCAAGCACGTCGTGATCAACTCGAAACCATTAATGAACAATTAGGCAATCAGGCCAGTCGGCTTGAAGAACAAACGGAGGAGTTACTTTCCCAACAAGACTCTCTTATGAAACAGCGTGATGAGCTTGAAGTGGCCAAATCAATCGCCGAAGATGCCACAAAAGCCAAAGGAAACTTTCTGGCCAACATGAGCCATGAAATCCGCACTCCGATGAATGCCATCATCGGTATGTCCAACCTAGCCCTCCAAACCGATCTCAATCCCAAACAACGCAACTATATTACCAAAGTCGACTCGTCGGCCAAAAATCTTCTCAGTATCATCAATGACATTCTTGATTTTTCCAAAATTGAAGCAGGAAAAATTGAATTTGAACACATCGATTTTTATCTCGAAGATGTGATGGACAGCCTTGCCGATCTCAGTGTGATTAAAGTACAGGAAAAAGGGCTGGAGCTGCTGTTTGATATCGGTACAGATGTTCCGACAGCCCTTATCGGTGATCCGTTCCGACTGGGTCAGGTACTCATCAATCTAGTCAATAATGCAATCAAATTTACCGACAAAGGTGAGGTCACCGTCGGTGTCCATAAACTCTCCGATGAAACCGATGGGGTATGGGTCCGTTTTGCAATCACCGATACAGGGATTGGTCTTAGCGATGAGCAACGTAACAACCTCTTTAAGGCTTTCACCCAAGCCGATACTTCCACGACACGTAAATACGGCGGAACAGGATTGGGCCTCACCATTAGCAAACGTCTCATTGAACTGATGGAAGGGAAAATCGGCATTGTAAGTCAACTCGGGATGGGCAGTACCTTTTACTTCACCGCCAAGTTCGGGGTACAAGTTGAGCAACGCAAACTCTCACTCGATCCCAAAGACATTGCAGGATTACGGATTTTAGTGGTTGATGACAATACCAATGCCCGAGAAATCATCCTCAATATTCTCGAATCCTTTAAATTCCTCCCTACAGGCGTGGCCAGCGGCGAAGAAGCGATTCTCGAACTCGAAAATGCACAACACAACAACAATCCCTATGGTTTGGTTCTTATGGACTGGATGATGCCTACCATGGACGGTATTGAAACGATTAAGCGCATACGCAGCGATGTGATTCTAGCCCATACCCCGGCTTTCATCATGGTGACCGGATACAGTCGGGATGATTTACTCCAAAGAGCCGATGGGGTACATCTGAATGGAATATTGGTTAAACCCGTCAACCCCTCAACTTTACTGGATACGATTCTCAATGCATTGGGCAAAGAGGCTTTCCAACGAACACGCAAACATGAAAAAGAGATCAATGCCAAAGAGGCTATCCTCTCACTGCAAGGAGCCCATGTATTGCTCGTTGAAGACAATGAAATTAATATGGAGTTAGCATTGGAGCAGCTTCAAGACGCCGGAATCAAGGTTGACGTAGCCGTAAACGGTGCTCAAGCGGTGGAAAAGATCAAACACACCGACTATGACGGAGTGTTGATGGATTGTCAGATGCCCATTATGGACGGCTTTGAAGCAACACGGCAAATTCGCAAGGACGAGCGTTTTAAAAATCTTCCCATACTCGCCATGACCGCCAATGCTATGGCAGGTGACAAGGAAAAATGCATCGAGTCCGGAATGAATGATCATATTCCAAAACCAATTAATGTTGCACAGCTGTTTCTCACTATGGCACATTGGATAAAACCTGCAAATCCGATCGTCTCCATTTTGCAGCCGACGGATGATACCCATGATAATGCGCAAGTATTGCCCGATATTCCAGAACTTGAAGTCAACAATACCCTCATACGCCTGGGCGGAAATATTAAACTGCTTCGCAAGCTTATTCGCCGCTTTAGCGAAACACAATTCAATGTAGTACTGCGGATCAAAGAGGCATTGGCCATTGATAATATTGAAGTAGCCATTCGAGAAGCCCATACACTCAAAGGACTGGCAGGTACGATTGGTGCCCGATTGATCGAAGAGCATGCACAAATACTGGAAAAAAGTCTAAAAGAGAACGTAACCCAAGGACGTGATGAATCGATTTCTAATTTGGAAATTGACTTGATTAGCCTTTTATCGCAAATAAAATCTGTGTATGGTACTGAAGTTGAGATCATTCCCGCAGGTAAACAGCCAACCTTGTCCATCGACAAAGATATGTTAGCAACAAAATTGCGACAATTTAATGAACAGCTCACAGACTTGGATGCCGATTCCTCAACAACATTGATTGGGCTATATGATGAATTAAGCGGATTTGAGGAGATGAAAAAGATACAAAAATACGTTGATGAATTTGAATACGAAGAGGCACAAAAAGAGTTGCTTATTTTAGCTGACTCATTGGGGATAATACTCTAAAGAAGATGTTTTCTCCTGAGTATCAGGAGATAAACGTATTTATTTGTAAAGGTCAATCTCAATACGACGATTTTCGGCACGCCCTGCTTTGAGCATATTACTCATAATGGGCATACTTTCCCCTTTTCCAACGGCATTTAAACGTTCAGGTGCAATGCCCTGAGAGATCAATGCGTCTCGTACTTTATTTGACCGTTTTTCTGAAATAATCTGATTGACCTCCGGAGTCCCTATGCTATCGGTATGACCGGTTATGGTCGCTTTATAGGTCGGGTTTTCGTTCATAAACACAACAAAAGCCCGTATTTCAGATGCTGCTGTAGAATCAATGTGATCCGAATTAAATACAAAATGGTTATTAATGTCTGCGGTTATAGGACATTGGGGTGCAACAACCGCAACAGGTTCCTTAACGGTTTGCTCGACAACAACAACAGCAACTACGGTTTCAGTTACAACCGATTTTTCAGTTTTTTCAGCAACAACCGCAGGAGCGATCACCGCAGCGGGCTTTGAATCAGTAGGAGCGGCAACACGGTCATTCCCTTTTCCTTTTTTGTCAAAATAAAACGTTAGACCGCCCATTAATGCAAGATTGTTGTCATGACTTCCATCATTTGATTTAACCATTTTCATAGCTTCCAATTTAAAAGCCATTTGGGAGGTTATATCCATTTTCATACCCACTCCCGCATTCGCAAACAAGCCATTATGATTTCCAAAAGCAGTGTTGCTCATAGACTCATACCCGGCTCCTATCTTGAAAAACGGCGTAGTATTAAACTCTTTTTTAAATTCATACACACCATTAAGCGCTGTTCGAACTATTTTGGTAGTACCATTGTCATACTTGTAATCGCCATCGCTGTAAAAAAGCGATAATTCAGGTTTGAGTGCAAATTCAAATGAATTAAATTGCATTTCTACCCCATACGTAGCGTAATCATCGAGATATTGACCATCATTAGGAAGGGTATACCCAACCATAGCGCTGATTTCATAATTGTTTTCACTTGCTCCCAGCAGTGTTGCCGCGAGAAGTACCGAAAAAGCTAATGTATACTTCATTTTGGATTCCTTAATTATCAAGACTATTCGGTTCGCAAACCGAAGTAGCTTAATATATATCTGTTTTTTGTGTTCTATAACGAGATGACTTTATGTTTTTCACGCAGTTATCATCCAAGAGGATGATAGTTAGAAACGAAGATTAGCGCCGATATACCACATTCTGAGTGTATCTGCATCTACAGTTACTCCCAAGACGGTATCGCTGCCCGTTTCGATGAGGTAACGATAACCCCCTTCTATTTCGATATTATTCATAACACGAACAATGGCTCCGACTTGGCCTCCGTAATGAAGTCCGCTGAGATCGAGTTTGATCCCCGCAGCTTCTTCTTCAAAACGGGTATAGCCAACAACCGGCCCTGCATATAAAAATAAGGCATTGTCAATCACCGGCAGGATTAAATCAAATCCCAATGAAGCACCGTCACTGTTTTTTACATTATGTTTAGGTTCAACATAGGTATACGAGAGGTATACTCTGCCATTATCACCCAGATATTGACCCAAAGTGGCCGTATAATGGGTGTCGTCCACTTTTGATTCATATCCCGTTACATTCACCGTGCTTTTCAACTCGGTATTTCCGACACTTACACCAATGAAGGGAACATTTTCAGCACCCATTAATCCCGCTGCGAGGAGTGCAGCTAAAGCTATTTTTTTCATCGGATTACTCAACTGTCATTTTATTGACAACGCTGTTCACGCCTCGAACATCTTCAGTCAACTTTGTCACTAAATGTTTTTCAGCTTCATTACGCGCTTTTCCACCGACACTCACCACACCGTTGTTGGTTGTTACAGACGTTCTTAAAACACCTGTTGCACCGTGCATCATCAATGTCATTTTGACTTGAGCGGTGATTGAAGCATCATCCATTTTTTCACCAATCGTAGGTTTGTTTTTAGAAACCGTCATTTCATTTTTGACTCCTTTTACCCCTTCAACATTTTTGGTATACTCACCCGTCAGCTCTTTTTGGGCTTGGCTGATCGCGGTTCCTTTCAATGTAACGACTCCGTCTTTGACTAAAACATTGGTATTGCCGGCGTCTACCTTACTGTGAAGCAAAATTGCGGACTGTACTTTCATCTTAAGCCACATATCCGATTTCTCATTTTTAATCACGATTGCATTTTCAACACTTTTGACACCGGGGATTGCTTCGGCAACATCTTGTGCCATTGGCTTGTGTGTCTCATCCAGTACATCACCTGATAATGTTACAACGCCCTCTTTGGAAGTGATTTTGATATTTTCATCCGTTAAATACGTTTTGAATACATAACTTTTCTTAAAAGTTGACTCAATGCGGTCGTCTGCATCCGATGCAAACAACGGCATAGCGGTAGAGATTAAAACCGCTGCAGCCATCGCTGCATTCATAGCATTGCTGCGTTTAAATGTTTTCATTGTATTTCCTTGTGTTGGTTGTTTTTAGCCGGCACGATGTGCATTCATGTATTATTCGTACATCGTATTACTTTTTAAATTTTGCCGCCGTATCTTTGATTGCAGTTCCTAGGGAATCCCATGCGTTCTCAATACCTTCTTTCATATGTTCCCACGCATCTTCGCTCGCAGCATCAAGCTCTATGAGTTTTGCCTGCGTTGCATCAACCATCCCTTGAAGTTCATCGAGATGTTGATTGTATTTCACCCGGACATCGGCAGCAGAATTTTTTGCTTCCGCTTTAAATGCCAAAAGCTTTGCTTGAGCCAATTCCAATTCAGTATTGATTTTTTGTTTATAGGCTTCTTTTGTACTCATAATAAATCCTTTCTATATAACAATCCGTAATGATAAAAGACTAATCCCTCTTCATTGCGAAAAGCAGTATTAAACTGCCGAATACGACCGTACCAGCTCCAACCCAATAGGGAATGTCAACCATTTGTTGTTCTTTAATCGTTAGCTCTATGGGTCCCATTTTGGTCTCTTTGGACTCTTTTGTATAACTGAACTTTCCGTATATTAATCCGAGCGCACCTGCTATAATCAGGATGACACCCACAATTTTAAAAATGTTCATGGTCTCTCCAAAGTGTAAAAGATTGAAATTTTCATAAGGTCAAGCTCGATCAGGCAAACTATTGTATAAATACAAAAAGTTATAATCTACGTCCCTGAATGATACGAACGAGAAGTACCACAATGGCAATAACTAAAAGAATATGGATAAATCCACCCATGGTATATGAAGTGACGAAACCTAACATCCAGAGAATAATAAGAACGAGCGCAATTGTTTCTAACATCTTTTCTTCTTTGCCATTGTAGGCGTATCGTAATGGATACAGACCAATGTCTGCTGCTATAGTATTACGCGTCATTTAAGACGTATATGTTATTTAATTAATACATAAAAAAACCAAATAACATATTTAACGTTAGAATACAAAGTTACTCCTTCACCACACATTAATATTAACAGCTAATTATTAATAACTAAAATAGTTACATTTGGTATATCTTAAGAAAGAATGATAGTTTGTAAACGTTGTTTCCATATGGCATTATTGCGATAGACTGGTTTTAGTGAGAAATCACAATTATAAACACAAGGAAACATTATGTCTGGATTAAAAATGATAACCGTCTCCGTAATCGCTATGACCGCATTCATTGGATGCAGTGCCAAAGCACCTACAACAGGCGATTTTATGCGTATGCACGCAGCAGATGAAAAAGCAACAGGCTTAGATCAAAAACAAATAGCCAAAAATTGGGATCACGGTTCAAAGTTGAAAATATCAGGTGAAAAATTGGTGAAACATGGTGAAGAGCTTGTAAAATCAGGTGATAAAGACATGATGACCGGAAAAAGTGAGATCGAACAAGGGAACAAAGATATTATCGAGGGGACAAAACTCACTCAAGAGAGCGAACAAATATTTCGCGAAAAATACCCTGATCTAAGACTTGACCTTAAATAGGTAGTTTCCTGTACAATACTGTATCGCTTCATCTTCTATGATCGGGAGATGTGATGCAGTTTTATCTGCCTCATACGTCATATATCTACCTGTCCGAACACTATAAAAAACATAAGCGAGTGTAAATCATGTCCAAACAAACAATAGCCAAAGAACAAACTGCCCCTGCCCTCACAGATTCACTCCCCCCGCAAGAAGAAAGTGAGTTGCATCATACTCCTTTTCTTGTTGTCGGTATCGGTGCATCAGCCGGCGGATTGGCCGCTTTTGAGGCTTTCTTTTCAGGAGTCCCCTCGGATGTAAGTCCCAATATGGCCTTTGTTCTCGTACAGCATCTTGCCCCTGAGCACACCAGCATCCTGAGTGAAATTATCCGAAAATATACCACTATGGATGTTTTTGAAGTTACTGATGGGATAAAGGTGCAGCGTAACTGCGTCTATGTTATCCCTCCTGCATACGATATGGCCTATTTAAACGGGACACTTCAATTGCTGGAACCCGCCGCTAAGCACGGTAAACGGTTACCCATAAACTTTTTCTTTCAGACATTGGCACAGGACCAACATGAACGCTCAATAGGCATCATTCTCTCAGGAACAGGCAGTGATGGTACACAAGGAATACATGCTATCAAAGATGCAGGGGGAATCGTGCTGGCTCAAGCGCCTGAAACCACCGAGTACAATGGAATGCCCAACAGTGCGATAGCCACCGACCTAGTCGATTATATTCTCCCCCCAGAAGCAATGATTCAACAGCTCATAACCCTCGCTTTAAATACCGACAGCGGAGAAAACAGTCTCATTGCTGCATCCAAAAATATGTTGGATAAAATTTTTGTTTTACTTCGTGCCAAAAGCGGTCATGATTTCTCTCAATACAAGCCCAATACAATGTTTCGCCGTATTGAGCGACGTATGGCGATACGTCAAATCGATTCGATCAGTGAATACGTCAAATTCCTGCAACAAATTCCTGAAGAATTGGATGAACTGTTTCATGATTTACTCATAGGGGTCACCAGTTTTTTCCGGGATCCGGAGGCCTTTTTATCCTTAAAAGAGAAAATTATCCCCGCTCTTTTTGCCCTAAAACCGCCCGGGAGTGTTATTCGCGTTTGGACAACCGGATGCTCTACGGGTGAGGAAGCCTACTCCATCGCCATTTTGCTACGTGAGTTCATGGAAAAACAAAAAGTCAACTACTCTGTGCAGCTTTTTGCTACGGACATCGATTCTTATGCAATCACCCAAGCTCGAACCGGCTTCTATCCGCTGAGTATCGCAACAACCGTCTCTCCCCAAAGACTGGATCGTTTTTTTACCCTAGAAGCCGACGGAAGCGGTTATCGTATCCACAAAAACATCCGCGATATGTTAATCTTTTCCGAGCAAAACATCATCAAAGATCCCCCATTTTCTAAAATCGATCTCATCAGTTGTCGTAATCTTATGATCTATTTTAGCACTCCGCTGCAAAAACGGCTCATTCCCCTCTTTCATTACGCTCTCAATCCGGGGGGAATACTGTTTTTAGGTTCCTCTGAGAGCATTGGGGAATTCAATGATCTCTTCAGCGTAGAAGACAGCAAATCAAAAATATTTAAACGCAAAGAGACGCAATACGATACGACAAAAACCATCGGCCGCATTGTCCCAACAACTGCCCTAAACCGTACTACATCAGCACAAAACACTGCTAAAACCAATATTTCACCCAAATTGCCTTTGCGTGAAATAACAGAGCAGGCCCTTTTAAAACAGCTCAATCTCACCGCAGCTTTAATCAATGCTCAAGGAGACATTCTCTATTTGCACGGTCGAACCGGAACCTATTTAGAACTCCCCTCAGGCGAAATCGGAGTCAATAACATCCTCAAGATGGCAAAAGAAGGTCTTCGGCGCGAGCTGACCATGGCATTGCAAAAAGCCATTACGACAAAAGAGACCGTGCGACGTTTCGGGGTACAAATTCAACAAAACGACTATGTCAAAAACGTTGATCTCACCGTGCGAGCCGTCTCATCTGCTTCCACCATCTCGATCGATTCTCCTCTGTATCTGGTAACATTGGAAGAAACGGCTTTAGCGATAAAAGGAAACACAAGCATACAGAACAAAGAATCCGTTCCTCTCGGACGCATTGCTGCCCTTCAGCAGGAATTGCAAATACAAGAAGAATTTCTCCAAGCCGCAAACGATCAACTCGAAGCAACAATCGAAGAACTGCAATCGTCAAATGAAGAGATGCAGTCACTTAACGAAGAGCTACAATCCACCAATGAAGAACTCGAAACCTCCAAAGAGGAGCTGCAATCTATGAACGAAGAACTCTCCACGGTCAATGCCGAACTTCAAACCAAAGTCACCGATCTCTCCCATGCAAACAACGATATGAACAACCTCCTCTCCGGCACAGGGATCGGAACAGTCTTTGTCGATATCAACCTCAATATTCTCCGATACACCCGGGATGTAACCCGTACCATCAACCTCATTAAAAGCGATATCGGCCGACCCATCGGGCATATCGTTTCCAACCTCGTCGGGTATGATCGATTGGTGAGCGATATTCATGACGTCTTAGATACCCTTACATCCAAAGAAATAGAGGTTCAAACGATTGACGGACTGTGGTTTACGATGCGCATACAGCCTTACCGCACACTCAACAATGTGATCGAAGGTGCAGTTGTCTCCTTTGTTGATATTACCGAAACGGTTCACATACGTGAAGCCCTCCGTAAAGCCAATGAGTTGCTTCATGGCACTCTTAATGATGCACAATGAATAAAAATAAAAATCCAGTTAAATATTCCAGCCAAATGCTTCGTCGCAAAGCCGAAGAGTTAGTTGCGCGTACACCCAAAAACCCCGAAGTATTAACCAGCATTGAAACCGATCACCTTGTCCATGAGCTGCAAGTACATCAGATCGAATTGGAGATGCAAAATGAACAACTGCACCTCACGCAAGTTGGACTTGAGCATGAACGCATGCGTTACGTCGATCTCTATAATCTCGCACCCGTAGGGTATTGCACCCTCAACATGCAGGGGAAGATTTTACAAGCGAACTTGACCGCCGCCAATCTCTTTGGGACAACGCAACATGATCTTGTCAACCAATCCATCACCCATTTTATCCTCCAAGAAGATCAAGATATTTATTACCTCTGCCAAAAACAATCCGATGATGTGAATGCATCACGTTCGTGTGAACTGCGTATGATAGGTAAAAATGACAAACCGTTTTGGGCCCATTTGGAAACCAAAGACGGGCACAATCCCGACAACATAAATGAGTATCATTTGATTATAAATGATATTACGAAATACACTATGGTACAGGAGAAATTGAAACTCAATGAGCAGGTTATGCTGGCTCAAGCACAAAAAGCGGGCATGGGAGAGCTCATATCCATGATCGCCCATCAATGGCGCCAACCGCTAAACAATCTGGCACTCATCAATCAAGACACCTACATCAAATTAGGATTGGGCAAATTAGACGATAAAAGCATTTACGATTCACACGAAAGAATAGATCAAATTTTGCAGTTCATGTCCAAAACCATAGATGATTTTAGAAACTTTTTCTCGCCCGATCAGCCCAAAGAATTGACAACCATCGAGGAAGTCATCAACGCCACCCTGAAAATCATCGGGCAATGCTATGTAACGACTAACATCGCCATAAACGTCCATAACAACAGCAAAACCGTTGTCCTGATACACAAAAACTCCTTGGTACAAGTTTTCCTCAATATTTTAGGAAATGCAAAACACGCATTGGAATCGGCCAACGTCAAACCGGCAATCATTACCGTTATTATCGACGAAACCCCCACTTCCATCATCACCACCATACGAGACAACGGAGGCGGAATCCCTGAGGCCATTATCGAGAAATTAGCCGATCCTTATTTTACAACCAAAGGTTTAATGGGAACAGGATTGGGTCTGTACATATCGCAGACCATTATTGAGAAATATTTTTCCGGAACCCTTACGTGGTTTAACAAGCACCAAGGGGCATGCTTCGTCATCACTTTGGATAAAAGTCGCGTCTAACAAGATAAAACGAAGAGTGAAACTTCCGAGCTTACGCTCGGACAGTACCATCAACTTACGGAGTAGGAAGAATAATCGTATTGGCGTTTAACGTAACCGCCGTCTGTGCTAATGTACGCCCTTCCAATGACGCACCGGTATTGAGCGAAATCAAGGTTTGACTCAAGATATTTCCTTTGAATTGAACGGTCGTTCCCAGTGCCGTTTGACCGGAAACTTGCCAAAAAACATTTTTCGCCTTTGCTCCGCCGGCTAGGGTAATGATCGCACCGCTGTTTACCGTCAAATTTTGTGCAATCTGGAAAATCCAAACATCATTGGCTCCCCCGGAGAGAGTAACACCGGCACCCGTAATAAGTAGCCCGGTACCCCATTTATAAAGACCAGGGGCAAGTGTCATCCCGCTGATATTTCCGGCACCCAGTTCTGTAGCCGTAGTATTGGTTCGTCCTGCGGCATCGGTGAATGCGATTTCCATGTCACTGATGGCAGTTGTTAGGTAAGCAGGCGTAGGGGCAGCAAAATTAGCTGCATACAATTTTCCCGTTACTTGATCTGCCGTTGCATAGGTACTGAAAAGAGTATAGTTGGAAAATCCTGTAAAAGCAGTCGCATCGATTGGACTGACTCCAATATCTCCGGTGATACTCGTAGCTCCCGTAGTGGAAATCCCTGATTTACTTAGAAGAACGAAATTGCCCGCCGTACCGAGATTAACAGGATCGGGTCCATTTGCGATCGTTGACCCTGTTGTAAACGTCCAGACTTTATCGGCAAGCATGGCATTACCAGCCAAGTCTTGGACAGCCGTGGTAATGGTTGCCGTATAATTGGTATCGACATTGAGATCGCTAGTCGGGTTAAAAGTAGCCGTAGTACCCACGTAGCTTACAACACCTGCAACCGGTGTTATCCCATCGGTTAGCGAAAAAGTTGTTGTGTTGACCGTAGCCGAATCAACGGCTTCGCTAAAGACCGCCGTAATGTTTTGATTGATCGGCACACCGGTAGCATTACTATCGGGATTGGTAGCATTCACATCAGGTGCTGTAGTATCATTGACAGAACCCGTGGTAAAGGTCCAAACATAATTAGCTGCCAAAGAGGTACCGGCTAGATTTTTAGCACCCGTGGTGATGGTAGCAGTATAAAGTACCGTATCATTAAGATCAACAGTCGGATTAAAAGACGCTGTTATTCCTGAGTAGGTAACGTTTCCATCAACAGGCGTAGAGCCAGGCCCCGTGATAGTAAAAGTACTCGCACTAAGCGTTGCGGCATCCATAGCAGTGCTAAACGTAGCCGTTATGTTTTGATTGCGCGCTACGGCTGTAACCGTATTGCCTGGATTGGTAGAAATGACTCTAGGTGCAGTCGCAACCGTGCTATCAATCACACTGCCGCTACCGCCTCCGCCACAACCTATTACGCCGATACTCAACATTAAAATGCCAAGCCACATGATTTGATTAGAATATTGTTTAAATATTTCCATGGTTATACCCACTTTCTACCATTATTTATCGTAAAGTAACATTATTATACGACTAATAACAGTATGCCCATTGTTTCTATTTTCTAGCTTTGTATTTAAAATTAATATTAATGAACCATATATGTGTTTTATTTGAATATAAATTGCAGAAAAAAAAGCAGTAAAATAATCGTTTTGGCACATCAATGAAGATCTACCAAAACGGAAGTGGGTTAAAAATCGATTCTCATTCCAAAATACCACGCATCATTGTACGTAACATCTCTGTTTTTAACATTGGTGTCAATCATTCGATATCCTAATTCAATCCGAGCATTTTTAATCGGCTCAACATCCAAATGGATACGTGCTTCTAAATAATCTTCACCGTCTCTAAACGAAAGTACCGAGGGAGCATAGTACAAAGCCCCACCGACATAAAACGGAATTGTATCGGCAAACGGCAGTTTCATATCGGCTTCTATTCCCAATGGGATAGCGGCATAATGATTTCCGTCAAACTTGGTGTATTCGCCTTTGATCCCCAAACCGATAGCCAGTCCTGGAACTTGCTCAACCGGACGTTGCACCAAAAATGATACTTCCATCAAAGGCTTTGTATTTCCGATTCGATCGCTGTTGCTCTCATCACCGTTCAAAATACGTGCTCCGATGAAAGAACCCTCCAAAGAACTGATTCCCATTTGTTTCATATCAATACGAATTTGCCCCTCAAGTTCTTTGTTATTTACATTCAACTCTGCTTGATTGGCGGCAAATGCTGCGCTGCTGATGAGAACAGCTGTCATTATCTTAACTAACATGATTACCTCTTTTACAGTTTGTCAGCAGCTCGTTGAGCTTCTTTTTTAACTTGTTTTTCAGAGGTCTTCTCTACTTTTTCGACTTTAACCACATTTTTCTCAACTTGTGTTTTTTCTCCTGGCCCTTCTGTAGGTTTAGGTTTGACAGCCTCTGCTGCAAAGAGGGATACGAGACCGGATAGGGCAATGGAAAGAATAACTTTTTTCATTTTAGATCCTTTTTGTGTTTATATATTGCAATATATTTACACACTATATCACCCATTTTGTTATTTAAACTAAATAAAAAAATTTACCTCTAATATACAGTTTCATTCATCGCTTACAAAAGTTTATGCCATTTAACTGACATGCTTTGGGCACAGTAGGATAATTTATCTTTAGGAAGTCTTTGTACAGGGGGTTCTATAGGGATATGGCGGACAGCTAGGGGGAAGATTTCTTTCGATATTTTCTACCTGATATCCGAAGAAACCCGTATTATAGGGGGTTTCAATCATTTTAAAAGTTCCAATATGTGGTTAAATTGTGGTTAAGTATTATGATAACCAGATGTAGATTAAATATTAAGAAAGAGACGATTTATCAAAAAAACTTTTCTGTTTAATTAAAAAATAAATAATCAAAATCCCCAATAGAGTTCTGATTGAATACATCATTTGATTTTCAACAGTTAAAGGTTCTAAAAACGCAAAAATATTAGATGCAATCACAGTAGCAACTAATATTAAGAGAAATTTCATCAACCATTTTTTCCCTTTTAGTAGATAATAATTGATTCCCAAAAGTGCAAGAACCCATAATGTTGTTTTTGGAATAATCATCAAAAATCGAATTAATTTTTCTTCCGTTCCAAGTGCACTTATTGAAATTAATATCGATACGATAATTAAACGAATGAGTATATCTACCCATAATAGTCTAGAAATCCATCTAATTTCTTTTGGTATATCAATAGCTGACATTTTATTCCTTTGATTTATCAAAATAACTTCAATATTTAAATAGATTCTATTTAGAAATATGATTATACAAAAAAACTATTTTAAATTCTTTTCGGTTCAATATAAGACCCCTGACCGTATCGAACTTTTAACCCCGTTTCGGAGCTACTATCTAAAAAGACAAACCGACCATAAGGAAAAGATAGAGGGTCAATATTTCCCAACTTTTCCAAATAGTCCAATGACCCTAAACACATTTTGACAGCATCATTATTATCGACCCTTAATAAAATACGACTTTGTAAATTTCCCCGTAGTTTGGAAGATATAATATCCGTTCCCCCACGTTGGGTCTGTATGACCAGTTTGATATTTTGACTTCTACCCAATTGACCCAAACTTTCTATTTTCTGTAAAGTTTGCTGGAAAAGTAAATAATCATTCTTGTCTAATTCCTTTTTGGGACAACTTTCAACCACTTCCGCCCATTCGTCAAATATCAAAAAAATAGGGTCAGTTTCATATTTTTCCAGCCCCTTGTCTTTTAGAAATTTCATTCGTCTTTTGTTTTCTTGATAGACATAATCAACGATTTTATGAAGCTGGTCTAATTGATATCCGACAATGATTTTTTTGCTGATTTTTCCGTATTTATGAAATGTGATACCACCCTTAAAATCCAGTAAAAATATCTTTGAAACCTTGTCCAAATTGTGAATAAGTCCGTTAATAATTTGAGTGATAAAAACACTTTTTCCTGAACCTGATTGACCATTGATAAAATAGGAGGTTGTCTTGTTCAGTTCGATAAAAATTTCTTGACCCTGTTCGTCTAACCCAAAAAAGATAAACCCGTCTTTTAAAAATTTATTCCCGTCCCAATTGTAATAATCTAATCGGTCTTTGGTATCAATTTTTATTCCATTGTCCCTGACCTTTTCGATTTTTAAAGTGCTGGTTTTTAGATAGTGTTTGATTTGTTCGGAGTTCTTTTCGTATAGGTCGTAATCAATCAATCCTGACTTATTTTTTAAAACGATTACCCCGTCTTTGATACTTTCCACATAATCGAAATAGGTGATTTTTTTATTTTCGCTTCGAAGGTCTTTCCAGTTGAAGACACTTTTTTCAACTATATTTTTAAACCCGAACACCCTTGGAAGGTTTTTGATTTTGGTTTTGAAATAGTCGAAATATAGGAACTGGTGCAAAACGACACCCCACAACACCACTAAAAATAATTCGTCTATATAATTGACTAAAAAATCGTTTGAATAATTGCTAGTGAATATTTTGAATAGTGTGAAGACCACTAAAACCTTGATGACCAGTTGAAATATAAATGACTTTACGACCGCAAAAATCATTTATGACCTTTTTTCTTTCAGTCCTTTTTTTAAAAGTTCCACATAGTGAAATCCAATCTTTACATTTAGGGGACAACTGCTTTTTATTTCATTGTAAAATTTTTCGTCTATACGAATGGTAAGTGTTTTCATAGATAACCCTTGTTTAAGTTCCCTTATTTGGAAACTTGAATTTTCCCGTTCGTTCTGTAATAGATTTTCTTTTCAATTGCTGACATTGAAACTGGCACCATAACCTTGTCCCCTTTTTTCAAGTCATTTATCAAATGGTCTTTGTCGATTTTGATTTCAATGATTTCAAGTCCCCCGTTTTCATTTTCATTCAAAAATTGCAGTTTAGAAACTTTTTCCCCTTTGTATTCTGTTGTCTTGATAGAAGACAATTCACCTTGAATAAATATTTTTGTATTTGACATTTTTAATTCCTTGTATTGATTTAGAAAGTTTCAACTTCCATAAAATAATTATAAAAAAATATTATTCTTTTCAAAATTTTTTCATATCTTTTTAGGAATTTTGTTTGAGGGGGAAGATTAGGGAAAAGAGGTTTTAGTTTTCGGGTAGTTCTTCCATAACTTTTTCAATCTGTTTATTTTGATATTCCCGTCTTTCTTCCCGTTCTTGTCGTAAATTTTCTTTGACCATTTTTATCGTCAATGGTTCGAGGTCTAAGTCTAATAATTCGGTTATCGCATTGTAATAATTGATTGAATTTTGCAGTTTGTCCGTTTCGTTAAAGTCGTTCTTATTCAATAAAATATCTTCGTAAAGTTCAACGTCGCTGGAATATTTTTCATAAGTGTAATCACTACTAAAAGAATGTATTAAATAGTCTTTATTCGTTTCACTATCGAAATAATAAACTTCCTTATCGGTGTTTTTGTAATTGTATTCCTTGACGAAATAGGGGAAGATTTCCCTTGTTAAATCCATAATGAGCTTATCGTCTTTATTGTCTTCCAGTAAGACTTCTTCTTCTGTTTCTTCTTCGTCGAGTGTATCTTTACCAAATATATCGTTATAAGCCCGTAGAAACCCCTTTAAAGTCTTTTTGTGGTCAAGATAGTCTTTGACTTCTTTGAGGAACTTTTTATCGAATTGAGGTGCTGTCAAATAGTTTGGGCCTATGTATCTTTCTTTAACAAATTCAAAAAAACTATCTTTTTTCTTTATATCGTATAGGTCTATATTGGCACGTATAATCGTTTTAATTTTTTTGTATTCATTAATCAAAATATTTTCTTCTTGAACAATGAAAATTCTTTTGTCTTCCAGCATTTTTGAAAGGGTATAAAATAAATGTCTTCGTCCGTTATTGATAAAATCAAAATCGTCTTTATTGAAATAGGAAAGGATATTAATTTGATTTCTTTCCCGTTGCTTGAAGAAGGTGAAAAATCGTCCGTTCAATTTTTCTAAATCGTCTTTTTGTAATTTATCAGTGAAAAAATTAATGGAATAAATTTTTTGTCGAAGTTTTAGCTTTGAAAAAATCAATGTTTCTTTTGACACTTTGGAACGGGGTTCTAATAGTTTATTTTCTTCATTGAAATCAAAACTTTTCAACATATATTTAAACATATAGTCTGTGAGGTGCTGTCCTGTTCCTTTGTTGTCTAAAATCGTACGAAAATAGATAAAGTTTCCTTCCCCCTTTTTAGTTTCCTTGACAATATAGACACTTTGCTTTTCACCTTGAAATTTGATTGACCTTTTCATAAGGGAAAGAACTTCATATTTATTATTGACACGGATTTTAATTTGCTTGTCTTTGAATAGTTTTTGTATCGCTTCAAAAAAATCAGAATTTACCACCAGTTCAACCCGTCCGATATTGTTCTTATTACGACTTAAAATAATTGCTTCTAAATAACGGATGAAATCATTTTCACTTTTTAAAAGGTCGGTCTTATGACAATGGATATTTAATTTTTTGGTCAGTTCATAGACACGGATATTTTTATAAGTGATTTTTTTATCGTTGTTCCGCTTGGTAATGGTTCGAAAGTATTTGTTAAATTCTTCATATTGGTTTTTTATCAGTTCTTCCAATTGCTTCGCTTCGTCAATTTTGCGAGGCACATTCAAAACTGGATCTATGGTTGAAGTGTGAAAAATGATAATTTTATCTTGCTGGACTTGATTGATTGAATTGATTTCGTTTTGAATGACAGACCTTTTAATAATCTGCTGTTTTTTGAAAATGTCTTTTAGACTTAAAAAGGTGTTGTTTTCTTTGTGGGTGAAAATTTGTCTATGAGCATTATTTAAGATTTCATATTCTTTCAAGTAGAATTCTTTTTGTAATTCAACTAAATAATTTTCGATAAATTTCTTCGACAAATCCCACCCCTTTTTCTTTCCTTTCCGTTTTCCAACGGACAGAAAGAATTATATATATTCTTAACAAGGAGGGAAGAACCACGAAAAACCCGAAAGGTTTTTCAGAACCATTCCCTAACTGTATGAAAAAATTATTGTAAAAAAATGAAAATATTATGGAAATTTTTTGACAGGGTTTTTACTTTTCAAGACAGTCGTATTTGACAAATGAAACAATGTCCTTATTTTCATTCCGTTTCTTCTTGAAAGAATAATGACCATACCTTTCCAAATGCAATTTGTCTTCTTTCGATAATGAATGTCCTGAAATTTTCATTCTGTCAATTTTATCCGAATTCTTGTTATCCGATATTCTTTCAATGAAGTTATGTCGGGTTGAGTGAAAGGTCTTTCTATTGTCCCCAACGATTTTTTTAATATTCCGATTAACCCGTTTTGTTATTGCATTAATTTCACCATTAAAAATGAGATAATCACTTTCATTATTTTTCAAATAATATTCGACCAAATCTTTTATTTGTTCGTGTATATAAACTTCACGAATAGAGTTTTTTGTTTTCCCTTCTTGAATACTAAAAAGATTCCCTTCTATTATGTCTGTTTTTTTCATTAAGAGTATTTCGGAAATTCTTAGACCTGAATAGAGAGCAATTTTAAAGAGGTGTTTGAGTCCTTCTTCTTCTATTTCATTCATAATTTTGACAATGTCTTCGTCATCAAATGAGAGTTTGATTGTTTCATTTTTTGCCAAACTATCTAACCTTACGGGATTAGTATCAATATAATTTTGCTTCCAAAAATAATCGAACATATTGGAGTAATTATTACAATGGTTGTTAATGGTATCGTTGGTCAATAATGAAAATTCGTTTTCGTCTTCGTCTATCAATTCCAAGATTTCTTCGAGTGTTTTGTCTTTAAATTTGTTATAGGTGAAAGTGTTTTTTGGAAGTTGTGTTAAGAGGTTTTGTAAATCACTTATTTCATATGGTTCGATAGTGTCTATGGTTCTATTTTCGTCAATCAATAAAGTTAAATATTTATACCCTGATTGATAGGTTTTAAAAGAGCTATTCCCAACTTTATCTATATTCTTTTTCTTTTCTAGCCATTTCAAATAACCTTCTTTTAGGGTAATGGTTTTCTTTCTTGATTTTGTAGGGGGAACAACTTCGGAAATAGTTTCTACTTCCTTTTTAAGTTGTATCTGTTTTTTTGCTTCTTCTGTCAAAGATAATTCATTACTATCAAACTTCAATTTGATATCGGTTTGAATATTTAACAGGTTTTGTCTTTGCTGATTTTCCAATGCTTCTAATTTTTTTCGTTCTTCTTCGATTTGTTGATTAATGAGTTCTGCTTTTTTTGTATCAAATTCGATTTTTCGTTTTAGTCTTTCTTCTAAGCTTCCACGAGCTTTTTCTTGTCGTAAATGTTCTTGATAGTCTTCTTCACTTAAATATTCAAACATTTGAATTCCCAAAATTTTTAATGTAATAGATAAGGTAATTTTATCGTGTTTAATCGAACTTATGGTGTGTAATGAAGTTAAGATTTTATTTCGTCTTTCAATAGTCAAATAAATGTCTTTTGTTTTCAATGAAAACTTATAGACTTTGTTTTTGACCCTAATATTGAGGTAATAATACCCGTATGAATTCTTATAGAGGTGTTTTGTGTCTAACTTTGTGGTTAAGTTGTGGTTAAATGCAAAATTTGAGAGGGTTTTATCACCTAAATTATTTAGTGAAGTCCATAAAATAGGGGGGATTTTAGTTTCTGGCGGACAGCTAGGGGTTCGAACCCTAGAAAGGTTGCCCTTTACACGCGTTCCAGGCGTGCGCCTTCGACCACTCGGCCAGCTGTCCATAAAGTGGAACGGTATTGTAATGTATTGAAGCTTAATTCCTAAATCGAGGGTGGATTCCGTTATGTTTGCTCTCACTGTTCTTTGGCGTATCATCCGAACTGTCATCGCTAAACCATGAATAAAAAAAGATAATAAGGGCAAATACCATACATATTTCATACCCTATCGCCCATACGATAAAATAAGAAGCCAAATCAAATTCTAAAAAAAGCTGATAACTTGATTTCGCAATAAAAAGAAACAGAAAAGCCAATGCCGTGAGATAGGGGATGATCATGATATAGAGGAAGAGCATAACCCCCTCATACCCCTCAGGTGCAAATATGTAGTCACGGTAATCAAATTCCCGGTTCAAGAATACTTCTTTTTCTCGGCGAACTTTTTTACCTTTTTTCTGATAATCTTCCACGCTTTCATGAGTCGTGTTGACGCTTTTTAACGAACGATTATATTTGTCTGCATAATGACTCATATTCCCTTCCTCGCTTGTAAACAATTTATAATAATACTCTAAAATTGCTTGTTATTCTTCATTTTATTATGATTTTACCCTATTAACCCCGTCTCCATTGTATAATTAACAAATACTATCTTTATAAGAAAAGTAGGTTTTTATGCGTGCCCAAGAACGTTTTTTTGCTATAAGTGATGATTTTCGCTCTCCTTATGCTCGTGATCGTGATCGTATCATCCACTCCGGAAGTTTTCGGCGTCTTGAATACAAAACGCAAGTTTTTCTCAATTCACAAGGCGATTTTTTTCGTACCCGACTCACCCACAGTATCGAAGTCAGCCAAATTGGCCGTTCAATCAGCTCCCATCTGGGTCTGCAAGAATCGCTGGCGGAATCGATCGCCCTCTCGCATGATTTAGGGCATACTCCTTTTGGGCATATCGGGGGAGACACTCTGGATGAGTGTTTACGAAAAGAGGGGTTCAAAAACGGATTCGAGCATAATCTGCAAAGTTTTCGTGTTGTCACATTGCTCGAACAGCGTTACAAACAGTTTTTAGGGCTAAACCTCACCTATGCAACGCTGGAAGGGATACTCAAGCACTCACCTCCCTATAACAAACCGTTTTTGAGCAGTACCATCCGTGATGCGTTTTCTCTGGACACCCATCCCAGCATCGAAGCGATGATCGTTGACCGTGCCGATGAGATTGCCTATATCAGCCATGATATCGATGATGGTGTTGCCTCTGGCCTTATCAGTTTTGAAACACTCAAAAAAAGCGAACTGATTCAAACCATTTTGCAAAAAGTATACGATGAAGGCATACATGAAGATGAAGATGAGATGTTTCGTTACCGTTTCAGCTCCCATCTCATCAATCATCTCGTTTATTCACTGCTGGAATACTCACGTGGGAAAATTGATAATAGCCGTGTGTTAGCCTCTGTTATCCCCTCCTCCCAAGAACTCCCGATTGGATTTACCAAAGAGCTGGAAACACAGATCAAAAAGCTCAAAAAGATCCTTTTTCAAGAGTTATACCAGCACAAACACATTGTCCGTAAGATGTTTTCAGGCAAACAAGCGATTATCGGACTTTTCAATGCTCTCATGGAACAGCCCAAAATGCTGCCGCGTTATTATCTCGAACAATGTGAGCGACGCAACAAACACCGCGTTATTGCCGATTACATTGCCAGTATGTCGGATCGCTATGCGATGAAACTCTACAACGAGCTGTACGGGAGAGAGGCTTGAGTTCAAAAATCGCTATTATCGGCGGTGGTGCAGCTGGGCTTATGGCGGCCATCATTGCCGCGCGCCAAGGCGGTGATATCACCCTTTATGAGCATAATCCCAGCGTCGGAAAAAAGATTTTGGCCTCAGGAAACGGACGCTGTAATATTATCAATACCACGGCAACAGCAGACGATTATTTCGGAACCAATCCCGATTTTGTCTCCTACGCTTTGGAACAGCTCCCGTTTTCTGATTTTATCACCTTCTGCCACTCCATAGGACTGCTCCTCGATGTCAAAGAAGATGGACGCTGTTATCCTCTCTCCAATGAAGCAAAGGCTGTTCTTAATGCTCTTGCCAGTGCAGCAAAAAATGCTGGGGTAAAAATCCTAATCGACAACAAAGTGACCCAGATTTCTAAAACACAAGAGACTTTCGTTGTCCACACAAATAATGAAAAAACAAAGTACAACAAAGTACTCATAGCCACAGGATCGCAAGCAGCACCACAGCTGGGAGCAAGTGAGGATGGCTACCGTTTTGCCGCTGCATTCGGACACACTATTGTCCCTACTTACCCCTCATTGGTACAATTGCATCTAAACTCTAAAATCCACCATAAAATGGCGGGAGTCAAAACGTTTGCCGAAGTCACTCTTCATATCAACAACAAAGAAGTAGAAAAAGTACAGGGGGACATTCTGTTTGCCAGCTATGGGATTTCAGGTTTGGCTATCTTGGATATCAGCCAAAAAGCATCTCTTGCTTTGCTCAAAGATCAAAAAGTCATGCTGAGCATAAACTTGCTCCCGCGATTCAATCCCCAAGAACTGAGCGATATCTTGCATCAACTTATCCCCTCTGTTCCTAACCATACCCTCGAAACGGTGTTGGGTGGTTTGGTTCCTGCCAAAACCGTTGCGTATCTGTGTGAAGCTGCGCTTATCAATCCCGCCAAAACTGTCTCGTCCCTCACCCCAAAAGAGATCACCAAGCTTATAGGACTTATTAGGGATTGGAAATTTGAAGCAATCGACACGCATGGATTCAAACATGCAGAAGTCAGCGGCGGCGGAGTTGCTACAAAAGAGATCAATAAAAAAACAATGGAATCAAATCTGGTGAGTGGTCTTTATTTTGCAGGAGAAGTTTTGGATATTGTTGGACGACGCGGAGGTTATAACTTTAATTTCGCATGGGCCAGCGGCATGATCGCCGGGCGCCAAATGGCTAAAAAGTAAAATTTACTTTTTAGCGTAACGTTTACGGTCAGTTGGATCCAACCATTTTTTACGGATACGGATACTAAGAGGAGTTACTTCAAGAAGCTCATCATCTTCGATCCACTCGAGTGCACGCTCAAGGTTCATATCACGAGGTGGAATAAGTTTGATTGCTTCATCAGCGCCCGATGAACGGACGTTTGACTGTGCTTTTCCTTTGATCGGGTTAACATCAAGGTCATTGGTACGGCTATGCTCACCAACGATCATCCCTTTGTAAACTTTTGTTTGAGGATTAACAAACAACACGCCGCGCTCTTGCAAGTTTGCAAGGGAAAACGCCAAGGTAACACCGTCTTCCATAGAAGTCAACGCTCCGTATTGACGGCTCTCAACACCACTTGCAGTGTAAGGGCGGAACTCCAAGAAAGAGTGATTCATAACACCCTCTCCTTTCGTTTCTGTCAAAAATTGTCCACGGAAACCGATAAGTCCACGCGCAGGGATAACGAACTCAACACGTGTAAAGCCCTCACCCATTGGAACCATCGCTGTCATTTCTGCTTTACGACGGCCAAGACGCTCGATGATGCTTCCTGCGAAATCTTGAGGAAGGTCAACAACGAGGTGCTCAAATGGCTCACATTTGACCCCTTCGATTTCACGAATGATAACTTCAGGACGTCCAATACCGAACTCAAAGCCCTCACGGCGCATGTTCTCTGCCAAAATAGTGATTTGAAGCTCTCCACGTCCTGAAACTTGGAACTTACCCTCACCGATTACTTCACAACGCATAGCAACGTTGGTGTTCATTTCCGCTTCAAGACGCTCTTTGATCTTGTTAGAAGTGATGTGCTTTCCTTCTTGACCTGCAAGCGGAGAATCATTAACCGAGAAGAATACATTCAAGGTAGGCTCTTCAACGTGCATAGGGTCAAGCGGCATAGGGTTGACAGGATCACAAATAGTATCCCCAACGTCTACGGTTTCGATACCTGCAAGGGCTACGATGTCACCTGCTTCTGCGGTTTGAATCTCCATACGGTTAAGTCCTAGGAATCCGATCAACTTACTGATCTTACCTTTGACCAATTCGCCATCCGCTTTTGCAAGGAGGATATTATCGCCCTTAGAAATACGTCCGTTAAAGATACGTGCAATACCGATTTTACCAACGTAGTTATCATAGTCAAGAGTAAAGACTTGTAACTGTGTTGGATTTTCAGGATCACCTTGTGGCTCAGGGACTTTTTCAAGAATTGTGTTAAACAAACAAGTAAAGTCGCCATCAGGGTCAGCCATGTCGAGTTTTGCAATACCATCACGTGCCGCAGCATAGATGATAGGGAAATCAAGCTGATCTTCCGTAGCATCCATAGCAACGAAAAGGTCGAATACTTCGTCAACAACACGCTCAGGATCTGCTGATGGTTTGTCAATTTTGTTGATGACAACGATTGGCTTAAGTCCAAGAGCAAGCATCTTCTTAACAACGAACTTAGTCTGAGGCATAACCCCTTCGTAAGCGTCAACGAGGATCAAAGCCCCGTCAACCATCTTCAAAACACGCTCAACTTCTCCACCGAAATCGGCGTGACCCGGAGTGTCGATAACGTTGATTTTGTAATCCCCGTAACGAATAGCAGTGTTTTTAGAAAGAATCGTGATTCCACGCTCTTTCTCAAGAGCATTAGAGTCCATTGCTCTTTCATTGACTTGCTCGTGGCTGCCAAATGTTCCAGATTGCTGAAGCAATCCGTCAACTAGAGTCGTTTTACCATGGTCAACGTGTGCGATGACGGCGATGTTACGAATTTTTTGCACTGAATATCCTTATAGGTAGGCCGTGATTTTCGCGAATTATACCTTTTTAAAAGTTAAGGATGCTTTAAGTGAGTTTGATACCTTATATGGAATAGCTTTTGCTTGTTACTATAATCACACTATCTTTTGGTACAAGGATCGCATTATGGTCGTACAAAGCAAAGAAAACAAAGGCTCTGCTTCTCTAGTAGAATTACTAGGCGGAACCTCAAAACCAAAAAATGCCAAATCTAATAATGCATTTTCCCAGCTCCTTTCCAGCTTTAACGAGGCAGGAAAGATCAGCAAATCACATGCTAAAAAAACGGATTTTACAGCGATTATTGATCCTAAAGCAGTTATGGATACCAAAAATGAAACGCTCGTCAATGCAAAATCAGTTGATGTGAAGCCCATAGATGTTAAAAAACTCAGTGCTAAAGGTTTGAGCGAACTTCTCATGGGTAAAGAGGAAGAAGCGAAGATTCTTCCCAAAGAGCTTCTCAATGCGTTGAGCAACGATCAGGTTCATTCTCTTATCCATAAAGCCAAAGAGTATCTAAAAAATGCCATTATGGAAAAATCACCCCAACTCAAAGTCGATGAAAAAGCGATTCCTAAAACACTCATAGGGCTTGTTGAGCTCGCCCACAAAATAGGCATTGATTTAACCCAAATTACCCTCTCTACCGTGGATAAAGATCTGGCAAGCCCCCTTAAAGAGTTGCCGACGCCTTTGCTAACCAAGCCCCTTTTGGAGTTTAAAGGTCCCCACAAAGAGGCTCCTATGGAAAATGTCAAAGGGCTTGAAGCTATTGTACAGCTGCTCAAAGAAACTAAGCTGACCCAAAAAGAAGAAAAAGTAAAAGAAAAAGTAAAAGTAAAAGAAGAAGTCAAAGAAGAAGTAAAACCATCCAAAGAATCTGTAAAAACTCAGCCGCTGCAATCGCTTCTAAAAGGATTGGAGAAAGCTCAAGAAATCACCGCTGAACTCCCAAAAGAAGTCTTTAAAGAACTTCCAAAAGCGGTTATTCCCTCTATCCATTCAGAAGCTCTGAGTACCCTTTTGCGTGGGGATCATGAAGGAGAAACTTCTCAGAACAAAGAAGAGGTTAAACCACTCAATGAGTCTACCAAAACGCATCAGCCGCTCAAGGCAGACTCTCTCGAAGTCAAAGGCAAAGAAGCCGTCCAAAGTATGCGTCATTTTGCCATCGATCTTAAAGAAGCCGCTGAGAGTTACAAGCCACCTTTCACACGTTTGACTATGAAACTCAACCCTGAACGTCTAGGGGAAGTAGATGTAACACTCATACAGAGAGGGAATAATGTCCATGTCACGATTCAGTCAAACAACACGGCAAGCGTCGCATTCTTAGCGCACAATGCTATGGAGCTTAAAACCCAATTGGCACAACAAGGGGTGACGAATGCAACCATGAACTTTATGTCAAATTCGGACAATCAACAGCAAAATTCTCAACAACAGCAACAAAATCAGAATCGTTTTCGCGCTTATGCCTCACTCGAAGAACTTCAACACGGCAGCGAAGAGTTAAGTGCTCTTGAAATCATCATTCCGCATTACGCGTAACACAAGGAGAATATTATGGCAATCAATTCAGTAGGCAATAATGCGGCTACGGCCCCTTCATCCCCGGCTGTCAATCCTAAAGGTATCTTAGGCAAAGACGATTTTCTCAAACTGTTGCTCTTACAGCTTAAATACCAAGACCCAACCTCACCTATGGACAGTGAAAAGATTTTAACGCAAACCGCACAACTAGCGTCTCTTGAATCTTCTGAAAATACCAATAAATCGTTGGCGACTCTCGCAACATCCCTGGCTGCATCGATGCAGTTTTCTACCATTTCTGCTATTGGAAAGATTGCGGATACCGGCAGTAATGCGGTTGTTTTTGAAGGAAACGGGTTAAGCAATTTTGAACTTTATTTTCCTCACAATGCTCGCAACGGCTCCATTAATATAGTCGATTTGAATGGCGACATCCTCAAAACCATCCCACTAGAAAGTCAAGTGGCAGGAGTCAACAAGTTTACATGGAATGGTTCAGATAATGATGGAAATACAGTGAAAGCAGGCATCTACTATGTCGAAGCTAATTATACGGATATGGAAGGTGAAAGCCGCTATACACGTGTTGGAACTTATCCCATTGAATCAGTCCGCTTCGACAATGGTAAAGCATCTGTTAAAATAGGTTCAAATTACGTTCCTTTTGAATCAATCAAAGAGATTGTAGGAGGTTGGTCGTGACACATGGGTATTATGCAGGATTGTCCGGAATACAAACGCACCAATACGGATTGGACGTTGTTTCGGATAATTTAGCCAACGTCAACACAATCGGTTACCGTGGTTCTAACACGGAATTTGCTTCTCTCCTCTCTACTAGAGTTGTCAGTGCTGGAGCCAAAACTCCTACCTCTAATGATCTCGAAGCAGGTGTGCGCCTTCAAGCCACCACCATGAATACCACAAGCGGTACACTTATTAATACGGATCGTTTTAACGATCTTTCTATCGGTGGAAATGGATGGTTCGGTGTTGTTTCGGGAACCAATAATTATTTTACACGTGCAGGTAATTTTGTCTTTGATGAGTACCAGAAGATCCCAGGTCAAATCAATTCCTCCATAGCGCGACTTACAACGGGCGATGGCATGTACGTCACAGGAACAGCCCTTGGAAACTATACTTATGATGCTGCGCTAAAGTCATTTGTTATTGGGCCTGTTACAAACAATGTCCCTCTTGCTGCAGTTAACTCTCAGGGACCATTAGAATTTCCTACACTCTTAAAATACCCTGCACAGCCTACAACCATTACCAAATTTGCAGCCAATCTCGGATTTGATCCTGAAACTCGTATTATGAGCGCAGATGCCATCAGTGCAAATAATGATCGGAATCGTGTAAAACTCGTCTTTACCCAAAGTGCTATTCAACCCGTAACCGGTGTTGCATGGGACATCGCAGCAACCGTAACGTCCAATGATGGCACTACCGTTTACGATACACAAAGCGGTCAGGCTATCTTCGGTGCATTAGGAATCCTTCAAACGTCAACATTACCAACGATGAACAATGACGGCTCCCCGGTTACAATTGATTTATCAAGCTATCTTGGGGGAATTACTTCCAGTGCGGGTGTCCCTATTACGGCTTCCTCTTTATCAGACGGAACACTGGGAGGAACTCTTACTAAATACGGAATCAGCCCTGATGGAACCATCATCGCCGATTTTTCCAATGGTCGCCAAAGCGCTATCGGGCGTGTAGCGGTTTATCATTTTCAAAACGAGCAGGGATTGGAGCGTAATGGGGGAACCTTGTACACTCAAAGCTCAAACAGCGGAGCACCTACCTTTTGGACAGATCAAAACGGTAATGCGATTACAGGTGCCAAAATCACCAGTGGACAGTTGGAAAACTCCAATGTCCGTCTCGACGTAGGGCTCACCGACATGATTATCTTGCAACGTGCTTATCAGGCCAATGCCAAGACGATAACAACGGTCGATGAGATGATCCAAAAAGCATTGCAAATGCGACGCTAATTTTGGAATATTTATTGCTTATAAATTATACTTTGTAACGAAAAGGAACTATCATGTTACGATCACTCTTTGCGGGCGTCACCGGATTGCAAGCACACCAAATCGCGATGGACGTCGAGTCCAACAATATTGCCAACGTTAATACGATTGGATTTAAGTACTCTCGTGCCAATTTCTCTGATTTGCTGGCACAAACAGCACAAATCGCTACGGCACCGCAAGGAGACTTGGGGGGTAAGAATGCCGTTCAGATCGGATTAGGTACGACCATCAACTCCGTTACCCGTATCATGACTCAAGGCTCTATCCAAAATACCGATAAAAATACCGATGTCGCAATTCAAGGGGATGGATTTTTTATCGTCAGCTCCGATAGAGGTAGTACGTACAAATACAGCCGTTCCGGAGATTTCAAATTTGATGCCAAAGGAAATTTTGTTGACAATGGCGGATTCGTTGTACAAGGATGGGTACGTGATGAAATAACCGGAAAAGTTGACTCCACAGCACCGATCACCAACATCAACATCCCGCCAGGACTTACCACCCCTGCTAATCCATCCGCCGTCGTCACGCTCAAAGCAAATCTCGACTCGGGTGAAACAGTAGAGACGTTTAATCCAACCAAGGAGATGACCACCTATAATCTGACTGACTACTTGGCATATGTCGGTGGTGCTGTAACTCCTCAAGCATTGACAGCCAATGCGATCCGTACAGCGAATACCAATGCTTCGGAAGACATGAAAGTTATGTTTAATGAACAGGGCCGATCCATGATAATGCAAGCCGGACAAGGTGTTTGGATCAGCTATAAACCTGCCGTAGAAAATGCAACCATTACCGATGTTCAAGGGGCATTTACGTTTGATCTCAACGGAACAACCATAACTGGCACCACTCCAGGTATCATCCCAGCAGATAATGCAGGCTATATTGCGCAGCAGATCAATGCTAAAACAGCATTAACAGGTGTCGTTGCAACTGTCGGTGCCTTAGGTGCCTTGGTACTTACCAACGACAATGCACGCTCAAGTAATCTGGATGCTACTAAAAATATTAGAATTACCAATACTGGCGGTGCTGCCGTTGGTATTGCTAATACCGTTGCAACCACAACCAACACGACAGCATACAACTACACCTATGCATCCAATGCAGTTGACTTGGCCAATATTGCAGCGCCTATCGACACCACGTTTAGAACAACTGAACAGCTGCGAATCATCATGCAGGAGCATGCTCAGCTTATTACAGGTTCAAGAGGCATTGAAGTCATTATAAATAATGAAGGACAGTATAAATTTACCAACAATAACGATGGCGATGCGACCCAAGAAGATCTCAGACTGCAAGTCACCGCATACAGTTCTTCAGCTACCAACATAACTGCCAATACACGTTTCACCCAAGTCATGCAAGCAATTGATGGTACCCTCATTGAAGGAAGCACAGGTATTCGTCTCTCACAATCCCTTAATGCTGCTACACACTCAGCGAGTATCGATATCTACGATTCACTGGGAAGTAAACATACCCTCAAGATGGATTTTCGCAAGACCGGTGTCGATGCCGTAACCGGAGCTACGTGGAGCATGAAACTCTCCGTCCCTGCACCTGGTGAGATCAATACCATTGCACCTCTCAATGAAATTAGCGGTCAGGTCAGCTTTGGACCTGATGGTGCACTTTCATCGTATACACCGACCAATGTCAACTTTACCGGGAACAACGGATCTTCACCGAATCAGAATGTCAATATCAACCTGGGAACGTCCAACGCATTTGATGGTATCACGAGTTTCGATGCAACATCGGGAACCAGTGGTATTTCACAAGATGGTTTCCCGGGAGGAGATATCGTAGGTATCCGTATTGACCAAAGCGGTACGCTGATTGGATCGTTTTCAAACGGACGCTCATTTGGTCTCGCACAAATCGGGATGGCAAAGTTTACGAATAACGAAGGTTTAGTTGCAGATGGCGGAAATGTTTTCTTGCAATCTGCCAACTCCGGGGATCCTATCATCGGAACGGCGGCAACTGCGGGACGCGGATTTATGCAGTCTTCGGCACTCGAAGCCTCCAACGTTGATTTGTCTAAATCATTGACGAACCTCATCATTATTCAACGGGGTTATCAGGCCAACGGTAAAACCATTACCACATCCGATACGCTTTTGGAAACATTGCTGGGAATTAAACGATAATTTTTAGGAGGATAGCCGCCGAGGGAGAAGCTCGACGTGCTTGAAACTTAAGGAGTATACAAAAGAAAATGAAAAAGCCCCTTTGACGCTGCTGTTGTCAAGTGGGATAATGAAATTATGCGCCACTAAAGTAAACGAATGGTAATACAGCTATAATTGCACATGCGATGGCGAACCCTCAAAAAAACAAAACACTCAGCCCCCACCAAAAGCGCTTCCGTCAACTATGCCCCATTTTCTGCCCGAATACTCGCATTTTTAACGGATGTCTTCATGATTGGTTTACCTATTTCTCTGATTCTAACGGCTACTTTCGGATACGACCAAATGCATACAGCCGGGGCCATAGATGTGATTACTCATAATCAAGCAGCCCTCAGAAATTCACCAAACCCCCTAAGTTCGATTCTCCAAATCATTTTATTTATGGCAATCACCGTAGAGCTATGGCATCGGTACACCCAAACGCCTGGAAAAAAGCTGGCACGTATTTGTGTTGTGGATGCTATAACACTCAAGCGCGCTCCCTACTGGAAGCTCTTTTTACGATTTATAGGCTATTTTTTCTCACTCATTTCGATAGTCGGATTTTTTATCGGATTCTTTCGTAACGATAAACGCTGTTTGCATGATCTGCTAAGCGGTACTGCCGTGATACGTGAAGCGTAGCATGTCTCTCATTATCGGAGTTTTCTACTTTTTTTATTTTGCCCTTATCGGTGTACATATTATTTTCGTTCCTAAAATTCTCTCCATGGTCGGATACTCTGCTATGGATATCGGCATTATTTTTGCCTCTGCTCCGCTGGTACGCTTTATTGTCCCCTTTTTATTTCTAAAAGGGTTTAAACTTGATCACAAAGTATTTGTAGCAGCACTCATTTTCATGGTATTGGGAGCAATTGGGTTTTATCCTGCCCTCACCTTTTTTTGGCCACTGCTCATCAGCAATATCATTTTTGGCATCGGTATCTCATTACTGCTTCCTTACATCGAAGTCATCGCTCTTGATCACATCGGAAAAGAATCCTACGGGAAAATCCGTCTATTTGGATCACTGGGGTTCATTGCCGTAGCATTAGTCCTTGTCCGTTATCTGGATGAGCCTAAAATAGGTATAAGTTTTTTAATTGCCATGGCATTGGCCACAAGTGTATTTGGAGCTTTTGCCGGCTCTTTGGAACATAAAAAGAGCGCTGCTGTCTCTGCAATAAGTGAAAAGCTTCAATCCTTTAATCCCTTAACCCATCTAAGCCTCTGGATAGGCTTCTTGCTGATGCAAGTGAGCTTTGGCCCTTTTTACAATTTTTTTACCATTTATACTACAGACAACGGTGTCTCTTTGGATATGACGGTATGGCTGTGGAGCTTTGGTGTACTCGCTGAAATTATGATGTTTTATTTTCAGGGACCTCTTTTACGCTCTAATCTTCCTAGGCTTTTAGTCATCACCGCCCTCTTCACATCCCTTAGATGGATGATCGTTGCCCTTTTCCCTGACAATCTCACCCTTCTCTTTCTCTCCCAAAGCTTGCATGCTTTGAGTTTTGCACTGTTTCATACGGCAGCGATTACCATTTTATTCTCTCTGTACCATTCAAAACGGCTTGCACAACAATTTTTCTTTGGTATTTCGTATGGTTTAGGGGGATTTTTGGGAGCATTAAGCGCTGGCGTATTGTATCAATATACTCCGGACTGGCTATTTACAGGAGGCGCAATTGCTGCTTTTGGCGCCACAATTGCCTTTAGAATTCATCTCAAAAAACAGTAGGTAATTCTCCTCGTCGAACATGTAAATCCATCTGAGGAAACGGTATTGAGATCTTATGCTTGTCAAATTCAAGCTTGACCGATTCGGTAATCTCAAACTTTATATCCCAATACTCTTCAGCAGCAACCCAAGGACGTGCGTACAGCTGTACAGAGTTATCTGCAAGTGCCCCGACAACGACAACAGGAGCAGGCTCTTTTAGGATCTTCGGATGCGACAGCAATACGTTCATAATGACTTCTTTAGAGAATTTCACATCATCTTTGTAATCAATATCAAACACCATATCAATTCGACGTCGATTGTTACTCGTATAATTGATAATGTTACCTGCGATCAATGCACCATTGGGGACAATGATAGAACGGTTATCTGCCGTTGTAAGGGTAGTTGAAAAAAGGTTCATGGCATGCACAACCCCCTGAACACCCGAAGCTTCTATATAGTCTCCTACTTTAAACGGCTTGAAGAAAATAATCAAGATCGCCGCACCAACGTTTGAAAGAGTATCTTTAAGTGCCAATCCCACCGCAAGTCCTGCCGCACCAAAGACTGCCACAAAGGAGGTTGTTTCAACTCCCAAATTTCCAATGGAAGCGATCACGATGACAATGATTAAAGCGACATACGTCCCATTGGCTACAAAGGAAATCAGTGTTTGGTCAACGTGGGCTTTGCCCATTCCCTTTTTGATCAAGGTTACGATTTGACTTGCAATCCATCGTCCGATTAAGAATATAAGAAGAGAACCCAGAATTTTTATTCCGTACTCCGTCCCATATTGGAGGGCTAAATCTGTATATTTCTCCAGTTTTGCCACCATAAATATTTCTCCTTACCGGTATTCAACTATTTTAGTCATAGGTAACCGCATTTGTGGACTTTGAGGATCAACACGATAGCCAAAGGCACAGATCAAGGCAACACTTCTCCCCTGTGGAAGATCAAGCACCGCTTCGATCTGCTCTTTTTCAAACCCTTCTATGGGACAACTGTCAATTTCAAGTGTCGCAGCATAGGTCATCATGTTTGCACACGCAATGTAACACTGTTTTGCTGTCCAGTTTTCAAGCAAATCTTCATGACACTCAATGAGAGAGAGGTAGCTCTTATAAACAGCCATATATTTTTCCAGAGCTTCCGCATCCAGACCTCTGCGCTCAAACATGCTACGCACATACGGTGTACCGCTGCGCAAATCATCATTATCGGTCGTGAAGATCACCAGTTCTGAAGCTTCGGTAATTTGTGCTTGATTCCAGCACGAAGATTTCAATGCTTTACGCAAGGCAGGATCACGCACCACGATCAAACGCCATGGTTCCATACCAAAGGACGATGGTGACATACGCGCCACTTCTAAAATCGATTCAAACTGCTCTTGAGGAATGGTTTTAGAAACATCAAAATGTTTACATGCATGACGAAACGCCATTGCTTTCATGAAATCGGACATAACTCACCTCGTTTGTTTTGTATTGATTGCGCCATTGTAACGTATAACGCATTATGCTCACTCTCCAAAGTGTCCAAGAGTGCTACATATTTTAGATACGTTTTCCATGCAGTTTCGGAGGGCTTTGGACGTCCTAATTTAATCAGTTCAAAACACACCGCCGCATTGATAAACCCTTTCCAGAGCTTCACCTCATCCTCATGCTCAAAACGTCGTGGAAACCACACTGCTTCGAGATCCTCATGTGCATCGTAATAGCGCCCTTCTTGTAATGATGTGATGTAGGCCTCACACGCACTTTCTACTGTTGGAGATTCTTTCGCCAATATCCACGCCCCCCTTTCAAACTGATGCATACATGATCAGGAAATTTTTCCCTAAACTCTTTGAGCCTCGAATGCGTCCCCTTCCCACTGTCGCAATAAAACACAAACACACTGCCCTTGGGCTCCTGCTTCATCAATGGCGGATTATAGGTAATCCCATCGGCACCCTCAATACTGTTTAAAATCGTATCGACCAAAATCACCTTTATTCCTTGCACTTCTAACAGCTGTTTGTTATGCAAATATTCTTTCTGCGTCCATTCATCGACGTTCAAATCGACCATTTTATTATCCAATTTCTTATTTTATGTAAGTCTATCAAAACTATAAAAGCATACCCCTTAGAGTTTTTAGCTACACTTACATTATGGCTAAGAAAAAGAAAAAAATGATCAAACTCAATCAATCCATTCGCCATTTTTTCGGCGATGAAGGATTTGACGAGGGGATTGAGCGGGTTCCGACCGAAACACTCATCGCCCTCTCTCACACATTGGGACTCTTCAACGAGATAACCGACAAACCGACGCTTATCAAAAGCTTCCGCCGTTTATGGTCCGAAGGTGATGGCGACAATCGTGAGTATATCGTCAATTTTTTCCGCAATGACGGACGAACCTATCCCAACCCGAAACCCAAAGAAAAACCGCATGAACGGGAAGAAAAGATCGATGAATTGCTAGAGGGGCTGGATATCACGCCCTCGGAACGATTGGCACTTCACTCAGCTTTTATTGATGTACGCATTCGCAAAATCACCCCTGAAAAAATTGCCTCCAAATTGGAACATATCCGCGTCTCTCAAAAACGCGAAGCCCTTGAGAAAGCATTGGAGGGGAAATTTAATTATGACGATTCATTGGAGTTTTATGCCTCCATCCAATACGCCATAGGGGATGAGCAGTTCACTAAGATTCATGTTCTCAAAACCCCTCCCGTAGAAAACAGACGAATCCAAGAAGAAGCACCCGAATTATTGATTGACGAGCTTTCCAAACTCAAAACCACCCTCACTCTCCAAAAACAAGAGCAGATCAACCAATTTTTGTCCGCCATACCTGTGCATACGCATCGCTATCTCAGTGCGGATGAGATTATCCGTTCGCTCAAAAGCGCTCCCCCCTCCGCTTCCACGATTACTAATGTGCTGGACAACGAACTGCTGCAAAAAGTACTCTCTACCTATTTCCCCTCTGCCAAGACATCTCTCAACGGCGATGATTTGATGATTGAGATTCAAAAAAGTCTCGACCTTCCCCATTCATCGACACCGTTTCATTACACCTTGCATCTGCATCTTGATGCCCTTGAAATCAGTCGCAGTATTTGGGCGGGCAGCGATATCACCTTTGCAGATGTTACGCTAACGCAAACCAATGAGGCAGAAAAAATCTTTCTGGGCGAACTGCGTGATCTTATCGATAAATGCGGTGAACGGGCAAAACTTCTCAACCTAAGCGAAGCCAGACTCTACGAACTCGTCTATGAACTGCTTACCCCCCATTTCACAGACATACTGCATATCGGTGCCAAAACGCAAAAAAGAGTCCTTTACGCATTTGATCAGCTCATTGCCACCGAATTGCTCAAACGGCAAAGACAGGAGCTCTTAGCCCGCAGTATCCGCGATTTTAAAAACCTCTTTCCCCTCGCACGCTCACTGCGCCGCAAGCTCGTTTTTCACATAGGGCCTACCAACAGCGGAAAAACCTATACGGCGATGGAAAAACTGCGTGCAGTGGGAACAGGTTATTATCTGGCACCCCTGCGTTTGTTAGCACTTGAAGGGTATGAAGACTTACGGGATAAGGGCGTCAATGCCTCACTTATCACCGGGGAGGAACAGATCCTTGATGAAGATGCGACGCATATCAGTTCCACCATTGAGATGCTCAATTTCGAGGTCGAAGTAGACGTATGTGTTATTGACGAAGTACAGATGATCGGAGATCGCGACCGCGGATGGGCATGGGCAAATGCTATCATCGGGGCACCTGCCAAAACCGTCATTATGACAGGCTCCACCAATGCCCTCGAAGCCATCAGCGCTCTCGCACACTATCTGGGTGAACCCCTGGAAATTGTCGAGTTTGAGCGTAAAAATCCCCTTGAACTCATGAAGTCACCGGTTGCCTTGGATAAAATAGAGCCAAAAACGGCCGTCATTGCGTTCAGCCGCTCCAGTGCTTTGCGCATCAAACAGCAAATCTCCAAAACCTATAAAACGAGTATCATCTACGGAAACCTCAGCCCCGAAGTACGCCGTGAAGAAGCACGCCGTTTTCGCGAGGGGGAAACCGATATTCTCGTCGCTACCGATGCCATCGCCATGGGGTTGAATCTCCCGATTAAAACCCTTCTTTTTTCCAAAGCCGATAAATTTGACGGACAATCCCAACGCGATCTCACCGCCAGTGAAGTACAGCAAATCGCAGGGAGGGCAGGACGGTATGGACTAAGCGAACAGGGATATGTCGGAGGTGTCAGCAGTGATATTCTCAAAAAGATAGGAACTCTTTTTATCCAAAAAGCGCAAACCATTTCCATTCCGTTTAATGTTATGGCCAACTTTGACCACATCATGCTCGTATCGACCATTCTCGAAGAAAAATCGCTCTCTGCCATCATCGAATTTTTTGTGGAAAATATGAAGTTTGAAGGACCGTTTCGTGCGGCCAATCTCGAATCCATGAGTGAAGCATCCGCCATCGCTGACCGCTACGATTTGGACATGAAAACCAAGTTTACCCTTGCAACTGCACCGCTCTCTACCGGTTCACCGCTGGTGATGGTGGCATTTGAACGCTATGTCAAAGCGCTGGAGCAAGGCAAACCCATCGCGTACGTTGCACCTGCACATTTGGGTGCGTATGCCCTGACAATGGAAGATCTCCAAGACGCCGAAGATCGGATCAAAGAGATCTCTTTGTATCTGTGGCTCTCCTATCGACTGAGTGAATACTTTATCGATGCCGAAAAAGCGCGTTCATTTCGTGGAGAGCTCAACCGGTTTATCGAAAATTCTCTCAAACAAAGCCACTTTACTCCACGCTGTAAAACCTGTTCAAAGCCGCTGGCACCGGGGAGTGAATTTAGTATCTGTCAAAGCTGCTTTAATGCCCTCAATCGTGCAAAAAATCGCGCTACCGCCCCACGGCCTCCGAGCAAAGCGTATAAGCGCTCCTAGCGCTTGGAGCTATTTTATCAAATCAGAGTAGTCAAATTCCGCAGGGTTTAAAAAGAGTTTATCCTCACGGATACTAATACGCTCATCCCTTCCTTGCAGTTTCTCAAAACGTTTTTTGATTTTTTTCTTCGCTTCGTCTTTGATTCGCTTGAGTTTGAGAAAGTCTTTGAGAGAGATCCATCCATCAGTTTCGACAACGTCTGCATTAATAGCGTCCAATGTCCCTTGCTCCATCCCCTCTTGCATCACGGCTTCCGGATTCACATGCGAGAGAAACTTGGTTGCAACCACATGCAAAACACTGCGCAGCTGCGCATCGCGCTCTTTGTATATCTGCTCCACTTTGACACGCTCATCAATGAGCATCTGTTCGCGCTGATCACGCAAACGTGATGTTTCATGTTCCAAAATATCCACACGTCCGCGAAGACGCTCATTTTCTTGCTCGATGTACTGGGTATAGCGGGCATCAACCACATTTCCAACGCCTTGAATACTCTTTGGTGTCGTAATTGTGACGTATTTGACTCCGTCTTCAACAATGCAATTAAGGCTTCCACGACGGACACGATTGTGTATTGCTTCTTTTGAAACGCCATAATGATCCGCTGCATCCGCTATGGTTAACTTTTTCATCTTGTCCCTTTATTTATGCAGCATACGGATCAAGGCATTTACCATCTCAAAATCCAAATGCCCCTGCATAGCCTCTTTCATCAATTTAATCGAGTCGAACGTAGTCATTGGATCTTTATAAGAGCGTTTTGTCGTTAATGCATCAAATACATCACATACTCCTATTATACGGGCAAATCTAGAAATCTTATCACCCGATAGGTTGTCAGGATAGCCACCGCCAACGAGTTTCTCATGATGATGACGAATTCCGGTCAAAACCCGTTCATCTGTAATTCCCAGCTTCAGTGCAATTTCATGCCCTTGGGCAGGATGCGTTTTCATCTCATCAAACTCAACCTCTGTGAGTGAACCGTTTTTGTTAATAATATCAAAATTGACTTTGCTTTTTCCGATATCATGCAACACTGCGGCCATGCCAAGGGTCTTTAATTCTTCTTCATCCATTCCCAAAAAAGCGCCCAGACTTAAGGTATAGATACTCACATTAATCGAATGGGTATGGGTATAAAAATCGTGCGCAGTGATTTTCAGAAGAGAGGCTACCGCTTTGGTATCATGCAAAATAATATCAACAATACTGTCAACGACCGGTTTGACATTTTTGGCGACTTCCAACGATTCGGGATTACGAAACATTTCATCAATAACGGTACTCGCTTTTTCATACACAATAATCGCTTTATCGTCCAGCGATATATCCTCAGCACGGGCAATCGTTTGAATATGCTTCTGCACGTATGCTTCATATGCAAGTGCATCTTCTTCATCAATGTAAAGCTTCTCTACTCCACGAATACGCACTTTATCATTCCCATCAATCACGGCATCATTTTGAAGATACAACGTCATAGCCGTCTTCTCATCGTTGGGCAAATAAATTTGGAAGTTTAATTTTTCACCCTCCGTAATCACCCGCTTATCAATCGATCGGTACCGCTTTGATTTTGATTTGGTGCTCATGTCTTTTTCCCTTTATCGGAAGTTCTCAAATACAAGCGGAGCTTCCCATTCCATCGCTTTGATGTGTGCCATGATTTTTTGAAGCTCATCAATTTGTTTGGATTTTACACGGATGTATTCACCCTCAATGACTGCAGAAGCTTTTGTTTTGAGGTTTTTGATTTCAGCAATAATCTTTTTCGCCTCTTTGGCCTCAATCGTATCGACGATTTTATACGTAGCTTTACGAGACCCGCCGCTCGCATCTTCTGTCTTCAGTTCTTCAAGCGCTTTGGAAGAAAGCCCGCGCTTGATGAGTTTTCCAATAACAATGTCTTTGAGTGCGTCGAGTTTGTTATCGCTTGAAGCGAGTAAAACGAGTTGTTTTTCTTTTTCGCGGTAATTGATTTCATAGGTAACCCCTTTGAAATCGTAGCGCCCGATAACCTCTTTTTCAGATTGGGCCATCGCGTCTTTAAACGCCTGTAAATCAATTTTTGCAGAAATATCCATAGAGTGTTCTGATGCCATACTATTATCCTAAATAATTTTATAACAGTTAGTATAACACAAACCGCAAATTAAAACATAGGTGAGCCAAAGTCCAAGCCGCCGCCAAAGTTCATATTGGGGTCCATATAGCCTAACATAGAACTTTTGGTCCGCAACATTGTGATGTCTTGCTTGGGAGCGATCCCTTGAGGGCACACGGGGACACATTCACCGCACAGCGTACAGTCCCAAATGCCGTTGCTTTGTACCGCGGCTATCTTAGCGTCACTGAGCGTTTGTCGAGGGTCACTGACATAACGCCAAACACGCGTGAGGGCAAAGGGGCCGATAAAATCAGGATTGACCGCATAAACGGGACAAGCACTGTAGCACGCCGTACATAAAATACAGTCACTTTGCGTTTCGATTCCATGCATTGCTTCTTCACTGACATTCCCCTCACGTGAGCATTCACTCCAGGTATTTGCCACACGGCTAAAATGCTCAACACACGAACTCTCCACCACCAAATCACGGATAACGCTCGCATTGCGCATCGGCTCTACGAGATCACCGTCACTTGGTTTGTATTCACACATGAGCACTTCACGACCATTTACTCGAACCGCACAGCTCCCGCACACGCCGCTGCGGCATCCTTGCGAGTAGGTGAGGGTTGAATCCATTTTCATTTTTACGTGATTGAGGATGGTGAGTAATGTTACTCCCGCTAACTCAATGTTATATTCTTGCGGTTCTTCTTTATGAGATCGTTGTACTAAAATTTTCATCAGTCACACCACTCTCTTTCTTCGTCTTCATCGTCGTCGTAAAACTCATCCTCTTCTTCATTTTCTATACTCGTATTTATTCCATAAAATTTACACATACTACGCCATCCTCTCTCCATATAATCGTGTGCGTTCCAAACAACTCGTCATTTCGCATAGGAACATCACTACGATAATGAGCCCCTCGGCTCTCACTGCGACGAATCGCACACGTTGCAATAATCTCTGCCAACTCAATCTTATTGCCAAATTCGATAAACTCAACCAAATTCGTATTGCAAATCTTCGACTTATCCTTTGGACCCATCAACGGTAACTCTTTTTGCATCTGCTCGATCACATCAAGGACAGCTTTTAGCCCCGTATCCTCACGTACCAATCCCACATTGGCATAGAAGATCTCCGCTAAGCTCTCTTGCTTCTCATAAAAATCGATTCTGTTGCTAAACGACATCGCCTCGCTGATAAAATCAGTGTCTTTTGAAAGTTGATTATTTTCTAGTGTTGATACAGGTTTGTTCTCTCCAAACTCCGCCGCAGTTTTTCCGCAATGGCGACCGAACACTACAAGTTCCAAAAGCGAGTTTCCCCCCAAACGGTTCGCCCCATGTGTTTTGTGATTCGCACACTCTCCCACAGCAAACAAACCGCTAACACTTGTCATGCATTCGTTATTGACTTCTATTCCACCCATACTGTAATGCGCTGCAGGTTTAATCGGAATAAGATCATGCACCGGATCGATCCCCTCATAGATCTGTGCCAGTTTACGTTCCTGAGGCAGTTCATGGCTAATAAATTCTTCTCCCAAATGGCGAATATCCAAATACACCGCACCACCCGCTGTAATTTCATCATGAATTGCTCTCGCCACCACATCACGAGGTCCTAGCTCGTCGGTAAAACGCTCATGCTTGGCATTGAGCAAAAACCCGCCTGCTCCGCGTGCACTCTCCGAGATTAGAATCGAAGAATTTTTAAGTGCCGTAGGATGAAACTGAATAAACTCCAAATCGGCCAACCTCGCGCCCGCACGTATTGCAGCAGCGATCCCATCGCCCGTACTGCCTACAGAATTTGTGGAGTGCTTACCGTACAATGCCCCGTATCCACCCGTGGCCATGATTACCGCATCTGCCCGTATCTCTTCCACATCGCCGGTCAGGATATTTAGGCACGTCGCCCCTAACGCACGGTTTGTTGTTTCATCCACGATAATATTGAGCAAAAATCGCTCATTCAAGAACATAATCCCCGCTTTGAGACATTGATCATACAGCGTATGAAGCAGTTTTAACCCTGTATAGTCTTGTGCATAACATGCTCTGGGTGCAGATGCTCCGCCCAAACGTCTGCGCGCTATCTCACCCGATGCATCCCGACTAAACGGAAGTCCAAGCGTGTTGCACCAACGCACCGCATCAGGAGCATTTTCGCACAAAAACGCAATCTGCGATTCATCCCCCAGCCCTGCACTGGACTTCAACGTATCAGCCATATGGTTCGCAACCGAATCCTCATTGCCTAAAACCGCATTCATCCCCCCCTGCGCCATCGAGGTCTGAGAGCGTGTCGGAAGCGTTTTGCTCATAACGATAACCTCTGCGCCCGCTTCATGTGCCGACAGTGCGCTCACCAATCCGGCACCTCCACCGCCGATAATTAATACTTTCGCCATAATAAAGACTCCTTGAATGGGGTGATTGTAGCGTAATGGGTTTTAGGAGTTTCTCAATAGATTGATAGGTGTAAAAAATTTAAGCTCATTGAATTAAAAGTCGTCTTTTACATTGAAGCGGCTCATCGAAAAGATATGTTTATTAATCCATAAACATATCTAAAACGTTTTACCAAATTTGACAGCCAACGAAGCACCGATAAAAAAGTTCTCTTGACGATTGCCTCTGCTCCCCTCAAATATTGGATCACCATCTTTTAACCAGCGCCCTTCAAGGCGTGCCGCTACATTCGGATAGGGAGTATAATCAAAATTCATTGACGTACTAAAAGTTTTAAATCCGTTAGGGTTTTGTGTTGAAATTATAACACCTTGCTTGTCCTGATAATACTCTGCGCGTAATGCTCCTGCAAACTGAGCGCTGTACCGATACTGTCCAATCACTACCGGAGTGTACCAACAATCATAGCCAGCACCCCCTTTCTCTTTTTGTTGGAATCCGATATCAAACCCTCCAATCACTCCCAATTCTTCACTTAAGCGAACCATTGCATAAAGATTGTTGAAATATCGCATACGCCTTGTAAAATCAGGATCGTCACTGCCGATAAAAGTACTCCAATTCAGAGTCAAATCCTCACTTGGGGTATAGCGGATCTGTGTTCCCAGCGATGGGAGAGTGTTGCCCTCTACCGTATTTATTCTCTGCCATCCATTCACAATTGCCGCCATAAAAAGCCATTTTTCATCGGGCGTATAGGTAAGTTTTGTTCCCGTAAAAAAATAGGGTGAGTTTTCAGCGGCCAACGAACGGGTGAGCGTCCAGTTATCCATAGATACAGCACTTTCAAAACCAATAAACGACGAAAAGACCCCGGCATCTAGCCATAGCGTCCCCGTATCATTCAACGCCACTCCGATATTGGCTTCGTAGATATGCTGCGCAAGCCCTTTTTCATTGCTGTAATTATCAGTCGAGTACGTTCCCGTATGAATCCCGATATTTGAACGATAATTGGGATGCTCCACTCCGACTTGCAGCAACACAAGGTTGACATTTGGTTCATCATGCCGATTATGATTGTAAAGAAAAGGTTGTCTCCGATCAGATGAAGGATTATTATAATCCTCCACGTAGTACATATCCGCAAACCCTGATACCTTAACTACCGGCTTTTCATGTGCCAAAACAGCTGATTCACCCCAAAGAGTTTCAGCCAATAGCAATGCCACCCATACCATGATCCAATTCATCTCTCTCCTTTTGAGCATACACAAGGCCCTCTATACTACTTTATTCTAAAGAAACTTATCCTTTCCTTTACTAAATATCCCATTCGCAATGATGGTCAAAAGAGTATGATAGAATACGGCACTTTACTCTAAAAGTTATTTCATGAATACTCAAACCCTCTTATCTTTATTAGGCATCTATCTCTTCATCGCTGTCGGTTTCGGAGCCAAATGGACCTTCAAAGAAAAAATCGACGACCGTACCATTACCCTGCTGAGTGTCTATTTTTTACAAATCTTTCTCACCTTTTGGGGATTGCTCAAACGCCCCATCGATACCGAACTCTTACTCGCTCCATCAGTCTATCTGGCCATTACTCTAATAGCGCTGCTACTTATGATACCGCTCTCACGACTGCTGTTTCGTGACACCAAAGAGCGCTCCATCGCCACCGTCGCGGCACTCATCGGCAATACTGGGAATTTGGGGATTCCACTTGGAATTGCTCTGTTTGGCGAACAGTGTGTCCCTTATCTGACCCTTATCAACCTGGTCAATGTCTTTGTGGTCTATACCATCGGGGTTTTCTATTATTCGCGCGGTGAATTCAGCGTGCGTGATTCACTTATCAATATCCTAAAACTACCGGTTCTTTGGGCAGCGATGGTGGCGATTATCCTTAACCTCATCGGATATATTCCAAGCGAGGCTGTGGATAAAACCCTGATGATGGGTGCGTATGCTTCTATGACCATGCAGTTGGTGTTGTTTGGGATTTATTTGTACGGGATAAAATTTAAAGAGATCAACAAACGGCTTACGCTGTGGATCAGCAGTAGCAAGTTTATCCTCATCCCCGCTCTTGCCTGGATCGTTTTGGGACAAATTGACATGGAAAGTTCGGTAAAAGGGATGGTGTTTTTGGAATTGATGGTTCCGCTTGCGGTTGCCAACGTCAATTTAGCCTCGCTCTATAATTGTGCACCTCGTACCGTGACGATACAAGTGTTTATCACCTCGGTACTCTTTTTGGGAATAGCGTTCTTTTTACCTACACTGCTTAGAATGTTTTAATATTCTCTATCGTTGCCGCAATAAGTCGCTCTCGTGCTTCTACGGAGGTCCATGCAATGTGCGGCGTCACATAAAGACGCTCTTGATGTTTGATCGCTAAAAGCGGATGAGGAGTTGTCATCGGTTCCTTGACTAACACATCCAATCCCACATAGACCGGTTTGACATCGATGATCACTGATAACGCATCCTCATCCACAATCCCGCCGCGACCAAGATTGAGCAATACCGCGCCGTCTTTCATCTGCAGCAGTTCCGAATGGGAGATAAGATTCTCAGTTGAGGGATTCAGCGGTGCGTGAATGGAAATAACATCGCTGTTTTCGATCAAACGGCTCAACGTCGTTTTTTCAAAATCGCTTGTTTGATTTTTGCCCGATGTCGAGTAATAACACACGTTAGCACCAAACGCTTTGGCGATGGTTGCAACACTGCGCCCAATCTCACCCAAACCAATGATCCCCCATGTTTTCCCGTGCAATTCGCTAAATGATGGGCCGATATGGGTAAAGACCGCCTCTTTTTGCCATTGACCGCTTTTGACGTACTCGTCATAATAGCGTGAATGTCCCGTCAGATAAAAAAGCATTGAAAACGTATGCTGTACTACCGCATCGGTCGAATAGCCCGCCACATTTTTGACACTGATCCCGCGACGCGCTGCCGCATCGTGATCAATGTTATTTGTCCCCGTAGCGGCGACACAGATGAGTTTTAGATTCGGTGAGGCTTGCATAATCGCATCGCTAATAACCACTTTATTTGTAACAACCACATCGGCTTGCGCCACTCTTTGTACGGTTTGCTCTGTTGTTGTCGTTAAATAGGCAGTAACATCGCCAAGCGCTTCGAAACCTGCTAAAGAGGTATTTCCATAGGTGAGCGTGTCTAATAGAACGATGTTCATGCGTCTTTTACTTTTTTGATCAATTTTTTTGCTTTTTTAAGAGCTTTATTCACTTTGTCAAAGACCAATACTACCGCCATTCGTCGTCCCACATGTGCCTCAGGCTTTCCAAATACCCGCACAAAACTATTGGTATCAAATAACTTATCTGCAACATCCACCACAGGCTCATGCGATTCAACACCCGATTTAAATGCAGCACTGGCACCGTCACCATAGAAAGTGAATCCCAAAGGAAGACCCAAAACGGCACGTACGTGAAGTGCAAATTCACTTTGGCTTTGAGTAATGAGCGTTACCATTCCCGTATCATGAGGGCGAGGGCTCACTTCACTGAAATAGACTTCATCGCCTTTGACAAACAGTTCAACCCCAAACAATCCGCGGCCACCCAAGCCATCGGTGATCGATTGAGCAATGGCTTTAGAGCGCTTTAGCGCTTTTTTTGACATCTGCATCGGCTGCCAGCTGTAGATGTAATCGCCGTCTTTTTGGATATGTCCGATCGGCTCACAAAATACGGTCTCTTTGCCATTGCGTACGGTTAATAGCGTAATCTCATAATCAAATGGAATAAACTCCTCAACGATCAATTCACTTGCATCACCGCGCGCCTCTTTGGCAACCTCCCATGAGTTTTCCAAATCAAACGGGGTTCGAGCAATACTCTGACCATGCCCCGATGAACTCATAACGGGCTTGATAACACACGGAAACCCTACATCTTCTGCCGCATAACACATATCTTCATAGGTACACACAAAATGGTAACGGCTTGTTTTAATCTCTAACTCTTCGGCCGCAAATCGGCGAATATTCTTACGGTTCATCGTTTTATTGACCGCTTCGGCGTTAGGAATGACGCAAAACCCCTCTTCTTCAGCGGCAAATAGCGCATCAATGCTGATCGCTTCAATCTCCGGCAAAATATAATCGGGCTTTTCAAGACGGATAATATCTAGTACGGCCTCTTTATCCTGCATGTTGATGACATACGAGCGGTTACTGACAAGCTGTGCAGGAGCGTTCTCGTAACGATCCACCGCAACGACTTCTATCCCCAGACGTTGTGCCTCGATGGCTACTTCTTTACCGAGTTCGCCAGAACCCAACAGCATGATTTTTTTGGAATTATTTTTAAGAGGAGCGCTAAAGAGCATGTGAGTAGCCTTGCGTAAAATTTAAATTAGCGTCATTGTAGCATAGGGATGGTAATGGATTTGTTACGAAAGAAAAATTGAGAAGGAAATGTAAAGGGGTAACCCAAGCGCGTGAGCGCTTGAAATTACAGGCGAGATTCGTAACGTCGCATCATATAGAGACGTTTTAACATCTTCTTGCGAGCGCTGATTTTGAACTGTTTGCGTTTTTCGGTCTCTGTAACGTGGTTACGACGAGCACGAGCTTCAGTAACAACCAGATTACGATCTGTTTGTTTCTTAAAGCGACGGTATGCAGCATCAAAATTATCATCTTGGCGTAAGATAATTCCAGGCATCTACAATCACCTACTTTCTATTTAAAATTTTCGAACTGAAATTGTAGCACAGTTAAACTAATTTTAAGCCTTATGAGAGGATATTATGACAATAAACTTACAATATTGTATAAGGATTCTGAATGTCTCAAAAAAAATCGTTGATGTGGCTTGTGTTTACAGGAATGATGATTCCACCCATGGGATGGCTCTTTTTACTCTCCTATTCCTCATTGTTTACTTTTGAACAACTCATCCAAATAGTAATCTCGTGGCCAATGCTGGGTTACATGGTCATTGCTACAGCAGCCATGCTCATCGGATTTTCTCAAAAATTCACCCTGCTCGAACAGCTTCTTCAGAACAAAAGCAAAGAAGACAAAACCGTTCAGTTGATCGGCACCATTCCTTATTATTTTTTGACTGGACAAATGCTTTATAACCTTTTTGGTCCTGCAGTCGTGTTGTGGGGAAAACCCTTTATGAGCATTGAACGTTTTATATTGGCTGAATTGGCCGTGCTTCCTTTGCTTTTTTTATTTATTATCCCCGTCTTTATCCTCTTTGTCCAAAAGCTCGAAATATGGGTTGACACTGTTCCTCTTAATGTCCGCTATCCTTTCATATCCTTTGGTAAAAAAATGCTTCTCTCCCTCTTTACCACGATTATCGGGAGCAGTACCTTGCTTGTATTGTTAAACGTTATTTTGCTGTATAACAACCCCGCTATCACATTGCACGATCTGATTCTCAAAAACATTATCGTAGCGTCCATAGGCATCACCATATCCGCCATCAACATTGCGCTGCTCATATCCCAAGTGACCAAACCCGTTACCAGTCTCACCCGCAAACTGAGTACCGATCTGTACGATCTCACAAAATCTTTTTGTGTGGTAAGCCGAGATGAAACAGGAACGATGGCAAATTCATTGGGTCAGTTTTTAAGTGCGATTGAGAATTCAACAGGCCACTCCAAAGAGATTGCAACCGCTAACCTCACTGCTGCTCATAATCTCAATGTCTTGTCCGAAGAGATCAAACAGCGTGTTCATACCGAAAATGCTATCGCCGCCACCTCAACTGAAAATGCCCGCTCAATCCAAGTAATTGTTGAGCAGGGGGTTCGTGATTTTGCCGACACGCAGAAAAATATGGATTATGCATTTTCACAGTTGCGCAACGGGCGCCAAGAGGTTGAATCCCTTCTCTCAACCATTAACCACAGCGCACAGTTGGAAGAAGAATTGAGTCAAAAAATGGAGCACCTCAACTCCGAAGCGTCGCAGGTTAAAAGCATACTTCAAGTCATTGGGGATATTGCCGATCAAACCAATCTTTTGGCTCTCAATGCCGCGATCGAAGCCGCACGCGCAGGAGAACACGGTCGCGGCTTTGCCGTGGTTGCCGATGAGGTGCGAAAACTCGCTGAACGGACGCAGAAAAGTTTGGTTGAGATCAACGCTACCATCAATGTTATTGTTCAAAATATCTCCGACGCCACGGAACAAATGCGCCAAAACATTGATGCTATGGGAAATGTCACCACCATTTCAGATAAAGTAGATCGTAACATCAATGAAACCGTGATCGCAATGGAAAAAACCGCTCAACTAACCACACAAAGTGTTGAAAACTCTAAATTTATTGCCGAACATATTCAGTCAATGCTGGGACAAATCGAATCTTTAAGCTCCATCGCCAATCTCAACGAATCCTCCGTAGAGAATCTCTCAAACATAGCCAAAGCCATTGCTGACTCCGCCGACAGTCTTCATCGTCAACTGGGACAATTCAAGACACATTAAGCTAAAATGGCGTTATGATAACCACTGATTCCATCGAAGGGCTCAAAGCCCGTCTTGACATTGTCGATGTTGTGGGCTCGTACATTGAGCTCAAACGCGCAGGGGCAAACTTCAAAGCTCCCTGCCCGTTTCACGATGAAAAATCCCCCAGCTTTACCGTCAATCCCGCGCGCCAAAAATACCATTGCTTCGGATGCGGTGTCGGAGGCGACTCTATTAGTTTTGTGATGGAATACGAAAAACTCAACTACCCCGAAGCCATCGAGAAACTCGCATCTTCTGTCAACTACTCCCTTCAATACACCGATAACAATGAACGCCGCGAACGCTCCAATCTCCTCGATCAACTTAGCGGATGGTATCAAAAGCTCCTCGATGGACAGCCTACTGCCAAATCGTATCTTACTGAGCGGGGGATTTTTGCTTCCAGTATCGAACGCTTTGGTATAGGTTATGCCCCCACATCAGCTCAAACACTGGACTTTCTCAAACAACACCGTTACACGATCAAAGAATCGGTCGAGCAGGGAGCCATCGGCAGTGACGGAAGTCGCGAATTTGCTCGTTTTATCGAGCGTATCACCTTCCCTATTCACGCCCCTAACGGCTCCATTGTCGGTTTTGGAGGACGAACCATCACGGGTCATAGCGCCAAATACGTCAATTCGTCTCAAAGTGCCATTTTTAATAAATCACGTTTGCTTTATGCCTATCCCCTCGCACGTGACGCGATCTATAAAAACAAAGAGATCATCGTCACCGAAGGGTATCTCGATGTTGTAATGCTGCATCAAGCAGGGTTCACCCATAGCGTCGCGACATTGGGAACGGCACTCACTGCAGAGCATCTTCCGCTGTTACGAAAGGGAGAACCACGCGTTTTAGTAGCCTACGATGGAGACAAGCCGGGACGCGCTGCTGCACTCAAAGCCTCAAAACTACTTAGCACAGGCGGATTTGAGGGGGGAGTCATTCTCTTTGAGGGGGGAAAAGATCCTGCGGACATGATCAAAGAGGGGCTTATCAAAGAGCTCAATGCCCTGCTTCACCGACCCATAACCTTTATCGAATTTGTTATCAGCGAAATCTGCTCCGGCTATGATCTGCGGGATCCTAGAGTCAAAGAGAATGCGCTTAATGAATGTTTGGGATACATCAAAACTCTTTCACCCCTCATGCAAGAGGAATATCGCCCCTTTATCGCTTCACAGCTGGGAATTTCGCCCTCTCTCATACGCCTTGCCAACACCTCATCGACCAAAACATCGCTTCAAAGCCCTCAACTCTCTCATCATGATATGTGGGAACTCAGCTTGATTAAAACGATTCTGGAACGTCCGCAAATCACCGATGGGCTTCTGGATTACCTCGATGCCTCTTTGTTGCAGTATCACGGAAACGAATTTGCAGCAGCTATCGGAAATAACCCTGATGATCCACAGCTGATGGCAATTATGATGGATGATCGCATCCATGGTTTCGATGGAGATGAGGGGTTGAGGGCTGAGCTTATGACCTTCTTAAATGCCCATTACAACCGAGAACTCAAAAAACTCGCCAGCGAAAATTCGCTATCATTCGACCAGAAATCGTACGCAATACGTCAAATGCGTGAAAAAATAGCGCGGCTCAAACGAGGTGAACTCGTCCCGCTCACATAAACAATTCGCGGGCTCACTGCCGAAGTGAACCTAGCGTTAGCGTAGCTATCGGGATGCATTCCGATGGCGTATAAAAATTACGAAGGAATTTTATCAAATGAAAGCCATAGCTCTCTTTAGCGGCGGTCTCGACTCGACACTTGCCATGAAGCTTATTATCAATCAAGGCATTGAAGTCATCGCCTGCAATATCAGCACCGGCTTTGGTTCGGTCAAAGACCGCCGTGAACACATGCAAAACATGTGTGACCAAGTAGGAGCGAAACTCCGCATCGTCGATATCCAGGACGAATACTTGGAAAAAGTCCTCTTTACTCCCAAGCACGGTTACGGTAAACATTTCAATCCATGCATCGATTGCCATGCCAAAATGTTTGAGGTTGCCAAACGGCTCATGGTCGAAGAGGGGGCTGATTTTCTCATCAGCGGTGAAGTATTGGGTCAGCGCCCCATGAGCCAAAACGGCGAATCGCTGCAAAAAGTACTCCAAATGAGTGACTGTGAGGGGCTATTACTGCGTCCTATGAGTGCGAAACTGCTCGAACCCACCATCCCTGAGATCAACGGCTGGGTAGATCGTGAAAAACTCGAAGAGATCGTAGGACGTAATCGGGAACGTCAAATGGAGCTTGTTAAATCGTTTGGAATCGTTGATTTCGAAAAACCGGGCGGGGGATGTTTGCTGACCGATGAACATTTCTCACGTAAAATCCGTGACGTTTTGGCACACGATGATGCGTTTATCAAAGCTGATATTCCGACACTCAAATACGGCCGACAGCTCCGCCTTCCCGATGGCGCCAAACTGATCATCGGACGCACCGAAGAAGAAAACACCAAACTCGAAGCCATCGAAAATCCCAAATACATGCACATCAATACAGAGCTTTTCGGTCCTCACTGTTTGATTTCGCTTAGCGCAAGCGAAGCCGATAAAACATTGGCAGCCAAGTTAGTATTAGCCTATTGCAAACCTGATTTTGAGGGAGAACAAGCACTGGAGTTTGGTAAAGAAACCATTTTGAGCACGTGCGACCTCACTCGAAATGATGCTCAAAAATATTTCATCTAAACGGGATTATTTAACGACCGTACAGCCGTAACCCAGTTTTTTAACCGCATCACACATTTCTTCGGGCTTTGCCCCTTTTTGTACATTAACCTTTGCCCGTCCTTCTTTAAGATAAACAGTCGTATCATTGACCCCTTTTACTTTTCCAACGGACTCTTTAATGTCCCCAATACACATAGCACAGGTCATTCCATCAATTTTCAGATTGACCAATTTATCAGCACTGGCGATCGTTACGATTGCCATCATTGCGATTAAAACTTTTTTCATTTTTTATCCTTCTTAGTCATTTAATGCTATTGTTGCATAATAGTGTTACAAAAGTGTTAAGGCTTAACGCTTTTGTAACAAATATGATTTATAATTCTAATAACTTTCAAAAGGAAACCTAATGAGTACTGTTGATTGGTGGGTAATCATCACGATTGCTTTTGCAGGAAGCTTTGGTCACTGTATTGGCATGTGCGGCGGTTTTATCTTCGCCTACAGCTCTACCAAAATGGATGCATCCATGAGCCGTGGTGAACAGCTCATTCGCCATGGCGCCTACAATATCGGACGGGTAAGCTCATATGCGATGCTGGGAATGCTCTTTGGTGGTATTGGGATGCTCTTTACGGTCTCTATGCCTGCCAAAGGAGCATTGCTAATAGCAGCAGGGGTATTGATGATTATCACCGCTCTTTCCATGCTGGGAATATCCAAGCTGTTGCATCTGCTTGAGAGTTCTTTTCTAAACTTTTCTATTTTCAAAACACTGTTTTCCCGTCTGATAAAGAGTAAAAATGTTAAAAGCTTTTTTGCGCTAGGGATGATGAACGGTTTTTTTCCGTGCGGATTTGTCTTTTTCTTTGCAGCCAAAGCCGCTTCCAGCGCCTCAATCGTACAAGGCGGGCTTATTATGTTGGTATTTGGATTAGCAACCGTCCCCACCTTGCTGGCTCTTGGCCAATCGGTCAATTTTATGCGAGAGATCGCGTTTCGTCAAACCATGAACCGTATAGCCGCTGTCTCTATTGCCCTTTATGGCGCATTTAGTATCTACAAAGGGTTAGCCCACATCATCAGTCTTCCGATGTAAACCATTTTATAAAAAATTCACGTTATACTTTGTGGAATGTAATTAAAGGAGTCCCTATGGCTGGCGTAGCTTTTTCATTTTACAATTTTTCGGCACTGGTTGATCTGAATATCGGTATGGCTTTTCGGTTGAATGAAAATCGTTCGGAAAGTTTTACGATACTTTTTTGCGACTTTACAGGAATACCCCAAGAGACAATCGACCTGAACCTTCCAAGTCTGTTGAGGACTTCGGATTCTATCGTACACTATGAACACTATTACTTTTTTGTGATGCCGTATACGGATCGTTATGGGACAGGGATTGTTAAGCGAATGATAGAAGAAAGCTTTGCTTCCGCTATCCCCTCATGTGCGGTTTGTTACCCTAGCAACGGGGAAACCTCTCTTGAGCTTTTTGAAGCACTCCATGTAGAAGCCAAAAAAATGCACCGTATCGATCTTGATTGCCTCTACAGCGCTCTTAACAAAGAGCCTTGATTATTGTTGCAGCTTCACCGGTTCAAACCGGTGGTAGGGTGAGTTTTTATAGAAATTGATTGCCTGTGCAATTTCACTTTTATACGCTTCTTTTTTCTCAGAAGCTGCTTGACTTTCGGTTTTGGCTACAACAGCTGGAGAGTTTTTCACCTCTACACTCACCGGTTTAACCTCTACAACCACAACCTTATTGGGCTCCTGTACCACTACAGGCGAGTGTGCAACCACAGCTGCTTTAACCTCTGCATGTGCTGCTGCAGGCGTTTCTGTCTTTGCTGTTTCGTGATGAGTTGATGTTACAGATGCTGCTTTGACAGCCTTTGCAGATTCATGTGGTGCTACAGCAACCTGATCTCTTTTTATCGGACGGATGAAAGCCCCTGCGCAAACGACAGCACGTGCTTTTTTCAATGCCTTTTGAGCAGATTGATGATCCTTGTAGCTTCCCAGAGTAACAATATACCGACCCCCTTCAACAACCTTATGAATTGATAAGCCGGTTTTTTCCAATTTTTTCTTAAAATCATGCGTAATGGATTTTTCTTTGACCGCGTTGATCACCTGAATCGTCACATCACCTGAACCCCACAAAACGCCCATTGCACCCATTGCCGCTATCAAAACTATTTTTTTAATCATACCCAACCCTTTTTCCGCTAAACGTCAGCGGGAATATTCACTCTATATCGGCATAGCGATTTTAAAACTTTAAATTTTTCTCATTTGAACCGTAAATTAAGAACACACTGCGTATAATTCAATTTCTTTCCAAAAAGAAACTCTTTTTGGGCCCTTAGCTCAGCTGGGAGAGCGCGTCGCTGGCAGCGACGAGGTCGTCGGTTCGAACCCGATAGGGTCCACCAAAATCTGCAAATAATACGAAGCAACAACCACAAAATATGAAACATAAAATAAAAACGAAAATAAAACAAATCACACAACACCCTAAAACACAAAAAGCACTCATCTCCCTAAAACCTGAGAAATCGGTTTGGGGATTTTTGGGAATTGTTTTGTTTTTGATTGTTCCTGAGGTCATAGCGTTCATCTGGGGAGTAGAAATCACGGCATTTGCCAAAGCTCAAACCTTGTTGGCTCCCTCTTTTTTTGAAGAACAGTACTACAATCTATTATTGATGCTTTTCGAGGAGGGGGGGAGCTGGCTGAACCTCGCTATTGGTGCGGCACTGCTGATTTGGTTTTTTTTCTAGTCCATACCGATAGAAAATCATTTTTTCGTTACAATATCCCCAAATGAAATATCCACAAAGGAACTCGATGTTTACACGTTTACCTATTATTCTTGCAGCTGCTGCCAGCTTTGCCTTTGCAACACCAGCAACCCTCGCTACCGTCAATGGCAAGCCGATCACCTCTACCGATGCCAGTGCCTTTATGGCAAAAGCCATTCCGGGAATGACGTTTGATAAACTTGACCCGAAAATGAAGCGTCAAATTGTCGATCAGTTGATCAATCAACACCTCATAAAAGGGCAAGTTGCCAAAAGCGGTATCCAAAATACCCCTCAGTTTAAGTTGGCCTATGCAGCATTGCGCGATGATCTCGCAGTCGACATGTGGATGAAGCAGCAGATGGGAAAGATTACGGTCTCAGAGAGTGAAACCAAAACGTTTTACGATGCCAATAAAGACAAAATGAAACAAGACGGTAAAGTTGTGCCGTATGAAAAAGCCAAATTTGAGATCACTCAGTTCATCAAAATGGAAAAATTCAAAGCCACAATGACCAAAACCACCGACAGCCTCCGCGCCTCTTCCAAAGTCGAAGTAAAGCTCTAAGCTTTTACTTTCGCCCCGCCAATCCTAACTTTAACGTTTTTTCTATCTGATCTTTTAGATTCGGGTTTGCGACGATAAGCGCTTTTTGGAAGCGTAAAATCACTTTTGAATCGGTATTGGGATGAACACACAAAGCCTCTAACAGTGACGCGTAGACTCTAAAATCATCAATGTGACCGTAACGCTCTATGATCGTGTCCACTGCGCCATTTAACTGAACATTGCTCGTAGAATAATTATGGATCAGCGCGCACATCCCCTCAAACGTTACAACCGCTTCGCAACTTTTGACAACCTCTTTTTTGGTACGACCGATCCATACGTATATAGAGACCAGCACAATGAAGAGTACGAGCAACCCCGCCAAACCTAGGGTCAATGTTGTTTTATCCATGAAAATCACTTTGGGTTAATAAATTGAAAAGATTGTAGCATGTTTTTAAAAAGAGGGGAAGTTCCCGCAAAAGCGGGAGAGGAAAGATTAATAGTTGAACTGTGCTTGTACGCGTAGTGCTGTACCTTCGAAACGCTCACCGTAACCGTTAAGTCGTCCAAGATCGGTACGGTTCATCTTGTGAATCACAGTAGCAAGCTCAAATTCTTTTGCCGCCTGCCATTCAACACCGACCTCCCAATCGTTTACCTGATTGCGAGGAGCATTACGTTCTGCTTTGCTGTAACCGTCAAAGTACTGCCATTTGGCAAACGGTTGGAATACGTCACCCTCTTTGAGGACATTGGTCATGCGGTACATCGCTAAAATGTATCCCCCATTAAGATTCTTTTCGCTGATAGTAGCATTATTTGCTTCAACTGCACCTGTTGGAGCATTAGCGCCAGGTGTTGTACCCCAGTTCCACTCGGCTTGAAGTCCAAACGGCTGTGGATACATGATCGCGGTAATACCGATACGCTCATCCTTGACCCCTTTTGAGTTAGCATATGCACCATCCGGCATAGTTATTACAGTACCAGTTGTTGTTACTACATTTACCGGCTTATATTGCCCCTTGTAGCCTTGGATACCAAACTCGAAAATTTGGCCACTTTCGGTTTTAAACGGATAGGTCATACGAGCCACGATATGGTTGTTTCCATTGACTTCAGTGTTATTCGCCCCTTGACCATTGTAGGCACCCAACGCAAACATACCGTAGTTTCCTGAGCCTTTGAGCCCCAACTCATCAATCTCTGCGAGCAATTCTTGGATAGCAACCGGTGTATAGTAGTAAAACGCACCCATATCACGCTCATCTTTGACCGCACTGTTAAACGCGTCATTACGATCGAGCGTCAAACGTTTTGAACTCGACTGCAAGTTTTCAAAACCGTATGGGACTTTGGACTGACCGATACGGACACGGTGTTCTTTTGTTTTGTCAATATAAATATCCCCGTAAAAGTCACGTAATTGTCCCAAGTTAGCTCCCTGAGAAGCAAAATCGGGTTGTAAGTAAAGACCCAAATGATCCCCAACATTCCCAGAGAGGATCAAACGCGCACGACGAATGAGGAAGTTTTTATCATTTTGAGTAGAGCCATCAGCCCAGTAGCCTGTGAACTGATCTTTTGCAGCTGTTGCAGGATTGATATCCTGACCTTCGCCATCGAGCCATTCAGTGTTACGAAACTGCAAATAACCACCGATTTTAAGCTTGTTTGACCAGTTCTTTTTATCTTTGGCAACATACTGATCGATTTTGCTCTCATATTCAGCCACATGAGATTCATCCTCTCTGAAATGCTCATCAATACTTTTCGCATCGATAAAATCACCCATCATAACACGCCCTTCTCCGGCGGTTGTAAATACTTGTCCTGTTTTAGGATCACTAAACAACGTCATTGTTTCTGCATAAAGGGCACTGCTAACGATGGTTGCAGCAAGTGCCGATAAAACTACTTTTTTCATATTGAATCACTCCTGATTTTTAATAGCGACATTGTAAGTGAACTTTGTTACGTGAATGTTACATTACGAGAGAGTTACAAAGGAGGAAATCAAAAGAAAAAAAAGCCCGAGTGCGTACGCTAAAACAGGCTTTATGTTTAAGTCATGTGAGAGGAGAATGAATGAAATGTGGGTCGTATTAGGACACCTTTAAATTCATCAATATGAACTTAGAGATACCTAATGGTTGAGAATTGGGCTCACTGCCGAAGTGAACCCAGTGTTAGCGTAGCCAATCGGGATGAATTCCGATGGCGTACAAATTAAAAATTAAAGCTTATTTCGTTTCAGCCCAGTATTGACGTACAAGATTACTTGTTTCAACAGGAAGTGCAATGTAGCCTAGTTTTTCAGCAGCTGCATCACCGTTACGGAATGAGTAGTCGAAGAACTTGATAACCTGATCTCTCATTTCTGCTTTATCCGCATCACGAGGCATCAAGATAAACGTAGCCGCAACGATCGGGTATGCGCCGTCTTGTAGTACCAATGAGCTGTAAAAGTGATCTTTTTTAGACCATTTTGCTTGCTTTACCGCTGCTTGGAATGTTGCTTTGTTAGCCGTAACCCATTTGCCCTCTGCTGTTTGCAAAGTTGCCGCTGCAAGGTTGTTTTTCTCTTTGTAAGAGTTTTCGATGTAACCGATAGAGTAAGGAGTTTGTTTGATGATGTTGGTTACACCCTCATTTCCTTTTCCACCGACACCTGTTGCCCATCCGATCGCTTTACCCGTACCAAATTTGCTTTTCCACATCTTAGATGCTTCACTCAAATAATCGGTAAATACATACGTTGTCCCTGATCCATCAGATCGGTGAGCAACGATAATTTTTTGCGCCGGGAGATTGATTCCTGCGTTGTCCGCAGCGATAGCGGCGTCATTCCACATCGTGATCTTACCTGCGAAGATGTCTGCAACAACACTGTTTTTGAGTTTTAGTTTTTCGTCTGCAACACCCGGAAGGTTATGAGCAACAACGATTGACCCGATAACCGCAGGAAACTGTGTCAATTTTGCTTTGTCAAGCTCTTTTGGGCTCATAGGCGCATCCGTTGCACCGAAATCTACGATACGCTCAGAAATCTGTTTAACACCCCCGCCTGAACCGATGGATTGGTAGTTAACGCGTACTTTGGTCGCTTTTTGGTAGTTGTATGCCCAGTCATAATAACATGGAGCTGGGAAGGTCGCACCCGCACCGTTGATTTTGTCCGCAGCCATCATAGAAGTTACCGCGATTGCAGCGATGAGAAGACCTTTAGTTGCTTTGTTGAACATGAAATTCATCCTTTTGCACGATTTTATGATGATATTGTAAAGAAGCTAGGTAATACTGCGGTTACAAGTGTGATCTGTTTTTGTAATCAAACTGTATCCCGCAAACGTTACAATCGCGCACCTACATTTTGACAAAGGGCTATTATGCTGCCACGTTATGAAACTAAACTGCGCGATATTCGCACCTCTATCTCCTCACTATTGTCCAGTATTATTGTGGCGAGTAAAGAATCACTTAGAGGATTTGAAGAAAACCGCATCGAACTGTATGAAAGCGCTCGCGATCACCTAAAAACACTTCAAACCGACGCCAATGCCATCGATAATGAGATCATTAAAACATTCGCTCTCTTCGGGCCTGAAGCACAGGAGCTAAGACTTCTCGTTGCGTATCTCAAAATGACCAATGATCTTGATCGAATCGGGGATGCTACTCGCAAGTACGCCAAACGTCTCGAAGAACACTGTAAAAGCGAATGCGATCTTAGTGTCATCACAAATACCATTGTCCAGCTGCACAAAACCGCCCTCAATGCGCTACAATACATCCATGAATGTTTGATCGCCGATGATGCATGTGATGCGGATGAGCTGTACCGAAAGGTAATGGTAGAAGAGTCCAAAAATGATGACCTCTTCTCTATTCTGGAAAAAGATCTTCTAAACCTCATCATCACTTCGGGTGAACTTTCGGTGGAATACGTTAAAGTACTCGGTACCATCCGCAAGTTGGAACGAACCTGCGATCGTGCCGTTAATATCGCAGCTTTACTACTGTTTGCTCAAAATGGTGGTCAGATGCACATGTACAACTAACATGACAAGGATGGCGTACGTGAATACCCTCATACTCATCGTCGAGGATGAACAAGATATTCTAGAACTCATGGAATATCACCTCTCAAAAGAGGGATTTGAAACCATTGGATTTTTAAATACCAAACGCGTTGAAGCAGCACTGGAAGAAGAGCGTGTCGATCTGATACTGATGGATCGCAATCTTCCCGGAACCGAGGGCTCTGAGTTTATCGCGTCATTACGTCGAAAAGGGGTCAATACCCCCGTTATTTTCATCAGTGCCAAAGACAAAGACAGCGACATCGAGCAGGGATTTGAGCGGGGCGGTGATGATTATCTCACCAAGCCCTTTAGCATGAAAGAGCTTATCTTGCGCGTAAAAGCCATATTGCGCCGCACCCAAAAGATCTCATCTGAGGGACTCATCTCTTACCGTGACATTAGCCTCAACCTCGGGTCTCGAACAGTCATGATAGAAACTGATCCAGTAGAACTTACCAAACTGGAGTTTGATCTTTTACACGCTTTGATTGCCAATCAAAACATCGTATTGGAGCGCGATTATCTTCTCGAACACGTTTGGGGCGAGGGGGAAACCTACCAAGACCGTACCGTCAATGTCGCCATCAATCGCCTAAAAGAAAAAATCGATCCCACAAAAACAAAAGAGTACATTAAAACCGTTCGAGGAGTGGGTTATTCTCTATGCTAAGGATCCATCAGGTTTTTTTTATTAACGTACTGCTCTTATTTGCCATTGCGTTACTTGGCGCTTCGTTTATCAGCTACTTTTCACTCAAATCCATGATAATCGAAGAGAGTAAAGAGCAGCTTATCCAGGATATCAATCTCATCAAACCTCAAGTGCAGATCGCTTCTGATCTCGATACTCTTTCCGTATATATCGCAAAAAATACCCATCTTCGGATCACAATCATCGATGAAAACGGTGTCGTCAAAGCCGAAAGTGATGCTGATAAATCAACAATGGAAAACCATCTTGGACGCTCTGAGATTATGGGCGCCATGAGTGAGCCTTACGGCATTCGGATTCGCTACTCCACTACCGTTAAAAGCGATTTTATTTACGTTGCTCACCAATTCACTATCGATGGAAAGCCTCATTTTATACGATTGGCGATGAACCTCAAAAAAGTGATGGATAATTTTTATGCCCTATGGCTCAAGCTTTTGCTCGCTTTCATCCTTCTCATCAGCATTGCACTTATAATTGCCTATAACCTCTCCAAAAAAGCGCGCTATGACATTAAGCAAATCACCCATTTTTTGGATGAAGTATCAACAAAAAATTATTATGCATCACTCAAGCCTCAGCACTTTAGTGAATTTTTACAAATCTCGCTTTTACTCAAAAATCTGGTAAAAAAACTTCACCATCGGGAGAAACAAAAACGCAAATATACTGCCAAACTTAAGCTGATCAACAAACAGCAAAACGACATTCTCTCCGCCATCAGCCACGAATTCAAAAATCCCATTGCAGCCATCGTCGGATATACTGAAACACTCGAAGAAGATCCAAATCTAAACCTCGCAATACGAGAAAAATTTTTAGGAAAAGTTCATTCTAACGCTCTGAAAATCAGCCACATGCTGGACCGTCTCGCTCTCTCCGTCAAACTGGAGAACAATGATCTTTCCATCAAACCTGCTGATTTTGATCTGGATGTCTTGTGTCGTGACGTAACATCCACTCTTCAGGGAAAATATCCGCATCGTATTATAAGCTACGAAGGCTCCTCCCAAGAAGTCTATGCCGATAAGACCATGATCGACCTCGTCATCACCAATCTCATCGACAACGCTATCAAATATTCCGAAAATGAAGTCACCCTAAGATTGACCGAACATACGGTTGAAGTTATCGATAAAGGGATCGGTATAGCTCCCAAAGATCTGGAGCTCATTACCTCCAAGTTTTACCGTGTTCAAAAAAACAGCTGGGACAATTCCATGGGGTTAGGGCTTGCCATCGTTAGCTATATCCTGAAGCTTCATGATTCACATCTTACTATTGACAGTACACTTGGCGTGGGTTCCACCTTCTCGTTTTCGATTGATAGCTTTCGCAAAACGTCATCCATCCAACACCTTGCATGATCAAGCGTTACCCTGCTCTTGAACCTCTCATAGAGCATTTGGCACTCCATAATATTACTCCTATCTTAGTTGGTGGATGTGTTCGTGACCATCTTTTGGGACATGAGAGTCTGGACATAGATATCGAACTCTATGGAGTGAGTGATACGATGGAGCTTGCCGAAATTCTAAAACCCTTTGGAAAAATCAATGAGGTCGGAAAATCTTTCGGCGTTTACAAATTCCGCTACGGCACCTACTTCATTGATCTTTCACTCCCTCGTACCGAAAACAAATCGGCCAAAGGGCACAAAGGATTTGAGATACAGACCTACAGTGATCTGGATTTTGCTACTGCCTCCCGACGACGGGATTTTACCATCAATGCTATGGGCTATAATCCCCTTACTCAAACTCTGCTAGACCCTCATAATGGTGCAGACGACTTACGCAAAAAACGGCTCGTATGCGTAGACCCGCTCACTTTTGTTCAAGACCCCTTGCGCTTATTGCGTGCGGTACAGTTTGTCGCACGGTTTGATCTGACCTGTGATCCGAAACTTTTGGCGTTATGCAAGCGCATGATCGATCAAGGCGCCCTGGAAGAACTCCCCAAAGAGCGGATTTTTGAAGAACTCAAAAAACTGTTTTTGCTAAGCCCCAAACCCTCAATAGGAATGGAGCTTTTACGCGAAATGGGCGCCTTGCCTTTTTTTACACCGCTGGACCTGTACGAAAAAACCCCTCAAGATCCCCTCTCCCATCCTGAGGGAAATGTATGGATACATACCCTCAAAGCCTTAGACATAATGGCCCTTTTGCGCATAGGAGAGCCAAAGCGCGATATAACACGAATGTTTGCGGTGTTATTGCACGATTGCGCCAAACCCATCACCACCGTTATCGAAAATGGCAAAATAAATGCTCCCCATCATGCGCTTATAGGCGTCGAGGTGGGGCAAAAGTTTTTAGAAAAGATCACCAACGAACACGACCTTATCGCCAGCGTATTGCCGCTTATCCGCTACCATGGTGCCGTGCGAAAACTCTACGATACGCCACCCTCCGAAATTTTGCATCTCAGCGCACAGGTATGCATCGAAGACTTGATTCCCGTAGCAGAAGCAGATTTCTTAGGTCGGGGATTTAACGGTACAACGCCCGCATCATTCCCAGCCGGAGAATGGCTATACGCTCAAGCTTCCGAACTGGGCGTATTGTCATCGCCGCCCCAACCCTTGATCATGGGAAGGGATCTCATCTCTTTAGGTCTTTCTCCCGATGAACGCTTTAAAGAGATTTTAGAGAACGCCTACAAAGCACAGCTCAATCAACAATTTTTTACTAAAGATGAAGCAATAACATGGATAAAAGAGCACTTGGTAACAATTCTGTAATCAAGATGGATTAAAATTGCCAAAATATTTCTCAAGGCAATCCATGATCGATAAGATATATTTCAATACAGCACGATTAAGCGCCCTGTTCGTCCTAGTCATCGTCGCATGGATATTTGTCGTCCTTTTTAATCACTCCCTTGAAGCGATGCACACCTTTGGTCTGGACTTCATAACCAAAGACGAATGGGCTCCTAATCTTGATAAATTCGGTGCTTACGCCGCTATTTTAGGATCCATTATTTCTACCTTTTTGGCCATGTTGCTGGCTGTTCCTATTGCCATTGGGGTCGCCATCTTTTTGAGTGAAATAGCCCATGATAAAATCAAAGGATTTTTTGGAGTCAGCGTCGAGCTTCTGGCGGCGATTCCCTCTGTTATCTACGGAATGTGGGGGCTGTTCTTTTTCGTCCCGATCATCCGTGATATTTTCGGAGGCCTAGGGATAGGTCTTCTTGCCGCAGGAATCGTTTTGGCAATCATGATCTTGCCGTTTATGGCAGCCGTTACCCGCGATGCGATGAACACGACTCCCGATATTCTCAAAGAGTCCGCATACGCATTGGGCGGTACGCAGTGGGACGTTATCAAAGACATTATCATCCCTTACGCCAAAGCAGGCATTATCGGTTCGCTCATCCTTGCACTTGGACGTGCAATCGGCGAGACGATGGCCGTTACCTTCGTTATGGGTAACGTTCACCACGTGCCAAAGTCGATTCTCGATCCAACCACTTCCATTCCTGTAACATTAGCAAACGAGTTTAGCGAAGCCGATTCTTCTTTGTATTTCTCAAGTCTTTTCGGTCTTGCATTAACCTTACTCATCATGAGTTTTGTGGTTATCGCCGTTGCAAAATTTTACTTTTTACGTAAAGCTAGGAAAACATCATGACCGCTGTACAAAAACGCGTCTTTATCAACAAAGTAGCCCTCACCCTCTCAACCCTCAGCGCCCTAATCGCTTTGGGCTTTTTGTTTTGGATTTTAGGCGTTTTGGTGATGAAGGGGATCAGCGCCCTTAACTGGAACATCTTTATCTTCGATGGAGCCCCTCCCGGAAATCCTGAGAGTGGTCTTAAACACGCATTGGTGGGTCAGGCAATCTTGATTGGTATGGCAACAGCAATCGGTGTCCCTTTGGGCATTTTGGCGGGAACTTATCTCAGCGAATACGGTAAAAATTCCAAACTCGCACACACCATTCGTGATATCAGCGATATTATGATGTCGGCACCCTCGATCGTTATTGGTGCGTTTGTGTACGCAATCGTGGTTATGCCTATGGGACACTTTAGTGCCTGGGCAGGTGCCATTGCTCTTGGGATTATCATGATTCCCGTCATCTTGCGTACTACGGATGACATGCTCCAGCTTGTTCCCGGAGAACTTCGTGAGGCAGCATTCGCACTTGGCGCACCAAAATACAAAGTGATTTTAAGCGTTGTTTATCGCGGAGCCAAAGCGGGTATTTTAACGGGTGTCCTTTTAGGTATCGCTCGCGTGGGAGGAGAAACGGCACCGTTGCTGTTTACGTCGTTTAACGATAACTTTTTTACCACCGATCTTAACGAAGCAATGCCATCATTGACAGTGACGATATTCAACTACGCAACCAGCCCCTACGAGGATTGGCAGCAGCTGGGATGGGCAGCAGCTTTTATCCTATCAATGTTTATTTTAGGTCTCAACATATTAGGGCGATTAATTTTACTCGCCACAAAGAAAAGGAAATAAATTATGGCAAGCATCATTGATATCAAAGAAGAGTGCGCTCTGCATGTACGCGATTTTGAATTTACCTACAAAGGTGCCGCGGCTCCCAGTTTAAAAAAAATAACCATGCCCATCGCTAAACACTCTATTACGGCATTAATCGGACCCTCAGGGTGTGGTAAAACCACTTTGTTGCGTTCTTTTAACCGTATGCACGATTTGTATCCAGGTAACAGTTACGCAGGTGAAATCGAGTTTGAAGGACGCAATATTTTAGGTGCCAAAGAGGATTTGATTCACTTGCGTACCAAAATCGGGATGATCTTTCAAAAACCGACTGCGTTTCCAATGTCCATCTTTGACAACGTTGCCTACGGAATGCGTTTGCAAGGGATTAAAAATAAAACTGAACTAAGCGACCGTGTCGAGAAAGCCCTCAAAGATGCCGCAATCTGGAAAGAGGTCGGTGATCGTCTCAAACACGACGCAAACGGTTTATCTGGGGGACAGCAGCAGCGTTTATGTATTGCTCGCGCTATCGCTGTAGAGCCAGAAGTATTGCTCTTTGACGAACCAACCTCTGCTCTTGACCCAATCTCTACCCAAGGTATCGAACGCCTTGTCATCGAGCTCAAAGAGCGCGTAAGCATTATCATCGTAACGCACAACATGCAGCAAGCAGCGCGTGTGAGCGACTATACAGGGTTTATGTATCTCGGAGAGCTTATAGAGCTTGGAGAGACAGAGAAGCTCTTTGTCACTCCTAAAGAAAAATTAACACAGGAATACATCACCGGTAAATTCGGATAATTCTATGTTGTAACCATTTCGTAGCCTATTCGTAGCTGTTGTGTAATATAATTCCAATAACATTACTCAATGGAGCGTCCATGCTTTCTCGTGACAACCTCTTTTTCGGCAGTATTTTTATTCTTATGACCACTGTGTTTATGGTGTGGGGATTTAACTATCTCGAAAATAACCATACTCTCTTCATTCTCGCCACCTTGTTTGGTGTCTTTATGGCCTTTAACATTGGTGGAAATGATGTTGCCAACTCTTTTGGTACCAGCGTTGGAGCCAAAACCCTCACCGTCAAACAAGCGCTGATGATTGCTGCCATCTTTGAGCTGGGCGGGGCAATGCTCGCAGGTTCAGCCGTAACCGACACCATTCGCAAAGGAATTGTTGATATTTCCCAAATGGATTTCAATCCAATGCTTTTTGTTTTTGTTATGATGGGATCGCTCCTCTCAGCAGGAACATGGCTGTTGTTTGCATCCAAAAAAGGGTATCCAGTTTCTACAACCCACGCTATAATTGGGGGAATTTTAGGTGGTTCTATCGCTTTGGGTTACGTCACAATGGGCGAGGGAGAATCGGTATTTGGGCTTGTTCACTGGGATCAAATTACAAAAATTGCTATTAGCTGGGTTGTTTCTCCTATTCTTGGAGGAATGGCATCGTATGGAATTTATTGGTATTTGAAGAAATACATCCTTGACTACAATGATCGTGTCCAAGCGCACATCGATGTTCTAAAATCTCAACTGGCTACTTTACATGAAGCTCATGATGATGCTACCGCAACCAACGATGAGAAAGAGCGTTATACCATGCAAATTGCCACAATCACTGCACTCAAGAAAAAATCAAATGCTTTTTATGCCCTTCGTACTCATGCCCCTATCGCGGCAGCTTTTGGTACGGCGATGATTGCAGGGATGCTATTATTCAAAGGGCTCAAGCATGCAAATATCGGCCTTAATGACGTCCAAATTTATACACTTCTTGCCCTTATGTCTACACTTATGTATGGTGTCGTGTATGCAATTGTCAAAGTGATGCACAAAGATACCCCACACAAAGCTACCATGCGTGTTTTCAGTATGCTTCAAGTCCTTACCGCATCCTCATTTGCATTTAGCCATGGCGCCAACGATATCGCAAATGCTATTGGGCCTTTTGCCGCTATCATCGATATTTTAGCTACTGGAAACATCAATACCGACGCACCGGTTCCCATCATTGCCATGGCAACCTTCGGAGTGGCATTGGTAGCGGGATTGTGGTTTATCGGTAAAGAAGTTATCGATACTGTTGGCAGTCGTATCACCGAGATTTTTCCAGTAACAGGGTTTGCAGCAGAACTGGGAGCGACTCTCGTTATATTGCTCGCTACGAAAATGGGGATTCCTGTCTCTTCAACGCATATTTTAGTGGGTGCTGTTATCGGTATCGGGATGCTTAATCGCAATGCCAATTGGGCGTTGATGCGTCCTATTGCATTGGCGTGGGTTATTACCCTCCCTGCCGCGGCTGCAATGGCAGCAATTTTCTTTTTTCTACTTAAAATCATATTCGGCTATTAAGCCGAATTATTTTTCCATCTTTTCACTATCAATCTCAATCACCGTATGAACATTGCCTCGCGGATAAAAATCCGCAACCACTTTTAAGCGCTTAGGAGCGATTTTATCCTCAAAGAGGCTGTAAATCTCGTTAGCACTGTTTTCGTGCGAAATATGGCGGTTTCTGAATGAATTAATGTACAACTTGATCGCTTTGAGTTCTGCTACAAATTTATTGGGTGTATATTCAATGTAAATGGTGGCAAAATCGGGATAACCGCTGCGAGGACACAAACAAGTAAACTCCGGCAGCGTCACTTTAACGACATAATCACGTTCATGGGCATTGGGCCATATCTCAAAATCTTTTTCAACATCGAAATCAGCGACGATTTGTTCTCCGTATTTCATTTTTATTCCTTTACTGTAATGTTTCCGTGAAAGTTGCCTTGACGGTAGTTGATTTTTAGCGCTTTGATGACCTTGTCACTCTCTTCATCCTCAATCATATTCATCCAGGTGGCCGCTCCGCACAAATGGGCGGTAATATTAAGTCCTTGAAGAATATTTTGATATTTTTCTTCTTTGATATGGCGTGTATAGAGGGAATCAAAACGGACATAGTCAACGTCCAGCTCTTTGAGATACATCATTGTTGTATGATTCATACCGTATTTATCCAAAGCAATTTTATACCCTACCGCCCGATACTGTGCAATCTGCTCTTTAAAGCGCTTGACTTGATGGCAATACTCTTTTTCATCAAACATAAGGATGATTTTTCCTTTTGCATCAGGATAACGCTGTAAGAGCTCCAGCGCAAATTGAAAAAATAATCCGTTACGCAGTGTTACCGATGAAACCGTGACAATATAATGTCCTGCATCCTCACAAGCCAGCTTAATTGAAAGCTCTAATATATTGCTTTCATGTTCTCTTATTTTTCCAATACGGTTTAAAAAAGGGATAAAACGGCTTTGATGAATAAGCCCTCCATTTTTATTGACCAGCTTAAAGGATGTCTCAAACATGGATCTTTTGTCACAGCAAACCGTTTGCAGAGCAATGGAATAACGCTGTGATTTTAGTGCCTCCAATACAGCTTCTTCAAGCTCATGCGGAATAATATCATCACGATCGGTAAAAGTTTTTTTCTCTTTATTTGCATATTGCAGTTCATACAAACGTGTTATGATCTCTTTTGGCTGTTTAATAAGTTTGGTATCAAGTAAAACAGCTGACAGTTTTACCTCAATCTCATTTATCAGTGTCTCTTGATGTTTTGCCAAAAACAGCTCGACCAAAGCAGTATTAGCCTCTTTTTCGCCTATGAGCAAAAGGATAAAATCACCCCCTTTAAATCGGCAAACAGGAAGTGTTTTAATCTCTTTTGAAGTGAAAAAATCGTTAATTTGCATTGCTGCATTTTTAAGAACTTCATCTCCGTTTTTGACCCCGTAACGTTCATTAATTCCCAAAAGGTTATCAATGCTGATCATCACTATCGTACCAGTTTTACGTTTGATAAAACTGTGAAAAAGTTTGAAAAAATACTCTGGTGTAAAAGTATGGGTAATTTGTTCGGTGATATGTTCATAGCTGCTTTGATTAATCAAAAAAAAGAGGAAATAAATGGCCATTGCAAACAGAAGTAAAGCAAGAACAATAAGAGAATCAACTGTAGAGTGTTCTTGTGAAAAAAGGGCATAAAGAGCGATAGCACTCATCAAAAAAATGGGTAAACCCATCCGTAGCGCTAACACAAAACGATGAGAACGCTCTTTCTTTTCGGTATAGGTCATTTAGATATCTAAATGTTTAACATCTTTGGCATGCGTTTCAATGTAGTTGCGGCGAGGTTCAACATCATCTCCCATGAAGAGACCAAATGAATCGCTTGCAGATTCCGCATCATCAACCGTAATGCGCAACAAAATACGATTTTCAGGTGTCATTGTAGTTTCCCACAGCTGTTCAGGATTCATTTCACCAAGACCTTTGTAGCGTTGGATGTATGACCCTTTTTTCGCGTAATCGGTTACGGTAGTCAATAGCTCAAGCAAATCACCCTCTAGCGGCAGGTTCCAGTCTTGAATTTTTTGGAAAATGTAATTTGCTTCCGCAAAATGAGGAGAAGCAAATAATTCATCGTTAACGTGCAATTCTTCAAGACCCTCTTTGGTTTGTACAAATAAATGCATATCTTCATCGCTGATATTTTTAGAAAGTATATTATTCCCTTTACTGTTCAAAAACGCTTCTACATGCGTATAAAGTTCTTTTAGCGGTAATCCTATAAGATCAGGATTTTCAATGAAATAACGGATGAGTTCAACAAGCGCGTACCGACGCTCAAGAGAATCCAAGGTACTTCGGTAATGGTCGACCATTTTAAAGTAAGAAACGAGATCATTTACACCAACATTGAGGTTATCCAATTCCAATGCTTCAATACCATTTTCAATCAAAAATGCATTCATAACGCGATCATCTTTGAAATAGATCTCTTTTTTCCCTTTTTTATAGCGGTACAACGGTGGCTGTGCGAGGTATAAATACCCATTTTCTACCACTTTTGGAAGGTATCGGAAAAAGAAAGTAAGCAACAATGTTTGAATATGACTTCCGTCAACGTCAGCATCCGTCATAATGATTACTTTGTGGTAACGCAATTTTGCTTCGTTGAACTCTTCTCCAATACCGCAACCCAATGCAGTAATCATGTTTGTAATCTCTTCGGATTTTAAAATTTTATCCAAACGGGATTTTTCAACATTGAGAATTTTACCTTTGAGAGGTAAAATCGCTTGAAATACACGGTCACGACCCTGTTTAGCAGAACCGCCCGCAGAGTCCCCTTCCACCAGATACAGTTCGCTGATAGCTGGATCTTTACTTTGACAGTCCGCCAGTTTTCCAGGTAGCGTTCCCACCGTCATAGCATCTTTACGACGCGTTAATTCACGCGCTTTTTTCGCGGCTTCTCTCCCGCGTGCCGCCATCAATGCTTTTTGGGTAATGGCTTTGGCTTGGAGAGGATTTTCTTCGAAATATTTAGTTAAACGTTCATAGGTAGCTTTTTGAACCAAAGGACGAACATAGGTATTGCCCAGTTTTCCTTTAGTTTGACCCTCAAACTGCGGTTCAGGAACACGAACGGATACAACACAAATAAGACCTTCGGATACATCTTCACCCGTTAGAGGAACGTCTTTTTCTTTGGCATTTCCATTTTGTTTGTTGTAGTTGGAAATAACCCGTGTGAGTCCCGCACGAAACCCTGCTTCGTGAGTTCCACCGTTAGGGGTATTGATATTATTGACAAAGGTGTACGTTTTATCATCATAACTGTCGTTATACATGATCGCGATGTCCATCTCTATGTCTTCGGCTTTTTCATTAAATTCATAGGCAGTTGCTACGACTGTTTTTTTATTCATATCGGTAACAAATTGGGTAATACCGCCTTCAAAATGATAGGTATTGTCCGCACCGTTACGCTCATCTTTGAATTTTATCGTGATTCGTGGATTAAGATACGCAAGCTCTTTAAAACGTTTTGCAAGGTAATCGTATTCAAAAAGAACCGTTTCAGTAAAAATTGAAGGATCGGGAGAAAATTCAATCGTTGTCCCTTTTTTACGTGTCGTTCCTACAACTGCAAGTGGTTCTTGAGGAATACCGCATTTAAAGTCTTGCTCAAATATCTGACCTTCCCGGAAAATGGTCATTTTAAGATCAGCACTTAATGCATTAACAACCGATACCCCTACCCCGTGAAGACCACCGGAAACTTTATAGGTATCTTTATCAAATTTTCCACCCGCATGCAATACCGTTAAAACAACGGTAGCTGCTGATATACCTTCGCCCGGATGAATATCGGTTGGAATACCGCGGCCGTTATCGCTTATTATTGCTGTTCCTGCTTTTGTCAGTGTAACATTGATAGTATCACAATGCCCAGCCATTGCTTCATCGATGGAGTTGTCAACAACTTCGTAAATGAGGTGATGCAGTCCTCTATGACCGGTATCACCGATATACATTCCAGGACGTTTGCGAACGGCTTCGAGTCCTTTTAGAACTTTAATATTGCTGGCACCGTAATTTTCCATGTTTTCTCCCGCTATTTGCGTGTTTATTGGCTTTATTTTAGCGCAATTTATCTAAAAATGAAGTTTTATGAAATAAAACCCTAAAAAGGGCTAAAAGAAGAGTTTATGTTTAGATAACGATTGGCATGACGATGGTTTTAAAATTTCCTTCTTTTATGACGAAAGGCTGATTGGATTCATTGGCTTCCAATGTGAATTCATTACCACTGATCTGTCCTAAAAAATCAAGTATGTATCGGCTATTAATGGCTAGTATAAAAGGAGAATCAAAACCATTTTCTATTTCTACTGCTGTTTTTGCTTCAATATTATCGTCACTTAAACTTTCAAAAAGAATTGAATCACTTTGAAAGGTTAATTTTAAATCATTGGAAATAGTGGTTATTTGCTTAATGGCCGTGATAATAGTTGTTTTTGGAAGTATTATAGAGCGTGATGACTCTTTTGGAATTATACGGGTGTAATCAGGAAATTTACCATTGATAAGTTTGGTAAAAAAGAGTGAGTCATCAGATTTGATGATTAAATGGGTGTTGTCATAATAAATTTCTATATTGTTTGAAAACAGTTTTTGAATTTCTATAATTGCTTTTTTTGGAACAATAATGGAAAGTTCATGGTCGTTTTGACTTTCAATATGAACGAGGGCCAATCGTCTTGTATCGGTAGATACAAAGTTGATTTGATTATTTTTAATATCGATCAATGCACCGTTTAATTCAAATTTTGGATTATTGGTATCGGTTGCCGGTGTTATTTTTTTTAATGATTCTATCAAAATCTGTGAATTGATTTCTATTTTTGGTTTTTCATCAGTAGTTGGAAATTGTGGAAATTCAGAACTTTTATACGTTGGTAATTTAAAGTTAGAACGTTTTTGACGTATATGAAGATTTTCTTTTATCAGTTCTATTTCTATTTCTTCATCTTTTAATATGCGTATGATATCAAGGAGTTTTTTGCCGCTTGCAGTTACGGAGCCTGGTTCTGTTATTGTCAAAGCATTTGTTTGAATGGTTAAACCGATTTCATAATCAGTAGCTTTTGCATTCAGAATTCTTCCATCTGTACTTAATAAGATATGTGATGTTATTTGAGAAGTATCTTTTTTTTCTAGGAAAGGTTGAAGATGAAGTAATATATTTTCCAAAACGGATTTATCAATGGTTATTTTCATAACGTATTTCCTTTTTAATTTATATCTTAAATAGTTAGTAGTTAGTAATAAGGGGGTGTGAATGTGTGAACAAACACATATTCCCTCTCACAGCTGGGATGAACAGATGTGACCAAAAGGTTTTGTTTCATTCACATCTATTCACTTTGCTAAAGAATTATATCTTTTTTAGTTTCCCTTTACAATCAGATCTTTATTCTGAGGTGATTGTTGAGATTTTATTAGAGAGTTCATCTATTTTTATTTTGAAATCTTCATCATTTTTTATAAGTTCATTGATTTTTTTCATCGTATGACTAACAGCCGTATGATCTTTCATCCCAAAGTATTGAGCAAGTTGTGGCATTGAATTGGGTGTTAAATTGCGAGAAAGATAAATAGCGATTCTTCGTGCATAAACGATATTGCTGTTACGGCTTTTTGAACGGATTTCACTTGTTTTTACATTGAGTTCTTTGGAAACAATTTCCATAATGAGATCGGTTGTAATATTATTTCGTTTTTCAGCCATTTGTTCTTTTAAAACATTGCGTGCAAATTCTATATTGACATCAACTCCCATGAGTTGAGAATAGGCATTGAGTTTTGAGAGGATTCCCTCAATTTCTCTTGTGTTATTTTCAATAATGGTTGCTACGTAATTAATCACTTCTTTATCCAGTTTGACACGGTTGATTTCGCATTTTTTCTTGATAATCTCAATTTTTGTTTCAAGCTCAGGTGGTTGTATATCGGCAACCAAACCCCACTCAAAACGGCTTTTGAGCCGCTCTTCGAGACCTGCTATTTTTTTAGGGTGTTTATCGGATGTAATAATAATTTGCTTGTTTTCATTACGAAGAGCCTCAAAAGTATGAAAAAATTCTTCTTGTATTTGATTCTTATTACTTAAAAATTGAATATCGTCTATAAGGAGCAAGTCACACTTACGGTATTTATCTTTGAACCTGTCCATGGTACGATTACTAAGATGACGGCTAAAATCGTTAAGAAATTGTTCTACTGAAGTATAAATAACCGTTTTGCCTTGCGCCAGCATTACATTTCCTACCGCTTGCATCAGATGGGTTTTTCCTAAACCGACTCCGCCGTAAATAAAGAGAGGATTATAAACAATACCCGGTTTTTCACTTACACTTTTTGCTGCCACATACGCAAAATTGTTAGAACCGCCTACAACAAAATTATCAAAGGTATAGGATGGATTGAGTAGGGCAACGGGTGTTTTATCGCTGTGTGTTTGTATGGCGGGAGCAGAGTGTTGAGCAGATGCCGTATTTTGAGATTTGACGAGAATCGATACGGAGGGCTTTACTCCGGTTTTGATTTCAAAGAGGTGAGATATTTTATCGGCATATTTTGTTCGTATCCAATTGGCTATTAAAAGGTTTGGTGCGTTAAATACCGCCAAATTACTTTTAGATTCTTCTTCATTAAAAGAGAGCTGTTTTATGTAACGTGTGTAATCAATTTCATTTATCTCATTTTTGAGCATTTGGATAACCATGCTGCCGATATTGTTCATTTTTTCTCCAACTATGTGAATAGTAATGGTAATAATACACTTTTTTCCCTATAATTGGGGATATGTTTGATGTGAATAAGTTTTTTTACATATGTGAATGGAGAATGAATGCTGATTTTAGGAATCGATCCTGGTACGCGAAATTGCGGATACGCCCTTATTTTATTGGATGGGCATAAAATTAAATTGATCGAAGCGGGACTGGTAAAGATAAAAAGCGAAGGGCTTCAACATCAGATTCCACAAATTGCCGAAGCAATCGAACAATTATTTGCAGCGCATAAAATTGATGAAGTTGCGATGGAAGATATTTTTTATGCGCACAATCCAAAAACGGTTTTAAAATTGGCGCAATTTCGGGGAGCCATTATGTTAAAACTTTTGCAAGAGCATGGTGAATTTTCTGAATATACGGCTTTACAAGTTAAAAAAGCACTGACTGGAAAAGCAAAAGCCGCCAAAGAGCAGGTTGCATTTATGGTCAAACAAATATTAGGAATAACTAAAGAGATAAAACCGATGGATATCACGGATGCTATGGCAGTTGCAATAACACATGCTCAAAGAGTAAAGTTGGAGAAAGGAAAGCAAAAAGTACTATAAGCGGCTAACACACCAGGAGAGCCGCTAAGTCGGAAGTGTATCGGTACTTTCCTTATAATTTATCCTATATTCTTCAATGAACATTTTTTTTAAGCCATCCGGATTAAATACCTGAAAAAAACATTAAGAAGCAAAAAAAATGGTTATTTTTTTCAAAATGTGTAGTATTCACACTGTGAGCGGAATGTGAATAAATGTTTCTAAAATATACTTATTATTCCTATAACTTTTACCTATTTCAGAAATAATTTATCTAAATTGTACCTAAAAGATGTTTTCTTTCTTTCCGAGCAAACCCCCTAAAATAGGGGTCTCTAAAAGAAAAAAAAGAAATAACAGCACTTCAGTATTCTTTAAGCGCCTGTTATAAAAAGTTATTCACATTTTAAAAGTTCATTCTCTGTAATAAACATGTAATAATGATGTAACAAAACTGAAATAAACACAATTTACCATGTCATATCTTGATAGAATTAAAGGTAAATTTTATGCTAAGTATTGAAACAATTTTAAAAAAAGAACATCCCGGATTATTCACCTATCCTGATTTGATTTCCAAAGTTGTCGTTGGACTCACACGTTTTGTTATACATGAAAACTCTATTAATCATTTTATGGACAATCATAAGAATAAAAATGGATTGGATTTTATCGATGCCGTTTTACAGCATGTGAATGTTTCCTATAAAGTTATTCATAGAGAGATTGAAAACATACCGGCGATAGGAAAAGTCATTGTTGTTGCGAATCATCCATTGGGGGCTTTGGATGCTTTGTCGTTGATACAAATGATATGCAGTGTGCGACAGGATAAAAAAGTAAAAATTGTCGCCAATAAAATGCTTGGAAGTATCTCACAACTCAAAGACTTTATTATTGGTGTAGATAATTTTAACGACAAGCTCTCTCGAGATTCTCTGCGTAAGATTGATCAAGCGCTTCAAAGTGAAGAGGTTGTTATTTTTTTCCCAAGCGGTGAAGTATCTCGTGCCGGCATATTGGGTCAAAAAGAGGCAAAATGGAAAGGTGGCTTTGTAAAATTTGCCAAAAGAAACAATGCCCCAATTGTGCCGATCTTTATAAAAGCAAAAAACAGTTCCCTTTTTTATGCAGCATCGTGGATTTATAAACCGTTAGGGACTCTTTTGTTAGGTCATGAGATATTTGCCGCACGCAATCAAATATTTGATTTTAGAGTCGGTGAATTGATTAACTCTAAAGTTCTCAGCGATACGTCTATGGATGATGCTCATCATGCCCGAGTTTTTCGTAAACATCTCATGCGTCTTTCAAAGGGGAAGAAAGGGATTTATCCGACTGAATGTTCCATTGGTCATCCTGTTTCACGTCAGGAGATACGGCAGGAATTAAAGCGGGGTGAACGTATTGGTGAGACAAGCGACAGTAAGCAAATCTATTTAATAGAATACGATAAGGCTCCAAATTTGATGAATGAGATTGGTCGATTGCGTGAATATTCATTTCGTAAAGTAGGTGAGGGAAGTGGTAAGACGAGAGACATCGATGAATACGACCGTTATTATCATCATTTGCTACTGTGGGATGATGATGCCCTAGAGGTTGTGGGAGCGTATCGAATCGGTGAGTGCGGATGGATACTCTCATGGCTTGGGAAGGAAGGTTTGTATCTCAATGAACTGTGTACGATGAGCAATGCTTTTGATCCCATCTTGGAAGACGCTATAGAGCTTGGGCGCAGTTTTGTTCAGCCAAAATATTGGGGAAGCCGTGCTTTGGATTATCTTTGGCAAGGCATCGGAGCGTACTTGGCACATAATCCTCATATCAAATACATGATTGGACCGGTCAGCATCTCTGGAAGCTATCCTAAACATGCACAAGAAGCATTGGTTTATTTTTATACCCTTTACTTTGGTTGCGATCATCAGTATCTCAGAGCGCGCTCTGCTTTTCATTTATCCGATCATGTCAATGCAGAGTTTGCAGAGATCTTTTTAGGAGTTGATTATGAACAAGACTTTAGAGTTTTGAAGGATTATCTTAAAACCTTTGACGTAGCAGTTCCTATGTTGTACAAACAATACAGTGAATTATGTGAAGCAGGGGGAGCGCAGTTTATAGATTTTGGGATTGATGTTGATTTTAATAATTGTGTTGACGGCTATATTATGGTGGAGATAAATCGTATCAAAGAAATAAAACGCAAGCGCTATATCAAAGAGGTGGTGTAAAATCTTGATTGATTTTCATCGCTTTATGACACGTGGTGATAAAATCTTCTTTGGAAGTGATATGGTAATCTTTTCCTTCATAGTTAAATTCCAAAGAGTGAGCATGCAATAAAAGCCGTGTTGCTCCTCCCATTTCCAATCTATCTCTAGGAGACAAAATTTTATCCAAAAATCTTCGTATGTCATTTTCTTCTTGGCCATATATAGGGTCACCCACAATAGGATGTTTCACGTGAAACAAATGCACGCGGATTTGATGGGTACGTCCAGTGAAGGGGGAGGCCTCTACAAGAGTCATATTGAGATCAGGAAAATATTCAAGAGGCTTGATGAAGGTACGAGAGACTTTTCCCTCCTCGTGAACTTTGACCACCATTCGTACAAGGGTATCGGTATCTTCACGACGCAACAGAGGTTCTTGTATGTCCATATCCTCTTTTAGATGACCATGAACCATGGCCAAATAGCGTTTGGTTATTTGACGATTCTCAAACAAGAGTTTTAAAACCGTTTCACTTTCTTTGTTACGAGAAGCCAAAACAAGGCCACTGGTTTCTTGGTCAATTCTATGGGCTACGTTAGCGTTAGCACCAAACTCATGTTTGATTTCATCGCTGAGAGAATAGGGCGTTTTACGACTTTGCGGGTGAACCAATACGCCGCTAGGTTTATCATAAACAGCAAAATCGGATTCTACAAACATTGCTCGTAAGCCTTGGGACTCTGGCTCAAACATGAGAAAATCAAAGTTACCTTCAATGTAGCCCGCTTGATTACTCATAACAATACCGTTTTGCGTTAAACGACCTTTGGCAAGAAGACGTTGTGCCTCCGCTTGAGACAAACCAAGTTCACGGATTAAAAAAATAAAGGCTTTTTCACGAATGGGCGCATGGAGTTTTTTGGTGACGAAGGGCAAAATATATTCCTTTATAAGGGAGGGTTGGATAAACTAAATACCATAGTATCCAGCGCAAAGTATAGGCGCATTTTAGCACACTCAAGGAATAAATATGGTTGAACGTTACGCACGAGAAGAGATGAAATCCAAATGGACGATGCAGGCAAAATATCAAGCTTGGCTGGATGTTGAGATTGCAGCGGTTAAAGCATGGAATCGTTTGGGACTGATTCCGGATGAGGATGCTCAAAAGATTGTAAAAAATGCAGGTTTTAATATTGATCGTATTGATGAGATCGAGGCAGTAACAAAACATGACCTTATCGCTTTTACCACATCGGTATCTGAAACACTGGGAGATGAGAGCCGATGGTTTCACTACGGGATGACCTCTTCGGATACGGTCGATACCGCAGTAGCATTACAGATGCGTGATTCCCTGGCGTTGATCATTGAAGATGTGAAAATGGTGATGGAGTCAATCAAGACAAGAGCGATTGAGCACAAGATGACTTTGATGGTTGGACGTTCTCACGGTATCCATGGTGAGCCTATTACGTTTGGTTTGGTGTTAGCGGTTTGGTACGATGAAATGGCACGACATCTCACAAACCTAGAACAAACGATGGAAGTCATAGCTGTAGGACAAGTATCAGGAGCTATGGGGAACTTCGCTCACGCGCCGTTGGAACTAGAAGAGTACACGTGTGAAGCGTTAGGACTCAAAGCAGCACCTGCATCAAATCAGGTTATTCAGCGTGACCGCTATGCACAGTTAGCAAGCGCGTTAGCACTCATGGCAAGTTCAATTGAAAAGTTTGCGGTACAAATACGCCATTGGCAGCGTACAGAAGTATATGAGTGTGAAGAGTATTTCTCTGTAGGGCAAAAAGGATCTTCGGCAATGCCGCACAAACGCAATCCTATTTTGACTGAAAACATTACCGGTCTTGCGCGCATGGTACGATCCTATGTTATACCTGCAATGGAAAACGTCGCGTTATGGCATGAGCGTGATATTTCTCACAGTTCAACCGAACGGTTTTGGCTTCCGGACTCCTTTATCACTTCGGACTTTATGCTTAACCGTTTTAACGGCGTTATCGCCAAACTCGTTGTTTATCCTGAAAACATGATGCGCAATCTAAATCTAACAGGCGGTTTGGTTTTTTCTCAGCGCGTATTGTTGGAGTTACCGCTCAAAGGGGTGAGTCGTGAAGATGCTTATCGTATCGTTCAGCGCAATGCAATGAAAGTATGGGAAGGATTGCAGCAGGGTAAAAGTGCAACCAATGAAAAAGGGGAAAGTCTTTATTTACAATATCTATTAGATGATGAAGAGTTAAGAAAAAGTCTGAGTGAAGAAGCGATACGCGAATGTTTCAACTTTGATTACTACACCAAAAATGTAGATAAAATTTTTAGTCGGGTGTTTAAATAATAAACAGATCAGAATATTAAATTGGTATAAGAAATAGTAAAATAAAAATGATTATAATATGCCCCATAAGAGCTAAGGATATATGCACATGCTGACAATACTTAAACGAAACGGCCGACGAGAGCCGTTGGATATTACTAAAATACAAAAATATACTTCTGCGGCCGTAAAAGGTTTAATAAACGTCTCTCAGAGTGAGCTCGAAGTAGACGCGCAGATTCAATTCAGAGACGGTATTACAAGCAATGAGATTCAAAAAACGTTAATTAAAACGGCAGTAGATAAAATTGATATAGACAGTCCCAATTGGACCTTCGTAGCATCACGTCTTTTTTTATATGATTTGTATCACCGTGTTAACGGCTTTACCGGTTATGGCACGTTACAGCAGTATTTTGAACGGTGTGAAGCAGAAGGACGTATTCTGTTGGGACTAAGAGAAAAATACAATTTGGCAGAGTTGGATGCCTACATTGTTCCCGACCGTGATTTGGAATTCAATTATTTGGGTGTTAAAACGCTTTATGACCGTTATTTGATCAAAGACCGCAATGGTGACCCAATCGAGCTTCCTCAGCACATGTTTATGGCTATCTCTATGTTCTTGGCTCAAAATGAATCGGATGCAATGGGATGGGCAAAAAAGTTTTACGACATGCTCTCAAAATTCGAAGTGATGTTGGCAACGCCAACACTTTCCAATGCGAGAACAACACGTCATCAGCTCAGCTCATGCTACATCGGTTCTAGCCCGGATAACATCGAAGGTATATTTGACGGTTATAAAGAGATGGCATTACTCTCTAAGTTTGGGGGCGGAATCGGTTGGGACTGGACGCGTGTTCGTGCTATGGGGTCGTTTATCGATGGGCACAAAAACGCGGCAGGGGGCACCGTACCTTTCTTGAAAATCACCAATGATATCGCCATCGCAGTCGATCAGTTAGGAACGCGTAAGGGCGCTATTGCTGTGTATCTTGAACCATGGCACATGGACGTTAAAGACTTCTTGGATATCAAAAAGAACTCAGGAGAAGAGCGTCGCCGTGCACACGATTTGTTCCCGGCATTGTGGATCAATGATATGTTTATGAAACGTGTTGTGGATGACGGTATCTGGACGATGTTTGATCCATTTGATGTTCAAGAACTCACAGAGCTGTATGGTGATGCGTTTGAAAAACGTTATGTAGAGCTAGAACAAGACCCTAATATTGTAAAAGAACATACCAAAGCAAAAGATCTTTGGAAGAAGATTTTGACGAGTTATTTTGAATCAGGCAGTCCGTTTTTGTGTTTCAAAGACAGTGCAAACCGTGCCAACCCCAATGACCATTATGGAATCATCCGAAGTTCAAATCTGTGTACCGAAATATTCCAAAACACACAGCCTAACCATTATCTCATCAAGATCAAATACGAAGACGGGTCGTTTGTAACGTATGAAGAAGATGAGATAATCAAAATGGACAGCGGGATTGAAAAACCGGCGAACAAAGTGACCGCATTGGATTCATTGGGCGGACGTCCTGTTTACATTGTTGAAAAAGAAAAAGTAGACGGCGCAACGGCTGTTTGTAATCTGGGTTCTGTTAACTTATCCCGTATCCATACCAAAGAGGACATTGATCGTATCGTCCCTATTGCAATTCGTGCATTGGACAACGTCATTGACTTGAACTTCTACCCGTTGGAAAAAGTAAAACGTACGAACATGCGAAGCCGTGCCATCGGTTTGGGTGTTATGGGGGAAGCAGAGATGCTGGCCGGTCAGAAGATCGTATGGGGAAGCCAAGCACATTTTGACAAGATCGATGAAGTGATGGAAGCGGTCAGCTATAACGCGATCAAAGCATCCTCGGATTTGGCAGTAGAAAAAGGGTCTTATCCCGAGTATGTCGGTTCAAAATGGAATCGCGGAATCCTCCCTATGGATCATGCAACGGCCGAAGTACAGAATCTCATTGACCGTGGCGGATTGTTTGCCCCTAACTATGAGTGGGACGTTCTACGTGAAACAATCAAGTCTCAGGGAATGCGTAACGGCTATTTGATGGCAATCGCTCCTACAAGCTCTATATCGATCCTCACAGGGACCACACAGACGATTGAGCCTATCTATAAGCGTAAATGGTTTGAGGAAAATCTCTCAGGCCTTATTCCAGTCGTTGCCCCTAATCTCAATCCGGATACCTGGGGGTATTACACTCCTGCGTATGATTTGGATCAAACCATCTTGGTCAAAGCTGCGGCTATCCGTCAAAAATGGATCGATCAGGGTCAAAGCCTCAATATCTTTATCACACTTGATAAAGCAAGCGGTAAGTACCTCAATGACATCTACATGATGGCGTGGAAGCTGGGTCTCAAATCAACCTACTATCTGCGATCACAATCGCCTGAAGCAGTTGCTCAGACGCAAGACAGATCGATGGAGTGTGATGGGTGCCAGTAAAGCCTCTGAGCGCTTTATCGCTTCAAGCGCTATGTGAGCGTATAGATTATGTTCGTAACGGTGAAATTCACTCTCTGACCCCCATATCTGCCACTTCCATAGAAATACGTTTTAGTGTCCAAGACAAGGCCAGAGGATTTGACTGGATTGATGTTGCTTTTGTGATTGATGGTGTTAGCGATGCTAAATTAGTCAGTGACAATGTTTTACGCATGCTGTCAATGGATGAGGGAATAACGGTTGATATGGATAGTACCAAGGCGGCGTTGGCAATAGGAGCTTATAAAGGGCGTATTGAAGATTCACCCCTTTATATTGTGGGTACAACTATGGGATATGAAGAACTGCCGTATAACGGTTAGTTGATTTGTACCCATGTGGTATTGCTGTCGTAAATGTAGGTAAGATTGGTATCGCGATGGAAGACAATAGTTCCATTGATGGGTGACGCAGGGAAAGGATCAGTTGAAAGGGATACTACCGCACTGTTATAACCGCGTGTTTGGGTGGTAATTTCGGATCCGCCGTACAGTTTTAAATGATTGGTTTCACCGATACCGATTTCTATCATCAGATCATCGCCTTGCGCGGTGCTATGCGTTGCATTGGTCTGTAAAATACCATCCTCTCCAAGGCTAATGAGACGACCTAAGACGTTGGAATTAGGTGAAATGGATGTGTTGGTATCCGCGTAAATGGGGTCAATTGTATTGGCAATTCCAAAATCATAGGTAGAATAAAAGACATTACGTCCCCATGCATCTTTCCCAAGCCCGGCTATTACGGGAACGGTGGAATTTGTTTCTTCTTTTAATAGCTCAAAATAGGAATCATTATCGGGATCTTTGGCTAATCCTACCAATCGACTTCGGATTACTTCTAGGATGGTTTTGGTATTTTGATATTTTAGCGTATTGCCTTGGATCATAGTATAGTAACCCATCGTAGCTAGCACGGCAGCAATAACTCCTGCCATGATGACCGCAATCATCACTTCTAAGAGCATAAAGCCTTTTCTGACATTAATACTTTTATGCATGTTCGGCAGCATTTATAAACTCTTGTTGGATTAATACTTGGGTTAGAACAATGGTGAAAAATTCTACAAAAACGGCAAATGCCAACAAAAGGATAGCCATAATCGTAATCATACGAAAGAAATTGGTAGCTGCGGTAAGGGCATTGAGTCGTGATCGATCTGAAAATTGTCCCAGCATATCACCTAGCTGGGTAATGTTTCCGGCACCGGCGAGAAGGCTTTGTTCGATGGGTTCAAAAAAATCAATCTCCCAAAAGTGCTTTTCCCCTCGGCTTAGGCGTTCTAAAACAGTGTTAAATTGTTTGGAGATGGAAGGGACAAGGGTGCTGTGTACTGCTGCTTTGAAGGATATTTTTAAAGAAACACCATTTTTGAGCATTTCGCTTAATAGACTAAGAAGCATAAATTTCTCAAAATAGCCGATGATTCTGGATGAAATTGGGAGTAAAGATGCATATTGTTTTGCAAGGCCTTGCAACGCCCCTGTGTAGTTAAATAATGCAACCATAACAATGAAAAAATAAATCGTAAAAAGTACCAATAGCCCAAATAGAAGGTCGCTTAAATTTTGTGCAGTTTGTAAATGATCAGCGATTATGACTTGAATTTTGGGATCGTAGGTTGAGGCCTCTTTGAGATGAAACGGTATGGCAAAAAAACGAATACCGATAACAATGACACTGGTCAAGGTAAAATAGATCAAAGGCAATGCAATTTTATCACTGGATTCTTGATAAAATTTATTTTTGATCTCTAAATAATTGACGACCGATTTAAGTGTTTTAACAAAGGACCCACCCTTTTCTGCCATAGAGATAAATTGAATAATATCGGGTGATGGAGAAAGGTGTTTTTGGATTGATTTGGAAAAAGAGGCACCCTCTTGAATGGCTTTGGTTATTTGGGCATAGGTGCGCTGTTCGGATTTGTCTTTTGTGATGCCTTGCATTAGCATCAGTGCATTGGTGATACTTTTACCATTTTCTAGCGATAATTGAAGCGTTTTGAGCAGTGCAAGCAGATCAGGTTTCATGTACGTACCCAAGTGACAATAGTTCGCTAGAGAGCGTTACGTGATCGCAGATGCCGTTATCAAAGAGATATTGTGCTGATTGAAAATAGCTGAAGGTGATGAAATGTTCCCATGCTTTAAATACGGTGCTGTTTTTGAGTGCAAGGTAAAATTGGTACCGTACTTTCATATCGCCTGGTATAAATACCATATCCAATAACAAAGCGCGCCCGTAGTAGCCCGTAAAATTGCATTTGATGCATCCAGTTTTTTCATATCCGGTGGACAGGCTATTGAAAAAAGCTTGCCCTTCTTGGGCAAAAGAAGGTTGTTTGCAGGTGCAGAGCTTGGGAACGAGGCGTTGAGCAATGACACCGCTTAATGAATAGGCAAGGATAAATAGGTCACCTCCCTCATCACGAATCCGCTCCATGGCCATGAAGCTGTTAGGGGTATGGAGCGTTGAAAAAACCATGTGCCCACTGTGTGCCGCTTTTAGTCCCGTTAGGATCGATTCTTTGTCACGCATTTCCCCGATGACGATAACGTCAGGGTCTTGTCGCATGATTGACTTCATCCCCTCGACAAACGTAAATCCGCTGGCTTCATTGATCTGATATTGGGTTACGAAATCGATTTTATACTCGATAGGGTCTTCAATGCTGTAGATGATCTCATGTAAACGATCGCGTTGATTGAGGATTGCGTTGAGGGTTGTCGTTTTCCCGCTACCCGTAGGCCCTACTACCAAAAAAAATCCACTCGATTGATTAACAAAATGGTGAACGTGTTCACTCATCGGATGCTGTTTGGGAAAGAGAGAAGTGAGTGTTTTAATGTTTTTGGATTTATCCAAAATACGCATGACGATGTTTTCACCGTATTGGGAAGGGGCGATTTCGATACGAAAATCGATGGAACGATCTTGATATTCTCTGGAAAAACTCCCCCCTTGAGGAGCATAAACATTGATCATGTCAATGTTACAGCGCTCTTTGATAATGAGGGCAAAACGCTGTGCCAATTCATGGTTGAGCAAAAATTTGGCATGAACATGGCCATCGATGCGATATCGAAGCCAATAAAAGGACTCGTAGCCATTGAGGTGAATATCGCTCGCATTGCGTTGAATTCCATATTCCAGAAGCATCTCAAAAATGTCGATGACTTCATCTTCTTCAAAATCCATTGCGTTGTATTGTTTGATCTTGCGTTCAATAATTTCGGGGTCAACACGTAGATGCGCTGTGTATTTTTGCTGAAATTCACGTACAGGGATGTTTTTTTGCTCGACGCGCTTGCGTGCTTTAGTAGAGAGTTCAGCGAGGCGTATTTCGCCTAAGAGCTCTTTGCGCTCGATTTTGAGAACGGTTTCACTTTCTTCGGCGATCACCATCTCGTACTCTTTCATGAGTTCGAGATTATGGATGATTGCAGGTTCTTTTTTCTGTACGAAGTGATGTTCGAGGGCTATTTGAAGAAGATGTTTTTTAACGCCCTGCTGTTGGTAATAGTACTGCTCTTTTTGGCATACTTCCAGCTGTTTTGGCGTTAATATCTTCTTTATGTTCATAGGCGCTTTTTGGCACTATTATAACATAAAATTAACGGGATAGATAAAATTTAAACGTGGCGGATGTGGCGTTATGATCAAGTGTTGCTTGAGTCGAGGTGTAATTAAGTGCTAAACTGACAAGCGCTTCATCTTGTGTTGAATTGTTCTCTGCGGTTGTCATGATATAAAATTCCGTTCCTGTTTCTGTAGCGGTATATGCGGTAAATCCAGTTGGCGGGACAGGGACAAAACCATTTCGTCCACCGTCAAAAGCATAGGGAGTGGAGGTATTGCATTCCAATGATGTGAGATTGGTATCTGAGGCATCAGCTCCTCCAACTTGATTGGGCATCTGCTCAGAGAGGCTTTTACATTGAAATACCATCGATTCAATTAGATTGATTTGTGATTGGATTGCTGTTTTGTATTGGGAACGTTTTAGGTTGTCAGTATTTAAATAAAAATACCCTAACGTGCTTATCACCCCTACCAAAAAAATGGTAAGGGCAACTTCGATAAGAGTAAAAGCTTTTTTTTGCATGATACGATTATTTGACAATCGCAATCCAATGTTTAAAGTTTATACCAATAGGTTCAGAATAACAAAACGATTCACCATATAAGGCATAGTTGTCTGTTATAGTGCCAAAATTTGTATCGTTGGTAACATTGAGCTCAATACTGCGATTTAACTCTCGGTTGAAAATGGCACAGTATAAATCATCATCAGACAAAACATCCCATGAACCAGTTCCATTTAGATCGATAGGGAACAAGAATGCCGGGCGCCCTGCTGCTGCAGAAGTATTAAGTTCCCACCCTGTAGTCGTCATTTCTCGAATATTTCTTGGAAGACTTCGAAGAATTAGTACATTGGCTGCAGTAAATTGAGTTAAATTGGCTTCACTGGGCGCTATACCCTCTTGCGCGACAAAAATATCGTATGCACCCGAAAGCTGATAAGCTTGATTCATCAGTGCTGCAACACGTGCTTTTTTAGCCGTTAAATCAATATTGAACAAGCTTCTATAATAAAACAACGCGATGGCCGATAAAAGACCAAATAAGATAACGGCGATCGTCATCTCAACCAAAGAGATACCTTTTCTTTTTCCATTGTAAGGGTGAACCATGTTAAAACTCCTTTTGTAACATTCGTGTTCAGCTAAATCGACAGTGAATAAAAAAACTTTAATGGATGAAGTAAAAAAGTTAATGAAGAGTTAATAAAAGTGAAGTAAATCACTCCTGCCCCACAAGGGGGGGGAAAGAGGGTGTATGGGGATTAAAACAGAGAGTTTCTTTAACCCAATTACGGCATTACAACCAAAATATCGTATCCATCAGTAGGGTTTCCATAACAGTAGCTTACTGCAGTAGATGCAACATGCGTAGGTGCTGTGATAGTACCATAATCTTCTGTACCACTGACATTCAATTCAACAGATGAATTGAATTCACGGTTCCAGATAGCACAGTATTGAGTTGCTTGAATTGATGTTGTATTTCCATCAAGTTTCATATGGAATCCATATCCAGAACCAACGCCCGTAGTTGTGTTTAAGTCCCATCCAAGCAAGCTCATCTCTGTAATAGTAGCAGGAATAGCGGTTAACACTGGAGTGAGTGTTGCATTTAGATCGTATATCGTTGCCGGAGCACCGTATTGTGTTGTGTACAATTTATAGGCTTGTGTCAATTGAGTACCTTGCTCCATTGCCGCAGCAACACGTGCTTTCATTGCCTGAAGATCCGTGTTAATATAGTTCTTCGTGTATTTAAGACCAATAGTAGCCAATGCTGCGAATAAAATAATCGCGATCATCATCTCTACGAGAGAGATACCTTTTCTCATTCCTGTGTAATTCTGGGTCATTGTGCATCCTTGTTGTCGAAATGTAAAGATTCAGATACATTGGTATCATTAAAAAGGATGTAAGCAATCTTTGTACCAATTTTTTACATAAGGAATTTTTATTCAATGAAAGAAAGAAAAGAGAGATGAATCTACTTGCACCAGCTGGTGCAAGTAAGGGTATATAAAAGATAAAGCTAGAGGCTCAATTACGGAAGTTTAACGATAACAGTATACCCATCAGTATGTGTACCAAAGCAGTAGCTTAATCCTGTTGCAGGAGCATAGTTAGGTGCATCGATAGTACCGGCATCTTCTGTTCCACTGACATTCAATTCAACAGAAGAATTGAATTCTTTGTTCCAAATCTGGCAATATTGTGCAGGTTGGAGCGCAGTGGTGTTTCCATCAAGTTTCATTGTAAATGCATATCCAGAACCAACACCTGTACTTGTGTTCAAATCCCATCCAAGCGTACTCATTTCAGTGATTATGGCAGGAAGATCAGTCATTACTTTAGTTTCTGTTGCATTAAAATCATTGATCGATGTTGGAGTGCCGTATTGTGTTGTGTACAATTTATAGGCTTGAGTCAATTGGGAACCTTGATCCATTGCCGCAGCAACACGTGCTTTCATTGCCTGAAGATCCGTGTTAATATAGTTCTTTGTGTATTTAAGACCAACTGTAGCCAACGCTGCGAATAAAATAATCGCGATCATCATCTCTACGAGAGAGATACCTTTTCTCATTCCTGTGTATGCTTGTGTCATTGTATATCCTTTTTTTTTATCTTGACTTTGCAAGATTGATTTTTATTTTGGTATATTTAATACGTATGGATGAACCGTGATGGTAAATCCATATTCATCCGCAGTGCACCCTTTCCCGATGCAGCTGCTGACTAATTCTACGTCGTCATGTTTGACAACATCCAAGAGCCGTTTCAGTAGCAAGTAAGAGTAGGTTTCATGAATGCCTCCTTGGATAATTAATTTTTGGTTCTCGATCTTTACCATGGCATCCATTTCCAGTTCTTGGATGAGCTCATTGTATTGATCGTTCTTGGCACGGAGGACTTGATCCTCCGCGTACACAGCAACAGGCTGCTCCACGGCAGTTTTTAAAGCACTAAAGGTCTTCACCTCTTCGGCTACCGTTTTATCTTCGTACACAATGTCGAGAAAGTAAAAGTAGGTTGACACTAAGATTGTCATCAAGATAACAACGAAAAGAGCAACAAGACTATACTTTTTCATTACAAAACTGCACGATGCCTGCAGCAGCATCTTCCTTTTTTATTTTAGCTTCCGGTGGTAACAATCCGATGAAAGCATTGAGGTTTGGTGTCACCACCTCAGCACATAAGCTATCATCTTGATAGCTTATCTGCTGAAGGGTGGACCCCGACGCCTGAGTGATTTTCTCAATCTTTTCGAGTTCACCTACCATGTCCACTTTTTTGGTCATGGCGAGAGAGACTTGACAGTTTTTGGTTACGAGCTGTTTGTACTCTGTTACGAGGGTGTCACGATTGGTGAGATTGAGCTCAGTTGAGTTCAAATAATCGTAACCCGCGTAAAAGAGTACAGACGTGATAACAACGGTACAGGCCAATAGAAAGCTTCCAGTCCAAGTGTCTTTTCGATCCTTATCAAGATTGAGTGATACGAGTTTGTCTCCTTTGGTGTTATCCGCATAAATAGTTTCATAGCTGCGCTCCTTGGCAAACTCTTCGGGTTTATCCAAAATGTAATCGATAATTTTCTGATCATCCAAAACAACTCCTACTTGTTTGTAGTCGAGTTCGAAGATGATGATACTTTTCCCTGTATTCTTGGATGCGAGTAAAAGGATATTTTCATAAACCAATTTCTCTTTTGGCAAGAATGCGATGTAATTGATCCCATCGGAATGCTTACGTAAGGAGACCTTGACGGCGTTCGAGTCAAGATCTGCTCGCGCGTAACGGTATACTTGCGCACGGATCTTGTCGATGTCGCTGGTAAGATTGAGGCACCCTGCTGTAAATATTGCCATGGTTACTTCATCACATACTTGATGACGCGAGGGGTAACGATGATTACCATCTCGCTTTTGGTGCTGGCAGTACTGCGCGCTCCCCCCACTACCGCTGCTTGAGTATCTCCTAGTCCCGGAATTCCATTCCAGCCTTTGTCGCTTTTGTTGCGGAAAAGTCCAGAGATGACAATCGGTACACCCGGTTGAACACGCATGGTATTGTTGATCGCTTTAGTAACGGTTGTGGGTTGTGAAAATTTCGTAGCTCCTACTTCGAAATTGGTAAAGCCTACTACGTCGTTAATCGTGAGCCCAATGTCGGTGATAACGGTTCCATCGAGCATGTTGGATTTGAGATTGATCTCTAAACCACTGAGGGCCGTTGCACTGGTGGTTGAGAGTTGTGCCGTGCCATTGGCAACAGACGTACTTGTTATCCCGCTGATGTAAGGAGTCTGAACACCATCGGTGAGTTTAACGTTTGTTCCTGCAAGCCCAAGGAGCTTTGGTCGTTGTACGCTCTCTACTTTTCCGAAGTTTTCCAGTGCATTGACAAGCGCCTGTCCGTTGTATTTTTCATTCTTCATAAGCATGCCAAAAGTCAATGGAGCGGCAGTGGTTCCCGCTGCGCCCAATGAAGCGGCCGATGAAGCGATGAATCCAATTCCATTTTCTGCCATTGAAGGGATTAGACTCCAGTTGATACCAAGCGCATAGTTGTCTTTGAGGTCAACGGTATAGATAGAAATTTCATATTCGATGACGTAAAGATTATCGCGAAGAATTTTAAGATAATTCATGATATCGCCGTACTCTTTTTCTTTTGCGGAGAAAGTGATGGTTGAGGTAATAGAATCGAAAGCGATATTGGTAGCCCCCATAGAGCTTAAGCTTGTGCGCATTGCTGTTGAAAGACCTTCAACCGCTGGAATTTTTAGGGTGGTGGTATGAACATGACCTAAGTAGAAGGTGTCATCATAATATTGTATCCCCAATTTGTCGCCGATGGTTTTTTGGAGAACTTTTCCAAAGGCCATATTGGATGCCGAGAGATTGACTTTGGTATTAGTAAGGAGATGGTTATTATTGCCAATTCGTCCCATTCCACCAGCACCTCCAATTCCTCCGACACCACCAATTCCAAGACCTCCTGCCCCTACGCCAGCACCACCAACGCCACCAACGCCACCAACTCCACCAATTCCACCAACTCCGATTCCTCCGCCTATGTTCATTCCTATCGCTTCCGATTGAACCTGAAAAACAATATTTTCATTGGTGGCTTCTGTCAAAAGGGCAATGACATCGTTTAGGCTCGCTCCCATTATTTTGGCACGTTTGATGATCTCTTTGTCAGGTATCGTTTGGGTTTCTATGTGAAAATTGTCGGCGTTGACTTCCACAATCTGCATAGCAGGTTCGCTGCTTTGAATTTGTGTGGTGTTATTCTCCAGCTCTTTGGGAGACATTTCTGGTGTTAACATCTCTTTTTTGGTAACAACACTGCATCCGGTGAATCCTAAAAGAGCAATGGCGAGTATCAATGAGCGCATTATTCACCTCCCGCTGTAAAATAGATGGTCTGCGTTCTTCCTGCGTCATCAACCGTAATGAAGTTACTGGTGATATTTCGTATAAAATATTTACTATTATTGGCATAAAAAGGGTCACCCTCTTTGAGAACAACCGTATTTTCACCTATTTTAAGCAAAATGAATTTTCCTTTGGCTGTTTCTAAAAAACAGCTATAGACGAGATTAGAAAGATCAAAAGGTGCTTTTGGTGCGACCAAATTAGTCTCAAATGCCGGTTTTAAAAGCGGAGGAAGCGGCATTGCTTGTGCGGCAGGTGCCAGTACAGGCGCTTTTTTTTGTTTTGCAAGAGGCTTGAAAAATGGGTTGTAGGCCGCATTTACCGAAGCTGCAATGAAAAGAAATGACCAAAAGTAGTTCATGACTCCGCTTTTTTTAGGATTAGATACGGATTTAAAGCAAGATGTGTGCCAACTTAATTTTTATTATGGACTGTAATTTGCTTTGATGTTTTACTTATAGGGAATAAAATTTACGTAAAGTGTAATGTATTAATGAATTACCATCATCAAGAATCTTTTTTAGAGAACAGTGCTCGAAGATCTTTTATAAAGAAGAGCATCCTTTTTGCAGCGTCGGTTCCTCTTTATGCGCAAGCTTCTTCCAATGAGGAAACCTTATTGCACATCATACGTAATGGAAATACGTACAAAATACCTTTTATGCGCAATGGTAAGATGGAAGAAAACGGTTACTATGATTTATGCAAAATTTTTGCGGATACGCATGATCGAGTTGCGGTACAGATGGATCCAAATTTGTTTTCGGTTTTGGCAAAAGCACAGCAGTGGCTGGCAAGCAACCACGTTAATCGGCCGATTATTCTCACTTCCGGGTATCGTACAGAACATACCAATAGGATGACAGAAGGTGCCGCGGCAAATTCGATGCATCTGTACGGGAAAGCAGCGGACATCCATATGAGTGGAATACCCATCGACTATCTTGCGCGTTTAATGCGATTATGCGGCGGTTCGGGAATCGGAATTTATTCAGGATTTGTCCATGTTGATACATGGAAAGAGAGGAGTTGGAGAGGATAAAAAACTCTTTAGTGTTTTTTCTTTTTGGTGCGCTTCTGAGTAATGGTAGATTTACGTTCTAAAGCATTCCAAAGAACGGTAAGATTTAGGGAAAGATCCTGCGCTTTATACAGCTCCTCTTCAGTCATCTCTAAAAGCATATAATTGCGGTTTATGCGTGCCCATTCATCGCCTTTGGCAGCGACATAATTCCACAATGCATAAGCAATAATTTTGTTTTCGCGAACCCCTACTCCGTATTTGTAAATCCATCCTAAAATGGCTTGAGCGTCTTGATTGTTTTGTTTTGCAGCTAGGGTTAGCAGATGAGCGGCGCGTTTAAAGTTTTGAGGAATACCGATTCCCTCAATGAGTAAAACACCCAAGGCAATTTGTCCGCCTGTATGGTTTTTTTGAGCAGCCAGGGTAAAGAGTCGGGCAGCTTCTTGGTAGTTTGCGGGAACACCTTGACCGTTAAGGTACATAAGTCCCAAATAGTAGTGTGCGCTAGGATCACCTGCTTCGGAGGCTTTGGAAAGATATTTCTGGGCTTCCAGGTAATTTTCATGGTAAAAAGAGATGGTTCCCTCTTGGGCATTTATGGTGCAGTTGGTGTCTGCATGAAGGGTTGTGATGGCAAAGGCAATTGATAAAAGAGTTATTATGAACTTTTTATTTAACATCATGCAACATTTTAGCATACTTTCTTTTCCAATAAGCATAAAAAAAATCCGTCGATAGTATCGGTAGGAAGTATCCGCACCGCATTTTGAATGCGGTCATCAAACACCTCTTTGCCCCACCGCTTCAGAGGCTTTTGAAGATTATTAAAAGGAAGAGTGATTGGTAATGTAATCAAATGTTCACCGTGGCGCTCAAGCAGATGCTGCAACGGGCTTTCATTTTCTTCGGGGGAAAAGGAACAGGTACAATACAGCAGTTTTCCTCCGGGTTTGAGGGCATCGTAAGCGGAGAGGAGGAGTCGGCGTTGGAGCTTTGAGGTCTCTTTTGCTTTGTGAATACTCCAAAACGACATTGACTTTGGCTCATGGGTTTTGAAACGCGCTTCAGAGGAACAGGGGGCATCGAGCATGATGCGGTCAAACATTTCGGGGCACTTTTTCCCCACACTGCGCCCATCGGTCATATAGGTGTGGGCGTTGGTGACCCCTTGCATTTCGAGATTGGCCCGTAAGCGAAAAAAACGCTCGCGTGTGGGTTCTACGGCGGAGAGCCATCCTGTGTTTTGCATCATACCCGCCAGCATGAGCGTCTTGCCTCCGGGTGCTGCCGCGAGATCGAGGACGGTTTCCTCAGGACAAGGTGCCAGAATCAGGGGCGCTACCATCGAAGCCAGATTTTGGATGTAGAGTTTGCCGCCATAAAAAGCATCGGTTTGCGTTAGGCGCAGTTTGTCCTGCGGGGCAATGCGATATACCCCTTCCATCCATCCGATACGCTCATAAGGGATATTGGCCGATTCGAGTTGCGATTCGAGTTCTTTGGAAGAGGATTTGATGGTATTGACGCGAAACGTGATCTGTTTTGGAGCATCAAAGGTTTTGAGGATGGATTGAAACTGTTCACGTGGAACAATTTGGCTCAGTTTTTCGACAAATGCTTCGGGCAAACTCATTGTTTCTGTACTTTTAAACGTACGACGGAAGCTAGGCCGTTGTGTACTAATCCCTCATTGAGCTGAGTATCCATTTCGCACAGTTCGAGTATCTCGCAGGGCATGGTTTGGAGAATGGCAGAGAGTTGATCGGCTGCGTAGAGGAGGTTTAGGTCTTTGGGACCGCCAGTCGTTTTTGAAAATTGGTGGATTGAAAAAAACTCTCCAACGAAAATACCACCCTCATTAAGCTGTTTAAGGGCTTTGGCAAATACTTCACTGCGCAAAGGTTCATATAAGTGGAGAAAGGAGCACATGATGGCATCGTACTGCTGTGTAGGGTTCCAAAACTCCAGATCGGTATGTATGAGGGAGAGCTCAAGCCCTTTGGATTGCGCCAGCATCGCGGTTTTGGCAAGACCAATTTCGGCGGCATCCAGTGCGGTGACCGTATGCCCGCGTTCAAGTGCATACACTGCATTGCGCCCCTCGCCCTCACCTAGGAAAAGAATCGTTTGCTGTGGAAGAAGTGTGTCGATATGGGAGGCCAAATAGCAGTTGGCCGTAGTACCGTAAAAGTATCCTTCGCGCCCAAAACGTTCATTCCAAAACTTCCGTTGATCGTTCATCGTACCACTCCATCGCAAATGGGGACAAAATCACACACTTCGAGAGCGTCTTCTATGATTTTATTGCCTTGTTTGGTAAAGCGGGTGATGATCTGCTCACGCCCACGCTCCATAGGTGCGATCAAAATACCCCCTTCTTTGAGCTGGTCAAAGAGTTTTTGAGGAATGGAGCGTGCAGAAGCGGAGAACAAAATACGATCAAACGGGGCATATTGTTCCCATCCGTTTTGTCCATCGTCGGTACGGGTATGGATGTTACCGTGCTTGAGATGTCGAAAACGCTCTTTTGCTTCCAGCAGGAGCGATTCGATCCGTTCGATGGTGAAGACACGGCGGAACACACGAGAGAGAACAGCTGCCTGATAGCCGCTGCCGCAACCGATTTCCAAAACGCTGTCACACCCTTCAGGGCTTAGATACTGCGTCATTTTAGCTACCGTAAGAGGCGATGAAATGTATTGTTGTGCCCCGATAGGAAGGGCATCGAGACGGTAGGCATTATGACGCATGGAGAGGGGGACGAAGGCTTCGCGATTGGTTTGGATGATCGCTTTTTTAATGGTTTCGCGCAGGGGAAATTTTTTAGCAATCTCTTCGGCCATGCGGGTCGTTTTGATGATGGTTACTTTATCGGTCACTGGAAATTCCTACATTCAAATAGCGGCGCATTGCGGTAACGGTGCGCTCTTCATAATTAGAAGCGAGAACCTCTTCCCCGTTGTTACGGATCTCTGCACCAAAGGGGGTGATGATTCCGCTCATACCGCTGGTGTCTTCATTAAGTGCATCAGAAGCCGCGACATAACACTGATTCATAACACCCAGGGCATTGGTCAGCGTAACAAAGTGATCGCTTCGAAGTTTTCCCCATTGGGCAGGAATGGCGATGAGGTCGCATCCCTCTAGGGTTTGCCACAGATGTTTAAAGCGAAGCTCAAAGCAGATCAGAATACCGATTTTAATCCCCTCAAAATCAAAGGTTTTGATCCCATTTTCGTTTCCTGCGGTAAAATAGTCGGTTTCTCCACCCAATGCAAAAAGTTTTGATTTGCTTTGTTGATGAAGAACATCACCGTTGTGTAGCGCGTATGCGGTATTGTAAAATTTATCGTCTTTGTGTGTTATGGCAGTGAAAACAAGAAGTCGATCTTGGAGACAACTTAAGAGTTGTTCAAGTGCAATGGGTGTAAATGCTGCTGCTTGCTCAAATCGTTCATAAGCAAAACCGCTTAAACACACTTCAGGAGCGATGACAATGGCATTAGAGGGTGTTTGCTCTATAAGCCCTACAAGATGCTCCAAATTTTTTTCAAATTGGGGATCGGTAGGAAAACAAAGGGTCGTAAGAGGACGTGTTTTAGAAGTCGTCAAAGCTGAGGCTTCCTTTGGAGTAGTTCGTAACGGTTCCCTCAAAAAAGTTGGTTTTTTGATCGTTAAATTTACTGAAGTCATCAACCCATTTGATCGGGTTAGAAACATTGTACAGAGGCTTAAGCCCTACGGCATGTAGACGGACATCCGCCAGATACTGGATGTATTGCTCTACGATTTCATTCGTCAGACCCAAAATCTGACCCTGTGTGATGTATTTGCCCCAGGCGCATTCGAGCTCGACCGCTTTGCGAAACATATCGTATACCTCTTCTGTCAGTGCTTCGGTAAAGAGATCAGGACGCTCACGGCGAAGGGTGTTGATAATGTTTTGGAATAAGACGAGATGGGTGACTTCATCACGCTGGATAAAACGGATCATTTGTGCACTTCCCAGCATCTTCCCTGAACGTGCAAGAGTATAGAGATAGGTGAATCCGCTGTAAAAGTAAATCCCCTCAAGTATCTGATTGGCAAAACACGCTTTGAGAAAAGCACTCTCACTTGGGTCATTCGCCAACTCATCATACCGTGCGGCAATCGAGTCATTCTTGGTTTTGAGCATCATATCGGTGCGCCATAGCTGATAGATCTCTTCGCTGTTTTGACTGATGGAATCGACCATGACGGCATAGCTTTGAGAATGCAGTGCTTCTTCAAAACTTTGACGTACCAAAATAAGATTGATTTCAGGAGCAGTAACATAGGGATTGATATTGTCCATAAGATTATTGGTTTGCAAGCTGTCCATGAAAATCAACTGAGACAAGGCTTTGTCATAGGCTGTTTTTTCCATCTCAGTGAGATACTTGTAGTCGACCGCATCGCGGGTCATATCGACTTCTTTTGGAAACCATGTGTTGTTGAGCATCATCTCCCAGAGGTTATACGCCCATTGATACTTGATGTTATTGAGCTCGAAAATACCGGTAGGATTACCGCCAAAAATACGCCGATCATTGACATGTTCAGTTGATGACGGATTGTAAATTTTCTTGCGTTGCATAGGTGCTCCAAAAGCTCTTTTAATATTAAGTTATTCTACAATAGATATAATTAATACATTGCACTAAAAAGAGGGATTATGAAAAAATTATGGATACTCAAAGCAGTTGCAGGAATATTTGTAACATATGGAATTATAGGCTTTTTTGGAGTTCCTTATGCGATCAAAAACAGTGTTCCCCAAAAAGTTTTTGAGGCAACTAAGGGAGGAGATTTTTCCATTAAATCAGCCTCTTTTAACCCTTTTACGTTTCATCTGCAAGTTCATGATATGGCGTTTAAAACACCAAAAAAAGGCGATTTCATCCGGATTGATTACGTTGCAATTAATCTTGATCCATTTGATTATTTATGGAAGTTTGCATGGGTGGCTGAGGATATACGTATTGAAAAACCTCAGATCACTTTGCATAAAGGAGCTGATGGGGAGATGAATTTTGGATGGTTGAGCGCTCTTGGTACAGATGAAAATAAAACAACCGAAGAATCCAAGCCATTTGCTTTGTTGCTCAATAACTTTACCCTAAAGGGGGGGGGAGTTACTTATACGGATGAGAGCGAGGGAAAACACTTTCATCATGCAGTTGATTCGATCGGGTTTCATTTGGAAAATATTGATTTGAGAGATGCTTCTGAAAAGAACGGGACAATGCGATTGTACGCAACGATCAACGAGGGAGGATTTATTGATTTACGAGGCAAGATTGAACGTATAAAGCCTTTTGCAATGGAAGGAAGCATAGGATTTAATTCAGGAAAACTGCACACCCCATGGCGTTATTTTAAAGATAAATTGCCCATTGAAGTTGCGGACGGTATTGCGAGCTTTGGTTTGAATTATGCGTTAAATACAGATGATATCAATGCAACAAAACTCTCACGGGTGCATGTCGAGCTAAATCGTTTGCGTGTCATCCCAAAAGGTCAGCAGCAAAAATTATTGGATTTGAGAAGTTTTAAGCTCTCCGGTGCCACGGTTTGGCCGATGCGCAAAGTACTGGAAGCAAATGCAGCAAAGCTTGACGGTTTAGCGGTTAGTGGTTCACGCAGTAAAGGGGGAGTGATTGACTGGATTGATTATATGGATCAAATCAAAAAAGCCTTTCCTGAAGATGAGAATGAAACCAAGATCCCGTGGAGTTTTAGGATCAAGGATGTAGCAGCTGAAGAGATAGCCTTGGTGTGGAACGATTATGCACCAAAAGAAGCGTATCGCGCGAGTGTAGGCGGGATAAGTTTGTATTCTCAAAATCTCAGCAGTAATCCAAAAGAGTTAGTAAATGCTGCGGTCCATTTCGGAGCCTTTGAGTTGAATCGGTTGGGTGACAGTAGAATTGTCGCGGGCTTTGAAGATATTAATGCAAACGGTATTGTTTTGAACCGTGAGGCCAAACATGCAACGGTTAAAACACTTGAAATTACAGGAGCCAATACTTCTCTTAAGAGGCTTAAAAATGGAACCATTGATTTGCAGAAGCTCATGTTTACCTCTGTGAAAAAAGAGCCGGTATCAGATACTGCTCCATGGTCGTATGTTATCGATGAGATTTTTCTCAATAATGGAGGGATAAATTTTACAGACGAGGTTCCAAGCCGCAATGTTGAAGCGAATATCGACAAACTGCAGATCAAACTCAACGGAGTCTCCAGTAATCTTAAAAAAGCCATAGATATTGAAAGTTCAGGAAGAATCAATCAGAAAACAATGCTAAAGCTTCATGCGCAAGCAATACGTGAAACATTGAAAAGCAAAGGAATATTTGAACTGAGCCATTTCTCTCTGCCGCTTATTGATCCTTACATTGAACCAAGTACGTACGCTTCATTGCGCCGGGGTGATTTAACGCTCAAAGGAGAGTATTCGTATACACCTAAAGAGACTTCTGTGAAAGGAAAAATCGCACTTGCAGATTGGGTAGTAGAAGACCGTCGAGACAATTCAGTGTTATTGGGATGGAATCGTATCGGAGTTACCCCCTTTGTCTATGCGTATCCTGACAATCGACTCAAAATCAATCAAATCAGCGTGAATGGTCTCTATACGAATACGTTGATTGATCATAACAAAACATTGAATTATTCGACTCTGAGCAAAGGGGCAAAAAGTGAAGCCAACACAACCAAAGAAAAGTCAAATCCATTTGGTATTGATGTGGTTAAGCTCGCCATTGCCAACAGCAGCGCAACGTTTAGCGATTTGTCGTTGCCCTTACCGTTTAAAACCTATATCCATGACTTGAATGGAGAAGTACTAGGGATATCAACGACTAAAGACGTGACGACATTTGTCCGTTTAAAAGGGGGGGTAGATCAGTATGGATTGGCAAAAATTGATGGTTCGCTCAATACCAACGCTCCCAAGAATTTTACGGACATACAAGTAGTGTTTGATAATTTGGAATTGAAACAGTACACCCCCTATTCGCTACAATTTTTAGGGTATAAAATAGCCAATGGGAAGCTCTTTTTGAATTTGGGTTACAAGATTAATGATGGTAAATTGGATGCTAAGAATCAAGTCGTGATCAAGCAAATAGAGCTTGGGGAGGAGAAGGCAGGCGGATCACCGTGGCCGATGCGTCTCATAGTCGCTTTGCTCGAAGACGGCGAGGGGGTCATTGACATTGATTTACCGATACAAGGAGATGTGAACAGTCCTGATTTTAAATACGGAAAGGTAGTATGGCAGGTCATTGGAAATTTGTTAACCAAGGCGGTGACCGCACCGTTTAAACTATTGGGTTCCATGATGGGTATATCAGGGGATGATGATACGTTGTCCAGTGTTTCATTTGAGGCTGGCGAATATGAGCTAACTCCTCCTATGCGAGAACAGCTCGATAAACTGGCAACAGTTTTGGCAAAGCGTCCAAAACTTGCAGTGAAAGTACATGGCACATGGGCGGTCAAAGAAGATGACAGGGCATTAAGAATCAAAAAACTTATTCACATGGTTGTTGGGCAAGAGTCAAAGGGAAAAACTGACTCAACGGATGCTATGAGTCTGGAAATGCTTGAAAAAACAGCAAAAAAATCCATGGATTTATCTGCGGTAAAAAGTATACGCTCTGCAATGGAAAAGCAATACGCGCAAGAAGCCGAGTTTGTACGTCATTATACGGAAGCGCTTATCGATCGGCTCATCACATTACAGGTAATTGCGCCTCCTGAACTTTTTGCACTTGCCAATGCCCGAGCCAATGCGGTGGTTGAGTATCTGCAAAGAAATCCTGCACTAACCAATCGCATTAGTGCATCGCAGAATGAAAAAGCAAATGTGGATTCAAAAGAAAATGTTCCTTCCCGTTTAGAGGTATCGGTGCAATAGCGGGTTAACCTATTTTCACTATAATTCGGTTTTAATATAAAAATACAGAAGGACATCTATGCCATTTTCACCTCAAAAACGAGCGGGCACCATGAATGGGATCTTGTTTGTTGCTATTTTTGCTGCAGCGGCAACGATGATTGCCGATTTGGCGGTTATTAAAAACCTAGGAATTTCTCCATTGGTTGTGGGGATTGTGTTGGGTATTTTTTATGCTAATACGCTGCACAATAAATTTCCTTCAGCTTGGGAAAGCGGTATTACCTTTTCAGGTAAAAAGATTTTGCGTTTTGCCATCGTCTTTTACGGTTTTCGTATCACGTTTCAGCAAATTGCTGAGGTAGGAATTCAAGGATTTATGGTTTCGCTTTTGGTTCTTTCATCGACCATGATCATTGGTATTTGGTTAGGGACAAAAGTATTTAAGATGGATCGCGATACCTCCATTTTGACCGCTTCGGGTGCATCGGTATGCGGTGCTGCTGCTGTTTTGGCAACGGAACCCGTTTTGAAGTCGGAAGAGCATAAAACAGCTGTTGCGGTTTCGATGGTGGTTCTTTTTGGTACGATTTCGATGTTTTTGTATCCGGTTCTTTATGCTACTATCATCGAGCCCTCAACGGGATTTCTGCATATGAGCCCCTCAACGTTTGGGATGTATGTAGGTGGTACCATCCATGAAGTAGCACAGGTAGTTGCGGTTCCGGCATCGGTACCTGGAGCGGGTGAGAGTATGGCAAATACGGCAGTTATTGTCAAAATGACGCGTGTGATAATGATTGCCCCGATGCTGATTGTTTTGGGTGTGATCTTAAGTGCTATGGCAAAAAAATCAGGGGGAGAAGGATCAAAAGTCAAGCTTGTTATCCCTTGGTTTGCTGTTTATTTTATCGGTATGGCAGGGGTTAATTCACTCATCCATGATTACACATTAACCGCTTCTGTAGATGTGGCAACGATTATCACAGGAGTTATTGCAAATATTAACATGATCGACACCTTCTTGCTGACGATGGCGATGACGGCATTGGGAATGGGAACACGTTTTGCGAAATTTAAAGGACTCGGATTAGCCCCGCTTTATACCGCAGGTTCCATGTTTATTTGGCTCGTAGTGGGTGGATTTGCAATAACTCAATGGGTTGTTGCAACGTTTTAATTACCGTTTTCGATAACTGAGTGCCTCCATGAGGTGCTCTTTTTGTATCTCTGCTGCCCCCTCTATATCTGCAACTGTCCGAGCTACCTTTAGCACTCTTGAAACCGCTCTAAAGGAGAGGGAAAATCGTCCGATTGCCTGATCCATTATTTTTCTTCCTTCCTCATTGAGTATGCAATATTTTTCCAATTCGGTATCGCTCAAAGCGCCGTTAAGGGTTTTCTGTTCCCGCCTTTTTTGTTGAGCAAATGCTTCACGTACTTTGGTATGAAATTGGTGAGAGGTGTATGAACTTTTATCTTCAGCCGTTGTTGGGTGCATTTGGACGTACAAATCGATTCGATCTAGAAAGGGATCCGATAAGCGTGAACGATAGCGGTTCATTTCCAAGTCGGTACAGCGACAGGCGATACTTTTACTGAATAAATTGCCGCAGGGGCAGGGGTTCATTGCAGCTACAAAGAGAAAATTGGCATCGTAGGTGACTTTGGCATTGACGCGTGAGATACGAATGTGTCGATCTTCCATCGGTTCCCGTAATGCCTCCAACACATTTTTGGAGAAATGGGGGAGCTCATCAAAGAATAAAATGCCATTATGGGCCAATCCAACCTCGCCAATTTGTGCTTTGTGGCTGCCTCCTCCAAATATACTCGCTCCGGTACTGGTATGGTGAGGGGACCGAAATGGTCGCAGAGGGGTGAATGCAGGTTCTTTGCCCTCCAATATCTCTAACTTGGCACAATCGAGCATCTCGTTATTATTGAGTGGAGGGAGAATATGCTGTAGCCGTTTTGCTATCATGGACTTTCCTGAACCAGGGGAACCTTCCAATAGGAGGTTATGCATCCCTGCTGCACTGATAAGTGCAGCGCGTTTTGCATGTTCTTGCCCTTTTATATCTTTAAAATCCAAAGGATAATCTTCATGGTAGTAATAGGAGAGTTCATTAAGTAGGGTTGATGGAAATTCAAAGGAGGTGGATTGTGCATGTGGGATGGTTTCTTTGGCTTGCAGCAGCTCTAAGGTTTGGGTTAGGGTTGACACGCCGTAAAAAGAGACATTGGGTATCTTTGAGAGCTTATTGAGGCTCTTATAGGGGACAATTGCTTTTGTAATTGCTCCTTGATTGGCTAGCGAGAGAATGATAGGGTACAGAAGCGTATTTTCGGTTACAGAGCCATCCAGCCCCAATTCTCCAAAGACGTGCCATTCATTAAATTGAATCTCATTATTCCCCAAGGCTATGAGCGCTGCAATGGCAAGATCAAAGTGGGACCCTTCTTTGCGCAAATCACTAGGGGCTAGATTAACAGTTAGCCGTTTAGGCGGAAAGGTGAAGTCATTGCTTAATAGAGCGGACTTTACCCGTTCTTTTGACTCAGTAATGGCGGTATTGACCATTCCGACAATACTAAATGCAGGAAGCCCTTTTGTAGCGGTAAATTGAACCTCTACAGTTTTGGCGTCGATTCCCTCTAGTGTTGCGCATAGCAATTGTTTCATTTTGTGCTACCCTGTTTTTAGGATAATTGTAGCTTAGAGGAAAATCAGTGGATTAAATATTGCAATCTGCAATATTTTTAGGGGTTATTTTTTTTCTTTAATTACTTTTTTGAGCTCTTTTTCAAACTTCTTACGTCGATTATAGGAAAGGTGATCGATAAACAATCTCCCATTCAAATGATCCATCTCATGCTGTATAGCAATAGAGAGAAGATTGTCTGCTTCCAATATGCACTCATCTCCATGACGGTTGCAGTAATGCAGAGTAAGCGATTCATAGCGTTCAATATCTTCGTAAAACCCAGGTACACTTAAGCACCCTTCTTGATAGATTGCTTTACCGTTTGTATTCATAATACGAGGATTAATGATTTCCAATAGATTGGTTGGATCCTGATTGCCTTCTTCATCAGGGATGCAAAGTATAAGTGCTCTGATGGGCATCGCTACTTGAATAGCTGCAAGTCCAATTCCGTTATTATTCATCATGGTTTCGTACATGTTATCGAGAAACGTATGTAATTGTTCATCAAACATTGCTACATCAGCTGAAAGTGTTTTAAGAAGTTTATTCGGGTATGTAATAATTGGAAGAAGCATGAAATCTCTTATTAGTCGTTACAAACAACATAATGGAATTTTTTTTCATTGTTGGATGAGTGCATAGCATCGAGGGTCCCTACGAGAATTTCTTCCGTAGAACGAGATGGATTTAATTCCGAAATACCAATAGCAATTTGCAGTTGTATTTCTTGATCCCCCAGGAAAAAATTAGAAGAAGAGACCAAATCATAAAGACGATCAGCTGCCAACTTGGCACTTTGCGTATCGGTGTGCTTGAGAAGCATAGCAAATATTCCCTCGCCGTAATGTGCGACAAGATCACTTCTTCGTGAAGTTTTGAGAAGTAAACGTGCAACGGTACGGACCATAAGTCCCTTAGCCTTTTCGCTGTTGATCAGGGCAACAGTCGCATTGGAAAGCTGTACCATTATGAGTGAGCTTTTGTGGTGAAACTCTTCGATGAGATTGGACTCTTGTGTTAATTTATTAAGAAGATAGCGTTTATTGTAAACTCCGTACTGGTTGTCAAATATCGTCTCATTTTCTACTTGTTTTACAATTGTTGCCGTTTCACCATAGAGAACTTTCATGTGCGAAATTTGTTTATTAAGAATCCCGCTGAGTTTGCTTACGTCATTAGTGAGGGAATCTAATACGTGCTCTGCTGCATCCAAAGAGGGGATATTTTTGATTTCATCTCGCCGTTTTTCAAGAATTTTTTCCATAAGCGTCATGTTTTTATAGAGGGTAGCACTCAATTGCAAAATACTTTTAACCGAAGAAAAACCTTGCTTGAGTGTTTTTTCAAGTTCCAGATTTTGTTCATCTTCATTGGTATCTTCCATTTCTAGAATTGAACCGATCTGGCGACGGAGGCTTTCGCTTTTTTCTTCTAAAATACGATCAAAATAGAGGGAAAAGTTATTAGGGGTAGGAGGAAGATTATCAGAAATTAGGGCATTTAAAACTTCTTTGGAAAAAATTTCCAAATCACTGGTAGGATCGCTTAGCGACCCCACATGCAAACCTCCAGCTTGGATCGATTGACCATCTGCAAGGCGTGATGCTGCACTATGAGAAAATGATTCTGCTGAGGTATCTTTCATGCTTATTTACCTTTTTATTTTTCTTCTTCTTTGTCTTTTTGAAGAAGTACTTCGTCAATGATACCATATTCGACACCTTCTGCGGCTGACATGAAGTTATCGCGATCGGTATCTTTCTCAAGTTTTTTAACGCTTTGCCCGCAGTTTTTGGCCAAAATTTCATTGAGCTCGGCTTTCATGCGCAAAATTTCTTTGGCTTGAATTTCGATATCAGTTGCTTGGCCCTGTGCACCACCTAGAGGCTGGTGTATCATAATACGTGCATGAGGAAGGGCGTAACGTTTTCCTTTAGCCCCTGAGCTCAATAAGAACGCGCCCATTGATGCCGCTTGCCCGATACATATCGTACAAATGTCGGGACGAATGTAATTCATCGTATCGTAAATCGCCATACCTGCCGTGATAACACCGCCGGGAGAGTTAATGTAAAAATAGATGTCTTTTTGAGGATCTTCTGCTTCCAAAAAAAGCATTTGTGCCACAATTGATGAAGCAACTTGATCGTGCACTTCACCGCTTAGCATGATGATACGGTCTTTTAAGAGACGTGAATAAATGTCATACGAGCGCTCACCGCGACCCGTTTTTTCAATGACGTAAGGAATATAGCTCATGGGGCTTACTTGATTTTATCGTTAAGCAATTTGCTTAAGACGCGATCTTCGATCATTGCCATCTGAATTGCCGGAAGATAGCCAGATTCTTGGTAGTTTTTGTAAACAGCCGCTGGATCTTGTCCCATTTGCATTGCTTCGTAATAGATGGTTTGCATAAGCTCTTGTTCGTTGACAGAGATGTTCTCCGCTTTTGCCAATGCGTCTACGATGAAGGTCGCTTTTACCGCACGGCACGCATCATCACGGAAAGTTTCACGCATCTCTTTGATTTTGTCTGCATTGTCACGCAGTTGGGCGATCTCATCTTCGCTCATTTCACGCGCTTTTTTATTAAGAGCCATGTCAATCTCTTGTTCAACGATGAAGTCCGGAAGATCGATGGTGAAGGTTGATACAAAGTGTTCCATAAGATTTGGCTTGAGTTCATCATTGTACAATTTGCTCATCGCTTCATTCTCTAGCTGCTCTTTTACTTTTTCTTTGAGCATTTCAAGATTTGCATCTTCAAATCCAGGTAGCATTTTTTTGGCCAATTCGTCATCAAGAACAAGCGCTTCTTTAGCTTGAATCGCGTGAACTTTTACTTTGAAGCTTGCAGGTTTGCCTGCTAATTTTTCTCCGCCGTAGTTTTCCGGGAAAGTAACGTCGATGGTTTTTTCATCGCCTTTGCTCATGCCGATTACTTGATCTTCAAAGCCCGGAATAAATTGCCCGCCGCCAAGATGCAGCGAAAAGTTTTCAGCTTTCCCCCCTTCGAAGGCAACGCCGTCAATAAAGCCTTCAAAATCGATAAGCGCAGTATCTCCATTAACAAGTGGACGGCTCTCGTCAACTTCTATTAGTGGTGCCTGAGCGCTTGCCAACTCTTCAATACGCGCGATGATTGCGTCATCGGTAACTGCAGGTTTTACAAAATCAGGAATAAGAGCAGCATAGTCACCCAGTTCGATTGCAGGACGTGTTGCAATGGTGACTTCAACGTCAATACCATTGTCATTTTTTTCAAATTTTGTAATTTGCGGCTCACCGATCAGCGTATCTGACGCGATCTCCATGAGCTTAAGTCCTTCATTGAGCAAATCACGCAGCGCTTGCGCTTCAGCGTCTTGTACCAAACGTTCACCATACTGCTTTTTAACAGCATCCATAGGCACTTTTCCTTTACGGAACCCCGGTACCTTTGCATCTTTACTGAGTTGTTTAGCAATTTTTTCGATGTTATTATCGAGTGTGTTGCGCGTAATAGCCGCGTTTATTTTTGCATTAGCAGAATTGATTTTATTGGTCGTGATTTGCATTGAATCCCTTTGTTGCTTTATCATTTAGTTGAGTAAATGGTGGCAATAATAGCGTAGTATGGTTAATAAATGGCTGAATAAAAGCCATAACATGTTAAAGTAATAGCAACGTAAAACATACAAGCGAGAGACTGTGGAAAACGAAGATTTTATTAATGCAGTAAAAACGATGATAGGGCATGTGGGGGAAGATCCCCAGCGAGAAGGACTTCTCAAAACTCCTGAGCGTGTTCTTAAAGCGTATGAATTCATGTTTGGCGGTTATCAAGAAGACCCTCAGGCAATTTTAAATTCAGCGATGTTTACCACCAGCAATGATGAAATGGTTCTGATCAAAGACATTGAGTTTTATTCTACGTGTGAGCATCATCTACTCCCAATTATCGGACGAGCGCATATCGCCTACATTCCAGACGGAAAAGTAGTTGGGCTCTCAAAAATTCCAAGAGTTGTGGATGTATTCGCGCGACGTATGCAAATTCAAGAACAGCTCACCGAACAGATTGCCGATGCTCTGATGCGCTCGATTAATCCAAAAGGGGTTGCAGTGGTAATTCAGGCACGCCATATGTGTATGGAGATGCGCGGAGTGCAAAAAATTAGCTCAACAACGACTTCCAGTGCATTACGCGGGTTGTTTAAGCGCGATGAAAAAACCCGTATGGAGTTTTTTAGCCTTATTAATTCGCATTCGGGCAACCGATACTAGTGTTACTATGCCATTAAAAGCCCTTCGCGATCGTCTCGGAAAAGAGAAGCTTCATACCGTTTTCGGAACCATTGTTAAAATTAGCCCTACGGTTATCGTAGCAGAAGGGCTGCATGTGAGTATTGGCGATACCGTTACGATTGTTTCCGATGTGAGTGCAGCAGAAGCGATGGGGATGGTAAGCGAGGTGGAGCGAAATCGATTTTTTATCACCCCTTTTCGATTTGTAGAAGGATTTCGTGCCGGAGATAAGGTTTTTACCAATCAAACAGGTATGGCCATAGAGGTAGGTGATGGTTTGCTGGGACGGGTAGTGGATCCGTTTATGAACCCCATTGACGGAAAAGGACCCGTTTGGGGATCTCACATGGAGCCGATTATCAAGGCTCCCATCGCGGCAATGAAGCGGGGGATGATTGATGAACAATTCGCGGTTGGAGTCAAAACCATTGATGGTCTATTGACGTGTGGAAAAGGGCAGAAACTCGGTATTTTTGCCGGAAGCGGTGTAGGAAAATCGACGCTGATGGGGATGATCGTTCGCGGAAGCCAAGCACCGATTAAAGTCGTGGCACTCATCGGTGAGCGCGGACGCGAAGTTCCCGAGTTTATCGAAAAAAGTCTCGGTGGGAATTTGGAAAACACCGTATTGGTGGTTGCGACCAGTGATGATTCTCCGCTGATGCGCAAATACGGTGCATTTAGTGCAATGAGCGTGGCGGAGTATTTCAAATCTCAGGGGCACGATGTCCTCTTTATGATGGATTCGGTGACCCGTTTTGCTATGGCACAGCGTGAAATCGGGCTGGCATTAGGGGAGCCGCCTACGTCTAAAGGGTATCCCCCCTCCTCTCTAACCCTTTTGCCGCAGCTTATGGAGCGTGCGGGAAAAGAAGAAGGGCATGGGTCAATCACCGCCTTTTTCACCGTCCTCGTCGAGGGGGATGATATGAGCGATCCGATTGCTGATCAGTCACGCTCTATTTTAGACGGACACATAGTACTGTCTAGAGAACTTACCGATTTTGGGATTTATCCTCCTATTCACATTCTCAATTCCGCATCACGCGTTATGAATGATATTATCAGTGCTGAACATTTGGCGGCGGCACGTCGGTTCCGTCGCTTGTATACACTATTAAAAGAAAATGAGATGCTTATTCGCATCGGTGCCTACATCAAAGGTTCTGACAAAGAACTCGATGAAGCCATTTCCAAAAAAGAGCAGATGGAAGCCTTTATGATGCAAGATGCTACTGCTATTACGGATTTTCAAGAGAGTATTGATACGATGGTTGCATTGATGGCCCATTAATAATCAATTCTTAAAGTATGCTAAATATAAAAAACCCTTAAGGTTAGTATAACAAGGGTTGCACTATCATCCCAAAAGTTAAACAAGATAAAAATTGTCTTATTTAAAAGCACCTCACATTAGGAGAGTCTCATGAATGTCTATTTAGACAATAACGCTACCACAATGGTTGATCCTGCTGTTGTAGAAGCAATGATGCCGTTTTTCAGTGAAATTTACGGTAACCCTAATTCGCTGCACCGATACGGAACCGCATCGCATCCGGCGATTACAAAAGCAATCAATCAAATGTATAAAGGGATCAATGCTTCGGACAAAGACGATATCGTCTTTACCTCATGCGCAACCGAAGCGAATAACTGGGTTTTGAAGTCTGTTTGGATTGATAAGATTATGCACGGTGAAAAGAATCACATCGTGACGACAGAGATTGAGCATCCATCGGTTCTTTCAGCGTGTAAATTTCTCGAAGATCAAGGGGTAAAAGTAACCTATTTGCCAGTTAATGATCAAGGGGTCGTTGAAGCGCATACGGTTCGCAGTTTTATCACTGAAAAAACCGCATTGGTTTCTATTATGTGGGCAAACAATGAAACCGGGATGATTTTCCCAATCAAAGAGATCGGTGAAATTTGTAAAGAAAAAGGGGTCCTTTTTCATACAGACGGCGTTCAAGCGGTGGGTAAGATTCCGGTTGATATGCAAGACGTTCATGTTGACTTTATGTCGATGTCAGCGCATAAATTTCATGGCCCAAAAGGGATAGGCGCACTTTATATCCGTGATTCGCAGAAGCTTACTCCCTTATTGCATGGCGGTGAACAAATGGGCGGTCGCCGTTCAGGCACTCTCAATGTTCCGTACATGATAGGAATGGGTAAGGCACTTGAGCTTGCAACAGAAAATATCCAAGAGAAGATGGCAAGTATCGCGGCAAAACGTGATCGCCTTGAAGATGCATTGTTGTCAGGTTTGACGGATGTCTTTACGGTCGGAGATAGAGCTAACCGTACACCTAACACGATTTTGATCTCAATTCGCGGGGTTGAAGGTGAAGGGATGCTTTGGGATCTTAACAATGCGCTTATCGGTGCTTCAACAGGATCGGCATGTGCTTCTGCAGATTTGGAAGCAAACTCGGTCATGTTGGCAATCGGTGCTGATAATGAATTAGCACATACGGGAATCCGTTTAAGTCTGAGTCGTTTTACGACGGATGCAGAGATTGATTACGTCATCGAGCGTTTTGAATCAGCAGTCAAAAGACTACGTGCAATATCTAGTTCGTACGCAATCGTACAACCAACTGCTGGCGGCGAAGCTGGCGAACATCATCCACATCACTAAAGGATTCTATTATGGCAAAAAATGATTTAATGAGCGGATCTCTTTGGGATCAGTACTCAAATAAAGTAACAACATTGATGAACGCCCCGACCAATCAGGGTGAAATCACACAAGAGGAGTGCGATACAGTAGGCCACAAGCTCATCGTTGCCGATTTTGGTGCAGAGAGCTGTGGAGATGCAGTTCGTTTATACTGGGAAGTAGATCCACAAAACGATACTATCGTTAATTCAAAGTTTAAAAGTTTTGGATGCGGTACAGCAATCGCTAGCTCGGACATGATGGCAGAGCTTTGTATCGGCAAAACGGTTCAAGAAGCGGTCAAAATTACCAACATTGATGTTGAGATGGCGCTTCGTGATGATCCGGAGACTCCGGCAGTTCCACCACAAAAAATGCACTGTTCGGTTATGGCATATGACGTTATTAAAAAAGCAGCAGGCTTATACTTGGGCGTTGATGAAGGTAGTTTTGAAACTGAAATTATTGTGTGTGAATGTGCTCGTGTGAGTCTTGGGACACTCAAAGAGGTTATTCGTTTGAATGACCTTACGACCATTGAGCAAATTACCGACTACACTAAAGCGGGCGGTTTTTGTAAATCGTGTATCAAGCCTGGCGGACATGAGGCGCGCGAATATTATCTTGTCGACATTCTCAATGGCGTACGTCATGAGATGGAGTTGGAAAAACTTCACAATGCAGCTGATGCAGGTATAACAGGTGATTTTGAAACTATGACCATGGTTCAAAAAATCAAAGCGATTGATGCCGTCATTGATGAGAGTATTCGTCAGTTTCTGATTATGGACGGCGGAAACGTTGAAATCATCGACGTTAAAGATTCACCTGAGTATATTGACATTTACATTCGCTATTTGGGTGCATGTAACGGATGTGCGAGTTCAAGTACGGGTACCTTGTACGCGATTGAATCTACACTCAAAGAAAAACTTTCTAACAAAATCCGCGTACTACCTATTTAAACCTGCCTTTGAGCCTACTGCTGAAGTAAACTCAGCGTTAGCGCAGCCAATCGGGACGTGTTCCGATGGCGTATTAATTAGAAGTTATTATCAAACCAATTAGCAACATTACTGCGTATCGTGTGGCGCAGTTGTATTCCTGCCACAAAATCACTGTGCTGCGCTTTATTGAGTAAGCTCACAAGAGCATTGCGTCGTTTGGAGAGGAATGGGTGATCTATTTGTCCCGGGTCTCCCATGACGACCAGACGGGTTTCTTCTCCCATACGGGTACCGATCAGTTTGAGCGTTGCATTGGTCATATTTTGGGCTTCATCAATGATCACGAATTTGCGTGAGATCGTAGTCCCACGCATATGAGCAATATCCATCGCTTCAATATTGTATTTTTTCATAAACAGTTCAGTTGCATTCTCTCGTTTTGCAGAGTTGGTGGTTCCTGTGAACTCTACGCGCGCATCAATAGAGTGTTTGTTTTGATGTTCAATCGTAAAGTTGACCGCAGCGTACAGTGGGTACATGAAATAACCCAGCTTCTGATCTTCATCCCCTTTTCGAAAGCCAAGCTCGGATTGCTGGTCGTTGGAAGTAACCGTATTTCGGGCATAGATGATCCCCTCAACAATCCCCTCTTCTACGAGTTCCAGTCCCGCTTGCAGTGCGACGAGGGTTTTTCCAGATCCTGTTGACCCTGCAACAACGGTAACAAAGTTTTGTGGATGGGTCATCATTGAAAAATAGAACTTTTGTTCTATGTTCATCGGGCGCACCAAGTTCCCATCAAAATGTTCGCCGAAACGTCGATCAAAGTCGCACCATTCAAGCTGACCGTTTGAACTTAGTGCGTAGCGCTGAATTCCTGTCGCATAGGTCTCTTGTGTGCTGCTGATGGCTTGCTCGATAAAAGTGAATTGTTCAAAATTATGATGTTCTCCATCGGTTGGAAATTCTGGGGATCCAACATACGTATAGGTTGAGGAGAAGTCAATATCTTCAGGTGCTTCAACACTGCTGTTACGAATATTTTGAGTCGGAATTCCTCGGATTTCAGCGGCAATGCGAAACGACATGTCATTTGTTACCAGGGTGAGATCATAGTCATTAGCAATCTCTCCTATTTTGGCATCGTTCATCCCTTTTGGTTCGGAAAAGGAGGTGCTGATACGGTAGTTTTCTCGATGGATAATGTAAAACTCTATGGATACATCCTCGCCCCCATGTAACGAACGGTCAAACTTTAGATCAAGCCGATAGTAGCGGTCAGTAGTACATTGATCGGGATTTATCCGTTCTAAGATAATGGCGGGAAGTTCGATAGCAGCGATGGGCTCACCAAAAGCTACATCGGCTAAACGAAAAAACTCTCTTGCCTGAAAGCCGGCTTCTGAGCGCATATCGTCTTTTTTACTGTTGAGCTCGGATAGGACGATATTGGTAATAACGACGGCATTTTGGTTTTCTTGGCTAATACGCAAGATATTGGTATGGTCATCTAAAATGACCGAGGTATCTAAAAGGTAGGCTTTTTCTTTTTCACTCACGTTGAACCCTTATTGAATAAAGATGGTCAATAGTAGCGAAAAAAATCTTAAGCGTAGTAGCCTTGAATCCCTTTCATGGTACGTCCCATGTTTAATAATACCATATCAGCTATAACCAAGGCTGCCATGGATTCAACCACAACGGAGCCACGAATAGCTACGCATGGGTCATGACGTCCCTTGAGTGAGACGTGAACGCTTTGACCCGAGGTATTAATGCTCTCTTGATCGATGAAAATAGAGGGGGTAGGTTTGAAGTGTACCTTGCAGATAACGTCATCCCCGTTGCTCATGCCGCCTAGTATTCCGCCGGAGTGATTGGTTTTAAACCCTTGAGCAGTGATAGGATCGTTGTTTGCGGATGCCAAGACTTGGGCACTGTGGATACCGTCTCCGATTTCGACTGCTTTGACGGCATTGATCCCCATCATAGCACTGGCCAAAACTGCATCCAGCTTATAATACAGTCCCTCGCCCAATCCGATCGGAAGGCCCGATATTTTGAGTGTTGCAACTCCTCCCACGGAATCATGGTGATTCTTTGCTTCTAAAATAGCTGTTTTTTGGGCCTCTTCGACGCTTGGGTCTAAAGCATAGATAGGGCTTTTGGCTGGATAGGTGAAATCCAGTTCGTTGCCTTGGATTCCATGAATCGCACTGATGCCGCTATGAAAGGTGATTCCGATTTTGGAGAGCATCAGTTTAGCAACCGCACCTCCGGCAACGCGGGCTGCGGTTTCACGTGCACTGGAACGCCCGCCGCCGCGATAATCGCGCAGTCCGAATTTATGAAAATAGGTAAAATCGGCATGGCCTGGGCGAAAAATGTCTTTGACATTGGTATAATCACCGCTTTTTTGATCGGTGTTATAGATCACCATCATGATAGGGGTACCGGTACTAAACCCCTCAAATACACCGCTGAGGATTTCAACGGTATCCGATTCTTTACGTGCGGTTGCAAATTCGTTTTGTCCCGGACGGCGACGATCAAGTTCGCTTTGGATATAGGCTTCATCGATTTGCAGTCCTGCTGGAACACCATCGAGTACACATCCGATTGCTTTGCCGTGGGATTCACCGTAGGTGGTCATGGTAAAGCGTTCTCCAAAACGGTTCATTTGAGTTCCTTTGTCAAGATATCCAAGGCTATTTTGGCAGCTTCTTGCTGTGCTTGTTTTTTACTCTTTCCAACAGCGCTTGCGTACTTCTTTCCATCAATAAAGGCAGCGATTTCAAATTCTTTTTTATGATCAGGACCATGTGCTGCAACAAGCTGATAATCAGGAGTGATCCCATAATGGGCTTGGGTGAGTTCTTGGAGTGATGTTTTATAATCTTTAAAGAGGGAATCCAGCGAAATATCCGGATGCACTTTTTCAAGTAAATCGATGGTGATCGTGCGTACGGTATCCAATCCTACCTCTAGGTAAATAGCTCCCATTAATGCTTCGAATGCATTGGAGAGGAGAGAACTTTTGGTACGTCCACTGTTATTTTCTTCGGCATTGGACAAATAGATGTATTCGCCAAGGTTCAAATAGATGGCAAGACGGGTAAACCCTCCCTCGTTGACGAGAGAAGCACGCATTTTTGAGAGGTTCCCCTCCTCAAAATGGGTGAACTTTTTATACAGGTATTCTCCGACGATCAGGTCCAAAACAGCATCCCCTAAAAATTCCAGGCGCTCATTATTGTAGGGCTGTTTGTAGCTTTTATGCGTCAGCGCTTCAATAAGGAGCTCTTTGTTTTTAAATTGATACCCTAATTGTTTTTGCAGGGTTTGTAAATCATTCATTGGTATTCAATCCTAGTTTAAATTTTTTATTACTGAAAGGAGTTATTTTCTTCAAAATGTTCCTTGGAGAGGGTTAAAATTGGGCTTACCGTATCAATCGTATGGCAATGTGGGCATCGGTGAAACGGAATAAAAGAGATCTGTTTACACTGCGCACATGCGTATTCAAATTGCAACGTTGCTTTACTGTTTGTACACTTACGCAGGGCAATCAGGGTATCTAGTTCAAATACCGAACTGCTCTGAGCCAAGTCAAGGGCACCGCGTGCTGTAAACAACTCACACAGATAGGCATTGCGTGAAATTATAGCTAAATCAATTTTGTCTTCACTCAATCTCCATAAAACATCACTGAGCCGATGAGCCAAAGAGTGATCGAATATTTCCCATGCCAGAACACTGCGGTGGGTAAAGAGATAGTCAAAAATCAAATACCCGAGGCTTAATGTCTCACGATAAATTGTGCAGAGTTGCTGGCATCGCTCGTCAACGGTTAGTTTTGGGTCTACAAGAATGATTCGGCATTTTAGATAGGTTTGTATGGGATGCGATTGGGGTTGAAGCTCAAGCAAGGATTCGCTTACCTCGAGCGCTTGATCAAATTGTTGGAGCTGTTCGTACACTAATATCAGATAATGCAAAGCAGCTGGCGTGCGCGGATGCTCACTAAGTACCTGAACAAAACTCACTCGCGCTCTTTCTAAAAAACCTGCTTTAAAATAGGCTTTTCCCAAAAGTAAGAGCACCTCTTTTTGAAATAAGGGTTCGCTGTATTTGGAGAGAATGGCAAGATAAATCTCAATGCTTTTTTCAAAGTTCCCCTGAACTTCGAAAGCTGATGCAAGCAAAAGCCACGATTCGTTATTGATCGTATTGTTATGTATTTGCAAAGAAATAGGAGTGGAGTCGTCACCCTCATCAAATGTACCCAAAAAGGACTCGAGTGAACGGTGCGCCTTGGAAGCTTTGTACCGTCCGCCCCAATAACTTAGAAATGAGATAACAAACAGCAAAAGAAAAAAGAGGATGATGCCAAAGAGCGGATCTCGATATTCAATGTAAAACGTATCCATTAAAAGAGCCTTTCTAGCATTAATTGCATGGAGACTTTTCCATTGAATTCATTTTTATTGACGGTATAGCTACAGCTGAGCTGTTTGTCCTCGGGACACTCCAGCACTCTTCGAAAGGCGATCAGTTCAATCGTTTTTGAAAGCGTTGGAACAGGGCGAAGTTCGAGTCGGCTGTGAGATTTATCACTGCCAAAGAGTTTGATCTGGACAACGTGGGCATCGCGCAGTAAAAACCGCGGACGGGGATTCCCCTCACCGTACGGTTCAAATTTCTGAAGCAGTTCCAGCAGCTCGAAATTAATCGATTCGGACTCCAGCTCCCCCAAAATATCACTTTGAGGGATAAAATCATCGGGATGAATGGACTTGGCTGCTTCGTTTATAAGAAGACGAAACTGATCGACATTCGCCAAATCCATGGAGAGCCCTGCTGCCATTTTATGGCCGCCGAATTTTGCCAATAGATGCTCTTGGGATTTAATCAGAGTATAGAGATCAACATTCCCGATACTTCGGCCTGATCCCTTTGCGATACCATTGTGGATACTCAATACGATGGCGGGTTTTTGAAAATGGTTTACAAGTCTGGAGGCAACAATTCCGACAACCCCCTCATTCCAGTTTTCTCCCGCTACAACGATCACTTTGTCAGTGGAGGCTACGCTGCACATAGCACGTGCTGTTGTATCCGCTTCGATCTCTTTGCGAAGCGCGTTAAGAGACGTTAAAAGGTCAAATTGATGATACGCTTTTTCGGTTGTTTTAGCGGTTAAAAAATCCAATGCGATCGAAGCATCTTCGAGACGTCCGGCACTGTTAATACGCGGTGCGATTTGAAAACCGATGTCTTCTGAGGAAATAGCAGAACGATTGAGAATGTCGCGGATGATAACAAATGGGGGTAGAGACGATGTATTCATCATCTCTAGACCTGTCTTGACGATGGCGCGATTGATTCCCACCAGTGGCATGACATCGGCGATAACAGCGAGAGCCAGAAAGGGGAAAAACTGGCGCATGTCGATGGACAGACCAAGCTCTTGTTTGATCAAGCCCATCAAAAGCCATCCTACCTGTGCTCCACAGATATCTTTGAACGGATAGGGGCAATCACGCTGTTTTGGATTGACGATGGCATAGACGTCGGGGAGAATGTCGCTTGGGGTATGGTGATCGGTGATGATGAGATCAATACCTCTTGTCTTACATACTTCGGCGGCTTCAATGGCATTGATCCCATTGTCTACCGTAAACACGACATGAGCATCGATACGCTCCAGTACCCCTTTGGAAACACCATAACCATCACTAAAGCGGTTCGGTATTGTGGCGCTTAGAGGATAGGGGATGAGGTCGAAAAAGCGTTTCACAATTGCGGTAGAGGTTACCCCGTCTACGTCATAATCCCCTACAAGGGCTATCTTTTCACCCTTGCGAATCGCATCGGCTATGCGCTTAGCGGCTTTTAGGGCATCTTTGAGTTGGCTTGGGTGTGGAATATCGGAGAGTTTTTCGCTTTGACTGCTTATACGTCTTAATAGGAGGGTATTGAGATTCTCGTGGCTGAGTTGCGGTACCTCAAGCAGGATTTGTTTGCTCAAAGGTAGCCTTCACAAATGCAAGAATGGTAGCATTAGGTGTCTGTAAACGCGAGGTAAACTCTGGATGAAATTGTACCCCTAAAAACCACGGATGGCTAGGTATCTCAACCGCTTCGATGAGACCGTCGGATTCACCCGTGATAATCATACCTGCACGCTCTAAATCATCACGATAGGTAGGATTCGCTTCATAACGGTGACGATGACGCTCAAAAATAAGTTTTGCACCATTGTAAGCCGCACGCAGGTGAGACCCTTCCTTGGTTTCACATGGGTATTCGCCCAAGCGCATCGTTCCGCCCATTGGCGAGCGGTGAGTGCGCAGCTGTTTTTGGCCTGATTGGTCAATAAAGTTATCGATCAAGTAAATCATAGGATGGGTGGTTTGAGGATTAAATTCGATAGAGTTGGCATCCGTAAATCCCAAAACATTACGGGCATATTCCACAAGTGAAAGCTGCATTCCCAAACAAATCCCCAGATACGGCACACGGTTTTCCCTCGCATAGCGAATGGCTTTGATTTTTCCCTCAACTCCGCGGTTCCCAAATCCTCCGGCCACAAGCACCGAATCACAGTCACGCAAGAAAATTTCCGCCCCTTGCTCCTCGATCTTTTCGCTGTCAATCCAGCTGATATTGACGCGGGTATCGAGATGGGCACCTGAATGGATCAACGCCTCTATGAGGGATTTATAGGATTCTTTGAGCTCGAGGTATTTTCCGACAAAACCGATATTGACACGGTATTTAGGGGAAACGATTTTTTTAACCAAAGAGTCCCATTGTTCCATGTCCGGCTTGAGCTCACCCAAATCCAGCTCTTTTGCAATCGGTACTAGAATATTTTGGTGCAAGAACGTCAGCGGTATTGCATAGATTGTTGCGGCATCAAGTGCTTCGATAATGCTGTCAGCGGAGACATCACAACTAAGTGCCAATTTTTTCTTGAATGTTTTAGGGAGTTGTTCTTCGCTTCGCGCAATGATCATTTGTGGCGTGATACCAATACGGCGCAGCTCCTGAACTGAATGCTGAGTAGGTTTGCTTTTATGCTCGCCTGCGGCTTTGATAAACGGAATGAGCGTAACGTGGATGAAGAATGTCCCCTCAACCTCGTCGTCATGTTTCATCATACGGATCGCTTCCATAAACGGCAATCCCTCGATGTCTCCGACCGTACCGCCCAGCTCCACGACGAGAATTTCATGATCTTCTCCCGCTTTTTTGATACGATCAACGATTTCTCCGACGATATGGGGAACAACCTGAATAGTTTGACCAAGGTATCCACCTGCCCGTTCACGCTCGATAACACTGCTGTAAACTTGACCTGTTGTAAAATTGCTCGTGCGTAAAAACGAGGCATCCAAAAAGCGCTCATAGTTTCCTACGTCCAAGTCGGTTTCAGCACCGTCTTTAGTAACAAATACTTCGCCATGCTCCAATGGGCTCATGGTCCCCGGATCGACATTGATGTATGGATCAATTTTAAGCATACCTACTTTTTTGCCTGCGTGGGTCAGCAATGCGCCGATACTTGCAGCCGTAATCCCTTTTCCAAGAGAGCTCAATACGCCACCGGTTACAAAAATATACTTGGTCATGAGATATTCCTTCGGATTATGGATCAAAATTTTGGGTGAAAATAGGCCAAATAGGCACACATAACGACTTTAAGAAGCCGTATTTTAAGTAGGCCATTATATACTGTTATCGCTTATAAAAAGGAAAATTTTAATGGAATCGGCTCTTTATTATCTTACGATTGCACTTGGGATTTCGATTGTTGTCAATCTTATTTTAAAACGCTTAGGTGTTTCCCAGATTATCGGCTACATTATGACAGGAACCGTTGTTGCGTATGCGTTTGATTTGCGCCACATGACAGACTCTGATACGCTTGAAACGATTGCTGAGTTTGGTGTGGTCTTTTTGATGTTTACCATCGGTTTGGAAGTATCGCTTCGCCGATTGGCTACAATGAAGATTGACGTCTTTTTAAATGGATTTTTACAGACAACTTTGACGGCAGCGGTTATCTTTAGTGCATGTTATGGCTTGTTTGATCTTGATTTTGCAACATCAATGATCATCTCCATGTCTCTTGCGCTCTCTTCCACGGCAGTAGTGTTAAGTCATATGAAAGCGAGTAAGGAGATAACCCGTCCGTACGGACAGCGCTCTATGGGGATTTTGATTTATCAGGATTTGGCGGTTATTCCTATCTTGATTTTGATTGGATTTTTGAGTGCGGGAACGGATAATATCGGACAAGTATTATTGCAAACAACTTTTAGTGCTATTTTAGTCGTGAGTCTGCTGTTTGTCGTTGGAAAGAAACTGATGACGTGGTTGCTGCATTTTTCATCCAGCAGCAATGTTGAAGAATTATTTATGGGATCGGTTTTATTGATTGTTGTCGGCGCATCGCTTAGCGCTCACGCTTTTGGATTTACCTATTCGCTGGGAGCGTTTCTCGCAGGGATGATTATTGCTGAAACTCATTATCATAACAAAGTAGAATCGGATATCGCTCCTTTCAAAGATTTGCTTTTGGGGACCTTTTTCGTAACAGTAGGGATGAAAATCGATGTCCTCTTTTTCGCCGCACACGTGGGAGAAATTTTCGGGCTCTTAATAATTATTTTACTGATAAAAGCGGTTATTATTTTTGGAGTCGTCCGTATTTATTCCAAGGGTAAAACGGCATTTAAGACGGCCATTGCCTTGTCTCAAGTCGGGGAGTTTTCATTCGCTATTTTTGCCCTTGCAGGGAATAATAAGATTTTAGAACCCGAGCTGGTTCAAATGCTTGTTTTAATTACCGTACTCTCTATTGTTGCAACACCGTTTATTCTCTCGAGGGTAAGCGCCATTGCGGAATTGTTTTTTAAAGAGACGAGCTTAACGGAAAACTTTGATGCTCTTGCGGCATATCGTAATCATGTGATCGTGTGCGGATACGGTATAGTGGGAAAGTTTGTTGTTAAAGCTTTGCAGTTAGAAGAGGTTAAATACATTATTGTGGACAACAGTTATAAGCATGTTCAAGAAGCTCTTGCTGATGGTGAAAAAGCCTATTACGGAGATATGTCTAAGATTCAGATTTTAGACAAACTGCACATTCATGACGCCATCAGTGTTATTGTGACACTTGATAATATGGTGAAAAAACGGTTAATCTGTGAGAGTATCCTGAGCTATGCACCTCAGGTTAAAGTCGTTGTCAAAGTAGTAAGCATAGAAGAAAAAAGAGAATTGCGAGGACTTCCGATCACGGTAACCGTGGACGGGAAAAAAGAGGTCGCTAGTAAGCTGGTATGCGAAGCGCTGTATTGCGATTTAGTTTCCTCTTGATCCAGGTTTAATAGCCTCAGATCCGCCTTTACACAGCGGGCACTGATCGGGTGCATACATTTCAAAATCAAAATCCGCCAAAGCAAAGAGCGGCTTTTTCTCAGGTAAAGAACAGTTTTCTTTACGTTCTAGGGTGCTTCCGTCACGTTTGCAAAATCCACGATTAGCCAATGCAGCAAATGCGACAACCTTTCCGCCAAGCGCTTCAATAGCGCGCGCAGCCTCTAGCGCTGAACCACCCGTAGTGATAATGTCTTCACATATGAGAACGCGTTCACCTGGATTGATTTCAAACCCGCGACGAATCTGCATCTCTCCGTTGACACGTTCGGCAAAAATAGAGCGCTTGTCCAGAGCGGTTGCCAATGCAAAGCCGGCGATAAGTCCGCCAAGCGCAGGAGCGCATACGGTATCGATTTGCAATCCGCTTGCGTTAATCTGTACCGCAAGTGCATCCGCCAAGAGTTTAGCTGTTTTAGGGTCTTCGAGCACTTTTGCCGATTGGAGGTAATATTGGGAGTGATTGCCTGAACTTAATTTGAAATGCCCTTCTAGAAGAGCATCGGCATTCATATAGATAGCTTTGACGTCCATGATTAAACCGTTAGGATGTCTTGCTCTTTTGTTTTGAGCGAGTCATCGATTTTAGTGATAAATTTATCGGTAATTTTTTGGACTTTTTCCTGGGCTGCTTTTGATTCATCCGCAGTAACAAGTTTATCTTTTTCTAGCACCTTGATTTTGTCATTGGCTTTTTTACGGTCATTGCGAACAGCGACTTTTGCATCTTCAGCCATCCCTTTGGCTTTTTTAGCCGTTTCGTGACGTTGATCAACGGTCATCGGAGGGAAAAAGAGTTTAATCTCTGTTCCATTATTGTTAGGATTGACCCCGATATCTGCTTTTTGAATCGCTTTTTCGATGAGACTAAGCATTGACTTATCCCATGGAGAGATGGTGATGGTCGTAGCATCCGTTGCCAATACGCTTGCCGCTTGCTCCAAGGGAACCATTGACCCGTAGCTGTCAACACGTACATTATCCAAAATCTTAGTCGTTACTCTTCCTGTACGCAGTGTGCGAAAGTTACTGAGCATATGCTCATGACTTCCTTGCATTTTTTCTTCACAAAATTGATACACTTCTTCTAACATGAAATGTTCCCTTCTTATTTAGTAGTATTTATGTCATTAACGACGTTGATCGTTGGTGCAACAATTTGGGTTTTGTCTAACATAGAATCAACCACAGAGGCATTTTTTTGTTGAGCGTAAAAATATCCCAAAGCAATGGTGTTAACTACAAAAGTGAACCCGAGAAAAAAAGTAACCTTAGCCAAAAAGCTTCCAGGCCCTTTAGCGCCAAATACTGATTCGTTTGAGCCGCTGTAAGCACCCAAACCGATGCTAGAGCTTTTTTGTAAGAGTACAGCGATGACGATCATCACTACGAGTACGATTTGCACGATGAGCAGAATGCCTGTCATTATGAGTCCTTGTTTAGTATAAAAGTTCGCGATTATAGCACAGTGTTGATGAGCCCCTTATGAAAGAAGAAGCAAAATGCCCACGATGAGCATAATACTTACCCCAAATATATCGATGTACCGCAGGAGGCTCTCCCCTTTTGTAGAACTTTTTTTGCGTAATGCTGTACCCAGTGCAGCGGTGATTGCAATCGTCAGCCCCATCCCAAGACTCATCACAACAGCACTTACGGCGCCTAGCCAAAACATCCCCATAGAGATGGCAAACAAAAAGACGACAATTGTTCCAGGACATGGGATAATCCCCGCACCTAATATCAGCATTAAGTCAGTGGAATTACTGGTTGTTTTACAGCTGTGGCATCCGCAACTGCTTAAATGCGGGGCAGTTGCACTGAAGTTCATCGCGGGTTTTTTAGGACGGTAAAATTGCCATTTTTGACGAGAGAGATACAATGCAATACCCAAAATCACCAATCCGCTAAACTTCGTCATGTACAGCGATACATCACTGATGGTTTGCGAAAACATCGCGTGAACAAACCAATACAAAATCATCGTAAGGGCAAAGGCGCTTATTACATGGGTGGCGGCGATCATGAGTGCGATCGTGATGCCGCGTGTGTAACTGCGATCGTTGGTACTAAAATAGGTGGCAACCAGCGTTTTTCCATGTCCCGGCCCCGCTGCATGAACGATACCGTACAGCAGTGAGAAGAGCAAAATCGCACCGATGGTTTGAAAGCTTGGATGCTCTTGAGCTTCTGCCAACGCTCCGTGAATTTTTTCAGTAATGGTACGCAGACTTTGGCTAAAACCGCTTTGATTGCTTCTATTTTGAACATTACCGCCAAGCGGGGAGGCTAGTGCGATAGCTTGTGGGCGTATGAAGATGTCTAGGACACTTTGAGTAGATTGTCTGTTTTTCAGCGGGAGGAGTTTGACGTTTATTTGTACTGATTTGGGGGGATTTAGGTAAACGTTTTTGTCATTTAGGTGATAAATAATTCCATTATTGTACGCGGCATTGGTATCGTATGAAATACGTAAATGAGCCGCTTGTTTAATGGGTTCGTTCATGGGGACAGTGAAGCGGTAAATGACGAGCCCTTTTTCTTGTCGAACCGTAAAGTTTTTGAGTTCTTTGAGCCATATATTTCGGTTATTGATTTGCGGACGGATAAAAAATCCCATTTCTTTCATCGGCTCGATTGCTTTGTACACTTCATATTTTTCGGTGTTTTCGAATTGACCGTTTCGATTGAGATCAAAATCCCCCAGTATCATTTGGGAAAACATAGGGTCCAGTGTCCATTCGACATCGACGGAAGTGAGGGTGTTTTTTGAGACATTGAGATGCAAATGGGTGAGTATCTTGATATCGCCGTAACTGCATGCCAAGCATCCCCACCCAAGTGTGATCCAAGAGGAAAGTAAAATTATATATCGGAGCATAGGGGGCATTGTCCTTTATAGGTGATAGAGTTAATACGATAGCCGCTCAGGTTTGGAATGGGCGCCTCATCCAAACAGGTTATAGTGTGGCAGTATTGGCAAATAAAATGTGGATGCTGTTTTTCGCTAAGCTCAAAATAACGTTTCCCCTCATCGGATTCGATCCCTTGGATAATTTCAGCTGCTTCAAACGTTTGCATGTTCCGATAAAATGTACTTTTATCAATCGTAGTGTCAAGTAATGCGTATTCTTCAAAACTAATCGGATGCGCTTGAGATGAAAAAATCGACAGTATTTTTTTCCGTGGTGTTGTGAGCCGTAACCCATTGGTGGTTATTCTTTCATCGGGTGTCATCTTGAAGCAACTCCTTGGATTTAAGCTTATATGCAACCTGGTTGCATTAGAATGTTATCAAAGTTATGCTTGAGGAAACTGAAATGATGAATACAAAGCGTTTGATAGGTATTGGTGGTATTATTTTTGCGGTGATAGCAGGAGCCGTTTTTTTTGGGACAAAAGTCCAGCCTATGAAAAACAAAAGCATTAAGCCTATGATCACTGTAAGTACATTTTCTCTTTATGAAGCATCTCGTGAAGTCGGTGGGGATTTGGTTGACGTAGAAGTTATCGTTCCGCTTGGAAATGATCCACATATGTTTTCCCCTAATCCAAAGCAGGTAGCCCAAATTTCAACATCGTCGCTTTTTGTTTACAATGGGGCAGGATTTGAGACATGGGCAGAAAACATTAAAAAAACATTACCGGCATCAACACATGTTATTGATATGAGTCAGTATGTAACGTTATACGCAAATCAAGAAAATACCCATGAGGATCACGAAGAACATGAACACCGTCATGGCGCATACGATCCGCATTATTGGCTGGATATAAATAATATGAGTAAAATGGTCAAAACGATGGAGGTTAAATTTTCTAAATTAATCCCTAAAAAAGAGGCTGAATTTCATAAAAATGCGACTGCGTATTTAGCTAAATTGCAAACGTTAAAAACAGACTATACGACGGGACTTTCTGAGTGTAAAAATCGTACGTTGATCACCAATCACGATGCGTTTGGGTATCTGGCGCGTGCAAATAATTTGAAAAATATTTCGATCATCGGACTCTCATCAGATGAGCAACCCAGTGCAAAAATACTTTCAGAAGTGATTGCTTTGGTCAAAGAGCATGGGATAACAACGATCTTTTTTGAAGAGATGATCAACGATAATGTCGCACAAACCATTGCGCGTGAAACAGGGGCAAAAGCGCAAGCGCTTCAACCGCTAGAGAATATTAGTGAAAATGAGTTAAAATCACATGAAACTTATGAGTCGATCATGCGTACGAATCTCGCAAAATTGACCCAAGCAATGGAGTGTCGTTGAAATTTTCCCCGAGTCTTTTTGAATTTCACAATGTCACGTTGACCCGTCAAGACAATGAGATTTTAAAATCGGTTAACTGTACCGTTTTAAAGGGTGAGTATTGTGCGATCATCGGACCAAACGGAGGAGGGAAAACAACACTGATCCGATTGCTGATGGGGCTTGATAAACCGACGTCAGGAACGATTAAATTGTTTGGGGTAGAACAACATCAATTTAAAGCATGGCACAAAATCGGTTATGTCCCCCAGCGCTCAGCTCTTGTAGATGCCAGTTTTCCTGCAACGGTGCGTGAGGTAGTTGCAATGGGACGTTATGCGCTTCGAGGGATATTGAGTTTTGAATCTGCCGAAGATAAACGTATTATAGAAGAATCGATGGAGCAAATGGCGGTGAGTGATTTGCGTGATCGGCTGATCGGTCATCTCTCAGGTGGACAGCGTCAGCGCGTTATGATTGCACGGGCATTGGCCTCTCATCCGGAAGTGCTCATTGTAGATGAACCTAACACGGGGGTTGACGTAGAGTCTCAGCACCGTTTTTATGAACTGTTGCGTTCGTTGCACAAAACCAGAGGGATCAGCATTTTGTTTATTACGCATGATGTTGGCGTTATTGCCGAAGATATTTCGAAACTTTTTTTCGTAAATCAAACTCTTTTGGTTTCTCAAACACCCCAAGAAATTGTGGGATGTGAATCGATCAGTCGTCTTTACGGCAATCCTTCTCATGTGCTTACACACAACCACTAGGATTACAGTATGATTGAAATGTTGAATTATCCTTTCATGCAGCGTGCTTTCGCTGCAGGACTTATTATCGCAATTTTAGCAGCCATCAGCGGTTCATTTATAGTATTACGCCGATATTCTCTTTTGAGTGAAACGCTTGCACACGTTTCTCTTGTCGGTGTTTCGATTGGTATACTCATCGGAAGCAACCCCCTATGGATGGCGATTATTGCTTCATTGGTGGCTTCATGGATGATTGAATACTTGCGAAGCGTTCATCACCTGTATTCAGATTCGATATTAGCGATCTTTTTGTCAGGCTCTTTGGCTTTGGCAATTATTATTGTTTCTTTGGCAGGATCTTTTAATGCATCGCTGTTTAGCTACCTCTTCGGTTCGATTCTCTCAGTAACGAATGAAGATTTGATTATCATGGCGATTGCAGGGACAGCAGGAATGGCACTGTTGCTCTTATTCTTCAAAGAGCTCTACTTTATTGCATTTGATGAAGAGGTTGCACGCGCGAGTGGTATTCGTGTGGGACTGCTTAACTTTATGCTTGTGAGCGTCATCGCGGTCATCATCGCCCTCTCGATACGGGTTGTCGGGACACTGTTGATCGGGGCATTGATGGTGATTCCTCCTGTTGCGGCAATACGTTTCGGATTGGGGTTTTTCAAAACGATGCTCCTTTCGATCGCGATTGCGCTAGTCAGCGTCATTATCGGCCTTAGTGCCTCTTTTTTCTTTTCGCTTCCTAGCGGTGCGGCAATCGTATTGTGTCTCTTGCTCTTTTTCATTGCCGCGTTGGTGATCAATCTTCCATGAGGGTACATGAAGAGTTTTCTCGTTATGCCTCCCAATACGCTACGCATAATCTCATTCAGACAAAAGTCGCGCAGAAGCTGGCGGAAGACATCAACGATAAGCCTCGTAAAATTCTTGATCTCGGATGCGGTAACGGTACCCTTTTTTCCTGCATTGATTGGGAACCGGAACTTTTTGTCGGAGTGGATTTTTCGCAAGCGATGCTTTCCCATCATCCACGCGGCTCCAATGTCGCTTTGATGTTGGGGGATTTCAATGATCCTGCCCTTTATGGACAGCTTACTAAATTTACTATTGATCGTATTTATTCCGCTTCTGCATTACAGTGGGCAGATGATTTGGACAATGTTTTCAACTCCATTTGTGCCTTAAACAGCTGTGTCTCTCTTGCCATATTCACCTCGGGAACTTTTCAAACTCTCTATGAAACAGCAGGACTTTCCCCTATTCTCAAATCTTCCGATGAGGTGATCGAGATCGCAAGCCGTCATTTTGATGCCCAATTCGAGATTGTCCGCTATGTGCTGGAGTTTGATACGGTACGGGAGATGTTTCGCTATATCAAACGTAGTGGTGTCAGCGGTGGACGCAGAGTTCTTGATTTTACACAGACAAAACAACTGATGGAAAGCTATCCGTTGAATTATTTGGAGTTTGAGGTTGTGTTTATTACTACCTAAAATTTCATCTCACTAAACAGCGGTCTCTCTTTCGCAGCTTCATTCATACATTTTTTTCTCAATTCTTCCAACATAGTATAGATAGCCCCCTCTTTAGTGGGGCACAGTGAGAGCATGTCATCCAGCAGACATCCAAGTGCACGCACCTCAATCCTTTCAAACGCTTTTTGATGAGGTTCATAAAAGCTTGCTGCACCAAAATCACCTAAATAGCAATTTTTTTCGTCATTGATGAGGATGTTGTGGGCATAAAGATCACCGTGCATGAGTCCGCGCGAATGCAGATGAGCAGCGGCGGAGGCGATTGCTTTTGCTACTGCTTGGATAGTTTCAATGCTAAATATCTTTCCTTCATGAAATGTGTCGCGCGTACAGGTTTCAAAATCGGGTGGTAACCCGAGGTTTTGATAAACAGCAGGGATATACTCCAGCAGTAGACCCAATTTGTCGTTTCCTTTAATTCTTGCCAAAACCTTGATCAGATTTGGATGCTCACCCGTGCTCATGCAGGCATTCATTTCATCATGGGCATAGCCGTCACTGGTTATCGCCCCTTTAAAGAGCTTGAGCGCGACATCTTTCTTGTGCATGTTGCAATAAGCTTTGAAAATCTCACCCGAAGCACCTGAACCTAAAATCTCTTTGATATCCAATGCTTCATACTCTACCTCTTCAAGCGCAAATTTTTGGTTTCCACTGCAGGGATTGCCCGAAAATGCAAGCCAAGAGAGCTTTGGCAGATCAAATAACCATGTTGGGATCTCTTGGAGCTGATTGGCTGATAATCGCAACAGTTCAAGATTCCGACACCGTGACATTTCGTCTGGAAGTTCTTTTATTTGATTTCCCGCCAGAGGAAACTTCTGAAGCTTGTGCAGTTTGCCAATTGAGTGTGGTAATTGAGTGAGTTTATTATCAGTCAGTATCAACCAGCGAATATTTAAAGGTAAAATGTCTTCGTCAAATTTCTCAATCTGGTTTGCTTTAAATCCCAACATAGTGAGGTTTTCACACCCAATAAAAGAGGGGATATGAGAAAAGCGATTGTAAGAAAAAAAGGCGATTCTCAAGTTTCTAAGCTTGCTAAAGTCTTTAGGAAGAGACGTTAGAGCATTATGGCTCAAATCTAAGACTTCCAAAGTATCGGCTAATTCGAAGATTTCTTGGGGAAATTCAGTCAAGTTTTCACTAAGAGTGAGCCGTTTTATCCCTTTTAGTGCTCCGGTACGCAGTTGTGCTAACGTTTGCATAATGCCCTTTTTGTTGAAATTTTATCCAATTGCAGCTTGGGCTATTTTTTGATCTCAATTCTTAAACCAATTTTACATCATATGCGTTATACTATACGCAATAAATGTGGGAGGTGCACGATGCACAACATTGAAAAATATGACAACTTAAAAGATGTAATGCCAAAATTGCAACCTGTTCTCGTAGAAGCAATTCAATCAGAGTTTTTAGAAATCAAAAAAATCAATAAAGAATGTGAAAAATACATTGCTTCATGCGTCCAGATGCCAGAACTTAAAAATGCTGAGTATGTCATTTTTTCCCACCATATCAAAAAGAATGAGCATAAATACGAGATATTTGTGTTTATCGATGGACAAGGAAATATTGTTCGGCATGTTACGGGTAGAGAGATGGAACTGTACGGCTTACTAGGATCGTGCACCAACTTGCATCTATCCGATGAATTTATTGAGTCTAAGAGCCATTGTGACACGGATGAATGCCGTCGTTAAGTTAGGTTTTTAAGGATCCCCTTGGCAGCAAATCGTCCGCTAGCAAAAGAAGCTGTCAATAAATAGCCTCCTGTCGGAGCATCCCAATCGAGCATTTCTCCTGCGCAATAGACATTTGGCAGACGGCAAAGCATCAAATCTTCAGTAAGTGCTTCGCGCTTCACTCCTCCTGAGGTACTAATCGCTTCCTCTATGGGTTGCATTCCCGTGAGTTTGATCGGATATTCTTTGATAAATGCCGCAATGCAAATAGGGTCAGACCATTTATCTTTAGGCAATGCTTCGCGAATGAGGGCTATTTTAACGCTGTCCAGTCCTGCTTTGCGCCAGATATTATTGATGGATTGTTTTCCTGATGGTGCCAACAAAGCACGGAGTTTGTTGAGTGTTACATAAGGAAGCAGATCCAAATAAAGAGTAGCCTCACCATCAGAAACCACTTTCTCCCGCAGAGGACGGGATAATGCATAGACTAAACCTCCTTCAATACCGTAGGTTGTCAAAATAGCTTCCGATGAGCTCTTTTGAATTTCGCCAGAGTCATTTTTAACCCAGCCTGCTATATTTTTGAGCGGCTTGCCCAAATGGGAATCCATATGCTGAGACCATGTTGCTTTAAATCCGCAGTTTGAGGGTAATAATGGATTGATTGCGATATTCGATGAGGTTAAGATCTTGACCCATGCCCCATCTGATCCCAAACTAGGCCAGCTGGCACCGCCTAAAGCTAAGATGGTTGCATCTGGTGTGATGACTTTTTCGCCATCAGCAGTTGAAAAACGTAAATCGCCATTAGTGGTAAAACCTTTCCAATAATGGTTGCAATGAACGCTAACTCCCCGTTTTTTCAAATTAGAGAGCCAACGGCGAAGCAGTGGTGCGGCTTTCATCTCGGTTGGAAAGATGCGGCCGGATGTTCCGATGAATGAGGAAACGCCCAAGCTTTGCATCCATGACACGATGTCATTAGGATTAAACTCATCAATCATCGGTTTGAGCCAATCACTATGATCGTAGCGCAGGATAAAATTAGGTAACGGTTCACTGTGGGTGATGTTTAATCCCCCCTTGCCTGCCATGAGAAACTTTCTCCCTACGGAAGCCTTTGCCTCAAAAAGATCTACCAATATGCCGTGTGCAGATAAAATATCGGCCGCCATTAACCCCGCCGGACCTGCCCCAATGATGACAACACGCTTAGAGTTCAACGACTCTCGTTATTGAGATGTAAGAGATTCTCTTTTTCTAATGTATAGAGTTCATACCGGATCTGTTTAAACCGTTCACTCAAAGCGGGCTCCACTATTTTATACAGTTCCTCTAAAACGCGCGCCGATTCTTGCCCTCTTTTATAGTTGGCGATCAATATACTGCGTAAATCGGTGCGGTTCATTTCACTTTGCATGGTAGGGCGTAAAACATCGTTGACGCTGTCACGTGAGGCGAGGAGCGATTCGAGCGGTTCAATACGGCATTGATGTCGAAGTGTTTTGAGTGCAGTGGAGAGAGACTTGTCATTGTGAACATAGCGCGCTATATCCTCAATCACACGTATCCCCTCTTTGAGACGGTTGAGATTGGCATCCACCACTCGGAAAAGTTCCGAGGGGAGAGTGGTATTAGTCGTCACTGTTACCGAAAATTCCGAAGATTTGCAGTAACGTGATGAAAAGGTTAAAGAAATCCAAATACAAAGCAATAGCGCCATCCATAGGTGTTTCATAAGCACCACGGATAACATTTTGCGTATCAACCAAAACCATGATACTAATCACGATCAGGAAAATCCCTTGAATCGCTACATAAAGAATTGGGCTTTTCAAGAAAAATATATTGATCAACGAAACTGCTAAAATAATAAAGAAAGCAATCATAAGCGGCTTCGTCCACGTGGTAAAGTCTTTTGCACTTTTAATAGCAAAGAAACTTAAACCGCCAAACAGCGCAGCTGTCATAAAAAACGCATTTCCGACAATTGTTGCTCCACCCGCCATACCAAGAATATGACTCAATAACGGGGTGATAATCACACCGCTGGCAAAAGTAAATCCAAACAGTCCGATCATATTAACGCCTGGCTTGTTTTTGATCATTTGAAGACCGAACATACCAAACAACATCCATGGAATTGCAATCCACCAGTAATTCGCCGCAACGATACCGGCAAACGGCATTCCTACATACGCACCCACACCACCTGCAAGCATTGATGCTGCAAACAATTTGTAGGTCTCTTTAACAAACGAAACGATCTGCGCTTCGCTTTTAGAAGCGCTCTCGTAACCAAACGCACCTTGTTGTGCATAATCACGATCATATAAACCCATAGCTTTTTCCTTATAGAGGTAAATTTAAGATATGAAAGAATTATACACCAATTTTATTAACCGTGTATTTGCAAATAGAGGAAAAGAGGTAAGAATTAAAGATAAAAAGGGAATATAACGGGTAAAAATGTTACAAATAATTACATATAAGGATAGCGAAAAAATCTTTTGGTAAATTCTCTACAATTCTTTCCAAAACCCCTTGACATCTTTTATCTTTTCCCCTATAATTCCCGTCCACAAACGCTGGAACCTAGAGTTTAGGTTTTAAGAATTGAGTTTGCGATCATTGAAAACTAAGTAGGTCAAACGGTTTGAGACAATCTCAAAACGTTGAC
>JAUYAU010000015.1 GCA_030693335.1 Sulfuricurvum sp.
AACTAAACCATAGACCTCGAAAAATACTTGGCTATAAAACTCCGCATGAAGTGTTCTTTGCTAAAATTGCACAATGGATTGATGACTCGAAGCTACACTATAAAAATAACGTTGTTGCACTTGATTGTTGAATGGGCGTTGTTGAATGGCGGGTTGAAAGTACGCTGTGTAGGGAAAGTGTTATGGTGACTCCAAGGGGATTTGAACCCCTGTGACCAGGATGAAAACCTGGGATCCTAACCGTTAGATGATGGAGCCACAACAAAATGTGTAAAGTAAAAAAATGGTGTCCCGTGATGGATTCGAACCATCGACCCCTTCATTAAAAGTGAAATGCTCTACCAGCTGAGCTAACGGGACAACCTGCACTAAATCATTCGGTTAGCATGATTTGTGGATGGGAATTATAGACAAAATAACCTTTTATGTCAATGGGTTAAAGGAAAGAAAGGTGTTAATGGAAAGATAAGAGAATTTTGGAGACAATAATTCTAATAAAAAAAGGAAAAAATAATGAAAAAGTTCTTTTTACTGTTACTGCTCTTTGGTTCATTTTTGTATGCTGCATCGATTGAAAGTGATAAAGAGTTTCAACAAGCCATTGCGAAGATAGGTAAAGAGGAAAAGTTGGTATTGATGATCTACACCGCAGATGATTGTCCCGAATGTGCCTATATGAAGCAAAAAGTGTTTCATGACAAAACGGTAGAGCCGTTTTTGAATCGCCATTTTGTTGTGATGGAAAAGAACGTGCATCGCAGTAGCTTGCCAGATGGCTTTGATTATTTCGGTATTCCGACGATGTTTTTTATCGATAAAGCAGGGGTGAAAAAAGAGACCCTTGTGGGGAGCAAACGTCCCAAGCCGTTTTTAGAAGCGCTTCACCGTGTTTGGGGCAAAAAATAATGAGACGAGTGTTAGCCGCACTGTTGTGTTTGGGATTGCTGCAAGTGCATGGGTATGACCCTGAACATCTCAAACAATTGTTAGAAGAAAAAGAGTGCATTGGATGCGATTTGCGTGGTGCGGACTTGCGGGGTATTGATTTTAGCGGATGTGATTTGAGTAAAAGTGATTTTTCAGGTGCAAATGTGAGCCGAAGTATTTTTGTCATGGCCGATTTAAACGATGCTAATCTCAGTGATGCCAATGCGACAGAGTCTGTTTTTTGGAAAGGGACGATGCAGCGAGCTGATCTCACCCGCATTCATGCTCAAGGGGCGAGTTTCAAAGGGACGTATCTAGAGGGGAGCAATTTGAGTTTTGCTGATCTTCGAGGGACAAAAAGCTGGAAAGCAAATTTTAGCAGCGCGCTTTTGAAAAAAACAGATTTTAGCGATGCAGAGCTGGGAGATGCAAAATTCATCCATAATGATCTGCGCTCTTCCAAACTTACCAAAAGTCTTTTGTGGAAAACGTATTTCAGTAACGTGAATATGACCAAAGCTCAATGTGCCCATGCCAAAAAAGAGGAAGCGATTTTTGACGTCAATGTAACGTGTCGTTAATATTGAGGTTAGAAACTTATTTAATTACGATAAATCCTACTTTTTGATCACTATGGCAGGTATTACAGGATAGTTTAATCTGCTCAAATACCTCATTGATTTTTGTGTTGTTGTTGGTATGAAGTGCATTACGAAACTGAGGATAAATCTTTTCTAAAAAGAATATTTCTGCAGATAATTTTCGTGCAGGACGACGGATGGCTCCGTTGTCAATAGCTATTTTTATTTTATCCCAATGATAGGATGCAAGTAGATAATTACCCATTTGGACTGCTTTTTTTATCGCTTCGTAGCGATATCCCACTTCTATCATCGCCGTATCAAATCCACGAAATTGTTTTTGGATAGCTTCCATTTGCATAGGAGTAGCATTGAGATCAACAAGCCAGTTGGAGGTGGTTGAGTATTCCATGGCAGATAGCGAAGCACATACTGTAAGTGTCACAGAAAATACTCTCAAAGTTCTTCGGATCAAATCACAATTCCTTTTTTTTAGATAATTTTGAAAAGATTTTTTGATCGAGAGAGTAATTGCCACCTCCTCGGATAATTAGAAAAATACTTCCAAGAAGCATCGACCAATCTGTTCTACTTCCGTGCAGTAGCTCCCAAAATCCTTTTTCCATGAATACTTCTGATTTAGTGGTTGCAAAAGCGACAATCATAATGATAAAGGTCGGGACACTGGCTAGTCGCGTGAGTAAACCAAAAAGGATGAGAATTCCACAAATGATTTCAAAGCCTCCCACGAAAGATCCTAAAAACTCAGGGGAAGGTAACCCGATTTTTTCAAAGCGTCCTGCACCTCGAAGTTCAGGAAAAAGAAACTTTTGTATCCCTTCGGACAGAAAAACAGCTCCGACCATTAGACGTATTAATACGGTTGTATTTGACTCATCGGTTTTTATGAGGGTATTTTGAAACATTATAAACTCCTGTGATTTATTTTATAGGATAGTATTGTATCCTGAATGTACTAAGAGAATAAACTGCCCTTGGTATGGGATTGCACATTGTTCAAACGCTCTCACAGAGTCGGGATTACGGTGAATATGGAGAGTCAAGAAGGTGTCGGTACGCGCGTAGAGGTGCTTTTTCCCCGCTAATACTATGTTAATATTTTTGTGATAGAGTTTCATTAAAGAGAATACGTAACGTAACAAAAAAGGTATAATTCCCATATGAATATTTTCTCATTTCAATTTTTATGGGCATTTTTTGCACTTCCACTACTTATCTATTGTTTGTACCGCTGTAAAGTAGCTATTCGACAGCACTATTTTCCCCATCTGCATTTTTTTACTAAACTCAATAAATGGCGCAATTTTGAGTGGCTGCTCAAAGCACTTGCGGTTGCGATAATGGTGGGAGCGCTGGCGACTCCTGTGATGATCGATTATTCTGATCCGCGTAATCGTAACGGGGTGGATATTGTTCTCTCTATCGACGGAAGCGGTTCGATGAATGCGTCAGGTTTTGGGGAAGAGGGGAATAGGGCGAGCCGATTTGAAATTGTTCAAAAAATTGCAAGTGATTTTGTGATGAAACGCTCTCAAGATAACATTGGAATTGTCGAATTTGGCGATTTTGCATTTATTGCTTCACCCATAACCTATGAAAAAGAGATCATTGCACAGATGATCGGATATCTCAGCTACGGGATGGCGGGGCAAAATACCGCTATTGGCGAAGGAATAGCGATGGGGGTGCGTGCATTACGTGATTCCAAAGCAGCGTCCAAAGTGATCATTTTACTCACGGATGGAGAGCACAACAGCGGTTCGATCTCTCCCAAAGAGGCGATAGGTATGGTGAAAAAAGAAAAAATTCGCCTCTACACGATCGGTATCGGAGCCAAGGGGGAGTTTGATAGCCCATTATTGGAACAACTGGCGCGCGATGGGAATGGAGCATTTTTTGCCGCTACGAATGAAAAGGAGCTTCAAGAAGTCTATGCCCAGATTGATACGATGGAGCGTTCCCGGATCAAGAGTGCGCACAATGTGTTGGAAGAGCACTATTTTCAGTGGTTTTTATCTCCTGCATTATTCTTTTTAGGTTGGCTAATGTGGCGACGCAGGGGGGTATTATGAGTTTATTGACTCCTGTATGGTTGCTGGCGTTGGGATTTATTGCCGTGTATTGGATGGCGGTTCGACGGTTAGGATACCGATGGGACGGGTCGCAAAAATGGCTTTTGGTGTCCATCGCGTTGGTGATCGTGGCGCTGACGCGTCCCGTATTGGAGCAAAAGCCGGTGACCATCGAACAAATGGGATCGGATGTGATTATTGCCGTGGATTTATCCTACTCGATGCGCGCAACCGATGTTGCCCCAAGCCGCCTGAGTGCCGCTAAAACGCTTTTGGGTGATGTCGTGCGAAGCGATGTAAAAGATCGGTTCGGGGTAATCGGTTTTACGACCAGTGCCATCATTCTCTCACCGCTAACTAAAGATACGGAATTATTAGAACATCTTTTTGGCTCATTGGATGAATCGCAGATCATTACAAAAGGGACGACCGTAATGAGCGCATTGGAGCTGGCCCGTAAAATGTCGTATGCCAAGCAGCCATTGGTAATTCTTCTCACGGATGGCGGAGATGAAATGTCCTACGCAAAAGAAGCTGATTTTGTACGAGAAAATAATCTGCGATTAAGTGTTGTAATGCTGGGAACAGCGCAAGGAAGTACATTAGCAGAGGGTGATGGAACGCTCAAAGATGACAAAGGGCACATCGTCGTGAGTTCACGTAATGATGCGATTACAGAGATTGTGGAAGCTTCTGGCGGAAAGATGATCGAGGGTGCAGATGCAAGTGCGGTGTTGGATCTCATAAAACAATCGCGGGCAGAGGATTTTCAGGGAAAATCGACGGTATTGCGGTATCAAGAACTTTTTTATGCTCCTTTGATCTTGGCGCTGATTTCTTTTATGCTCTCTATGACTTCGTTAGGGGAAAAAGTTCACAAAGGTATTTTGGTTGCGTTGGCTCTCATCGGTGTCTCTTCCCAAGCGGGGGTCCTTGAGTTCGCCTATCTCTACGGTGCAAAAAAAAGTTACGAAGCAAAAAACTATGAACGTTCAGCACAATTGTATGCGCATGTCCCAATACCCAAAGCCAAATACAATCAAGCTGCGGCGTTGTATAAAGCGGGAAAATATCAAGATGCTCTTACTCTTTATCAAAGTATCAAATCAAACGATCCGATTTTCAAAGCGGTCCTTTATTACAATAGCGGCAATTGTTATATACGACTGCAAGAGTTTGAGAATGCGAGAGAAGCGTTTCTTAAATCATTGACCCTGCACTATACCAAAGAGGCGGACGATAATTTGCGTTTTATTGCGCATGGGGCCGAGCAACAAAGTCTGAACGTACGAAAAGAAAAAAGTGATAAAATGCAAGCCGAAGCGGGTGCACCCAAAGGGGAATCAAAACCAACCAAACAAGGTGGCGGAAGCAATATGAAAAGCGATATGGCTGCTGGCGGCGGAGGCGATGAGGGGAAAAAAGTCGAAAGTGACCCGAGATTGTCAATGTCACAGGGCAAAGCCCGTCTGAGCTCGACGCAGTATGAATTGATTAATCAAAGGAGCGTGCATGAAACAAAGCCTTGGTAGGCTGCTGCTTTTATTTTTGTTGATATTGGGAACAGCAGATGCGGCTCAATATAAATGGAGCGTATTAAAAGCACCCAAAGAGCTCCATGTCGGAGAGGGTGCCGTGGTACGTTATCAGTGCCTTTTTGATGGTAGTGCAGGGGATTATACGGTGGTATTTAAGCCCACTGATTCAAAGAGTTATAAAGCATCCATGGTGACGCAAGATGATCGTGTTATCAACGGGAAGCGGATTTTGCAGTTTGATGTTCTGATTACTCCTGTTATTGGCGGAGTTTTGGATGTCAAACTGGATGCCTTGGTACGACGTACGACATTTGGTTCGATTGAAAATGCTTCCATCGGACGCGACAATGTCAAAAAATACGATTTTAAAGATGAAAAAGTAATGATGCCCGATGTTAAGATACAGGCTATTGACAACACGGCCGACCTCAGTGGCGAGATTACTTTTGCGGTTTTGGTGGACAAGGTCAAAGTCCGTTCGCATGAACCGGTGCATTTGAGTCTCTATGTACGAGGACGGGGCAATCTCAATGAATTCGTCCCATTTGAGCTTAATATCAGCGGGGTAAAACACTTTAGTGAACCTGCCCATCGGGATCTTTCTTTAGGAGAAAATGGATATGAAGGGGAAATTCGCCAAGAGTTTGCCCTCGTGTCCGAAAAAAGCTATGTAATTCCCCCCTTCAGTGTGAGTGTTTTTGACACCAAAACACATACGAATAAAATTTTGCGTTCGCAACCCATAAACATTGACGTTGAAAAAGGGTTTGAGCCCGGCAATCTTTTGGATGCACCGCAACTCAATGGTTACAGTGATTGGAAACGATATGGTTTTTATGCCTTTTTTATGCTGCTGGGGGTTATTTTAGCCGAAGTTGCGCGATGGCTCTGGGTTCATCGTCCTAGGAGAAAACCCAAAGCGTTTTGGGACAGTGCCGCGACGGCAAAAGAGCTGAGTATTCTTCTCTCTTTGCGTGGAGAATCTCAGTATTTACAGATTATCCAATTGCTGGATGAGGGGAACATCTCTCTAAACGAAGCCAAAAATAAATTAAGACTAATGACAAGTACAGACGAGGAGAAACGATGATAAAAATAATAGACGCCATACGCACCGAAATCGCAAAAGTAGTGGTTGGGCAAGAAAAAATGATTGACGGTCTTTTGATTGGATTGCTGTGTGAGGGACACATTCTCATCGAGGGGATCCCTGGATTGGCAAAAACAACAACGGTCAAAGCGCTTGCACAAACGTTGGGATTGGATTTTAAACGGGTTCAATTTACTCCTGACCTATTACCAAGTGATATATTGGGGGCTGAGGTATACGATCCGCAAAACAATCTGTTCAAGATTAAAAAAGGGCCCATTTTTACCAACCTTTTGTTAGCGGATGAAATAAACCGTGCTCCTGCAAAAGTGCAATCGGCTTTATTGGAAGCGATGCAGGAACGACAGGTGACCTTGAGCGATGAGAGTTTTGGACTCTCGTCACCCTTCTTAGTGATGGCAACACAAAATCCGATTGAAAACGAGGGGGTATATCCTCTGCCTGAAGCGCAACTGGATCGTTTTATGCTCAAAATCAAAGTGGGTTACAACACTCCCGATGAAGAGCTTCTGATCGCGCGTCGTATTGCTTCTAAGAGTTCAGAAGCTATTCATGCCATCGTTAATGCACAAGTCATTGGAGAGCTGCAAGAGGCAGTTAAAACGGTTCACATCGATGAAGAGGTGGAACGTTACATGATTGCCCTTGTAGGAGCTACGAGAGAACCTGAACGTTTTGGGTTGGAATCTATCAAACGGTACATCCAATTCGGTGCTTCTCCTCGTGTCAGTATTGATATGTTCAAAGCCGTGCGTGCCATGGCGTTTTTGAGAGGCAAAGAGTTCGTTACCCCTAGCGATATCGCAAGTATTATCAAAGATTTGATGCGTCATCGTATTGTGTTGTCATACGAAGCTGAGGCTGAGGGGATCGATGTCGATACCCTTATCGAACAAATCGTTACTGCGGTTCCTGTACCCTAAATCATGAAAAACAGCCGCCAGATTCTTATCAAAGCACGCCGGCAAATCGTTGGCGACCGTATCGGCAATAATGCCTCGATGTTTCGGGGGGAGGGGTATGATTTTGTAGAGCTGCGTGAATACATTTGGGGTGATGATACCCGTCATATTGATTGGAATATCACCGCTAAAATGCAGCGTCCCTATGTTAAAGTTTTTCGTGAAGAGAGAGAGCTTAGTATTGTAAGTGTTGCGATGATAGGCGGCGCATTGGATTTTGGAAAACCTGAACGCAAAATTGAGTGTGTTGCTGAAGTGGTTGCCCTAATCGGCTACTCGGCAGTCGCGAATGGGGATTTGTTTGCCCATTATAATTTTTCGCAAATTTTGAGGGATGAGGTGCGCGCGGGTAAAAAAAAGTTTGCTGTGGCTCAGAGCGTGGATTCGGTAATGAATGCCCAACTGCTAAATCATAAAGCCGATTACACCGCCATGGCACAAACTCTCTATAAGCGACTCAAACGCAGATCACTGATTGTGGTTGTTGGAGATTTTTTTGAGATTCCCGACATGCGGTTGTTAGCCAAAAAGCATGAAGTAGTAGCCATCGTCGTGAGAGATCGTTTCGAAGAAAAACCCCAGCCGTTTGGTTTTACAGCGTTGATCGATCCGGAGAATGGGACTGTGCTGGAAGGGGATTTTAATACCGCGAGTGTTCAAAAATACCATAAAAAGATTCAAGTACATGATGGCATGCTGTTTGAACACTTTCGCCGTGACGGGATTCGTTACACGAAACTTTACACCGACAGCAACGTATCGGTGACTTTGCGACGTTTGTTTGAAGGGAGATTGTGATGCCTTCTTCGATGGATATACCCGTACATGATATAGGGCCGCTTTTAGAGATACAGGAGTATTCGATAGTTTGGTTTTTAATACTGACCGGATTGATTTTGGTGATTATTTCAGTATTGCTGAAGCAGATTCGTTCTCGAAAAAAAAGTAAAGAGCTAGATGAACGAAGCGTTCGTTACGAAAATTTTTGCCGTATCGATTTGAGCAATCCTAAGGTCGCAGCATATGAGATATGCAAGCAAGGCTCTTTTTTTGCACACGATAACGAGCAGACTCTCAGCTCTTATCGTATCCTTTTTGAAGACTTGGAGCGATACAAATATGCTCCAAAAGTAGAGCCGATGGATGAAGAGTGTTTGGCTCTTTATGAAGCGTATTGTCACATGATTGTTGTGTAAGTTACGAAAAAATTTCCTGCAATTTATTAGCATTTTTCATCTCATGGTGCAATGAGGTGTAATCTTCCGCGAGTAATGCCTCTTTCATGGTAGCAAGTTCACGCTCGAAGAGTTCAATGGCTTCCAAGACATTTAGTCTATTTTGGCGAAAAATGTCTTCCCACATGTAGGGAGAACTTTGTGCCAATCGGCTCATGGAGCGAAATCCACCTGCGGCAAGGGTAAGAATGTTTTCTTTTTCTTCTTGTGCTAACACGGTATTGGCCAGAGCATACGAGATGACGTGGGGCATGTGACTGATAAACGCTGCATGACGGTCATGCTGATCTGCCCCCATCGTGTGAATCTGCATATTAATGGCACGAAAAAGTCTTAATGCTGTATTGCGCTGTATCTCGCCGCTGTGTTCTAAATCACACATAACGAGCACTTTATCGGTATAAAGCCCCTCTATAGCAGCATTAGGACCAAATTGCTCTGTTCCCGTCATCGGATGCGCTGCGACAAAATTTTTGCGAATAGCTTCAGGCACCGCTTTAACAATCACAGCTTTGGTACTGCCCAAATCGATCAGTGTTTTATCACTTTCTGATAAATCAACACATTCATGCAAGAGACGTATCACCCCATCAACGGGGACGGCAAAGAAGATAACATCGCAACGTTCTTTGAGGATGTCAAAAGGGACAATCGCGTGAACAAGACCTCGTTCCAATGCGATTTTTTGATGTTCTAAATTATGGTCACTTCCTACAACGGACGTGACAAATGGGAGCTTTTGGAGAGAGAGGGCCAAAGAGCCTCCCATCAATCCTAGCCCTACAATTCCTATGTTCATTATGAACCTTTACTTAATAATGCTTTAAAAAGGGTATTTTAGCAGATTTTGGGTTACATTTACGGTACATTAATTATGACAGTGATAAAATGAGCGCCAATTTAACGCCATGGATTTTCACTTGAAACAAATCACTCTTTCTCTTTTTCTTTCTTCCGCTTTGCTGTGCGCAGCTACCGAAAATGTAACAAGTATTAAATACGAGGGTATGGTCCATATTTCCCAAGCCGTAGCCAACCAGCTCAATGAGGTAAAAGTGGGTGAACCGCTTGATCCGCAGCGTTTGGATAAAGCGATCAAAACTTTTTTTGATCAAGGTTATTTTGAAGATGTTTGGGCAGAAGAAGAAGCGGGAGTTGTGACGTTTCATTTCGTAGAAAAGCCGATTATCTCCAAAATTGAGCTCAAAGGGTTCAAAGAAAATGATGAAGAAGCGCAAAAAAGCCTTTTGCAAATAGATAAAGGGGCACTGTACGACATCAAACGAATCGAGAGTGCTAAAAAGCGTATTATGGATGCTTTGAATCAAGAGGGGAAGATTGATTCGGTAGTAGAAGTAGAGACGACGAAACTCGACAATGGCAGTTTAAGCGTGAAGTTTATCGCAAACGAAGGTAAAGAAATTATCATCAAAGAACTCAAATATTACGGTGTTTCTGGAGTAGATACCGATGCATTTGATACGGTTATTGCAAATAAAGAACGTGATTTTATGGGATGGATGTGGGGACGTAATGACGGTAAAATGAAAATTGCCGAGTTGCAATACGATCCATTGCGTATTCATGATTATTACATGCAGTTTGGGTATTTAAATGCAAAAGTTGATGCTCCGTTTGTAACGGTCGATTTCAATCGCTACGAGGCCAAAATGGTTTATAACGTTTTTGAAGGAGATATTTTTCGCGTAAGTGATATTCTTATTTTTCAAGATACGGCGGTTATCGAGGACCAGGCTCTCTTAGATGTTATTGCACTGGAAAAAAACAAACCGTTCAACATTAAAACCTTTCGGGACGATGCCGATCGAATCAAGACCAAAATTGCAGATCTTGGATACGCTTTTGTACAGGTTCAACCTGATTTACGCCAAGACAAAGAGACAAAAACCGTAGAAGTGATCTATCGTATCGTCCCCGGCAAAAAAGTACGTATCGGAAATGTGGTTATTGCCGGTAATAATCGAACCCTTGACCGAGTAGTGCGTCGTGAACTCTTTTTAGCGCCGGGTGATTTATACAGTCTCACCAACCTCAAAGATTCTCGCAACGCATTGGGACGTACGGGTTATTTTGAGACCAATACCATCGAAGAAAAACGTATCGATGATGAAACGATGGACATTGTTGTTCAAGCTAAAGAAGCACCAACGGGTAACATACAGTTAGGCGGTGGATATGGCAGTTTTGGAGGATTGATGCTCAGTGCCGCCATAAGTGACCGCAATATTTTCGGTTCCGGTATCACCATGGGATTAAATTTAGAAAAATCAATGCGTACCAATAATTATGCATTTAACATTTCTAATCCACGGTTAAACGACAGCGATTTCAGCGGTAACTTTGCTGTGAATAAGAGTTCAACTCAGCTTGATAACTTTACGACGGCATCGACAGGGCTTAGCGTTGGCGTAGGGCATCGCTTTAGCCGTTATTGGAGTGGTTATGCCGGGTATAATTATTCAGCTAATAGGTACAGCGAGGTAGATGCTAATCTAACTGGAATGGATCCTCGTTTTTTTCAAACGTATACAAAAAGCTCTGTGATGACCTCTGCCTCGTATGACAGTACGGATGATTATTATGTAGCCAGAGAGGGGATGGCTTTCTCTCAAAGTCTCGAAAAAGCAGGAGTAGGAGGAGAAGCTGATTTCCTGAAAAGCCGGACCAATTTTGGGATTTACCGAGGATTGCAGAAGCTGACTGATTTTGATTTGATTGTTAGGTATAAGGCCCGTTTAAATTATGTGGTAGATACAGGATTTGTACCGATCAGTGAGCGATTTTTTATGGGAGGGATCGGTTCAGTGCGAGGATATCGAGGTTTTTCAATTTCTCCTTATACGTATAGTGCGGATGGAAGCATTGAGAGAACAAGCAATGGTGAACCTCTTAGAAATGGCGGAACGAAGACCTTTTCAAACAGTCTTGAACTCAGCTTTCCTCTTGTCCCTGAAGCGCGGATGCGCGCTACGGCTTTTTATGATTATGGGATGATAGGTGATGAAAGTTTTACGGAAGTTACTCGAAGCAGCTTTGGAGTGTCACTGGAATGGTTCTCGCCGGTTGGACCTTTGCAGTTGGTTTTTGCGAAACCATTGGGTTCGAAAGAAGGAGATCGAACAGCACCATTCGAATTTACAATCGGGCAACGTTTCTAAACGTTAGTCACGTAATAGAATGGAGAGTTGCGGCGGCAACGGAAGATTTTTAAGCTGCTCACGCACTAAATAAAGATGTGCTCCCTCTACAATTAGTAATCCATCAGTAAATGAAAGTGTTAACGACTGCTCACTGCTGCGTTGCGCAAGCAATATATGCGAGAGCCAAAGAATCGTATAAAGTGCATTGAGTACTTTATTAGATGGCAGAAGAAATCCATAGCTGTTCTTGGGGATCAGATCAGAAGAGGTATGTCCTTTTTTAAACAAGAGCAAATGGGAAATAAGGGCAATCTGGGTATGAGTTAGCCCATAATCCAGAGCATTGAGCGCTAAGTAGTGGCTGTGCTTTTGATAAGCGTAATACCGTACTCCCAGTCCGATAGGGAGAAGTTTGGCCGCCATGACGAGCTCGCTACGAGTGGAGACCGGTAGATCCAGATGGACATGCATAAGCGTAAAGAGACGTTTTGCCAAAGCAGAACATTCAATACCATGGTTGCTATACGTGGCATAGGTATCTAAAAGATATCGCAGTGAAGGGTTGTAGTTCTGAGGAAATTGATCTTTTGCATTACGTAATAAATCACTTAGATAAACCCCCTCACGAACCCCCACTCCACTACAAATCAGTTTTTGAACGTTCAAATGATTGGCAATACGCTGTAATATCAGGGTTCCCGGCTTGATGGTGTCAAAGCGGTCAGGTTTTATATTTAACGACTTGAGTTTTTTTGGTGAAGCTTCCATAATTGCGTTTGCAAATGTTTCAAAGACTTCTTTGGTGGTTGAGTAGCCATGAAGTTTTTTGAGAGGGTATTCTTCTTTTTTCATCAGCGAACGCGTCAGTGCCCGAAAAGTCCCTCCGACGCCTATGAGCATTTGCGTGGATTTAAAAGGAAGCGTATTAAGGGCGTCATCGATGTAACGTACAGCACCCTCTATGTCTCCATGATCCATAAAAAGTTCTTTGAGCCGTACCGTACCGATGTTGAGAGAAAACATCTTTTCAACTTTACCATTGCTTATTTGCGCAAACTCACTTGAGCCACCGCCAACATCTACGCTTATAGCATCCATCGCAGGAAGCAGGTTGGCACATGCCATACCCCCTAGATAGGCTTCTCGCGCACCGTCAATGACTTTGATGCTTAGGGAGTGCTCTTGACGAATACGTGCAATAAATTCAGGGGCATTGGGAGCATCACGCAAAGCAGAAGTAGCAACACAAAGAATTTTACGGGCTTTAAAGGATCGGGCAATAAGCAAAAATTCACCCAAGGCACTAGCAGTACTGTCCATTGCTGATTTTTGCAAGTTCCCACCGTTTGTATAAACGGCTTCTCCTAAACGTACAGAGCTTTTAACTTCATGAATAATATGAAAAGCAAAACGGCTTGTTTTTTGAACAACCGCCATGCGCATTGAGTTAGACCCAATGTCAATGATGGCGGTGCATTGCGCCATTTATTCTTCTTCTTCTGTCAGCTGTTTAAACTTATAGAGAAGCTCTTGGGTTGTTTCAACATTTTCTTTGTCAGGGATGATACAATCGACAGGGCAGACAGGAATACAGGCTGGTTCATCGTACAGTCCAACACACTCTGTACAACGATCCGGTTCGATAAAATAAATTGGATCACCCTCTTCAATAGCCTCCATTGGGCACTCTTCGCGGCATGCATCACATGCAATACATTCATCCGTAATGATTAGTGGCATAGTTAAACCTTGTTTAGTAATATGATAATGGGCGATTTATATCAAAATCTACCTTAATGGAAGGTTTTATTTGCGCTGTGGTAATAAACAGTAAAGTTTGGCTGGTAAAACAAGTCTTGCAACGGTACCGTCAATCCCATCAATACGGTTTGTAATACTGATGTCGGCCCCTATGGCCTCAGCAGCACTTTTTGCCAGGAAAAGCCCTAAGCCGACTCCTGACTTGTTTCCTTGACGCTTAAAGGGTGCAAAGAGATCCATCGCCTCATCAACACCGCAACCCTCGTCAATTACTTCTATAATAATGTCCGTATCACGTAAATAGCTTTGGAAGAGAATGGTCTTGCCGGGAGGGGTGAATTTCATGGCATTTTGTAAGAAGTTTTGCAGTATCTGATTAAGCAGTGTAACTTGCAAGACAGCAGTGAAATTTTCCGGTTCAAATTTTGTTTTTAATATTTTCTTTTCACTGTGCGTCAGCAGGGAAAAATCCCCTTCCCATTTTTTGAGAATTTGGATGATATCTGCTTCAACGGGCATTTCAAGTTGTGCCCCCTCTTGACGGCCAATATTGAGAATGTCGCTTACAATCTTATTCATCTCATCGACGCTTTGATTGGTGATACGAATAGCCTCAATGTACTCTTCGGCACTTCTTTTTTTAATCAATGTAACCTGATTCTTGAGTTTGATGACGGCAAGCGGAGTTTTGAGTTCATGCGCCGTACCGATAAAAAGCTCTTTTTGGTACTTAACAAAATTTTGAATACGTCCCATGAGGCGGTTAATCGTTTCGCCCAGTGGCTCGAATTCATGGGGCAGTTGATCCACTCTGATAGGTCGAAGAAGATGTTCGTTCATATTGGCAAGTCGTCTCGTCAGTGCACTCACCGGAGCAATAAGCATCTTTGAAAACGCGATGGCATAGAGTATGATAACGATAAATCCAAAGGCATTGATGATAAAAATTGATTTGAGTATTTTTTGTAAAAGATTCTTAGTCGCTGTAATGTCACGGCTGACTTTTAGATAGGCTGAGTGTTCAAAATCAAAGGGGTAAATGAGAGTCAAGGTTGTTTCATCGTGATGCGTTGTTTCAATATACTCGATAGAAGCTTCACCTTTTGGCAAGGTGATTAAATCAACGGTTAATTCGGATGATGGATCTGATGTTTTTTGCTGAAGCGCTGTGATGGATTTGGAATCGGAAATATTTTGAGCTTTTGTGAGAAGTTCAGCTTGTTTTTCATCGTAAATGGATTGTTTGATAAAGAGATAAAGAAAAGAGGAAAAAAGAACAACCAGTGCTGCAGAAGCGACAATGAGCTGAACTAAAAAGCGACGTCGTATACTTCGTTTAGAAAACATAGGACGCCCTTTTTATGGTTAGTTGACTTCTTTAGGAAAGCAAAATCGGTATCCGCGACGGCGAACCGTTTCAATAGTTGTAATACCCAATGGTTTGTCCATTTTCTGACGGATTTGGTTGATTGCAACCTCGATAACATTAGGGGTAACAAGCTCAGGCTCTTCCCAGATAGCATCCAGCAATTGCTCTTTAGAAACGATTTGATCACGGTGGCGTGCAAGGTGTGTTAACACTTCAAACGGCTTGCCTTTGAGTTCGATCTCTTTTTCTTTGTAGATAATTTTCTCTTCTTCAGGGTTGATGATGAGATCATCAATTTCGATGATGTTGCTGCCGCCAAAACGCAAACGCGCTTCGATACGAGCGATGAGAACATCAAAATCAAACGGTTTGCGAATATAGTCATCGGCACCTGCACGTAGTGCATCGATTTCACTTTGATTGTCATCACGAGCGGATAGAACAACAACTACGGTTTTTGGCGTGTTAGACTTGATATCAGGAATGATATCAACACTGTTGCCATCTGGAAGCATCCAGTCCATCAAAATCAGGTCATAATTTCGGATATCGAGATAATACTCTCCATCTTTTAGTGTCTCAACGACATCGCTTTGGTAACCAAACTCTTTGAGGCCTTCTGAAAGAGTTTTGTTAAGTGTTACTTCGTCTTCAATGATTAGAATGCGCATTTACGTTCCTCGAAAGCGGATATTTTGCCAAAATTATAACACAGTTTTAGAAAATCTTAAAGTTTTATTCAATTTTCTTTAAAAAATAAAATTCTCTTGGACACCAACTGTGCAATTGCTAAGAATATCAGGTTTTCGCAAGGTTAGTGAGAGGGTAGAAATAGAAGAAAACTCTTTTTTAAGGGAAGACCCAAGCCATTGGAGTGCTTCTTCGATCAGAAAAAATTCATTTTTTTGAATGCTGTTTTGTATATGATCAGATACTTCGGCATAATTTATGAAAGTATTTTGGGTGTACTGGTAGTTGATAATGCAATCAATGATCACTTTTTGAGGGGTAATCCGTTCAGCCTCTAAGATCCCGATAATGGAATCAAAGGTGAGGTTTTCGATGAGGATGGTCATGCGACCCGTTTCTCTTCTCCTTTGAACAGACGGACAAAGTTAGGGATGTGTTTGTAAAAGAGGATAAAGGCGATAAAAAGGACAGGTGCATGAAACATTTCAGGGTGGATGACGAATGAAGCAATAATCAGCGCCAACAGCCCCATCATAGAGGAGAGTGAGGAAATGCGGATGGTTTTCGCCGCAATAGCCCATACTGCAAGGGCAATAGCGGTTTCGGCAGGAAGCATAACTGCCATAACGCCCATACCCGTTGCCACCCCTTTACCTCCCTCAAACCACAAATAAGGGCTGAAGCAGTGACCGATAACGGCTAAAACGGCCACAAGCCATTGTACGCTTTCAGTCATACCAAAATATTTGGCTGCCAATACAACCAAAATTCCTTTGAGTGCATCCAGCGCCAATGTTGCGGCACCGAGTTTTTTAGCCAACGAGGGATTGGTTTCTTTGACCACACGCAGTACATTGGTAGCGCCAATACTTCCTGAACCGGACTCTTTGACGTTCACCCCTGCAAAGACTTTGGCAAGGATCATACCAAAAGGGATACCGCCTAGAGCATAGGCTAAAAGGTAGAATTGCACGTTTTGATTAAATAAAAATTCCATTGTGTTTGACTCTTTGTTAATAAATTTGGGATGCTATTATATTTCAAAAGATATAATAACATCCTAATGAGATGCAAGGAACCATTTTGACTTATACGACAGAAGAATTAAAACAAAAAATTATTGATTTAAAAAAGCGACTCAGTGTCACCGTTGTGGCCCATTTTTACCAGCGCGATGAAGTGTTTGAGATGGGGGATATTACGGGTGATTCGTTAGAGCTTGCAAAGCGTACCATGGCGGACGATAAAGAATTCGTGGTCTTTTGCGGTGTCGGTTTTATGGGGCAAAGTGTCAAAATCCTCAGTCCGCACAAACGAGTTGTAATGCCTAAAATTGCGTGTTGTGCGATGGCGAAAATGATTGATGGCCTTTATTATGACGAATCGATTGCCACGCTGGAAAAAGCGGGAATCTTGGCAAAAGACATTCTCCCTATCACCTATATCAACTCTGATGCTGCGGTGAAAGCTCGGGTCGGGAAAATGGGGGGAATGGTGTGTACGAGTTCCAATGCCAAGACGATTATTTCCAAAGCGTTAAACGAAGGAAAAAAAATCCTCTTTGTCCCTGATCGCTGTTTGGGGCAAAATATTGCCAATATGATGGGATTAAAATCGTGTGTCATCGGAGATGGAACAGACCCTAAAGAGGCGGATATTATTTGTTATAACGGATTTTGTTCTGTCCATCAGCTCTTTAGTGTCGATGATATTGAGTTTTACCGTAACAAATATCCGGGTATTTTGATCGCAGTGCATCCTGAATGTGATCCCTCAATTTGTGATAAAGCCGATTTTGTCGGATCAACATCTCAGCTTATCAAATACATCACGGAACTACCGGAGGATCAAAAAGTAGCGGTGGGAACCGAGTTTAACATGGTCAACCGTTTGCGCCCAAGCAACACGTATATCCTCTCCAGCACCAAACCTGAATGTCCGACGATGAATGAAACGACACTGGAAGATTTGTATTTGACCCTCAAAGCGATCGAAGATGGAAATGTAATCAATGAGATCGAAGTGGATGAAGATACAGCATATTGGGCGAAAGTTGCTTTAGAGAGGATGATGGCGTTATGATCGAACAATTTATCCGTGACGTATTAGCCGAAGATATTGGACGCGGTGATTTATATGCCCGAGTTTCAGCACCCGTTGCAGCTTCAGCTAAAATTATTGCTAAAAGCGACGGAGTCCTTGCGGGAGAAGAATATCTGCGTGTGTTGGCCACCATTGAAAGTTTTGAGATTCTTTGGTACAAACATGATGGAGAACGGTTTGCAAAAGGGGAGGTGTTGATGGAACTTTCAGGCGATTCACACACCCTTTTGCGTATTGAACGGACATTGCTAAATATGCTGCTGCATGCCAGTTCGATTGCAAGTTTGACACGTCGATATGCGGATTTGATCGCACCGTATGGAACGAAGCTTCTGGATACTCGAAAAACCCGTCCGTTGTTGCGTAATTTTGAAAAATACGCGACTCGTGTCGGCGGAGCGACCAATCATCGTATGGGGCTAGATGATGCACTAATGCTAAAAGATACCCATCTCAAAACCATTGAAAATTTAGAACAATTTATGGAAGAAGCACGCGCTAAGATCCCTTTTACGTCTAAAATTGAAATCGAAGCTGAGACCATAGAGATGGCAAAGCGTGCAATGGCAGTGGGAGCGGATATTGTAATGTGTGACAATATGTCTGCGCAAGAACTGCGTGAAGTAGTCGAGTACAAATGGGAACATCACAGCAGTGTTTTGTTAGAAGCCAGCGGTAATATAACGCTGGATACGATTGAAGAGTATGCCAAAACAGGTGTCGATGCGATCAGTTCAGGGGCTATGATTCATCAAGCCAACTGGATTGATCTGTCCATGAAAATGGATTAATACGTGGCAGACGATCAAGAAAAAACCGAAGAACCCACCGCCAAGAAGCTCGAAGATGCAAGGGCGGAGGGGAATGTTCCCAAAAGTCAGGATATTTCCGGCGTTTTAATCCTAATCGTCGCCATTTTGGCATTGTGGATGATGTTCTCATTTATTGCCGAGCGCCTTTTGAATTTGGTTCGGTATTATTTTTCTTTGATGAACCACCCTCTTGAACAAGCTAATTTAATCGATATTGCCTTTGTAACGTTTAGAGAATTTCTCATTATGGCGTTGCCCATTACGATTATCATTGCGGTTGCAGGGGTTGCAGGGACAGTGGCACAAATCGGATTTAACTTTACAACAAAACCGCTAACGCCCAATTTTTCAAAACTCGACCCCATTGCCGGATTAAAAAATATGCTGAGCATGCAAAAAGTGATGGAGTCGCTCAAAATAACATTTAAATCTTTTACGGCATTGGGAGTCGGATTTTTATTTTTTTGGTCGTTTATCAAAGAATTGCCAACCGTAGCTCTTTTTGGTTTGTGGGATCAGATGGGATGGTTTACGGAGAAGGCAATTATTATCGCTGCCGTAATGCTGGTTATTTTGTTCGTATTTGCAGTTATTGATCTTGTTATGACACGTAAGCACTATTTTGACAAGCTTAAAATGTCTATGCAAGAGGTCAAAGATGAGTTTAAAAATATGGAAGGGGATCCGCACATCAAGGCTAAAATTCGTCAAATCCAGATGCAAGCGGCACGTAAGCGTATGATGTCGTCGGTTCCGACAGCCGATGTGGTTATTACCAATCCAACGCACTATGCTGTTGCGATAAAATACGATGAAACCAAACATAACGCGCCTGTTGTTGTTGCCAAAGGGGTGGATAACATAGCGATTCAAATCAAAAAGATCGCGCGGGAAAATGGAGTGCATGTGGTTCAAAATCCTCCACTGGCCCGATCGCTGTATAAAGAAGTTGAGATTGACCACCCGATTCCGGATATGTTGTTCTCCACAGTTGCAGAAGTCTTGGCTTATGTCTACAAAATGGGTAAAAAGCGCAAGGGTTGAATATGATGCATCGTATGATAGATTTTTTGGGGAATAAAAAAACAATCGCAGCTTTTTTTTTGGTGATTGTAATGCTTTTAAGTATTGTTTTTTGGTCTTTAAAGCAAGAAGTGACGTCACAGACTCTCGCGAGTTTGAGTGATCAGCTAACCATTTCTTTAAATAATCAATTGCAAGAAGAACGCGAAACAGCATTGCGATATGCATTGATGTTGTCGCAAAATGGTGCATTGGGCAATGCATTGGAGCAAGAGGATGAAGATAAAGGATTTGACATCCTTTCTGCGGGGATGAAATCGATTAAAATTCATACAAATGCGTTAATACGCTCGCAGGTTATTACGTCTGATTATGTTATTTTTGCACGCAGTTGGGATAATTCGTATGCTGGGATGCCGTTGGAATATCACCGTCCTGATTTACTTTATTTTCAAACGCATAAAAATCCCCGTTCTGCGATCGAAGTAGGGCGTAAGCTGGGAGTTAAAGCGACAGTGCCGATTTATAATGAAAAAAAGATGCTTGGCTTTGTAGAGGTTCTTTCGTTTTTTGAGCCGACAAAAGAGTATTTTGATCGTTTAGGAATTGATCTGTACATCTTAATGGATAAGCGATTTTATGAAATAGCTGTTTTTATGCAGGAAAATCCGATGATTGGCAATAAGTATATTTTAGCAAATTCAAAATATACACGAAATGATATCAAGATGTTAAACAGCATTGATTACCAAGCGCTAAAAGAGACACATGCATTGATGCATAAAGGAAAATATTTTTTTTACCAGCCGATGAAAAATGGAGAAGGAGAGATTATCGGTGCGTTTGTTTTTTCATTAACCCAGAAACAAATTAGCAATTATGCACATTCAGAGCAAGAAGACATCTCTTTTTTGATTCCTTTAAGCCGTGATCAGCTTTACGATACAATGGCCAAAGAATCATTGGAAAATGCTGTTTTTCAAACGATGCAGGATAAAGAACTGCTTTATATGAAAGACGTTGTGGCTCCTGAAGACAGAGGATTTTATTTAGAGAAAGCGCGGGAGAGATTAAACGAGTATTCCAAAGAAGAGTTGATCGGTATTATGCTCAATTACAAAGTTTCTAAAAAAGTAGAAGGAGAAATTCGATGAAGGTGTTGCTTTTAGAGGATGAATACATGCTGAGGGTCAGCATTACTGAATTTTTAGAAGATATCGGATTTGAAGTTATGGGTTTTTCAAATGGCGAGAAAGCATTCGATGCTATTTATGAAACGCAGTTTGATCTTTATTTATTGGATGTCAATGTCCCTGGGATGAACGGCTTTGATTTGTTACGTACTTTACGAAAAGAGGGAAATAAAGTACCGGCTATTTTCTTAACATCTATGATCAATGTGGATAATTTACAAGAGGGGTATAAGTCGGGATGCTGTGACTATATTCGCAAGCCTTTTGATCTGACGGAATTACAGATTCGAATTATGCATGCGTTAAAAGATTATTATCATCATGGTGAGAATCTACTTGATTTTGGGGAGGGGCTTATCTATGATACTGAAAAATTTGTGCTTAGTTTCAACGGAGAAAGTATAAGCTTGAGCAAAACAGAAAAAGAGATTTTGGACGTATTGCTCAAGCATCAAAATCAGATTGTATCGGTCTCGATGTTTCAGGATGAAATTTGGGGCGAATACGTTGACCCTGCCAATATTCGTGTCCAAATCAATAATCTTCGTAAAAAGCTTCCGATAGAAATTATTCAAAATCGGCGGGGATTGGGATACATTATTGAACGATAACCGCTACGCACTCAAAAACGCTTTTCTTTATACGATGCTGGTCGCCATGCTTTTATTGGTGCCGACGTATGTGTATGTTACGTATATGAAGCATGTTAAAGAAATTCAGTATGAATTTACTCTCAAAGGGCAGTCTCATCTGGTCATTAGAGCGATGGAAGATTTTGATCAAACACAAGAGACGCCGTTTGAATATCCCCGCTTTCAATCGTTTCAGTCAGGATTGTATGATGAACATTTTTCTCCTGTTTTTACGTTAATCAAAGAGCCTTTAGCCATACATAAAGTTGGGTACCATATTCAAGACAACTATGCCTATTTGGTTGTTTCTTTGCCAGAACGACGATATTTTGAGGCTGCCTATCTCATTGTCGGAGGAAACATATCCTATGTGAGTGTTTATCAGGACGTTGTGATTATCTTGCTGGTTATTTCGCTTCTGATTTTTATTTTATCGCTCTTTTTTCTGGACCGCTTTGCATTACGCTTTTTGCGAGTAAACCAACGTCTTGATCGGTTTATAAAAGATTCGATGCATGAGATTAACACACCGCTTTCTATTATCAATGTCAACATTGATCTCTACAATCGAGGTCATTCGACGAATAAATATTTTCAAAGAATCAAAGCGGCAACCAAAACATTGGCAACCATCTACAATGACATGGACTACCTTATTAAAAATGAACGTATCGCTTTTGACTATGAACTGATTAATCTGAGTCATTATTTACGAGAGCGTATTGATTATTTTGAAGAAGTCGCTGCGCTTAGAAACATTACTATTGAGGCAGATATCACAGATGGAATCTTTCTCTTTTTTAACCCTACGCAATTACAGCGGATAATTGATAACAATATTTCCAATGCGATTAAATATTCGTATGAAGAAGGGAAGATTGAAATTTCACTGAAAGCAAATAACGATCAATGCCTAATGATTTTCAAAGACAACGGTGTCGGGATAAAAGACAGTAAACAAATCTTTGACCGTTATTATCGGGAAAACAAAGAAAAAGGAGGCTTCGGTATAGGACTGAATATCGTTAAGTCCATTATTGATCATGCAAATATTGATTTAGAAATTGATTCTAAAGAAGAAAGAGGAAGCACATTCACCTATCGTTTTAAGCCTCCAATCTATTACAAATCATAATAACTTACTATTTTATTTTTTTTACATAAAATTTACACTACTCATGTACAATCTCCCCGATCAATAAATCAAGGAGAGCGAATGCGAAAAATGATAATGCTTGGGATCGCCACCTTTTTAGGTGCAGCCGATCTTTCAACAGCAATTGAAATTCCGGATGCAACGGCAATTCTGCTAAAAGATGCCCTTCCGGCACCAAAGCTGTACACAATGCCGGCAGGATGTATTGTTGATGATACTGCTGCAATCGCACGCGGGAATTACATTTTCCATAACCTGAATGGAAAAGATGCAAAAGAGAATCCTCCTGCGGGTTTAACGCGATTGCTTCCAAATGGAAAAGAGAAGCAAATGGGTAACTGTGTCGCTTGTCATCAAATCGAAGGTTCAGTAGGACACGGTAATATTGGACCTGATTTGACAAACTATAAAGCGCTTTATGTGGACAGCGGTGTTAGAACTGGGCAGTTTTTGTATCAGCAAATCGCTGATCCGCGTTTAGACAATCCAAATACCCATATGACGGTGAATTTGGCAAATGGGCTCTTTTCTGAGCGTGAAGTATGCGATTTGATGTCGTATATCGTATCTAAAAAATAAATTTTAAGTATAAGGGATAAAAAATGGAACGTAGATCATTTTTAAAAGGATTTGGAGCAGTGAGTGCATGTGTTGCATTGGTTCCTACTATTGCAAGTGCGGCAGATGATGCTAAAAAAGTTACAGGCCCCAATGAGATGAGCGTTGAATCAGCTTTAGCTGCTATTACAGGCGGCAAGCCGGTAACACCTTCTTCAAAAGTCTCTCTTTCTGCACCTGAAATTGCAGAAAACGGAGCAGTTGTACCGGTTAAAGTAACCGTGGAAAGCCCAATGAGTGCAAATGATTATGTAAAAGCAATCCATGTATTTGGAAGCAAAAATAATAATTCTCGATGCGCCAATGTCTATTTGACACCTGCTAATGGCGAAGCATCTTTTGCAACGCGTATCAAGCTGGGAGCTACTCAGGATGTTTTGGCGGTTGTCGAGATGAGTAACGGTACTTTTTTAAGTGCAAAGCAAAATGTAAAAGTAACCATCGGCGGATGCGGTTGATTTCGTACTGAACAAAAAAATAAATAAATAAATAAGGATTTAAAGATGAAGACACTGGTCAAAATTAAACCAAAAGACTACAATATTGGCGATATCGTAAAAATCGATTTCATGGCAATGCATCCGATGGAATCAGGAATGCGTAAGGATAAGGATACAGGAGCAATTGTTCCTGCACACTATATTAATGAAGTAAATTTTTTCTTCAACGATAAAATGCTGACTAAAATGGTCACATGGGAATCCCTTTCGGTTAACCCTGTATTATCCATCAGTATGAAAGTGTCAGCTGCAGGAACACTAAAGGTCCTTGCAAAAGACAACAAAGGCGAGAGCGTAGAGACAAGCGCAGCCATTACTCCAAAAGGATAAACAATGCGTAAACTTTCTATTTGTGCAGCGTTATTCTCGCTTGCTTTATGCGGTGTTTTAAATGCCGAAGAAGCAATGAGTATGAATGCTGCGGATAAAGCAATGTATGCCGAAATGTTGGAAAACAATCCTGCTGCAATGGACATAGCAGAGGGTGAAGAGCTATTTAACTCTCTAATCGGTCAAGAAGCTTATGCAAAGGTACTTGGAGTGAGCGTAAAAGATCTTCCAGAAACGATTGCCGGGTTTCCTCGTATGCTGATGGCCACACCTAAGTATGATTTTACTTTTCCAAAGACGATGCGTAAAGTTGTGACATTGTCTCAATCCCTGCAAATGGCATTGGCGGATCGTGATAAAAAGGTGCTAAAGCTGGAAAGTAAGGAGATGGTTAAGATGACGGCTTATGTCAAATCGCTGGCAAATGACCTTAAGACAAACATTGACGTCAAAGCTAACAAGCAAATGGAAGAGATGGTAGTGCTTGGTAAGCACATTTTTGAAGAACGTCGCGGCGGTCGCGGTCTTTCATGTAACAGCTGTCATAGCGCTGACATCGTCGGAACACGCTTGCGTATGCAGGAACTTCCTGATTTGGGTGCACCGGCAACAGCCTCTGCATCAACATGGCATGCTTACCGTATGACACAAAGTGCGATGGTCTCATTTGACAAGCGTATGCAGCAATGTATGAAAAATGCGCTTTTGGCTGAGTTGCCATTGGGTTCCAAAGAGATGGTTGCCCTTGAAGTATACGTTACGAACATGGGAAAAGGCAACACTATCCAGATCCCTGGTCTGAAGCGTTAAGGAAAAGATAATGGATGTATCACGAAGAGACTTTTTTCACATTGCTGCTGCTTTAGGGATTGGATTACCGACCCTTGGAGCTGCAGCATCAACACCTACGCGTCTCGATCAAGTAGGATTAAAAGATATTTACGGCTTTAACGCAAAAGGCAAAGTAACGATTCTGCATATCTGTGATTTGCATGCACATCTTAAGCCTATGTATTGGCGTGAGCCTTCAACGCTGATTTCGGCTCCAAATCTCACAGGAACTCCAGGGTTTTTGTGCGGTGAGTCGTTTTTGAAGCATTATGGAATGAAGGGCAAGACCCTTGATGCCTATTTCGATACGTTTATGAACTTTGAAGCGTTGGCGCAGAAGTTTGGGAAAATGGGGGGGGTTGCTCACATGAAAACCCTCATTAACCATATCAAAAATGAGCGCGGTGCGGATAATGTCATGTTGCTGGATTCGGGCGATACATGGCAGGGGACAGGTCTTGCACTCAAAACACAGGGTGAAGCGATTGTAAAAGCGCAAAACTACTTGGGCGTAGACGTCATGGTCGGTCACTGGGAATTTACTTATGGAAAACAACGGGTAAAAGAACTCATTGAAATGCTCAAAGGGAAATTTATTTCCCAAAATATCATCGGGGATGATTCCTTTGCCGATGATTACGAAGAATTGATTTTTGAACCGTACACGATCGAAGAGCGCGGCGGTGCCAAAATCGGTATCATCGGTCAATCGTTTCCGTTTACGTCAACCGCAAATCCAAAAGAGTTTACCCAAGGGTGGAGTTTTGGATTGCGTCTTGATACGCTTCAAACGTATGTGGATAAATTGCGTAAAGAAGAAAAAGTCGATTGTGTGGTTTTACTGTCACATGATGGGTTTAGTGTTGACCAAGAGGTCGCGCGTCAGGTCAAGGGGATCGACTTTATCCTCAGCGGCCATACGCATGATCCATCACCGCGTCCTACGGTTGTCAACGGTACGGTTATCATTATCGCTGGAAGTCACGGTAAATACGTCGGACGTCTGGATATTGATATCCAAAACCATAAAGTTAAAGGGTACGAGTACAAACTCATCCCGATTGCCGCCAATTTGATTCCTGCTGATCCGGAGGGGGTTGATTTGGTCAATTCTCTCTATGCTCCGCATGAAAAAGAGCTTAGTGAAATACTGGGTGTGACAAAAAACATCTTGTACAAACGTGACACGTTCCATTCACCGTTTGATGAGTTGATCAATGACTCGATTATGGATGCAATGGATTCGGACATCTCGTTTACACCGGGATACCGTTGGGGAACTACGGTTCTAGGCGGCGAGCAGATCACGATGGACAATGTCTATGATATGACGGCGATTACGTATCCAAATGTTTATACGTTTGAGATGGGCGGATTGCAGATACGAAATGTTCTAGAGGACATCGCGGACAACGTTTTCAATGCAAATCCTCTCTACCAACAAGGCGGCGATATGAGTCGTCTTGGCGGTGTGACGTATAACATCAAGATCGGTGCTCCAGCTGGAAAACGGATCACCAATATCATGGTAAAAGGCAAACCTTTGGATGACCGCAAGGTCTACAAAGTGTCATCATGGGGCGGAAACCTGCAAAATGCAGGAACCAACTTAAACGATGCCTTGACCCGTCCGGTTTATGATATAACCGCTGGTTATATTAGAAAGCAAAAAAAGGTTGATATTAGCGGTAACAGCAATGTTAACATTTTAGATTACGATTGTGGTTGCCCTAAAAAAGGCTCTAAAAGCTGCTAACGCGGCTTTTGATTTTATCTGAGGAGATTAAATGAAATTAGTAAATTTGAGTATTGCAACGGCTGCTGCGTGTTTGTTGGCAACGTCAGCGCATGCTGCGTTTAAAACCAATGATCGTGATGTTAAAGGGAGTATGGAAGTTGTATATACTAAAGTACCAGGTGCAGTAAACTCCATCCAAGAGATGTTTACCGAAGGTGAAGTCTATGGACGTGTCCGTTCAAACAATTTTTGGTGGGATAACGCATATAATACAGAAGCCAGTCGTGATGGTGATATGTACGGTGTGGGCGGAAGTTTAGTATATAAAACAGGCTTTTATCATGGACTGGGTGCTACGGTAGGTTTTTATGGAGCCTTACCTTTGCATAACGAGAACCGTAGAATTGATGGAAGAAATATAGGTAGATCAGGTAAGGATACGTATCATACACGTCGTGATGGTAGTGAAGGGTCAATGGGAAATTTTGCGGAAGCCTTCTTGGAATATAAAGCGGGTAAAACGAATGTAAAAGTAGGTCGTCAGGGTATTGACAGCATTATGCTTTCTACGAATGATACCAAAATGATTCCAAATACATTTGAAGCTGCTATGATCGAGAACAAAGATGTTCCAGATACAACTATTCGTGCCGCATATATTGTGAGCCAAAAACTTCGTGATCACCAATCTTTTCACAGTTTGATTGCCAGTGGTCTCACCACAAGTGGAGATCCTGCTATTAATGATAGAACGGCATTCAATGATGACTCCGGCAGACACAACGGGATAACGGTTGAGACGATCAATGCTAGAGGGAATGGTGACACCGATCCTGAAATGATTTTTTTTACTGCGACAAACAAATCGATTAAGGGTTTAGTGTTGGATGCGGAGTATGTCGGATTAAAAGGTTTTGTCCAAACCGCGATTGCAGAAGCAAACTATAAAATCAAACTTAATGATACATGGTCATTGACTCCTGGTGTTCGTTATTTACATCAAATGGATGATGGGGCAGGTTTTATTGGAGGCGCAGCATTAAGTGGTTCTATTAGAAATGCAGCGGTTGGTACTGCTTCAGGTGGATATAAGGATGCAAGAAATGCGGACAGTAGTATTATCATGGCTCGTTTGGTTCTTGAAAGTGGACCACTGAAGCTGTTAGCTGGGTATTCAAAAATTGAGGATGCTGCTGATATCATCGCTCCTTGGCGTGGATTCCCTACGGGTGGATATACGCGTACGATGGCACAGGTTGATTGGTTGGCTAATACCAAAAACTCATGTTTACGTATTGATTATGATTTTGATAAAGCGGGACTGATTCCAGGCTTTAAAGCGGCGGCTGCATATGAAGATATTAACCAAGACGAAGGAAAAGGGTTATTCGATCGTACTGTTAAGCAGTTTGACTTTTGGCAAACGTTTAAATCCCTTCCAAATACAGAGTTTAGATTTCGTGTGGGGATGAATGATGCACATAGACCAGCCACTGGTGATACTGAGTCATACAATGAATACCGTTTCGAAGCTAACTACCTATTCTAAAGGATAAAACATGCGTTGGATGTTGCCACTATTTATTTCTCTAAGCACGTTGAGCGGGTTTGAGTTTGATCTCAAGCCGCAGCGCATCACTCCTGAGGTTACCTGTTTTTTTGGGGAGCCTGAGATGATGAATAAGAGCAATAACGGCAACATGGTCAACACCTGTTATGTCGATACCAAAAAGAGCTATGTCGTGATCGACAGCGGCTCTTCGTATTTGTATGCCGATGCGGCGTACAAAGCGATGCAAAAAATTAAACCACAACCTGTCGAGTTGGTAATCAATACCCATGTTCACGATGATCATTGGTTGGGAAACGGTTATTTTGTTCAAAAGGGAGTTATGGTTTTGGGTTCGGTTGATTTTGTTTATAACTCTATCATTGATTCTCCTTCCCGAATCCAAACCCATGTCTCTCCGGAAGCATACGAGTTTACAGTCCCGACACGTCCTACTGAAATTATCAGTGAGGATAAGACGCTTACCATTGGTGATCAGATTATTGAACTGCATTTGATGAAGAAAAAAGCACACAGTGACAAAGATTTAGTGGTTTTCATGCCAAAGATCAAAGCCTTGTTTGCTGGAGATTTAGTTTTCAATGATCGCGTTCTCTCATTGAGAGATGGAGATATCAACGGCTGGATTGAGGCTTTGGAGTATTTGGACCAATTGCAGGCCACAACGATAGTAGGGGGGCATGGATTCCGTACGGATAAAGATGCTGCCAAGATGACACAGGACTACCTCATACAGATGCGTACAGAAGTTCGTGAGGCGATTGGAGAGGGTATCGGTCTTGATGAGACGATTAAAAAGGTGAAAATGCCAACCTATCAATCCCAGAAAATGTACGATACACTGCATCGCGGCAATGTGGATGCTGCCTACCGTATGTTGGAGTGGGAATGATCAGATTTTTTTTCCTAATCGTTTTTACATGCTTCACCGCCTATGGTGAGACTAAATTTGCGAAGCCAATCCCCTCAATTGACAATCCGCGTCAGATTATTTTTTCCATCAGTGCGGGTGATGATGAATCCATAAACCATGTTCTGAGCACTGCCAACAATGTGCTCAAATTTTACGGTCCTGAAAATGTTGAAATGGAAATTGTTGCCTATTATCATGGCATAAGAGCGCTTTTAAAAAGTGAAAAAGAGATTTCGGTTCGGGTTAGAGCACTCATGCAATACGATGTCAAATTTGTGGCATGCGGTAACACGATGGAAACGAAAAAAATACGCCCCGATGAGCTTATCGAGGGAAGTGAGATCGTGACAGCAGGAATCGTTGAGGTGATCGAACAGATCAGATCCGGCGCCACGTATATCAGACTTTAGGAGAATAGTATGAAAAAATGGTTATTGCTTTTGAGTTTATCGATGTTGTTGAATGCACAAGAGGGATTGAAGAAAGTTGTTTTTGATTTGACACTGGGAGATCAAAAAGCATTTGAACGAAAAGTTCTTAGCGGAATTGTCAAAAACAAAGATTATTATGAAGGAACTATGCAAGAATTGGATGTTGCCGTAGTGATACATGGCAATGCGTATAAGTTTTTTGTCAAAAACCTCTCAACGACACCGTATAAAAAAGAGCGTGAGTTAATTTCTGCACAGGAATCATTTGAAAAAAGACTCAGAAGCTTAGCGGCTCACTACAACGTCAAATTTTATATCTGTCAAGCAGGACTCAACGAGCTCAAAATACCAAAGGAAAATATTTATGATTTTGTCACGCCCGTAGCAACTTCAACAATCGGACTCATTGACAGACAAAGCGAAGGTTATGTGTATATCCCTACACGCTAACCCTACAAACACAATTTAAAAAAACAGGAGTTGAAATGAAAAAAATATTACTATTAGCATGGCTGATTTTAGGAATGGTCTCATTGTATGGGGCAGGTGATTTACGTATTTTCAGTGTCCAAAATGCAGATGGAAAGATGAATGCAACAGTAGTTGAAAAAGCACTCGAAGCCAATGGCTTTGTGATTTCGTCAAACACGGAAATGAATGGTCCGTTTGTAAAACAGTTTGGTAAAAGTGATTTTACCCAATTTAATTTATTGACGGCTTTTCATAAAGTACTGTCGGATTCATTGGTGCGCTCTCATCCGGATGCAGGTATCTTTCTCCCGATGGGTTTTGGTATTTACCAACGTAACGGCGATAAAAACTTTTACGTATCTGTATTGACGGCAGAAGCAATGAAAAAAATTGCCGGATTCGATGCACCTGAATTTGCGCTGATTGAAAAAGAAGTTCTCGCAACAATTAAAAAAGCGCTTCCAGGTGCAAAAATGGTGATGAGTGAGCCTGCTTTACCTGCCCAAGGGCCTTTGCTAACCCGTTATGTCAAACCTACGGATGCAGCAAGTTGGGCAGCTGATAAAGACAGCACGGAAATGATGATCGAAGAGGGATTAAAACCTGCAGGTTTTGTACTTTCAAACTTCACCGATTATAATTTTGTTCTCAATGAGGGTACAGTACCAAGCCCATTTGATTTTTACGATACCTATTCCATTTGTAAACTGAAAGTCATTAATACAGTGGCAAATACACGTCCGGAAGCGGGAACATTTGCCCCATGTTCATTGATGGTGTATAAGGTAAAAGGTTCCAACGAAATCGTTATGGGCTTCCCTAGTGTGTATAATTGGATCAGCAGTGCACACATCACAGATCCCGATGGAAAAGCGGCGTTGTTAACAGCACAAAAAGATTTTGAAGAAGTTTTAAAATCTGCTACGGAGTAAATCTCCGCAGCTCTTCTTAACCCCTACAATACTGTATTTTTGATTGTATTTGATAGTATATTATTAGTAAAATTTATTTGCGACATGAAAGGGCACTTATGCTTTCACGTTTTATCCTATTTTCTACAGCTTTAATTTTCTCAACTGCTCTTATTTCTGCGTCGCTTCCTGACATCAAAATGGCGGATAACGGGTTGTCTTTTCGTGAGATAGAAGGGTATCAGGATTATAAGATCGTTGCTACGCATTATCGTACGGATAAAAAGGAACTACGCTATATTCTGGCAAATCCAATCGCACTAAAAGCACTTATGGCAAAAAAACAGCCGCTTCCAGAGGGGAGCAAGATCGTTAAGGTTGCTTGGAGTATTAAACCGATGGCAACATTTCCTGATGCACTGGAAGCAGATCAGATTCAACGGATCGAATATATGGTAAAAGACTCAAAACGCTATAACCAAAACGGCGATCATTGGGGATATGCCCGATACGTTAAAAAAGGGGATAATTATGTACCGTATGCAAAAGGTTCGGCAGAGTGTATTGCCTGTCATGCATCGGTTTCTTCAGATGATTATCTCTTTACGAGTTTTCAAAAGACCTATTAATCATTTCGGTGATTTAGGTCGGCATGGAATATGAGCAGCTATCGGACTGACACGAAATTTCTAACACTCCCCAACGTTCTCAATAACTATTCAAAGTCATTCTGCGAAATTTTTGATAACACCAATTTGATTACGTCCATGTTCTTTAGCATGATATAGTCCCATGTCCGCTCGCTTAAATAATTCAGAAAAAGTATCCTTTTCTTCTAATGTACTGATGCCTTGACTGATAGTTATACGAGTGACTTCAGGAAATTGAGCTTTAGCTATTGCCAAACGTAATTTTTCCGCCAATACTGCAATATTTTTCAAATCAGTATTTGGGCTTAATACGAGAAATTCTTCTCCCCCCCAGCGGGCAAAAATATCGATTTTACGAATATTTTTTTGTACTATTTTAACCAAGTACTTTAATACAAGATCTCCAGTATGATGCCCGTAGGTATCATTAACCGATTTAAAATGGTCTATATCTATGATAATCAAAGAAAGCGGTTCTGAAAATCGTCGTGAGCGCTCCATTTCTAAGGTTAACAGTTGCTCAAATTTATGCCGATTATAGATTCCAGTCAGTTGATCAATCATTGCGATATGCTCAATTTCCTGACGCATAAGCATTTCATGCGTCACATCTTTTCCGGTTGATACAAATCCGACGAGCTCCCCTTTATCATCTTTTAGAGGTGTTATCGTTTTATCTTCATAAAATAGATCCCCATCTTTCTTTTTATTAATTAATGTAGCCCTATAAACATTACCATCTAGAATTGTTGTCCATAAGTTTTTATAAAAATTTCTATTATGCTGATGGGATTTAAATAATTTTGGAGTATTTCCCAACAGTTCTTCTCTAGAATAACCCACATGATGACAAAATGCCTGATTGACATAGGTTATCATACCTGCTTTGTCCGTTATAATAACCGAATCATCAATTTGTTCCACTACTATCGAAAGCTTTTTAATCTCCATTTGTGCTTGTAATTGTTGTGTAATGTCTCGAATAGATTTCAAAATACAAGGTTGTCCATGGTACGTTATAAGTTTCGCATAAACTTCAACATCTATACGATCTCCATTTTTACACATATGCTTCACCCGAATTGTCACATATCCATCTTTTTTCATCTTCTCGGCTGCTGCTTTAAGTCTGTGAGGATCACCATTTTCACATTCAGGAGCAATAATCTGTTTGATCGTCATTCCCATCATCTCTTCATGGGTATAGCCTCGTGTTTTCCAAGCAGTTTCATTCAGATAGAGAAATCTTCCTTCTAAGTCATGCAGCATGATAGAATCCTGAATCGAATCAAAAATCATTGCTTGCTCACGTAAAGTTTCTTCTTGTTGAAGGTTATCTGAAAGTACTTTTTCCGATCCATCAAAATTTTTATTAAGATTTATTGTAAGTTCCTTGTTTGCAAGCATATGCTCAAAAGATTTATTCAACTATAGTCCAAATTTTATTACTAGTGTTAATAGAAAATGGATTAGCATACAGCACCGCCGAGTATGAAAGTAGTATCCGTATTGCTGGGGAACAATCCAAATATGACAAAACAAAATTTAGGAGAATTATGTTTCGACGGTGTTGTATGATAACGCCACAATCAAGAAGATTTTTGTTGCATAGATAGTTTAACTTTTATTTGTAAAAATTATGTAAAATTTTGTGATATTTTTGTGATACTATTTTTTTAATTTTGCTAAAGAGTAATGATAAAAAAATGGATTGATGGGGTATTATGGTTTGTAATGGTAAAATCGCTTTCTAGATTATCCTAATAAATAAGAGAACGCGATGCCATCATCCTTGATTGAAAAATCAAATCATATTGTCCTGATTGCACACGAAAATCCTGATGCGGATTCATTAGGGTCCGCATCCGCCTTTTACTCTTATCTCTTGCGCACGCAAAAGAAAATCACTTTTTATTGTGTATCGCCTACTATTCATACCCACCTTTCCTTTATACCTTGGGTAGATAAAATTATTAATCGATTTCCAATGGATGCAGATCTTGCCATTAGTTTTGATTGCGGCAGTTTTGGAAGATTGGGCGTTGATTATGAGGGGAAACTCATAAACTTTGACCATCACATCAGTAATGATCAATACGGCACCCTAAACTGCATTGATACCTCTGCTATGAGTACAACTCAAGTCATTTATGAGTGGTTTATCGGCCAAGATATAAAAATCAATGGTAAAATGGCAAATGCGCTTTATGCCGGATTGATGGACGATACAAAATGTTTCCGTGATCCTAGATGCACGCTGAAGATTTTTAGTATGGCGCACCGCTTGCTTGAACTGGGGGCCAATCATGAAGAATGTGTTAATGGGCTGTATAACAGCAAAACATTAGCCTCCTTGAGACTTCAAGGCGAGATGTTAAAGCGGATGACGCTTGTTTTGGATGGTCAATTGGCGCTGTTTGAAGTCGATCAGGAGCTTTTGGCTTTCACGGGGGCTTCTTTGGGAGATTGTAAAGCAGTTTTGGATGAAGCGGTTACGCTTAAAATCGTAAGCGTTGCTTTGTTGTTGGCAGTGCGCAAGAAGGGCGGAATCAGTCTCTCATTGCGCAGTGACGGAGCCGTGAACGCTTCTGCGATGATGCAAAGATTTCAAGGTGGCGGTCACCATGATCGCGCAGGTGCGAAAGTGATGGATAAGCCTTTGGCACAAATAAGAGAAGAAATGATAGGTTATATTAAAGAGGAGCTAGAATGAGAAGACGAAACAGTGGTTCGGGAATGATAGGTTGGGCTTTGGGATTAGCAGCGGCAGGGGCTATAGGATTTATGACGTTTTCACCGATGTTTGAACGCAATGATCCGACGATAACTGTTTCTCATGACGGATATTGGAATTTTCAAGAACCGATTCATGTAAGTGTTGCGGATGAGAGCGGGTTAAAATCGTTTAAAGCTACCATATCGACTGACCATGACGACTGGGTAGTCGTGGATGATTCGACGATGAGCAAAGAGAAAAAAAGAGGGTTTGAGGTACTTCCTCCCAAAGGACGCAGAAGTGTTGAGTCTCAATCAGTCGTATTAAAGATTGAAGCAACAGACAACAGCCTTTGGGGACTTTTTATGGGCAATACGGTTAGTCAAGAGGTAACGTTGATTATCGATCAGCGTCGTCCTGTTCTTTCGGTAATTACAAGTTCGTATAAAATACAAAAAGGGGGATCGGCTATTGTTATTTTCAAAGCGAGTGATCCTCATATGGAAAGTTTGAAAATACAAACCAATTTTGGAAAAACGTTCATAGCACAGCCTTTTTACAAACCGGGTTATTATGCTTCTTTGTTGGCATGGCCGGTGCAAGCGCAGAGTTTCAGCGCAACGGTTGTAGCACGGGATAAAGCGGGCAATGAAACAAGAAGCTCTGTTCCCGTACGACTAAAAGATCATGCGTATAAAGTATCCAAGATTGAGCTTAGTGATACCTTTTTGGATGGTAAAATCGCAGAACTTGCCAATGTGTATCAGCAGACGATCGGAGTGGATGACCGTTTGGAGCAGTTTCGTATTATCAATGAAAAAGTACGTTCCGATAATGAAAAAATCATTCATCAAATTACTTCCAAAGTTTCCAATGCAATGGTGAGTGATTTTAGACCTGTCCCTTTCTATCCGTTGGTGAATGGTCAAAAAGTAGCGGACTTTGGAGATCACCGTATTTACAGTTACAAAGGTCAAGAGAATGTAAGTCAAGCGTATCACATGGGGTTGGATTTGGCAAGCGTTCAAATGGGCGCAATTAAAAGCTCAAATAACGGGAAAGTTATTTTTGCGAAGTCCAACGGTATTTACGGGAATTTACCGATTATTGACCATGGATTTGGACTTTATACCCTTTATGGACACTGTTCGCAGCTGCATGTCCAAGAACAAGATCATGTAGTGTCCGAACAAGAGATCGCTAAAACCGGTATGAGCGGTTATGCGATGGGAGATCATCTCCATTTTGGTATTTTGGTTCAAGGTATTGAAGTGCGTCCGGAAGAGTGGATGGACAGCAAATGGATTTCTGATAATATAACCAATGTTATTGATTCGGCCAAGATGTTTATCGACCAGCAGTAAGAATGTGGCTATAATCACAATGAATGTCCCGGTTTAAGGAAAGAGCATGAAAAGACAGACAACCATCGCCAAAAGTGTAGAACTGGTCGGTATTGGACTGCACAAAGGGGTGCCCGTTCATTTGCGGCTTGAACCCCTTGAAAGTAACAGCGGCATCGTTTTTTTTCGCAGTGATGCCGGGGTTTCTATCCCTTTGACACCTGAGAGCGTTGTGGATACAAAGATGGCAACGGTCATTGGCAAAGACGGCGTTTCAATTTCTACTATTGAACATATGCTTTCTGCTATTTATGCCTATGGTATTGATAATATTCGTGTGGTGGTCAATGCGGATGAGGTACCTGTCATGGACGGTTCATCCATGAGTTTTTGCATGCTTTTGGATGAAGCGGGGATACAGGAACTTGAAAGTCCTAAAAAAATTATGCGCATTAAAAAAGAGGTTACGGTTCAAGAGGGGGACAAGTATGTCAAGCTCTCTCCCTCAGATGATCTTAGCTACGATTTTACGATTAAATTTTCACATCCTGCCATCGATAAACAAAGCTATGTATTGAAATTTACCAAAGAAAATTACAAAAAAGAGATTGCCAGAGCGCGCACCTTCGGATTTGTGCATGAAGTTCAATATCTTCGCTCCAAAGGGCTTGCTTTGGGGGGAAGCTTGGAAAATGCAGTCGTTTTGGATGATAAAAAAGTCCTTAACCCGGAAGGTTTACGCTTCACCGATGAGTTTGTACGCCACAAAATTCTTGATGCTATTGGCGATATGTCACTGATCGGGATGAACTTTATCGGCAATTATGAAGCCTTTGCAGGGAGCCATGATTTAAATCATAAGCTAACCCTTGAGCTTTTAAAAGATCCTGCTAACTATGAGATTTTAGAGCTCGTTACCGCAGAATCCGAAGCGTTGGTCAAAGCGTATGCATGATGCGCTTATCATTGCGCTTGGAAGTCCCGTTTATGTCGGAATATACGATGAACAGGGACAGCTGATCGAATCCATGAAAAATGATGGAATGGGTTCGGATGTTCTTCCTTCGATTTTTGAAGATGTGTTGAAACGCTACTCTCTCAAACATTTAATTTATGCCAATGGTCCCGGCAGTTTTATGGGGATCAAAGTGGCGTATCTTTTTTTAAAAACGTTGAGCATTGTACGAAATATCCCTTTATTGGCGATTGATGGGTTCTTTTTTAATGAAAATCACCCCATAAAAGCAGTAGGAAAGCTCTATTTTGTTAAAAATAGTAATACGATTGGCGTGGAGCCATTGGACAATCCGGTTCTTCAGGGATTTGAGCTTCCGCAAACAATAGATGTAAAGAATTTTAATACTGACAGTGCCCCATATTATGGAATTGATGCGGTTGGATAAGGAAATAGAGTGTTTATAAGTGTACCCGCAACCAGTGCAAATTTAGGGCCTGGATTTGATTCATTAGGATTAGCCGTCGATTTACGTAATCGTGTTGAGTTGGTCCCGTCCCGTTTTTTTACCGTAGCAATCAAAGGTGAGGGAGAAAACAATCCCAGGCTAAAAGGCAATAACCTTTTTGTGAGTATTTTCAACGAGCATTATCGACGACTCACACAAAAGCGTCAAAATTTTAAATTTACCTTTTACAATCAAATCCCCATGTCTCGTGGACTTGGGAGCTCATCCGCAGTGATTGTAAGTGCGATCAGTTGTGCTCACGAAGCAGCAGCAGTCAAAGTATCTAAACGCCGTATTTTGAATCATGCACTCATTTATGAGTCTCACCCTGATAACATCACTCCTGCTGTAATGGGCGGATTCAACTGTGCTATGGTCGAAAAACAAAAAGTCTTTTCACAGCAAAAACATATGCCTGATTATTTAAGAGCAGTCGTTGTAATTCCGAATAAACCGATTTCAACGGCTAAATCACGGACGACACTTCCACGCTCTTACAGTAAAGAGAGCGCTGTTTTTAATCTCTCTCATACGGCAGTGACGGTGGGGGCATTTTTTAATGAAGATTGGGAAATGCTGCGTCTTGCAACGCAAGACCGATTTCATCAACGAATACGGATGAAAATGCTCCCCGAACTTTTCGAGGTGCAAAAAATGGCCTATGATAACGGCGCATTAATGAGTACCCTTTCAGGAAGCGGATCCACCTTTTTTAATATGGTCTATGATGAAGATGCGCTGGGCATGGCGGATAAATTTACAGAAGCATTCCCAGATTTTGAAGTAAAAATTCTCAGGTTTGATAATGATGGACTGGTTATTGAACGGTAAGTAAAGAAAGTATTGGATATAATGGCGCAAATTGTAAATCAACCAACGCGTATGTGTGTGGTATGTCGCGAACGCTCTACTCAATCATCCCTTATTCGGCTTCAATGTCGTCAGGGGATTTTGGAATCCTATAGTGGGATGGGGCGAAGTTTTTATTTATGTTCAGCTTGTATTGAGCATAAAAAAACTCCAGGGCTTCTCGCCCGACAGTGCAAAAGCAACGCACTTGATATGCTTATGAATCGGTTAAAGGAGATAGTCGTTAATGATGGATAAAGTAAGAGTTCATGAAATTGCCAAAGAACTTGGTATCAATTCTAAAGAGGTTGTTGATAAAGCAACAGCAATGGGGTTGAATCTAAAAACAGCTTCAAGTACCGTATCAATGGAAGAGGCTGAAAAAATCATGAACTACATCATGAGCGGAGCAGCTGTCGAAAGCCACGTGCCAAAAGCGGTTGCTCAAGAAGTTGTAGTGTCTAGTACGGAAGTTAAAGCAGAAGCAAAAGCACCTGTTGTTGCGGTAGAAGCTGAACTTGTATCTGTTCCGCAGGCTGCAAGTGTACCTAAGGAGCAAGCTGCTGTAGAGGTTTCTGAAGTCGATGTTCCAAAACGGTCTGGTTTGAAGATTGTTAAAAAAGTGCGTCCTGTTGAAGAAACTGTGGTTATACCAAAGTATGAGAACGTTAATGTTTCTCAATATGGAAAGGTCAGTGCAGAAGTACAGCGTGAGTTGGAAGCAAAAAAAGGAAAAAAAGCGCATAGCAGCTCTCCTTCTCAACGAAAAGATCAGGGTGTAAGACTTGATATTTTCGGTGGAGATATTTCCAATGTATCTATGGACTATGAAGAAAATCAAATTGTTTTGATGGATTTAAATGATTTAGGACAAAATCTTCCGCCCGAAGAAGAGCAAAAGCCTAGAGAGAAAAAACCGCCTGGGCGTAATGCCGGGAAGAAACAAGGCGCTAACAAAGGCAAGCCTCGCAAAGTTTCCAGAGAAACACGTAAGAAATACGCAAAAGATGCGAAAGAAGACGAAGTTATCACTCACGTAGAAATTCCAGAAGACGTTCGTGTCTATGAATTTGCCGAAAAAGTGGGCCAAAGTATTTCCAATGTTATCAAAGTTTTATTTGATCTAGGGATGATGGTAACTAAAAATGACTTCTTGGGCAAAGATGAAATCGAAATTTTAGCCAGTGAATTTGGTGTTGAAGTAACTACGATTGATCCAAAAGATGCCTTTAATCTGGAAGAAGCGTACGATGAATCGCTGGTGGATTCCAAAAACTTACAAGAGCGTCCTCCGGTCATCACGATTATGGGGCACGTTGACCATGGTAAAACATCCTTGCTTGATGCGATTCGCAGTGCAAAAGTGGCACACGGCGAAGCAGGTGGAATTACGCAGCATATCGGTGCGTATTCTGTTGAGCAAAAAGGTAAGTTGATTACCTTCTTGGATACTCCGGGTCACGAAGCGTTTAGTGCAATGCGTGCTCGCGGTGCACAGCTGACGGACATTATTATTATTGTTGTTGCCGCGGATGACGGGGCTAAGCCGCAAACGCGTGAAGCCGTACAGCATGCAAAAGATTCAAAAGTTCCGGTTATTGTTGCAATCAACAAAATGGACAAGCCGGGTGCTAACCCAGATATGGTTAAAGGACAAATGGCCGAACTTGGTCTTAATCCGATCGAGTGGGGCGGAGATGTTGAGTTCGTCGGCGTATCGGCAAAAGCAATGACCGGTCTTGACGAATTGCTCGAAGCGATTTTATTGCAAGCAGAAATCATGGAGCTTCAAGCAGATCCAACGGCGATGGCAAAAGCAGTTGTAGTTGAAAGTACTCTTGAAAAAGGGCGTGGACCGGTTGCAACGGTCATTGTTCAAAACGGTACACTTAAAGTTGGAGACAATATCGTATGTGGCGGATCCTATGGACGTGTACGTGCCCTTATCAACGATCGAAAAGCGCAGTTGCAACAAATTGGACCAAGCCAAACGGCAGTGGTTGTAGGGCTTAATGAAGTTCCACCATCGGGTGAAATTATGATGGCAATGGAAAGTGACCGAGAAGCACGTGAATACGCGCAAAAACGTTATGAGTACGATCGTCATCGTGAGTTGTCACTCAGCACTAAAACTACCTTTGATGAGTTAACGTCATTGGTTGTTGAAGGACGAATCAAAGCATTGAAAGTCGTTCTTAAAACAGACGTACACGGTTCACTGGAAGCAATTAAGGCAGCACTTGCAGAACTTCGTAATGAAGAGGTAAAAGTTGAGGTTATTTCATCAGGTGTTGGTGGCATTACTGAAAATGATGTTGCGTTGGTCAACAACAGTGAAAACTGTGCATTGTTAGGCTTTAATGTACGTCCTACCGGTAATGTAAAAGCAGCCGCAAAACAAATGGGTGTTGATATTAAAACTTACTCGATTATTTATGAGCTTATTGATGATATCAAGCTTATGTTGACGGGCATGATGGCGCCGCAGTATCGCGAAGAGAATACGGGTCAAGCAGAAGTGCGTGATACCTTCCCAATGCCTAAAGGTGCTGGAACCATTGCAGGATGTGTCGTTGTTGATGGCAAGCTTGTCCGTGGTGGAATGGTACGTGTTATTCGTGAGGGTGTTGTTATCCATGAGGGTGACTTGACGTCACTTCGACGTTTCAAAGACGATGTCAAAGAAGTTACCAAAGGATTTGACTGTGGTGTTGTTCTAAACGGATACACGGATGTTAAAGTCGGTGACGTTATCGAAACGTTCAAGAAAATCGAGAAAAAAGTAACTCTGTGACTCCAGGACAGATTAAAGTAAAACGGACAGAATCTATTCTCAAAGAGTTGATTCCTGAAGCGCTTTCACAACTTTCAGACGCACGTCTTCGTGAAGTCGATGTGATTGATGTGAAATGTTCAAAAGGTCGCAGTGACGCTAAAATCTATTTAGATCCCCACTCGTATACTTCACAAGAACAGGCGACATTTATCCGTATGCTTGAAAAAGCACGACCCATTATAGAAGAGTATTGTTTACGGGATCAAGGGTGGTTTCGCTCCCCTTCATTAACTTTTGTCTTCGATGATACGCTAAAGCGCAGTCAAAACATTGAGGCACTTTTTGCCAAAATTGCCAAGGAGAAGAAAGATGAGTCTTGAGAGTGATATCAAAAAAATGGTTGAATCGGTCGGATTGTCTTTGTATGATACGGCCATTGTCAATGAAAATGAAAACACTATCTATCGCGTAAGCGTAACAGCTGCGGGTGGTGTGAGCTTGGATCAATGTGCCAATCTTTCGCACTTGATTTCTCCTCTTTTGGACATAACGGCACCCGTCAGCGGGGATTATCGTTTGGAAGTGAGTTCTCCGGGCATTGAGCGTCGTCTTAAAACAGTGGATCATTTCATTCAGTCAATTGGTGAAAAGGTATCGGTTACGACACTTGAAAAAGAAAAAACTGAGGGTGAACTGATCGCCGCTAACAGCGATAGTATTACGATTCGAACGAAGGAAGAGGGGGATAAAAATATCCCTTTTCGCTCAATAAATAAGGCTAAGACCTATTTTGAGTGGTAATGAACACCGCTTCTAAACTCTCCCCTATGAATCTTGCGCTCAATGCAGCGTGGGAGTATCAATTGCTCACTTTTCCTAATCCTGCTGTAGGTGCTGTATGCATCGGTGAGTCAGGTGAAATTCTTTCTATCGGTGTACACAAGGAAGCGGGTGGGCCTCACGCAGAGGTTTACGCGCTGCGTGATGCCTATATGCTCCTAAGCGGTGACAGAACGCTTATTGATTGTGATGATTCATCTCTTATACATATGTATCTACGTGAACATCATAATGGGTGCTTTAAATCCATTTCAATGGCAGTGACACTTGAACCGTGTGCACATCATGGGAAAACCCCTTCATGTGCAATGCTCATGCGTGATTTGGGGATTAAAAAAATAAGTATTTCGTGTAAAGATCCTAACCCAAAAGCTACGGGTGGATCGGCTCTTTTGATGGAAGCCGGTGTTGAGTGTGAAATGGATGTTTTGTCTCATGAAGGGACAAATCTTCTAGCTCCATTTAATGCATGGCAGGTCAGGCCATTTGTGTTTTTCAAATGGGCGCAACGACTTGACGGTACGGTGGATGGCGGGATTATAAGTTCTACTGCTTCACGAGAGCATGTCCACAATTTGCGAGACAAATGCGATTTGATTGTTATTGGCGGAAGTACCGTGCGCACGGATCGCCCGACATTGGATGCACGTCTGGTGAATGGAAAAGCGCCTGATATTCTCATATACTCACACACAACTGATTTTGATCAATCGATTCCATTGTTTGGGATAGAGGGCAGACGCGTATTTATTGAACCAACATTGGATAGGATTAAATCTTACAGGTTAGTGATGATAGAGGGGGGCGCTTTGATGATGAAAGCGACTCATGAGATATGCGATTGGTATTTGGGTTACATTGCCCCTAAAATTGGCGGTGGAATGACAACTATTGGGCAAAATCAAGAGGATTTTGAGGTAATGAGCGCTAGAATTCAAGAAGATATTATCCTATGGATGAAGATAAAAGGGTAAACGTGACTAAGCAAGAAAAAATAGTCTCTATGTTCGATGAAATCGCTCCAACATACGATAAAGCCAACCGAGTTCTCTCGATGGGAGTGGATATCGTCTGGCGTAAAAAAGGGTGTAGTCAAGCGTTTAGCTATTGCTCTAATAAACCATTGAAAATTGTGGATGTAGCGTGTGGTACGGGCGATATGATGGGATATTGGCAAAGTGTAGCACGTGATAGTAGTGTGGCAATTGATGAGATTGTGGGTGTTGATCCTAGCGAGGGAATGGTGGGCGTTGGTCGTGATAAATTTCCAGATTTGAGCTTTTTTATTGCCCCTGCGACCCAATTGCCACGTGCTGATGAGAGTGCAGACATTATCAGTATCTCTTACGGCATTCGCAATGTGATGGAGCGTAAAGAGGCACTTTTGGAGTTTAATCGTGTGTTAAAGCCGGGGGGATTGGTGGTAATTTTAGAATTTATGAAAAATGAAAACCCATCTGCACTTGGTAAAATCCGTGATTGGTACATGGGCAACGTATTGCCACGATTGGGAGGGTTTATTTCAAAAAATTACGAGGCATATAAATATTTACCTGATTCGATCGAGGGGTTTTTAACGGTAGCAAGAATGCAACAGGAGCTTGTTGAATCAGGCTTTGAGATGATGTATACCAAAAGCTTTTCGATGGACATTTCCTCATTGATGATCGCGCGTAAAAAATGAATACGACGCTAAGCGTCTCGGGGCTTAACGAGCAGATCAAAACGCTGCTTGAGACAACCTTTGAATTTGTCAGTGTGGAGGGGGAACTCTCCCGTATCACGAACCACAACAGCGGTCATATTTATTTTACCCTCAAAGATGCAGACTCTTCGATCAAATGCGTTATGTTTCGCGGCAATGCGGCACGTCTAAAATTTGCGCTGAGCGAAGGGGCGCATGTGGTTATCCATGGTGCGCTGTCGCTGTACAAACCGCGCGGTGAATATCAGATTAACTGCGTCAGTGCTGAACCGTATGGGCAGGGTGCATTGGCGGTCGCCTTTGAGCAGTTGAAAAAAAAGCTGGAAGCAAAAGGCTATTTTGACTCAGCACGAAAAAAAGTCTTTCCCAAATATCCTCAAACTATTGTTTTAGTCACGTCTGCAACCGGTGCTGCCTTGCAAGATATGCAGCGCGTAGCGTCACAACGCTGGCCGCTTGTTAATCTCATCGTTATTGATGTATTGGTTCAAGGGACCATGGCGGCAGGGCTGATTGCCAATGGACTGCGTTATGCGGATTCACTCAATGCAGATGCGATTATCGTCGGTCGCGGGGGCGGAAGCATCGAAGATTTGTGGCCGTTTAATGAAGAAATAGTTGCTGATACACTTTATGCTTTGAAAACCCCGGTAGTATCTGCAGTCGGGCATGAAATTGATTGGGTCATCAGTGACTATGTCGCGGATATGCGCGCACCGACACCCAGTGCCGCAATGCAGATGTTACTTCCCGATCGCAATGAGCTGATGCAAAGCATTGATGAGATGCGGTACGGTGCGTATGGGATGATTATGCAGCGCATAGAGCGTAAGAAAGAACAGCTTGTTAACATGCAAGAGTCTTTCAAGCGGCATGGGGTAGAGCATCGTTTGGAAGCTCAGCGTCAGCAGATAAACGAATTAAAAGAACGATTAAATACGCAAATCATGATGAACATTCAACGATCTTCTCGTGATCTGCTCCCTCTCAAAGAGCGTCTTGGCGAATATACCAAAAACGTGCTGCATCAGCGTAAAGCTTTAGTTGTTCAACTGATGGAAGCTTTTGAATCACAGCACCCAAAACATAAAAACAGACGTGGCTTTGCACAAATCACGAAATTAGGTAAAGTAATTGATTTGGATGAATTATGTGCTGGAGATGAGTATGAAGCGATGAACGATCACCGAAGTGTTCGCTCACAGGTGATAGAAATTACTTCAATGTAATGGGTGGGAAATAGATGTGAGCCAAGCTCGCTCCCTCTGCGGCAAAGCGCTTGAAGAATCGATCCATCGGATCTTCTTTATTCCAAACAGGGTCTTTGACTTTGGTGAGTACTTCGACACGCTTCTTGGCATCATATTCAACGCCGATGCTGTCTACTAATCCGACTTGTTTGGCCTGATTTGCGGTAAAGATATGGGCATCGGCATAGTCACGGCTTTTATTTATATCCAGTTTACGCGCTTGCGCTACATCGTGAACGAAGAGGTCATAGGTTCCATTGATCACTTTATCCAGTTCAGCACGTTCGGCAGGATTCCAAGGGCGGTCAAAAGTGCCTACTTGTTTATAGGTTCCTGCATGAACCACTTGAGTTTTAATGCCTACTTTTTGCATTAACTCAGATACATCGGCACCTTGCATAATTACCCCAATGGAACCTATCATGCTGCCCGGATTGGCGATGATTTCATTTCCCCAGATGGCACTGTAATATCCACCGCTTGCCATAATACCGGCTGCATAGACAACAGTTGGTTTTGTTTGTGCGAGGCGCTTGATTGCATAGGCAATTTCGACGGAGGGGGCAACGGCACCGCCGGGAGAATCAATGGAAAAGAGCACCCCTTTGATCTCTTTGTCCTCCCGTGCTTCATCTATTTGCTCAACAATGGGAGTGGCATCCAAAATCGGCCCTGTCAGGGTGATTCTTTGAAGATTATAAAAGGTAATTCCTTCCTCCTTGGAGGGTATGATAAGCCACAGGATAAAAAGGACCAATAAGGTTGCTTTGAAATTGGTTTGTATGAGTCGCAATCCTGAAACGAGAAATGCGCCGATATTTTTGAGTGTTTCCATTATTTATTTCCTTTTACTTTTTGCCCTTGGATAAAGACCGATTCTATCGTGCACGGTTGAAGCAGAAGATGGATCGGCAACTGTTCATTAATGGGATAATCAACGCGTGTGACCAAAATGTCAGCATCATAGTCAGGTGCGATTGTACCACAGTTTAAATCCAGCGCCTTAGCCGCATTGAGGGTAACACTGTGCCACAGTTGATATGCCAGAGTCAAGAGATCATGAGAGTGGTGGGTAAAAAGGGCTATTTTCATCTCTTCAAACAAATCCAGAGCATAGTTGGAACTAAGGCCATCTGTTGCGCATACCCATTGTATATTATGGGACTGGATATTGGCTAAATCAAGGGTCCCATTACCTAAAAGACGATTGGAAATAGGGCAGTGGATGATGGTATGCCCTGCCTCTCCTATGAGGGCCAATTCTTTTTCTTTTGGGTGAACGACATGGGTAAATAATGTCGGAACCTCTTGGAAGTAGCTCAAAAACTCTTCTGCCGTATTGGCGGCTTGGTGCTGTTTTAAAAAGTTTTCAAAAAAGGGCTTGAAATCGCCTCCGTTTGCATCGAGCCATTCTCGCTCGCTTGGACTTTCCATAAAGTGAGCCGTAACACGAAGGGTGTTTGCTTTTGCGTAGGCAAGTGCTTTTTGGATTAAAATTCGATGAACAGCATAAGGAGAATGAATGGCAATCGAGGGATAAAAACCTTCTCTTTTACGCTCTTGTGAAGCAAAAAGACGCTCTTGAAAATTACCATAAAGCGCATCCGCCATTTTGGGATCGGAGCCTATGAGTTCGTTGAAATAGACCACTTTTTGCGGTGCGTTGAGACAGGCATCCAGATCATAGCCATATGAACTCACAGCGCCGAATGCCGTAATCCCGTTAGAGAGCATTGTCTCAATAGTATTTGTGATACAAGTATCGTCACAGTCGTTGATCAAATCATCACGGTTAATCATGACGCTGGAAAGCCATGGCATAAAACCGCCATAAGTCAAAGTAGAACGATTGGCACTGAATTCTAAATGGACATGAGGGTTAATTAGACCGCTCATAATGACTGAGCCATTTCCCAGTTCTTGACATTGATCACCGTAGTGAGTTCTAAGCTCATCATTGGGAGAGATTTGAAGGATGGTTTTATCAAAAACGATTCCGTGATCACGGAGAATTGCATCGTGGGTAAAAATAGCATCGGCGAGGAGTATATGCAAACGAAAGCCTTCCAATAGTTTTACCGTAAGTATAGCAGAAGCTTTTTAACGTTAATTTGTTATAATACTGTTATTAAAAAGAGAGGGAGTATACGTGAAAATATTGGTCGTAGACGATTCAAAATTAGCACGGTTGACGTTGATTAAGACGCTCAAAGAGTATGAACCCTCCGCAGAAGTTTATGAAGCAGAAAATGGTGCGATCGCAGTGGAACTTTTCAAATCTGAAAATCCGAGGGTTGTTTTTTTGGATCTGACGATGCCGGTTATGGACGGATACGAAGCGCTAAAGCTGATTATGCAGATTGATCCGCACGCTCAGGTGGTTGTTGTCTCTGCGGATATACAGACCCATGCGCAGGAGCAAGTATTGGCCTTGGGGGCTAAATTGATGGTTCCAAAACCGATTAATTCGGAAAAAATGGTAGGCATACTTCAGCAGCTGGTGTTTTGATTGATAATAAAGGAATCATATGCAAACCGATGAGTTTTCAAGCGATCATTTGGATGTTCTCAAAGAGTTGATGAACATTGCGATGGGAAATGCGACTGCCAGTATCGCCGATTTGCTTCAGGCGTTTGGGACGATGCATATCCCTCATTTGACTATCACAGATATGGATGGACTGAAAAAGTATATTGATGAAGCTCTTAAGTATGATGAGAAATATTATGTCACGAAACAGCTTTTTGGGGGCATTATCGGCGGAGAGTTTATCTTTGTCATGACCGATGAATCGGCCGCGAATCTCGGAAACTATCTTTATGATGTTTCCCAACCTAATGATGCCGATATTATGGACGCAGTGATCGAGTTAACCAATATTCTGAGCTCTACAATTATTAGCCGTTTGACGGAAGAGCTTAAGACAAAAGTTCAGTTTTTTGCCCCTTCTACAGAGATTATTTCCGGCAATCATTTGATTGGGGACGAAGACACGCTGAATTATCATAAAATCATTATTGTAAGTACTGTGATGGAGTTTCAAAGTCATAAAATAAGCGGCCAAATTTTCATCCTTGCGCGGGATGAAACGATTATTCGTCTGAGAGAATTAATCGATCAAAAACTTGAAGAGCTTTATGCATGACACATACGTTAGATCACTGTAATATCGTTTTTGAATCACTGGAAAATGGAACTCTCGTGGTGGATGAGGAGTGTACGGTCTGGTCATGGAACAAATGGCTTGAGATCAATACCGGAATTGCATCGGAAACGATTATCGGTAACAATTTAACTGCGTTTTATCCTGAACTCGATTATAAAGGATTCCAGCGTAAAATACGGACAACCCTGCGCCTTGCTACCCCTACTTTTTATGATGCATCCCTGAGCAACCGTTTTATTACCATTCCCAGAAAGAAGGTCACAACATCCCTGTTGACAAGTATGCAGCTGCAGGTGACAATCTCTCCTTATATCCCCTCGCTTAAGAGGGTAATGGTCTCAATCCATGATATCAGTGATTTGCATGAGCTTAAGATGACATTGCAACATCGCATGATGGAAATCGCCAAGCTTAACAGTGTATTGAAACAAGACAAGCAGATTATAGATACGAATCTGATGATCGTCAAAACCGATTGCGGATGTTTGATAACCGATACTACTGAGGCATTTTCTCACTTTTTTGGATATGAAAAAGAGGAATTAGTGGGGAATTCTTTATCGAGTATTTTTGTGGCCAATAAACATGACACAGAGTTTTTGCAGATGAAAGATCTTTTGCAAAAGAAGCAAAAATGGTCTGGAGAGATGGAAGTCCATAAAAAAAATAGACAACAGGTATGGATGGACACAGTCATATCTCCCTATTTGGATGAGACAAGTGAGATTGTCAGTTATACCGCTATCTATCATGATATTACGGATAAAAAGCGCATTGAACTTCTGTCCGTAACCGATCCGTTGACGAAACTGTATAACCGACAAAAATTTAATGAAGTCTTTGAAGAAATGCTCATGAGACAACATTGGACCGAGGACAATACTTTCGGACTTCTTATTGCCGATGTGGACTATTTTAAAAATGTCAATGACACTTACGGGCACCAAGTGGGGGATGCTGTTTTAATCGCCATGGCAGATACCCTTACAGGTGCAATTCGGACGAGTGATATTTTGGCCCGCTGGGGAGGGGAAGAGTTTGTCATTTTGCTTCCTGATATGGATATGGAGAAAGCTGCTCTTGTTGCAGATAAATATCGGCAGGCGATTGAACAGATGAACATCCCAGAGGTTGGATTGATTACCGCATCGTTCGGTGTTACCGTTTTTTCTAAGGGAGACACACAAGAGAAGATGATGTACCGGGCGGATTTAGGTCTTTATCGTGCCAAAAAGAATGGAAGAAATCGAGTTGAGTCGGTATTGCCTTAACCTAATTTAGTTCCTTATAATCTATTACCGTTTATAATCTATCCTTAAAAAGAAACACTCAAGGTTTATGAATGAAAATAGCGGTAATCCAAGGTCCTAATCTCAATATGTTGGGAGTTCGTGAACAACAAGTTTACGGTCCAATGCGTCTAGAGCAAATTCATGCTCAAATGAAAGATTTTGCAGAGCAAAACGGGATTGAAATCGAATTCTATCAAAGTAATCTCGAGGGTGAGATTGTTGACCGTATTCAAGAGTGCTATGGAGATACGGACGGGATTATCATTAACCCGGCAGCGTATACACACACCTCTATCGCGATTCGTGATGCCATCGCTGCGGTGAATCTTCCGACCATCGAAGTACACATCAGCAATATTTATCGCCGGGAAGAGTTTCGTCAGAAAAGTATGACGGCTCCAGCGTGCACTTCTTCTATTATAGGATTTGGACCGTTTGGATACCATTTGGCAATGGTAGGAATGATGCAGGTACTGAGTGAGATCACTGCAATACGCGCGGCACAGCAAGGTGCAGTACAAGAGTAACGTTCATGCCACTACAGCGCCCATTGGATGAACAGCATTGCGTGATCATCAATCGGTGTTTTCCGCATCATCGTGTAAAGCCCGTTGGGTATCGACACCGTGTTGTGTTGGGTGTTGGCGGAAATGTAGGAGATACGCAGCGTCGATTGGAACATTTATGGATTTATTTACGCCGTACCCCGCAGATTTATCCGATTCAAAGTGGAGTGGTTGTTCGCAATCCCCCTTTTGGTTATACGCAACAAGCTGATTTTTACAATACAGTTATGGAAATCGCAACTTCTTTGAATCCACGAAGTTTGTTGCGCAGAATTTTTAGAATAGAAAAATACTTTGGGCGTAAACGCAGTTTTGCCAATGCGCCTAGAACGCTTGATTTGGATATGATATTCTTTGACAACAGAATCATGAATACGGCAGAGTTGACACTTCCTCATCCGGGATGGAAAGAACGGCTCAGTGTTCTTATACCAATGCGGAGTTTGGGTACAAACGCACAGAAAAGACGGAGACGATATGAAAATCTTGACCTTTAGCGGTTCCACTCCTGCCGAAGCGCTTAAAAAAGCGCAGTTGGAAGTAGGCGAAGATGCGATGCTTATCGAAACCCGAGAGATCCAAAAAAAATCACTGGGTAAAAGTGCGCTTTATGAAATTGTCGTCGGGATCGAAGAAGACTCTCTATCTAAACCCATGCCAAGGCATAAAGAGCCATTGACGCAACAACGGCCTCTTGCACAAAAAAGCAGTGATGTTCTCTTTAATATTTCCGAAGCAGCGAAGCAGATTTCCAAAATCGCAGAAGTTACCGAAGAAGAACGCACTCCAAAACATACCTCTTCAGCACCCAGTGAAGACCTTAAGCGAATCAAAGATGAAATCGAAAAACTCGGGGATAAAGTTAAAATAATTCAGAATATGTTTTGGGATGAAAAATCACCGAAAACATCGATTGCGATTCCTCCGGAGTTTGCGGAAATTTATCGTCTTGCCCGTGAAAGTGGAATGAATCAAGAGCATTTGGATGAGATTATGCAACTCACCTTAGAGCACATGCCCTCTAAGATGCGGGAGAATTCGGAAACCGTTAAGCGCTATTTCCAAGTACTGTTACGTAAAATGATTCCTGTTCGCCTGGAAACGTCACCAAAAATGGGCGGTAAAAAAGTGGTCATGCTCGTAGGTCCTACCGGTGTTGGAAAAACAACTTCGATTGCAAAGCTGGCAGCACGCTATTCGTATCTTTTAGAGAAAAAATACAAAGTAGGGCTTGTTGTTTTGGATACGTACCGTATTGGTGCGGTTGAGCAGCTTATGCAGTATGCCCGAATGATGAAGCTAGGTATTGAGACGGTTGTCGACCCGCCTGAGTTTTCCACTGCCTTGAATTCTTTGCGTTACAGTGATTATATTTTGATTGACACCATGGGGTCTTCTCCTTATGACAAAGGTAAAATTGAAAAAATTTACGAATGTTTACGCTCCAATGATACCGATTACAGCGTCGATGTGGTTCTTGTTTTACCAAGCTCTATTAAGTATGAGGATCTCAAAGCAACCTATGAAAACTTTGCCCCACTAGGGATAGACACGATGATGTTTACAAAGCTGGATGAAACCAGAGGATTCGGCAATATTTTCTCGTTGGTGTATGAGACCAAGATACCGATTAGCTACTTTTCAGTCGGGCAAGAAGTGCCTGAGGATTTAGTAGTGTCAAACAGCGACTTTTTAGTAGATTGTTTGCTGAATGGATTTCGTAAGGGCGAATTGTCATGACACATCAAGCCGCCAAGCTCGAAGCATTGGTGAATCAAAACAGGAATGCCAACCCTAAAAAAACCCGTTTTATCGCGATTACAAGCGGAAAGGGCGGGGTAGGTAAAAGTACGATTAGTTCCAATATGGCACACATGATGGCAAAGCATGGACTTAAAGTGGGTATTTTCGATGCCGATATCGGTTTGGCAAATCTCGATGTTATGTTCAATGTCAAAATAAAAAAGAATATTTTGCATGTCCTAAAAGGGGAAGCTACCGTTGAGGAGATTCTGGTTCCCATTGAAAAGAATTTGGTGCTGATACCGGGTGAAAGCGGCGAAGAGATTTTTAAGTATGCTTCTTCCGGAATATTTGAACGCTTTATGAATGAAGCGCATGTTTTGGATGACTTGGATGTGTTAATTATCGATACAGGGGCAGGGATTGGAGAACATACACAGCTTTTCTTGCGGGCATGTGATGATGTCATTGTCGTAACGGTCCCTGATCCTGCGGCGATTACGGATGCTTATGCTACTATAAAAATTACATCGCGTCTTCGCGATGAAATCAATGTTATAATGAACCAGGTTCGAAATGACAAGGAAGCAGCCGCGTTGTTTGAAAAAATACAAAAAGTTGCCCTTGCCAATATAGGTGATAAGCTGCGCTTAAACTATTTGGGGCAAATTTCCAGCGATCCAAAAGTTGCGGTAAGTGTCAAAAAAAGGGCTCTTTTTGCACGAGAATTTCCTACTTCTAAACCAGCGACGGAATTAGAGATGATTGTGAAGCGCATTGCGAAGAAATTGGAACGAAATGTGCTGGTAAATCCCCAAGAGAGTGGATTGGGCGGATTATTCAAGCGTTTAATGGAACACTTCTAATTTATTAAGGCTGTTCATGCGGGGTTCAAATTTTGTTGCTTTTTTTACGATACAGGGATTTATTGCGGGTATCGTTTTTGGGGTATTACAATCGGACAGTGCTGAAGATTTTTTAATTTATGTTCTCCTTATTTCTACTTTTTTTTATCTTTTTGCACATTTGTGCGTAGGCTTTTATTTTCAGACATTGGGAGTTAAAGCCCATTCGTTTCCTAAGTATTCGCATGAACGAAGCTTGGATGGTTATGTACGTGAAATTAATAGACGTGAGCAATTTATCGATGCATACTATGCAAATAAAGATGAATTGCTAAGCGGCGATGAACGGAGGAAAGCATGAGCGGTGCCGGTATTTACTGTCAAGAACTAAAGCACATTGAAGATCAGCTCGCTTTGCAATACCTTCCTGCGGTTAAAGCTATGTCGTTTCGCCTAAAAGAACGACTGCCCAGTTCGATTGATTATATGGATTTATGCGCTATTGGGACAGAAGAGCTTGTTAAATTGGCGCGTCGTTACGATGAGGCCCAAAATGATTCGTTTTGGGGATATGCAAAAACAAGAGTTTACGGCGCCATGTTGGACTATTTGCGTTCGCTGGATTTGGTAAGTCGTTCCAGTCGTCGTCTTATTAAAGAGATTGATAAAGCAATCGAGAAATACTTGGTTGAACATGATACCGAGCCTTCAAATGCCGAGTTGGCACTTATCCTGATGATGGATATAGAAAAAATTCATGATGCACGTATTGCATCGGATATCTATACTGTGCTCCCGTTGGATGATCAGTTCGGAAATGAATCGGACGGAACACTGGATCGTATGGAACATGAAGAACTTATAGATGCCATCAAAGATGTTTTAATGGGTTTTGAAGAGCGTGAGCAGATGATAATACAGCTATATTATTTTGAAGAACTGACGCTTAAAGAGATAAGTGAAATTGTAAATATTACAGAATCCCGTATTTCTCAGATACATAAGTCCGTTATTCGGCGTATTAAAGAAGCGGTGGAGGGATAAAACATGGCAGATATTTTATCCCAAGAAGAAATTGACGCTCTATTGGATGTTGTTGATGATGACGGTGATGTTGGCGGCTTAGAAGCAGAAGAAGAAAATAGTTTCTCTTCTCATCGTCAAATTACACTGTATGATTTTAAGCGTCCTAACCGTGTATCTAAAGAGCAGCTCCGCGCATTTCGTGGTATTCATGACAAAATGGCACGCTCGATCTCATCACAAATTTCCTCGATAATGCGCTCCATTGTAGAGATACAGCTGCATTCAGTTGATCAAATGACGTATGGCGAATTTTTAATGTCATTGCCAAACCCTACAAGTTTTAATGTTTTTTCAATGAAACCCTTGGAAGGTAACGGGGTTTTAGAAATTAACCCTTCTATTGCTTTTCCTATGCTGGACCGTATTTTGGGAGGACGCGGAGAGCCTTTTGAAGCAAGTCGCGAGTTTTCGGATATTGAGCTTTCATTATTTGAAACCATTTTACGTGTCATGATGAATACTTTACGTGAAGCATGGGGCCCAGTTACCGATCTTTATCCTCAGGTTGAGTCAAAAGAATCGAGTCCTAATGTAGTTCAGATTGTGGCACAAAATGAAATCGTTGTTATGGTAGTAATGGAAATTATCATCGGGCACAGTTCTGGTATGATGAATATTTGTTATCCGGTTATCGCACTGGAGCCTATTTTGCCAAAATTGGCAAGCCGTGATTTGATGCTCAATGAAACCAGCTCTAAAAAAAGTCGCAATCAGGAACTTCAGGTGCTTCTTGGAGGTGCTCATGTTAATTTTGAAGTCAATCTTGGAACGGCGGAATTAACCCTGCAAGAATTATTGGATATAGAAGTCGGGGATATTTTACGGCTTAATGTTGCAGCAAATGATGTTGTGAGTGTCAGTGTAGATGGAAAAGAGCGTTTTGTAGCAGAAATGGGACTGCGGCGTTTTCGCAAATCCGTGCAGATAACCCAAAAAATAGACACTGAAAAAGATGCGGTCAAGCGAGCGCTCAAAGAGTTTGAATTAAAACGAAAAGCGCGTGCCGCAGTGGCCAAAGAGATGGTTAAATCCATAGATGAGTTTGAAGAGGATGAATAATGAGTGATTTTACGAGCCTTTTTGCTCAAGAAACAACGGCAACGATTGAAGGATTAACGGGGCAAGCGCCTTCGGTTGTATTTAAAGAATCGGAAACCATTTCCATTGTTTCGAATGTTATCCCTCCTATAGCGACGGTTGGTTTGAGTTTTTCGGGTCCTGCAACAGGGAAGGGAATCATATTGGTTCAACCTGCTTTGGCAACAGCACTTGGCGATATGATGCTTGGCGGTGATGGCGAGAGTAAAGAGGAAATGAATGATGAAGATCTTGATGCACTCAAGGAAATCATTTCCAATATAGCAGGGGCAATGAGCACCACGCTGGCGTCTCAAAAAGAGCTGCCTAAATTTACTATCAAAACTGAAGAAGCGTTTTTTATTCCTGATAACGGTGAAGTGGATTTGGATAGATATACAAAAATGTTTGTCTATAGCTTTTCATTAGGAACGATTACCACGCTCATAATGTTTGCGATTGACAGTGCTGTTTCGGAAGCATTAGAGGGCCCGAGTGCTGCAAGAAGTAATGTTTCGTCATTTACTTCAGCACCCTCATCAGGTACAGATTCACAAAGTTATGAGCGAAAGCTTGATGATATCGAAATGAAAAATATCAATCTTATTTTGGATGTTAAACTGCCGGTACGTGTTCGAATCGGAAAGAAAAAAATGCTTCTGAAAGATGTTTTGAGTATGGATATCGGTTCTGTTATTGAACTTAATCAGTTGGCCAATGATCCTTTGGATATTTTAGTGGATGATAATGTCATTGCACAAGGAGAAGTGGTTATCGTTGATGGAAACTTTGGGGTTCAAATAACGTCTATAGGCAGTAAGCGAGATCGCTTAACGAAGCTCAAGGGGTAAAAATGCCGCACGGAAGAGCGAAAAAAAAAGAGTATCAAAGCAGCCGTTACGTTAAAGACATTAAGTCGGGAGATATGTGGAGTGTTTTTAAAATCATCGCCGATTTTGTACAAGGTTTTGATGAACTTGGAGATCTTGGTCCCTCGGTGACAATTTTTGGTAGTGCACGGGTACATGAGGATCATCCTTATTATGCACAGGCAACCCATTTGGCAAGTATGTTGGGTGAGCGCGGTTACAACATCATAACAGGAGGCGGACCTGGCGTGATGGAAGCTGCCAATCGTGGAGCTTATGAGCATGAAAATATTGAATCAATAGGGCTTAATATTGAGCTTCCAGAGGAACAGGCGCCCAATCGTTTCATTACAAAGGGACGAAGTTTTGATTATTTCTTTTCCCGTAAGGTGATGTTGGTTAAATATTCCATGGCATATGTAATCTTTCCGGGTGGCTTTGGAACTCTTGATGAGTTATTTGAAGCATTGACTCTGATTCAGACACGTAAAATGTGGGGCGTACGGCTTTTTGTTGTAGGAGCTGAATTTTATGCTCCACTAATGCAATTTATTAACGATAAACTGTTGGCCGAGGGGATGATCGAAGAGAAGGATTTGAAGCTTATAACACTAACAGATGATCTGGACTTTGTGGTACATGAGATTGAAAAATCATTGGTTGCGCAGATGGCTACGCTTGAGAAAGAGGGCTTGTGCGATACGAAATATTATAAAGTCCTCTCCTCTTATTTTGATAACAGACCTATATGTGAGGGGAGTAGTGAATAATGGGAGAAAAAGTACTGATTGGCATGAGTGGCGGTGTTGACTCAACTGTATCGACACTGTTGTTAAAAGAACAAGGGTATGAGGTAGAAGGTGTTTATATGAAGCTTCACTCAAAACCGGGCTATCATGAGATCCATCAGGCAAGGGCACAAAAAGCAGCTGAATTTGCTGGAGTCAAACTGCATATTTTGGACCTGCAAGAAAAATTCAATGAAAAAGTGTTTACTCCGTTTATTCAAACGTATCAAGAAGGAAAAACACCTAATCCTTGTGCTTTGTGCAACCGAAATATTAAATTTGGCGCGATGGTGGATTTCGCAGATAAAATAGGTGCTCACTATATCGCAACAGGGCATTACATTCGCCATGACGAACAATACTTGCTTCAAGCTCATGATGATACCAAAGATCAAAGCTACTTTCTTTTTTACATCAACCCTGCAATAGTGCCGCGTTTGCTCTTCCCTTTGGGTGAAAAACATAAAGTCGATATAAAAGCGTATGCCGCGAGTATTCAAGGGTTGGAGTCGTTTGCATCTCAAGGAGAATCAAGCGAAATATGTTTTGTAGAAACAACCTATGCTGACGTATTAAAGCCCTATGTCAATGTGGATCAAGAAGGAGAAGTTCTTGATTTGGAAGGTAAAGTAGTCGGAAAGCATAAAGGTTATATGCACTACACAATTGGGAAGCGCAAGGGTTTTACAGTCAACGGTGCGCATGATCCTCACTTTGTTGTAGAGATCAGACCTAAGACAAATCAAATTGTAGTCGGACCAAGGGAAGCATTAGAGTGTCACTCTGTCGAGCTTGAAAATGTCAATATGTTTGATAAGCGTCAAGAGTTTGACTGCACTGTGAAGCTTCGCTATCGTACAGAGGCTGTAAATTGTCATGTGGTCATTCATGGTGATCATGCAACGGTAAAGCTTGAAACACCTGTTTTAGGTATTGCTGCTGGACAAGCAGGAGTCTTTTACGATGGTGACAAACTTCTAGGTGGTGGTTGGATTGTTTAATCCAAAACAAAAAATTATTGCTGCAGGTATTATTGGAAATATCATCGAATATTATGATTTTGCTCTGATCGGTTTTTTAGCGGTCATGATGGGAAATCTTTTTTTCCCCTCTACAAATCCATTTCTTTCTCTTTTAGGCTCTTTTGGTGCGTTTGCAGCGGGAATGATTATGCGTCCGATCGGAGCTGCGATTTTTGGCCATATCGGTGATCGGATTGGACGGCGGTTTGCTCTTATCAGTTCGCTCATTTTGATGGCATTGCCAACTTTCTTAATTGGTTTTTTACCGACGTATGCTCAAATAGGAATGACGGCTCCGATTTTATTAGTGCTATTGCGTATGATTCAGGGCCTCTCAGTTGGTGGTGAATATGCAAGTTCAATTGTTTATCTTGTCGAACAATCAACACCTGGGAGACAAAACCTATACGGTTCTTTTGTTTCAATAGGGGCAAAAATTGGAATGGCATTGGGCTCAGGACTATGCGGAGTACTTCTGTGGTATTTGGGTGAAGATGCAATGGGGCAGTGGGGTTGGCGTATTCCATTTATTCTCAGTATTTTTATTGCTATGGCTGGGATCTATTTACGTCGAGGCTTGAGTGATGATTATGAGCCCAATGAAGAAAAGATAATCCCGATTGTAGCTATTTTCCGTCACCATCGCAAAGCTTTTGGGCAATTTCTCATTGTTGCTTCGGTTATTTGGATGTTTTACTATACGCTCTTCATTTATTTGCCTGTTTGGCTTCAAGGCAGTGCTGGCTTGAGTAAAACGCAATCGGGACAAATTAATACGTTTTCAATCGTTATGGGTGTTATTTTTATCCCTCTTATGGCGATGTTAGCGGATAAAATTGGCTCCATACGGGTCATGAAAATGGCGGCATTGGCAACGGCGACGGCTATTTTTCCACTCTTGTACATTATGATGCATGGGGGATTTTTGGGAGCACTCATTGCTACGTCCATTATGGTAATTTTACTGTGCGCGTATCAAGCCCCTATTTTTGCCGCTACGGTTCATGGTATTAATCATCATGGATTTCGTGCTTCGTTTACGGCCCTTATTTTAGGCAGTGCCGCAGGTATAGTAGGCGGCATTACTCCGGCACTTATGACCTCTTTGGTGGAGTTCAGCCATGATCCGTATTCTCCTTCCTACCTTATCGGACTTTCGTCATTGATGGTATGGAGGGTTCTTAATCGAATACGAGTATTAAAATGAAATATTAGTTTCCGGACTAGGGGATTCAGAAGACAGCTGTTCGCTTTCTCCCGAAGGAAATCCTTCATTTTCTGCAGAAACATCATCGTCTGAGATATTGAAGAGGGAATCCAAAGAACTATTTCCTTCGGAGGATTCGCTTACTTCTTCTTTTGGTATCGTCATCACTTCTTTGTAAATCGCTTGAATTACTCCTCGTCTTTTCATGATATTTAGGATAATGCGTGAACGGTTTTTGACGTATTTTTGATTTCCTGTCGGATTGTATTTAATTGGATTGGGCAATACGGCGGCAAGACGTGAAGCCTCAAGTGCCGTTAAGTTTTTGGCACTTTTGTGGTAATAATGGCGTGCCGCCGCTTCAATACCAAATATTCCATTCCCCCATTCGGCAACATTGAGATAGATTTCCAAAATACGGCGCTTGGAAAGTGTTTTTTCAATACGCCAGGTGATGATGGCCTCTTTTATTTTGCGAACGGGATTTTTACTCGGAGAGAGATAAAGATTTTTTGAGAGCTGCTGACTGATGGTGCTTCCACCTGCTAACGTCCCTTTTTTGATACTGCGTTCAATGGCATTTTCCATCCCTTTGACATCAAAGCCCTCATGTTTCCAAAAACCGTCATCTTCGCCGATCAATACAGCTTTGATGATGTTTGGAGAGATGTTTTTCATCTTCACCCACTTGTGAGTGATGTGCATCTCACGATTTTGATGTGCCCATTGCTCCTCGCGGTATTGCATAAAGGCTGTAGGGATAGGACGAGTTTCTTTAAGTGCAGAAATATCAGGATAAATAAAATAGCGGGCGATATCGACTATTCCTAAAATGAAAAGAAGTACAAAAATTTTCGAAAACAGTTTCATTAAAAGTCCGATGAGAGTTTTGGTAAATGCCATTGTTTATAATAAGCCAAAAGGCGTAAACCGATAGCAAATATTGCAATGGATGTAACCTCAATGGTATGAATACCCCAGAGTTTGTTGGTTACGAGCAGGAGTATAGCGACGATTAGAGCAATTGAGCCATAAAAATCGGTTATCAGTACCGAGGGTACTTGGTTGATCATGGTGTCACGTATAACCCCTCCACCGACTGCGGTTAAAAAACTCAAAATGGTGACACCGAAAAAATTAAAACCGGCATCCATAGCCAACAGTGCTCCTGTGATACTAAATGCCACCAATCCGATTGTATCGCTGATGACAAAGAGTCTTTTCCTCTCAAGCTGTTCACTGCGATAGAGGCGAAAAACAAACGCTACCGTAATGGTGGAGAGTACAGTGATGGCAGGATAGTACTCGGTAAAGGCAAACGGAGTACGGTTGAGAATGGCATCTCTAACGACGCCGCCTCCCAAAGCTGTGATGGAAGCTGCGATAATAATCCCAAGAAGATCAAGTTTATTACGAACACCGATGAGAAATCCGCTCAATGCAAAAGCGATGATTCCGAGAATATCGGCGACAACGACGAGATTAATATCAGACATTGGGTGCGCGGTAATTTTCTTTGAAGGCTACGTAGCGTTTTGCTGAGGCATAAAGCTCCGCCACTTCATGGTCTGTGAGCTCTCGTACCACCTTGGCAGGGCTTCCCATAATCAGAGAACGGGGAGGAAAGATTTTGTTCTTGGTGACAAGCGCACCTGCGCCGACGATGGACTCTTTACCGATAACCGCACCATCGAGAATCGTTGCACTCATCCCGATCAAACAGGCATCCTCTATCGTACAGCCATGCAGCATGACCCGATGCCCTACCGTGACGTCATTGCCAATGACGGTTGGGTATCCGTCACTCATATCGTCGAGTTTGTGATGGGTAATGTGTATCATGCTGAGATCTTGAATGTTGGTACGATCACCAATAGTGATGTAGTGAACATCACCGCGAACGACACAACCAAACCAAATACTGACATCTTCGCCCATCGTGACACGTCCGATAACATCGGCTGAGGGAGCAATCCATACACGCTCTTGCATCTGTGGAATAAAATCTAAGTAATTAGTAATCATGAATATCCTTTTTAGCTCTCTTTGAAAAGACGAGCAGTGAGTTGTTGAGCGTAATTTGGAGCCTGTTTTTTGGTGGAATTATACACTTTACTGGTGTGGGTTTCAACAATTTGGTGGCTGTTAATGATACTGCTGCTTTCATGTTTGAGTTGAACATAGGTACCATCGTTTTGAAGCTCATGCGCCAGAACATTATCGGAAATCTGCAATTGCAGAATTTGAAGAAGTTTAGCCGAAGTTTCTTCTCCCTCCACGGGTGTCAGCAATTCAATACGGCGTAAAAGGTTACGCGGCATCCAGTCGGCACTGCTGATGTAGGTCTGCGGCTTCGAGTGTTTAAAATAAAAGATACGGGCATGTTCAAGGTATTTTCCGATAATCGAGATAACACGGATGTTTTCACTGATTCCTGGGATTCCTGGGCGAAGACAGCAAATGCCACGGATAATGAGCTGAACTTTAACCCCTGCCATAGAAGCTTTGTAGAGTGCTTTGATGATATCTTCATCAACAAGAGAATTCATCTTGGCGATAATAACGCCCTCTGCTCCCATGCGTGTTTCATTCTGGATGAGAGAGAGCACTTTTGGTTTTATTTGTGTCGGAGCCATATAGAGCTCATTGAGTTTCCCTTTTTTACTAAACCCTGTGAGAAAGTGAAAGAAGCGTGTCATATCGTGAGTAATGGCATCGTTGGAAGTCATGTAGCTGATATCGGTATAGACAGTAGCCGTTGAGGGGTTATAGTTTCCTGTCCCCAGGTGGGCATACTGTTTGAGTTTCCCATCGACACGGCGGGTGATGAGGGCCGCTTTTGCATGAACCTTGAATCCGGTAATACCATAAATGACATGTGCTCCTGCACTTTCAAGTGCTTTTGCCCAGATGAGGTTATTTTCTTCATCAAAACGGGCTTTAAGTTCTACCATAACGGTGACTTGTTTACCTGATTCTGCCGCGGCAATCAGTGATTGGACAATGAGTGATTTTGAACCGGCACGATAAAGCGTCATACGGATTGAGACGACATCAGGATCTTTAGCTGCTGTTTGGATGAGGCGAACCACGGGTTCAAAACTTTCAAAAGGATGATAGAGGATGAGGTCCTGTTTATCGAGTATGCTGTATAAGTTATCTTCTGAATTGAGGGGAGGAAGGTTTTGCGGTTTAAAGCTGGGACTTGTCAAATGGGCAAAATCTTTATTTCCTACTACTTCCCAAAGAGCTCCCAAATTGAGATAGGTTTGGAAACGATAAATGTCATCTTTAAAAACATTGGCATGTCGGTTGAAAAAATTGAGCAGATCGTCATCAGCATGATTACTCAATTCCAATCGAACCAACTCCCCTTTTTTACGAAGCTTCAGCCCCTCTTCGAGAATTTCCATAAAATCATCGGCTTCTTCTTCTTCAATCGCGATATCGGCATTGCGGGTAACACGAAAAGCGGCAAATTTAATGAGCTCATAGCCTGGGAAGAGATCATGGATGTGCTCAGATACAATGCTGCCTATCGGGACATAAATACGGTTATCGATATCAACAAAACGCGGTAATACACGCGGTATTCGTACAATCCCGTAACGTTCCATATTTGCGTCGTCTTTGTCTCTAAGTTTGACGATCAAGCCAAAGCTGAGGTTGTTCAAATGGGGAAACGGATGGGTTGCATCCACGGCAATAGGGACGATGACAGGATAGATGTTTTCATAAAAATAGCGGTTAAGAATCTGACGTTGAGCCTGAGTGACCTCTTTGTAGGATTTAAAGAAAATACCCTCTTTTTCAAGTTTTGTCATAATTCCTTGGAGACAATGCTCGACAGCTTGCTGTTCCTTGTGTAAATATTGGCGTATTTCACGAAGCTGGTGTAACGGAGTAAAGCGATCGGCTCCAGAGACATTAACTCCTGCGCTGAAAAGTTTTTTCAACCCAGCAACACGAATCATATAAAACTCATCGAGATTGGTTCCATAAATTGCAAGAAATTTTAACCGCTCAAAAAGAGGCAGTGATTCTTCTTGTGCTTGTTTGAGAACACGAGAGTTAAATTGCAGCCACGAGAGCTCACGATTGATATAAAGAGCAGGATCTTTGAGATTATTGACCATTTTGAGACACCATTATTGTTATGTTTGTGTGATTATATTATACTTTGATAACAAAAGGGAGTTTTATGAGTGTATTTGCCATTATTATGTTTGCCGCAACACTGTATTTTGCGTATCAAATTTTTCGTCATGTCCAATCTTTGGAAGATACATCCTTGGTGCAAAGCGAGAAAAAGACGCCATCTATTGATATTCAAAGTCTTGTTCGCGAAGCCGATGACGCGTATCAAAACGGAGATTTAAAAACGGCACAGGAAAAATTGGGACAAGGCTATCTTATCCAGCCGGAAAATATAGAGATTTTAAATAAATTAGCATTTGTTCATGCTAAACGCGGCGACATTCAGCTGGCCATTGATCTGTATAACCGTTCGTTAAGTATGAATGAAAACGATGATTTGGTGCACAATGCACTTGCCTCACTGTATCGCACTCAAGGCTCTTTGATGTTGGCAAAAGAGCATTATGAAAAAGCTTTAATCATAGATGATGCGTATGCAGTTAGCTATTATAACTATGCCAATCTTTTAGTTGATTTAGGTGAGAAAGAGCAAGCCGAAGCTATGTATTTGCGTGCCATAGAGTTGGACAGTGAGATGACCCAAGCGCATGAAGCGTTAGAGACGCTAAGGAGAGCTAAGTGAATCAAAATCAAGCACGATTGGCGGTACTCATTGATGCCGATAACTCTCAACCCTCCATTATTGCAGGGTTACTTGATGAAATCGCATCCCATGGTATTGCCAGCGTCAAGCGTATTTACGGGGACTGGACCGATACGAAACTCAAAGGATGGAAGCATGAGCTGCTTCAACATGGGTTGCATCCTATGCAGCAGTTCGCGTACACAACAGGGAAAAATGCGACAGACAGTGCCATGATTATTGATGCGATGGATTTACTCTATACGAAAAATTTTGACGGTTTTTGCATTGTTTCCAGTGACAGTGATTTCACCCGACTGGCCAGCCGTATACGCGAATCGGGGGTGAAAGTCTATGGATTTGGAGAACAAAAAACACCCAAATCCTTTATAGGGGCGTGCGATAAATTCATTTATACCGAAAACTTGCGCCGAACGCATACTGCGGTGACGCCAATAGCAAAGATTAAGCACGATGAGAAAGCTCTTTTGGCCTTGGTGCGCAATGCCGTTGAAGATACGACGAATGAAGCAGGATGGTCGTATATGGGAGCAATCGGACAAAATTTGATAAACAAACTGCCAGAGTTTGATCCGCGCAGCTACGGGTATAAAAAACTGGTGGACTTAATCGAGGGATTAGGAGAATTTGAATTGAAATATTCTGATCCACTATCGGGTTCACAATCAATACATGTCCGACTCAAGCGAAAAAAAAGGAGTTATGAAAAATGACGGTTCAAGAAATCTACACCTTTTTAGACGCACTTTCCCCTTTTGTACTTCAGGAGAGTTGGGACAATTCAGGATTACTAGTAGGCGACTTTACACAAGAGATTAGTACGGTCATCCTATCCATTGACATAGATGAGGGCTTGATCGAGTCTATGCCGGACAATGCGTTGCTAATAACGCATCACCCTATTATTTTCGGAGGGCTTAAACAGCTCAAATTTAATCAATACCCTGCGAAGCTTATAGCCCCAATGATACGTAAAAATATTACGAACATTGCCATGCATACTAATTTTGATCAAACTCACCTCAATGAATACGTTGCAAGTAAAGTATTGGGGTATGAAATTATTGCAAAAGAAGGATTTGTGGCGTATTTAGGAGTAGATGAACCTTTCGATGTATTTGCACAAAAAATCAAAATGGCATTAGGACTCAAGCACATCCATACGGTTCAATGTCACGATCACATTAAAACCTGTGCATTGGTAACGGGTTCAGGGGCATCGCTAATGCGCAATATTGAAGCCGATTGTTTTTTGACAGGTGACATAAAATATCACGATGCAATGGAAGCCAAAACTCTTGGATTGTCGATGATGGATATCGGACATTATGAAAGTGAACGCTATTTTGGAGAGATATTGGCAACACACTTGGAAAAATTAGGATTGAGTGTTATAATTTCACCATCGAAAAACCCCTTCACCTATCATTGAGTAGTGGGACCTCCGAAAAGGAAACTTATGAACAAACATTTAGAACAGCTTATCGACCTTTCGTTGATAGACAAAGAGATCGATGCGTTCGAACCGCAAATCGAAGAGGCAAACCTCCAGTATGATGCACTTTTGGCAACAAAAAGTTCACTTGTAAATGAAATTGCAACACTCTCTGATGAGATCAAGGATGAGCAAATCAAGAAGCAAAAAAATGAGCTTCACCTTGCAGAATTATCGGCTAAATTGGAAGAAAACAGCAAGAAAAGTGCTGAGATAAAAACCGAACGTGAAATGAAATCACTTCAGCTTGAAGAAGAAATTGCCAAAGAGCAAGTTAATTTCGCCAATGAAGAGATTGATCGTTTGGAAAAACTCATTGCCCATAAGCAAACGAAAATTGACGAGCTTTCTGCTAAAGAAGCAGAAGTTGAAGGAAAACTTTCGGGTGTTAAAGCAGATGTTGATGTCAAATTGGCAAAAATTGATGCAGACCGCAAGGTGATTTTTGCGAAAAAAGAGATTTTGGTTGCTGCTATGAACCAAAAAGGACTTTCATTCTACCAAAAAATTCGCCGTTGGGCTAAAAACTCAACTGCGGTTCCTGTACGTAATCAAGCGTGTATGGGATGTTATATGGCTTTGAGTGATAAAGTCTATGCAGAAGTTATCAAAGGTGAAGAGATTACAACCTGCCCGCATTGCGGACGTTTGTTGTATCTTGAGCCTAATGCTGAAGAGATTGGGGCGTAAAGCCTTTCGTGAAGGTATTTGACCTTTTTTATACCTTATTAGCCGTAATACTTTTTATTACGGCTTTTCCCTTTCTCCTTTTACTCTCCTTTAAAAAAAAGTATCGTCATTCGATTCCTGCTCGATTTTTTTTATGGAAGAACCCTTCTTTTAAACCGCATGATATTTGGTTTCATGTCTGCTCGCTGGGTGAAGCAAAAGCGATTGCTCCGTTGATCGAGTTATTGGGTGATGCTAAAGTTGCGATTACGACGATTACGCATACGGGTTATGAAGCGGCATTGAAATATCCGGGACAGGTGCGGTATCTTCCGTATGAATTTTGGCTGTGGATTTGGGTACGAACACCGAAAATTGTAGTTGTTTTGGAAGCAGAGTTTTGGTATTTGTTGTTTCGTATTGCCCATGCACGAGGTTCGCGTGTGGTTGCACTCAATGCGCGTATCAGTGAGCGAAGTTTTCCTAAATACTATCGAATGCGATGGTTTTATAAACGATTGCTCTCCCAGTGCGATCGTATTTTTTGTCAAAGTACGGAGGATATGGTTCGTTTTATTGCATTGGGAGCCACCAATGTTGAGGTGCTGGGCAATATCAAGCTGGCACAGAAAATTGTTGCTACCAAAGAATATCCAAAACCGGCGTGTACGTTGATAGTAGCAGCAAGTACGCACGAGGGAGAAGAAGAGCCTATTGTCAATGGCTTTTTGGCGTATAAAGAACATAATCCTGATGCAAAACTGTTGGTTGTCCCGCGTCATCCGGAACGGTTTGAAAAAGTTTTTGGATTAATCCAAAAAACAGCACCGCTTATGAGCTGTGTTCGTTGGAGTGATTCACAAAAGTTTCAAAGTGATATTACGCTTGTAGATGCAATGGGGGAACTTAACAATCTCTATGCAATTAGTGATGTGGCGATTCTTGGGGGAGCATTTGCCTCTGTTGGTGGACATAATCCGCTTGAACCGGCCACATTTGGATGTAAAATTATTACCGGGGAACATATTTTTTCACAGCGCGAGCTGTTAAAATATGTCCATCATGTGCAATTTGTTGCACCGGAGGGTATTTCAAAAGCATTAGCGGATGCTCAGACACTCCCTCCTTCACATGTTGATGAAACGATTGACTTAAATCGTCTTGTTGATTATTTAAAAACGGAGAATTGATTATGAAAGAAAAAGCCTATAAATTATTATCAGCACAAGAGGGAATTTCCAATTCCGAAGCAAAGTCACTGATTGACCGCGGTTTGGTCTATGTAGGGAATTCAAAAGTAATGATTGCACGCGGTGAGATCAGCCCAAAAACCTCTTTTATTGTCCAAAAGGTCGAAAAAGTACGCCCCATTTTTGAAAATGATGACATGATCGTTGTTGATAAACCGGCATTTGTTAACTCAGATGAGATAGAGAGACAATTCAAGGGATCGCAATTGTTGCATCGTCTTGATCGTGAAACCAGCGGTGTATTAATGCTGGTTAAAAATGAAGAGTTTCGCCTCAAAGCGATTCAAGCCTTTAAAAAAGACGAAGTCTACAAAGAGTACGTGGCATGGGTAGATGGAATCGTGAGCGAACCGTTTATCATTGATCAGCCGCTTATCACTGAAAAAGTAGGGAATAAAGCTTATACTAAAGTTTCTAAAAAAGGGAAGCCTGCAATTACTGAAGTAACCCCGCTTATTGTATCGGGTAAAAAGACCAAGGTACAGCTGATCATCCATCATGGACGTACCCATCAAATCCGTGCCCATCTTAAATACGCAGCATTTCCGATAGTAGGGGATGAAAGTTACGGCGGACGTCCGTCCAAAAGGGTGATGCTGCACGCTCGTAAAGTAATCCTAATGGGACGTACTTTTGAAGCACAGGAACCGAAGGTATTTGACCACTTCGGTAATTAATTGACGACAAAGTAACACTTAGGTATAATGCGAAACTTTTTAGACCCTGTAGCGGCGCGATTTAGGAGCATATGTGTTTGAAACACTGACAGAATCATTTACATCAGCAATACGCAAAATTCGTTTTCATGACGATGAAAAAGCACTCACCAAAGCATTGGGGGAGCTTAAAAAAGCACTTTTAAAAGCGGATGTACACCATAAAGTAGTCAAAGACTTGATTGATTCGGTTGAAATCAAGACCAAGATGGCGGCTATCGGTAAAGATCAGTTCCTAGACGCCCTGCGCAGTTCATTGTATGAACTATTACATGTCAAAGGAAATGCAGGTTTTGTCTATGCGCCTGTCTCTCCAACGGTTATTTTGATGACCGGATTGCAAGGTTCTGGGAAAACAACCACAACAGGAAAATTAGCTAACTTTTTAAAAGTACGGCAGAAAAAACGTGTATTGGTAGTTGCCGCTGACCTTCAGCGTCTTGCCGCAGTTGAACAGCTACGACAGGTGTGTGCTTCAATCGAAGTAGAGCTGTACGCGGATGAAACGAGTAAAAATCCGGTTGATGTAGTGAAAGCAGCGCTTGAACACGCTAAAAAAGCATTGGTAGACGTAGTATTGATCGATACTGCAGGACGCTTGGCGATTGATGATGCACTTATGGGTGAGTTGGCCGAAGTCAAACGTGCGGCAAACCCTCATGAAATTTTCTACGTAGCGGATTCGATGAGCGGTCAAGATGCCGTTCGTACCGCAGAAAGTTTTAACGAAAAAATTGGCATTGACGGGGTTATCCTTACCAAATACGATGGGGATTCCAAAGGCGGTGTCGCGTTAGGCATCGCTTCTCAGATACAGGTTCCGTTGCGCTTTATTGGTGCGGGTGAAAAGATGGAAGATCTTGAGATCTTTTTGCCGGATCGTATCGTTAACCGTTTGATGGGTTTAGGTGATATTGAAGGTCTTGCTGAGCGTACCTCGTCGATCATTGATGAAAAAAAAGCAAAAGAGCTTAACCGCAAGATCAAAAAAGGCGAGTTTAACTTCAACGACTTTTTAGAGCAGATGGAAAGCCTCAAAAAAATGGGGAGCATGAAATCGATCATGGGTATGATCCCAGGTATGAGCGGTATGGCATCGGCCCTTAAAGATTTCGATATGGAAAACTCAGGCGAATTGAAAAAAATCAAAGCGCTTGTTTCTTCAATGACAATGAAAGAGCGTGAAGATCCAGAACTGCTTAATAATGCACGAAAGGCTCGTATTGCCAAGGGATGTGGTTTGAGTGTTGTGGATGTTAACCGTATTTTGAAGCAATTTAAAAATGCCTCTAAAATGGCAAAACGTTTTTCGGGAAAAAAAGGGATGCAGGACCTTCAGAATATGATGGGTCAGATGCAAAGCGGTCGTCCGCAACGATAAACCGAATGTTAAGCAGGGGATTTTTAGAAATCTCCAACTTAGCGTTCCAGCAGTTTAGAGGTTTCTTTTTGCTTTTGTGGGCAAAACACTCTTCTAAGGTACTGTGCGTTAAAAAATAATTACAACAAGGATATAACATGGCAACAGTCATTCGCTTAACCCGTATGGGACGTAAAAAACAACCTTTCTATCGTATCGCAGTAACGGACAGCCGTAAGCGTCGTGATGGTGGTTGGATTGAATTAATCGGTTATTACAACCCAATGACAGAACCTTCAACGGTTAAAGTTGATGAAGAGCGTCTTGCGTATTGGATGAGTGTTGGTGCTCAGTTGTCTGATCGCGTTAAAAAAATTACAGGTAAGTAATTATGGTAGCCGACTTCGTCGCCGGATTCGCGCGATTGATCGCGTCTTATCCTGAAGAGATCAGGGTAGATACATATGAGGGCGATGAAGTAACTGAGATTGTACTGCACGCTAATCAAGCGGATGTAGGCAAACTTATAGGCAAAGAGGGCAAGATGATTGGTGCGATTAAAACCGTTATTTCAGGCTGTAAAGCCAAAGATGGTAAGAGTTACCGTATCAATGTCGAACCGATTTCGTAACTCATCTGACTCTACTCTTCTTCATGTTGCCACCATTGGCCGCACGGTAGCCTTGAAAGGTGACATGAAGCTGAACCTTTTTACTGATTTTCCAGAACAGTTTGCCAAGAATGCAACGTTTATCTTGGAAAATGGTTCCACAATTACTTTGGCCAGCTATAATCCGGAGCGCGAACTTGTTCATATCGTAGGTTATGACACTCCTGAAGCTGCCAAGATGTTGACGAATGCGAAGCTTTTCACCACTTATGAGGCGACTCGTGAGAGATGCAAGCTCAAAGAAGGGGAACATTTTTGGTTTGATTTGATTGGCTTATCCGTTTATGAAGGTTATTCATTATTGGGTACTTTGGATGAGATTGAGCGGATCGGTCCACAGGATTATCTACTGGTTAAGACTGATGGTTTATTAGTCGAAAAAGGACTGCCTGAAACCTTTTTAATCCCTTATATTGATCGTTTTGTACTCAAAACGGATTTAGAAGCGAAAAAGATTATGGTTGAGGGCGGCTTGGATTTACTAGAAGCGTCGTGATGCAATTTACCTATGTGACCCTTTTCTCAAATCTGATAGAAGGATACTTTCAGGACTCGATTTTAAAAAGGGCGATTGAATCTGATAAGTTTCAGATTTCTTTTCTTAATCCGAGAGATTACAGCGTATCAAAACACGCCAAAGTGGATGATACGGCAGTTGGCGGCGGAGCAGGGATGGTTATGACACCACAGCCATTATTTGATGCATTATCAACATTGGATGATGAGGCTTATATCATCTTCGCAGCACCCGTTGGCAAACAGTTTACGCAAAATGATGCGAAACGTTTAGCACATAAAGCGCATATCGTTTTCGTAAGCGGTCGGTATGAAGGTATTGATGAGCGCGTTATTGAGTTTTTTGCCGATGAAGTCTTTAGTATCGGGGATTATGTCCTCACTGGCGGTGAACTTCCATCGCTTGTTATGACCGATGCGATTGTTCGAAATATAGAGGGTGTTCTAGGAAACAGTGAATCGTTGGAAACTGAAAGTTTTGAAACGCCACTTTTGGAAGCACCTTCTTTCGGAAAGCCGCCAATATATAACAATTTAGGTGTTCCATCAGAATACTTAAAGGGAAATCACAGTAAAATTCAAGCACTAAAATTAGCTATGTCTGAATGCAAAACAAAATATTTCAGACCCGAACAGCTACTGAAGCATAAAATAAGGACGTCTTATGAAAAATAAATACATCGCTAGCTTTGAGCAAGCACAAATGGAAGGCAAAAGCATTCCCCTGTTTCGTGCAGGTGATACTGTTCGTCTTTCAGTAATCATTACAGAGGGTGAGAAATCACGTACTCAGGTTTATGAGGGTGTTTGTATCTCTATTCGTGGAGAAGGCACAGGCCGTACCATTACTGTTCGTAAAATCGGAGCAAATGCTATCGGTATCGAACGTGTATTCCCAATCTACAGCGATAGCTTAGAGAAAATTGAAGTACTTCGTCGTGGTCGCGTTCGTCGTGCTAAGTTGTTCTATCTTCGTGATCTTGCTGGTAAAAAAGCACGTATCAAAGAAATTCGTCGCCCAAAAGCAAGCAACGTTTAAATTTAAACGAATTTCTACCGCAAACTCACTCGCATCATTGAGATGCGGGAGAAAACCTTTCATTTTAATTTCTCACAATACAGCACGATAAATATTATTCTAAATGTCAAGATACTCTCAATGATAAGAGCTATTCCGCACGCATCTTGGTGCTATTCTCCTTTAATAGCTCGTTCCATGTCACGCTTTATGTCTTTTTCTTTGAGGTCACTACGCTTGTCGTAGAGTTTTTTCCCTTTTGCAATGGCCACTTGCAGTTTAGCAAGATTACGGTCGTTAAAATAAATACTGAGTGGAACGAGGGTAAAGCCCTCTTTTTCTACTGCTTTAAACATTTTATCTATTTGTTTTTTGTGAAGTAATAGTTTGCGGCTTCCACGCTCTTCATGACCATAATAGTGATGGGTAGTATTTAAAATCCCAATATGGACATTAAACAATATCGCTTCACCGCGTACGATTTTGATAAAGCCGTCTTTGAGGTTTACACGTCCTGCACGCAATGCTTTGACTTCACTGCCATGCAAGACAATACCTGCCTCATATTTTTCTTCAATATGAAAATCAAAAAATGCTTTTTTATTGGTAGCGATATTTTCACCCATTGATATGTCCTTTTAATCTGAAAAAACTGCTGCCGCTTCCGGAAAAAAACCAGCCCTCTTTTTCACAAAGTTCAGGATAGCTTTTCAATGCAGCAGGATAAAGATCGTTTGCTTCTTTAGGATTGATTGTCGTTAAAATATCAAGAGAAGACATTAACTGCAATTTTGCCGCTTCATAGGAGTTTATAGGCGCGTAGAGATGTTCTCGGTAATAATTATAGACTGCTGGAGTACTGATTTGTATCTGAGGGGTTATGATCTCAAATTCAAGCGGTTTTTCATCATACCGCTCTACGATTTCTCCAATGCCACTGACGTTAGCGCTCTCGTATCCATAAACGAAGAAAGGGACGTCTGCTCCGACATTTGCACCGATTACAGCAAGCGCTTCAGTACTTAATTCAAGTTCAAGCTGTTCATTGCACATATGCAAATAGGTAGCGGCATCCGAGCTTCCTCCGCCCAATCCGGCAAAAGAGGGAATTTGTTTGTTTACACAGACAGCATTGTTTTCCATCCAATGCGAAAGTTTATCAGAATTGGTTGCTGCTAGGAGGTTTTTATAGGCTTTATAGATTGTATTTGAGCCTATATCGCAATCAAAATTCCCTCTGATTTCAAATTCAGGGTTAGACTTTGGTTCAAACCAGAGGGTATCGTAAAGTGATGATATCCGCATGAAGCGGGAGGTAATGGTATGATAACCATCTCTTTTTCCGGTTATCTTGAGAAAAATGTTAACTTTGGCATAAGCGCGGTATTGAATCATAATTTAAATTTCTGAGCAAGTTGGCGCAGGAGAGAGTCATCTTGCTGTGTTGATGCAGCTTGATTGGAATCTTTGACTGCATTGATAAGTTCACTGCGTAAGACACGAATATTTGAGGGTGCTTCAATACCGAGCTTAACACTCCCTTTGTCAATAGATATGACTTTCAGAGTGATTGAATCTCCTATGAGGATAGACTCATCCAGTTTGCGTGAAAGTATTAGCATGCATCAACCTTGTTGAGAATATAGGTTATACCATCATCAGAAAATTCTAGTATTGAGATGGTTTGGCCATTGTCGATCCAGTAGGTGCCGTTAGCTTGTATCTCAAAATTTTCTCGACAAAGCGGTTGGCCTAACAGGACAGATTTGGTATCGCCATTATAGCAATTTTTAGGGATTCCTAAAGCCGTTTTAATATCAATAGGGCGTTCGCTATTGTAAAAAAACTGACCTTCGTTGAGGCGCTCTAGGGCACTTAATGCACCGTTACATCCAAGCTTATCGGCGATTAGTTCACCAAAAGAGCGAATATAGCTTCCCTCAGAGACGGTTGCTTCAAAAGTCACAAAAGGGTGGCAATAATGTACAAGATGAATATCATAAACAGTAGACGTGACACTTTTCAGCTCTACATCAATACCTGCGCGTGCAAATTCATAGGCACGTTTTCCATTGAGACGTTTAGCGCTGTATTTAGGAGGTAAATACGTAAGTTCCCCTTTTAGTGAGAGGATAGCTTCTCGAACAACATCCTCACAAAATGGGGTAAGTGTGTCAATTTGTTCGATTTGTTCAATGTCCAGGGTAGGTGAATACGCACCCAGCCAAAGTGTTGCACGGTAGCGCTTAGGTGTCTTGTTTAAAAATCGGAACAATCGTCCGTGATTTCCGAAGGCAACAATTAAAACCCCTTTGGCAAAAGGGTCAAGGGTACCTGAATATCCCGCTTTTTTTTCCCCGTATCGCCGTTTAATACGTCCAAGAAGTTGATTGGAACTAATGCCGGTCGGTTTGTAGGCCACAAAAAGTTTAGAGGACATAATTTAAAGTTTTTCCACAAAAGAGGCAAGAATATCACGCTTATTCCCGCCAAAATTAATGAGAAGTTTAAATTCGCGACCTGATTTGCTGACACCCTCAACACGCCCTGCACCAAATATTTTGTGACGGACCAAATCCCCTTTTTTAAAGGAGGTGTTTTTTTCTAAAATCAATGATCCTTCACACAGTCCGGCTTCATTGATAAAGCGGCTTTTGTGCAAGTCGGTACGCCGACCTTTGTAGAAACGGCTGTTAACGCTGGATACGGTGAGGTTGGATTTTGCACGCGTAAAGGCAACATAACCTAAGCGGCGTTCTTCTTCAAGGTCACTGCCATCACCTACAAGAGGCAAGAATCCTTCCTCCATACCGATCACAAACAGGTGCTCAAACTCCAGTCCTTTAGATGCATGGATACTCATGATATAGATGCTTTCCCCCTCAATTTGATCCTGATCGCTTTGCAGGGTTATGTCATTTAGAAATTCTGCGAGTTCGGCATCAGGATTTTGTTTGACGTAGTCACGGAATAGTCCGTAAAACTCATCGACGTTTGAAACTTTATCACTTTCATCCGGTAAACCGCGAAGCGTTTCTTTGATTTTAAAACGATCTTCAAGGGCATCTATAAATTGGTACATCGCTTCTGAAGCAATAGTACGAAGCTCATTGATTTCCATAATGAATTTACGTAACTCTTGCGTACTTTTTTTACGTGCCAAGGCTTCCAATTCGCTGTCGCTGGCCGTTGTAATAAATTCGAACATTGATTTTTCAGCTTCCATAGCGGTGAGTTCTATTTTTTCGATGCTCGCTTTTCCCAGTCCGCGTTTGGGTTTATTGATAATGCGTTTAAGCGAAAAATTGTCATGCACATTGGTGATAACCCGTAAATAGCTGATAAGATCTTTGATCTCTGCACGGTCGTAAAAGCGTAGACCGCCTACAAGACGGTAGGCAATTCCACCGCGATTGAGCCCTTCTTCAAGAGATCGGCTTAGTGCATTAATACGGTAGAGAACAGCAATATCACTGGCATGAACTCCTTGGTCTAACAACGTTCGTATTGCTTTTGCGATTTTTTTTGCTTCTTCGCTCTCGTCATGAGAAGTGAGTGTTGCCACATCATTCCCCCCTGTTTTTGTCGCGATGAGCGTTTTACCAAGTCTTGAGCGATTATGTTCTATTAACGCATTGGCAACCGTTAAAATTGGCTGTGTAGAGCGGTAATTGTATTCAAGTTTTATGACGGTGGCATCCGCAAAATCTTGATCAAATTCTAAGATATTACGGACATGTGCCCCTCGCCAGCCATAGATACTTTGATCATCATCACCCACAACGCATAAGTTGTTATGAGAAGTACAAAGTTTTTGGAGCAATCGCAACTGCAGTTCATTGGTGTCTTGATACTCATCAATCATGATATAGCGGTATTTTTGACTGGTTTGAATACAAAGTTCAGGATTTTCATCCAGAAGCTTAAAAGTAAGGCAGAGAAGATCATCGAAATCAACAAGGTTGTTTTTGAGTAAATAAACTTCATACTCTTCGTATATCTTGGCAATATTTTTGTAGTTCGTCAATTCTGCTTGGGAATAGGCCTCTTGCGGATCAATCATGGAATTTTTATAGCGGGAAATCTCACTGGCAATCAGGGCTGTTGGCAGTTCGGCATTGATTTTTTTGAGAATCTTTTTTTTGTCATCGGTATCAATAACCACAAAATTATTGCTTCGCCCCAGTAAATGAATGTGAAATTTTAAAAATAAAAGCCCAAATTTATGAAAAGTACACAGTAAGGGAGGAAAAGAGTTTTGGGTTATAAGTCCCATGGCTCTCTCACGCATCTCTTTGGCCGCTTTATTGGTAAAAGTAAGTGTCAATGTTTGGCTGGCAGGAATGCCAACGGTGTCGAGCAAGTAGGCTAATCGCGAGGTAATGGTTTTTGTTTTACCACTTCCTGCCCCTGCAAGAATTAAAAGCGGACCCTCTGTTTGCTCAACGGCTTGACGCTGGGCATCATTGAGACTATCGAAAATTTTATCCATAATATTACTGCGCCTTCATGCATGAATTCTTTTATTATAGCCCAATCTTTCACAAAGCAATTTAAAACTGTCAATCTCTTGTAATCATCATAATAATGGGTTATAATACGTTTATATACTTTACTTATAGGAATCATTATGTTAAAAGATTTTGCAAAACTACTGACTTTTTTGACGGTTATCAAAGAAAAAAGTTTTTCAAAAGCCTCAGCGAAATTGGGGATTTCACAGCCTGCCGTTACCCAGCAGATTAAGTTTCTTGAGGAATATCTGGACACGCGCATTGTTGAGCGTAAAAAAAATGGGATTAAGCTAACTAAAGAGGGCGAAGACCTTTATCGAATTGCGGTTAAGTTGGAAAAAGCGATTCTGACAAGCGAAAAAGATCTTTTGAAAATCATCAATAAAGAGTTTACTTTTGTTGTTGGTGCCTCTTATGCGATTGGAAACTATGTGCTTCCTAAGTATCTTGCCCAATTAAAAGATAAAATCAATAATGAAGTACACGTTCGTGTGGCTCTTTCAGAAGAAATTATTGATCAATTAATCGATAAAAAAATTGATATCGCATTGATCGAGTCCCCGGTATTTAAAGATGGTATTATTTACAGAGAATGGGAAGAGGATGAGTTGGTTATTTTCTCGAATCAACCAATTCCAAAACAGCTTCGAAAAGAAGATTTGTATAAATTTGACTGGATTTGCCGTGATGAAGCTTCGCATACGCGTAAACTTACCTCAGAAGTCTTTGAAGAAATTGGAGTCGAGTGCTCAAGCTTTAATGTAATTGGTGTGGTTGCCAGTACGACAACCATTAAAGAGACCATTATGCATTCACCTAAAAAGGCAGAGCGCCCCGTTGTATCGGTTATTTCTCAGCACGTAATCAGCGAAGAAGTTCAAGATGGTCGTTTGTTTGAAGGACGGATTAAAAACTATAAAATCAAACGCAAGTTTTACATTGCCTACAGTAAAGAGCGTAAGCATGATGCCTTTATTGACAATGTAGTCACTTTCCTTCACGGGTTGAAGCTTTAAATCGGCCCCTTATTTTTTTGAGGGCTCTTTGATGAATTTCTGATTTTCAGGATTTGAAAGAAAGGAACTCATTGAGTTCTTAACCCCTTCATTTTTTTCGATATTGGCACTTACAGACTTTTCTGGCGGTAGTGCAAGATTGACGAATGCTGGAGTGTCATCAATAATAATTTGGACAATACTCAGCAAGGGAACAGTGACCATGCTTCCAATATTTTCCTGTCCAAATCCCGCCTCAAAATAAAGTATATTATTTTCAATACGTGCACTTTCAAAGGTGTATCCTGCTAAAAAGAAAAGAGTCATAGCACGAAATTCACTGCTGATATTCATAGGCAGTGGTGGGTCAAAGGTTAAATGTTCTATTTTACATAAAATACCAAAGCTTTGGTTGCTGTCAAATAGATGGATTAGCAGTTCACGAGCATGTGTTTCCATCAGCCGTGCAAATGTAGGATTTTTGATAATATCGAAGAGCATTCTTTTCAGCCTCTTTTGTCTTTTACATAATTATACCATTTTCGATCTCCACAAATCCCACCATTGCATTCATTATGGCAACCTTCTGCGCTTTTGATACATCATTTGGGGTTAAAACGGAAGGTAATAAAAATCCTTCATCGATAAGTCGTGCTCGTGTGGTACCTTGTAAAAGAGGTACTTGCGGTGTCAGCCATTGACCATCAATGAATAAGGCGATGTTGGCAATGGATGTATCTCTTAAAAGCCCCTTTTTGACAATAAGGACATCATTACAGGACTCTCTGCGCTCAAATAGAGCATTCAGATGATCTCGGTGGGTATATTTCAGGGGATAGTGGATGGTATCGTCCAATACTAAGCGCAGTGAGGTTATTGGCCGAGGAGTATAGGGATGAAACTCTATGCGATAATCAGCAGTGTCGTAAATAAATCGGCAGCGATAAAGCTCCTTGGATGGGGGAACGATAAGTTTTTCTAAATCAAAGTGCGTTTTAGAACCAAGGCACTGAAGGGAAGCAGTAAGGCGTTTTTGATGGTAGGACAAATGCGCAACGACTCCATCCTCACAACGGATGGTTTCGAACAGAAGATCAGGCTTCAAACAACGCGGTACTTAAATAGCGTTCCGCAGTATCACATAAAACAGTCACAATCGTTTTACCCTTATTTTCGGGGCGTTTGGCTACTTGCATGGCTGCATAAACATTGGCACCCGCTGAGATACCTATTAATATGCCTTCTGTTTTAGCAAGTTCTTTGGCAGTGGCAATCGCATCTTCATTACTGACGGTAATGATTTCATTGTATAAGGATACGTTGAGAACTTCAGGGATGAATCCAGCACCTATTCCTTGAATTTTGTGAGGACCGGCTTTTCCTCCTGAGAGTACAGCAGAATCTCTGGGTTCAACGGCAATTATTTGAAGATGGGGAATGGACGCCCTTAATACTTCACCCGTTCCTGTAATGGTGCCACCTGTTCCGACAGCGGCAACAAAAATATCAACGTTTCCCTCCGTATCGCGTAATATTTCCGGCGCTGTGGTTTCTCGGTGAATTTGCGGATTGGCAGGATTGGAAAACTGTTGCAATACGATACTGTTTGGAGTGGTGGAAGAGAGAGCATTGGCTTCATCAATGGCACCCTTCATTCCTGACGCAGCAGGGGTCAACACAAGATTTGCACCCAAAGCTGACAAAAGATTGCGGCGCTCGATACTCATGGACTCGGGCATTGTAAGGGTCAGTTTTAGGCCCAAAGCAGCGCAAATAGAGGCAAGAGCAATGCCGGTGTTTCCGCTGGTAGGTTCAATAATCATAGTGTCGTGATTGATTTTACCTTCTGCCATAGCCGATTTGATCATGCTGATACCAATGCGGTCCTTCACAGAACTGGTGGGATTCATAAACTCGCATTTTCCCAATATGGTTGCGCCTGAAGCCAAGGAGAGAGCATTAAGTCGAACGAGTGGAGTATTGCCGATAAGTTCAGTAATGTTAGCTGCGATCATCATCATGAAATCCATTTTTGACATATTATAGTGTGTATTTTAAAAAATCCAAAGAAATATGAGCAACTTATTCAAGTATCAGGACTAATTCGTTTTAAATGTTAAGTCGGTATAATCTCGCAATAAAATTTTACAATTTAGAGGTACCTGATGGAATGCAAAAAGATTAACAAAGTTTTAATTGCAAACCGCGGTGAGATTGCATTACGTATTATTCGAGCCTGTAAAGAGCTTGAAATTAAAAGTGTTGTGGTTTTTTCAGAGGCAGATGTTAATGGAGTATGGGTACGTAAAGCGGATGAGTGCTATCCGATTATGGGTGACCCTATCGCCGCATATTTGGACTTTGACCGTATTATTAATTTGGCAAAAAAAGCAGACTGTGATGCAATTCATCCAGGCTATGGCTTCCTTTCAGAGAGTGCAGAGTTTGCACAAGCGTGCGCAGATAACGGCATTATTTTCATCGGACCAAAACCTGAGCATATTGCCCTGTTTGGTGACAAAATGGCATCAAAAGTAGCAATGCGTGAAGTAGGTGTTCCGATGCTTCCGGGTACCGATGAGCCAATTGACAACATCAATGATGCTGAAAAAATTGCAAGTGATATTGGATTCCCAATTATCATCAAAGCGGCATTCGGAGGAGGTGGGCGCGGTATGCGTATCGTAGAACGTGCCTCTGATTTCAAAGAAATGTACGAATCAGCGACCAATGAAGCAATCCGTTTTTTCAATCGCGGGGAAGTGTTTATTGAAAAATACCTCAAAAATCCTCGTCACATTGAGATTCAAATGGTTGCAGACAAATACGGCAACATTGTACATTTAGGGGATCGTGACTGTTCTATTCAGCGTCGTCACCAAAAAGTAATCGAAATTGCTCCCTCACCGCTTCTTAATAAAGATGTCCGTCGTGAGCTTTACCGTGTATCTAAAAAAGCGATGTACCGTTTGGGTTATGAAAGTGTTGGAACCATTGAGTATCTAGTGGACCAAGATGACAATTTTTACTTCATCGAGATGAATACCCGTATTCAGGTTGAGCACCCGGTAACAGAACTTATTTCAGGTATTGATTTGATTCAGCGTATGATTCAAATCGCCGAGGGTGATAAACTCATGTACATGCAAGAAGAGATTCATCTTCGTGGATATGCGATTGAGTTCCGTATTAATGCAGAAAATCCGAAATTGGGCTTCGTCCCATCGCCGGGTCTTATTACGCGTTATCTTGCACCGGGCGGTCCAGGTGTACGGATGGACAGTATGGCGTATACGAATTATCTTATCCCATCAAACTACGATTCTATGATCGGCAAATTGATCGTATCGGCTCAAACATGGGAAGATTGTGTTCGCAAAGCAAAGCGTGCATTGGATGAGTTTATCATCGAAGGTGTTCCAACAAACATCGCATTACACCGCCAGATCGTACGTGATCAGGACTTTATCGACGGTAAACTTGATACTGGCTACCTCGATGGAAAACTACAAACTTTCAATCTTGATGTGATTCATAACATGGAAGATGAAGAAGAAAAAATGAGACATATTGAGCAAGTGATCGCAGCGATCAATGCAAAGAATTTAACGGTTCGCCACTAATACACCACTCCACTTCCTCCGCCATTGGCGGAATGAAATACCATTGAACCATTTTTACGAGCATAAAAACGTATTAGAAGATTTTGCAGTGTCGGCTCTATCGAGGGTTTGAACCATCCATTGTTGCTGATTGCGATTAAATACTTCGCATCCGGTGTATAAAGTTCCTCCCTTGTTGCTTCATAACAGATAGCATTGCGAAATTTTACCCCTTTGATAACAAAATCAGTCGGTTTATCAGCGGTTACGAAATTTGAACCCCCTTCAAATACATGACGATTGATCCAATCTCTGAAGATTGACGGCAGGGGTATGTACTCTCCAAATGGGACGAGGATCGTCTTTTTGGCGACCGTAATCTCCCCTTTATTAAAGAGATAGGAAACATTGTAATGCAATGAATTTTCTTCATGTAAGGTTCCTGTCAAAATAGCAATGGATTGTGAACGTTTCAACAGTTCTTCTTGTATGAGAGGGTAATGATTCATATAAATAACAAATGCAGATTCGGGTAGGACAACGAGATCGTATCCCCGATTAATGGCAAGGTCGATTTGGTGAAAGTTTTCATTGATAATATCACCCATCATGGATTCTTGCCATTTAAGATCTTGTGAAATGTCCGTAGAGACGAGCTTGATACGCAATGGAGGCTGCACGGGCGGGGTATAGGATGGAGGTATGGTGATAAAAAGAGCAAACAAAGGGATGCTTTTTTTATATTTTATAAAATAAGAGGTTGAAGCAAGAGAGAGTAATACGAGAGCAAACTGCCATTTCTCAAAACCGATATAGCTCTCAACAAAGATGAGCTCAGGCTGCATCCAGTTAAAGTCCATCGGCCACACATAGGTTAGAGCAAAAAGGATAAGTGCACGTATCCATGGGTTATGCGTTAATCCAAGTGAGCCGTAGTAAAGCGCATAGACGATTCCAAAGCCAAAGGCAACCCATATTTGAGCCCATCCAAGTCCGTAATACTGAAAACTGTAGCCAATCCAGTAGCACCATAGTAATCCGATCCAAAAACCGGCAATAGGCAAGGTGCGTTTAGGGGCATGTAAAAGAGCGTATAACGCTCCAAGGCCAGTCAATGTATTAAGCGCTTTTGAGGTTAAATGGAAATATTCCCAGTAAATAAAAGCACTAAAACTGATCGCGATAAGCAAGGGGAGCGTGAGAAGTTCGAAAGTTATTTTTGATTCTATTTTCATGGGGAAATTATACCGATGTTAATCTCTTTTGAGTATAATGCAATCATATTTTATTCAAGGATTTCTATGGAATTTATGTCTCAATTGCTCCCGTTCGTTTTTTTGATCGCGATCATGTATTTTGTCATTATTCGTCCGCAACAGCAACAAGCTAAAAAGCACTCAGAGATGCTTGCTGCCCTTGTTAAGGGTGACAAAGTCGTTACCAATGGCGGTTTGATTGTCGAAATAAAAAAAGTTGAAGATAATTTCTTCGCTGTAAAATTCAACAACGATGTCGAAGGGCGTTTGGTTAAAGATGCTGTGGCAAGAAAGTTCGAGGATGAAGCTTAATTACCGCGTAGTTTTACTCATATTTGCCACGATTTTCGGGCTTGTCTTCTCACTTCCCTCTTTGACTCAAAGTCAAAACGGTGCGAAAATTACTTTGGGACTGGATCTTCAAGGCGGTTTACACATGCTTTTGGGTGTTAAAACCGAAGAAGCAGTAACTTCTCAACTCAAATCAACCGCATCAGGGGTGAAGCATTTTACCGAGCATAACGATATTCTTATCGATGGATTAAGTGCCAGTAACAATGCGGTAACTTTTGAACTTCTTGATGAAGATGATGCGGTAGTGATGGATGAATATTTGAAAAAGGTAGAGGGAACGGTTGTCCATTCTGCCCAAGGGAAATATTCTTTGGCAATGACACCTGCTGCTATTGAAAAGTTAAAGGTACAGTCGGTAGATCAAGCGATTGAAACGATTAGAAATCGACTGGATCAATTCGGGCTGTCAGAACCTACTGTAGCAAAGCAGGGGATTGATAAGATTTTGGTCGAATTACCGGGTATCAAAACGCCTCAAGAGGAGCAGCGCGCGCGTGAGCTCATTTCCCGTGCCGCAAAGCTGGAGATGATGGCAATCGATGAAGATCGTGCTATGCGTGCTAATGATGTCACCCAAATGGAAGCAGAAAGCTTTGGAGATAAACTTCTTGATGATGCGATAGAGCCAAAAACAAAACACCTTGTTCATGAAATTGCGATTCTTGATGGTACAATGCTTACCGATGCGCAAGTGGGATACGATCAGAGCAATCGTCCCGTGATAAATTTTTCGCTCAATTCGGAAGGGGCTCAAATATTTGGGGACTTTACCGGTAAAAATGTCGGTAAGCGTCTTGCGATCGTGTTGGATGGAAAGGTTTATTCTGCACCCGTAATCAACGAGCGAATCGGCGGAGGTTCAGGACAAATCAGCGGTAACTATACGACTGCCGAAGCGAATGATTTGGCGATAGCTCTTCGTTCGGGTGCACTGCTCGCTCCGATTTACATGATGGAAAAACGTTCCGTTGGGCCAAGTTTAGGTGCTGACAGTATCAAAGGCAGTATGATTGCGCTTCTTTCGGGTTTTGGAGCCGTTGTTTTATTTATGATGTTCTATTATCGACGTGCGGGAGTGATTGCCAATATTGCTCTGGTTGTTAATATTTTATTGATTATTGCGGTAATGGCACTTTTTGGGGCTACCCTCACTTTACCAGGTATGGCAGGGATTGTCTTGACTGTCGGTATGGCGGTTGATTCCAATGTTATTATCAATGAACGGATACGGGAAATTCTTGCCGAAGGGTCGTCCGTAAAGCGGGCCATTGAAGTAGGATATGAAAATGCGATGCGAGCAATTACGGATTCCAATATCACCACTTTAATTGCTGCGGTTGCGCTGTACGTTTATGGAACGGGAGCTATCAAAGGCTTCGCGATCACGATTAGTATCGGTATTATTGCTTCCATGATTACGGCTATTTTAGGGACTCATGGTATTTATATTATGCTGCTAGATCGTATTGAAAAATCCAAAGACACCGCCAAATGGTTTGGCGTGAAACGGAGTATGTAATGGAGTTATTTCGATATTCTAAACCGATTCCTCTTATGGCAAAATCCAAACTTGCAATGGCCATTTCCGTATTTATGGTTATCGTATCATTGGTTCTTATTTTTACCAAAGGGTTGAACTTCGGGATTGATTTTGCCGGCGGTACGATTATTCAAGTCAAATATGAGGGCGTTGCACCCATTGACACAATGCGTCAGAAACTTAGTGGGAATCGCATGTTTGAGGGTTCAAGTATCAATGAGTTCGGTTCGCCTGATGAAGTCGTTATCCGTTTGAAAAACAGTTCAGAAAGTGTTACGCGAGATATCGGAGATGTGACTCGTGAGCAGTTATCGGGAACGGGAACTTTTGAAATTCGCCGTGTTGATATTGTCGGAGCTAAAGTTGGAAGCGAATTACGTGAAAAAGGTATCATGGCACTGACTTTTGCCATTATCGGTATTTTGATTTATGTATCTTTTCGCTTTGAGTGGCGTTTTGCGGTAGCATCTGTGTTTGCACTTGCCCATGATCTTACGATTGCAGTAGGAGCTATCTCCCTTTTTCAATTGGATGTGAATCTGGATGTTATTGCTGCATTGCTAACGATTTTGGGATATTCGATTAATGATACGATTATCGTATTTGATCGTATTCGTGAAGAGATTACGGTGTCATCGGCTTCCAGCGTGAATGAAATTATCGATGATTCGGTTACACGAACGCTTTCACGTACGGTTTTGACATCTTTGACCGTATTTATTGTTTTGGTGACATTGTTTGCATTTGGCGGGGAAATTATACATACCTTTGCAACCACACTTTTAGTAGGTGTTGTTGTTGGAACATACAGTTCGATTTTCGTGGCTTCTCCATTGTTGGAAATGCTTGGATTTAATTTGAAAAATTATCGAGCCAAACTCTCTGAAAAAGCGGCAAGAGAAATCGAAAAAGAAAAAATGCGTGCTCAATTTGAGCAGGGCATTGTTTAATTAGGAGTTTTTTTGAATTACGTCCCCAAAGATATTGAAGCCAAATGGCAAAAATTTTGGCTTGAAAATAAAAGTTTTGAGCCAAGTGAAGATTTTAGCAAAGAGAAAAAATACATATTGAGTATGTTCCCTTTTCCCAGCGGAAGACTTCATATGGGGCATGTGAGAAACTATACGCTTAGTGATACGTTTGCTCGTTATTACCGCCAGCAAGGGTTTAATGTTCTCCATCCGATCGGTTTTGACAGTTTCGGAATGCCCGCGGAAAATGCGGCAATTAAAAACGGTTCCCATCCAAAAGGGTGGACGTATGACAACATCGACTACATGAAAAAAGAGTTTGCATCACTGGGCTTTTCGTTTTCTAAAGAGCGTGAGCTCGCAACCAGCGATGAGCTGTATACGAAGTTTGAGCAGGGCTTTATCATCGATATGTATGAAAAAGGACTGCTGTATCGTAAAAAAGGGATGCTCAACTGGTGTCCTCATGATCTGACGGTTTTGGCAAATGAACAAGTCGTGGACGGGTGCTGTTGGAGATGTGATACACCAATTGTCAAAAAAGACATGAATCAATACTATTTCAAAATCACACAATACGGCGATGAATTGTTGGATGATCTTAAAAAGCTTGAAGGCGGTTGGCCTAAACAGGTTTTGACCATGCAAGAAAATTGGATTGGAAAATCCAACGGTTTGGCATTTGATCTCTTTTTTGATGAGCCAAGTTTGCATAAACTTGATAATAAATTTAATGGTTTTGATGTCTTTACGACGCGTCCTGATACCATTTATGGGGTCTCTTATACGGCGTTGGCTCCTGAACATCCGATTGTGTCGTATATGATCGACAATGCATTGTTGAGTGAAGAGGTAGTTTCTCAAATCAAAGAAATGAAAAACAGTTCATCCATTGATCGTCAAAAAGAGAAAAGCGGCGTAGCATTAGGTCTTAATGTCATTCACCCATTGACACAAAAAAGTATCCCGGTATGGATTGCTAATTTCGTTTTGATGGATTACGGCAGCGGTGCGGTTATGGCGGTTCCTGCTCATGATGACCGAGATTTTGATTTTGCCCGCAAATATGATTTGCCGATTCATGCGGTTATCAAACCATTGGACGCTGAGATTGACGCTAGTTGTGCGTATACGGAAGTGGGAGTACTTTTTAATTCTCAAGAGTTTGACGGGATCAACTCAAAAGAGGCACAAAGTAAAGTCATTGATCATTTTGAGAGTTTAAAACTTGGAAAAAAGACAACCAACTATAAGCTCAAGGACTGGGGTGTTTCACGTCAGCGTTATTGGGGTGCACCGATACCGTTTGTTCATTGTGATGATTGCGGTTTGGTCATGGAGAAAAAAGAAAATCTTCCTATTGCGTTGCCGCATGATGTGGAAATAACCGGAGAGGGAAATCCTCTGGAAAAACATCCAACCTGGAAACACTGCAAATGTCCTAACTGTGGCAAAGACGCAATACGTGAAACCGATACAATGGATACGTTTGTCGAATCAAGCTGGTATTTCTTACGTTTTTGCGCATCACCTGCCAATTGGGAAAGTGAAGCTTTTTCAGCGGAACAAATAAAATATTGGATGGGTGTTGATCACTACATCGGTGGAATTGAACACGCGATTTTGCATTTACTCTATGCCCGTTTTTTCACTAAAGTGTTTAGAGATTTGGGATACGTTGAATTTGATGAGCCGTTTGAAAAACTGTTAACACAGGGGATGGTGCTCAAAGACGGGGCAAAAATGTCCAAGTCCAAGGGCAATACGGTTGACCCTGATGCAATTATTGAGAAATATGGGGCAGATACCGCACGTTTGTTTATCCTTTTTGCCGCTCCTCCGACGCAGGAGTTAGAATGGAACGATAGTGCTGTTGAAGGAGCATTTAGATTTTTAAAACGGTTTTCCGATCGCAGCCAGTTCGCACAAAAAACAGCGAGCTTGCCAAAGATTGATCATGTAACACTTAGCAAAGAAGAAAAAGCGGCTCGTAAAAAAGTCTATGAAGCATTGAAGCGTGCCCAAGAAGTATACAATGAGCGTTATACGTTTAATACAATGATTGCAGGTGTTATGGAAGCGATGAATGCGCTTAGTGAGCAAAATAATGCAAAAGTTTGGACGGAAGGGTATTGGATCTTAACCTCGATTTTAGAACCGATTGTCCCTCATCTATGTTGGGAACTTTCACACACCCTTTTCGGCGGTAAAAATTTGGGTACTCAAAGTATTTGCGAAGAGGTATTTGAAGTCGATGCACTTACGTTTGGGGTTTCAGTGAACGGGAAAAATCGTGCCACGATCGAAGTAAGTGTTCAAGAATCCGAAGAAGCGATTATAGAGATAGCAAAAGCATCCGTTGAAAAATGGATTGAGGGAAAAGAGATTGTTAAAGCAATTGTTATTCCCGGCAAATTGGTCAACTTGGTCATAAAAGGATAGGTATGCGTATTTTTGCAGGGTGTATAATGGCGATGATAATGTTCACGGGATGTGGATATGTGAGTGCTGCACATTATGCACAATCGGTTGTCGGAGAGAGTGTCAGTACGGAAGTACTGATATCGGCTGAAGACCCGCAAAATACAGTTATTATCAAAGATGCCGTGGATACAGCCGTTATTACGAAGTTTCGCACGTCATTAACGTCCAAAAATGCTTCTCAAACGCATTTGAAAATCCAAATTACATCGGTTAGTTTTTCACCGTTACGCTATGATACCAATGGATACATTGTTACGTATCGAACAACCGTGAGCATGGGAATAAATCGCAATACTCTTGGAAAATCAAAGGGATATTCTACGTCAGGTATGTATGATTTTGACATAGAGCCCAATGCGATTATCTCAGATCAGGCACGCTTTAGTGCAATTAGCTTGAGTGCTCAAAAGGCAATTGATGCGTTTATCGCGCAAATTGCAGCAGAAGGTTCGAATCCACCTAAGGAATAAGCCATGACGATTAATCAAATTGTACGTAATACCGTAGAGCGTTTGAAGAGTGAGGGGAAAGTTTGGACTCCCGATCTTTATGCCGAAGCTTTTTGTCTCGAAGCTAAAAAAGCGGGTGTAAAAGTGGAAGACTGTCAGGGTATTGACCGTTATACTCCTTTAATGGATAAAAAAACACTGGATGAAGTAAAGCAGTATCGGGTTAAAACAACGGCAGAATTGGTTCGATTTTTAATATCCAAGATGAGCCGTTTAAATCCCAGTGAAGCATCAATCCTTGTAGAAGTTCTCAGTGCATTGACCAAAACCATTGCGATGAGCGTTAACACTTTGCATAATCGTGACGCATCTGCTCTTGCTAAAAAAACGATTGCTTTGATTGAATCACAAGCCGGGAAAACGCAAATTGATCTCCTCAAACAGGCATGGGAAAATTTCTTGAGCGTCTATGATGATAGCTTTTTACAGAAACTATCGGATTTTGGAGAAGTAGATTCATGCAATCTTCAAAAAACGATTGAGGGGTTACGTGTAGATACGAGTTCAGCACAAACAGGAGATCTCACTCGAATAGCACAAATGCTGGTTATGGGTCTTTCGCCATCAATAGCACCAAAATTGGATGATAAAACAATAGCATTGACACAGAAGTTACAGGAAAATCCTGATTATATTTCTTATGAAGCGTTTGAAAAAGAGATAAAAGCAGCCATAGCGATGCGCATTGCACTGGATAAACAAAGCGTTGAAGATATGGTAAAGGCACTGGATGAACTTCTGGAGAAACTCTCAATACAGCTGATCGATCTTATAGAACGCAGTGAAAGTTCCACGACTGAAATACGGGATGTAAAGCGGGATCTCGAAGCGCTTGAGTCCGATAAACCTAAAGATTTTAAAACAGCACATAAACGTTTGTATGCCATCGCAACGACTCTGGAAGAAAAAGTAGAAATATTGAGTCAGGACTTACGTTCTCATAATCTCAAAGTCAATGAGATGGGACAAAAAATAGCTACATTGGAATCCCAGCTGGCAACAGCGACACAAGCATCCAGAGAAGATTTTTTAACCACATTGCTCAACAAGCGTGCCCTAGAAGAAATTATTGGCATTAAAGAAGCGGAGTATGAGCGGTATGGACGTAATTTTTGTATTGCGATGCTGGATTTAGACTTTTTTAAATCAGTTAATGACACGTATGGACATGAAGCCGGGGATGCTATTCTGAAGGCATTTGCACAAATTATAAAAGATGAAGCACGTATTAACGATACGGTAGGGCGTTTTGGGGGAGAAGAATTTTTAGCGGTATTGGGAGACACGGAACTCTCCGGAGCAAAGACATTTGCTGATAAAATACGAGGACACGTAGAAGAGGCTCATTTTATGTACCAAGGCCAGAGAATTGCGGTGACAGTGAGTATTGGAATCGCACAGCGCAAGGATTATCCCTCATTGGAAACGCTCAAGGTCGGTGCGGATGAACGTCTGTACGATGCCAAACATAAAGGGCGCAACCGCGTAGAGACATGATGGATCTCGAATCGTTTTTAGCCTCTAAACCACTTTTTTACAATGTAATCGATTATGAGAGATTTCCAAAAGCTTATTTGAGCGTGGCACCATTGTTGCGTATTCCCAAGATTATTCATATTGTGGGAACAAATGGAAAAGGGAGTACAGGACGGTTCTTGGCTACTGCTTTACACCGTTTGGGTAAAAAAACGGGGCATTATACTTCTCCTCATATTATGCAGTTTAATGAACGGATCTGGATAGATGGTAAAGATATTGCCAATGCAGATTTAGCAGCGGCACATGAAAAACTTATGGGATTTTTGGACATTCAAACTGCAGATGCTTTGAGCTATTTTGAGTACACAACATTGCTGGCAATGGTTGCTTTTGAACAGTGTGAGTATGTAGTACTCGAAGCAGGGTTGGGCGGTGAGTTTGATGCAACCAATGTTTTTGATAAAGTGCTCAGCATTTTTACCCCCATTGATTTTGATCACAGTGCTTTTTTGGGTTCAACGATTGAATTAATCGCGTCTACAAAATTGCGCAGTATGCAAAAAAGCGCTCTTTTAGGAATTCAAAAACACAGTGAGGTTGAGAGAATAGCTTGTGAGATTGCGTTGAGTAAACACTGTTCATTGTATAAGGTACAAGACCTTCAAGATACGCGCATACATACTATGGGATGGCATCTTGCCACAAAAAATGGGCTCAGTGAGTATTTACGGGATAATTGTGAACTTGCAATGGTAGCATTTGAATTATTGGGATACAAAGCCGAAGAATTGCTGTTTGATCAGAGTGCTCTTTTCGGCAGACTCAGTCGCATTGCCAAGAATGTGACACTGGATGTAGGGCACAACGCTTTAGCAGCACGTGCCATTGTGGAAGCATTCCAAGGAAAAAAAATAACGCTTGTTTACAATACCTATGCGGATAAAGATTACCGTGAGATTTTAACTATTTTAACCCCGATCATTGAGTCTGTAGAAATCATTTGGGTCGAAGAGGGAAGGATCGTCCCGCGTACTCTTTTGGAAGAAGTATTAGGCGACCTGGGCTTGACTTACGGATCGTTTGAATTCATAAATTCCGAGAAAGAGTATCTCATATTCGGTTCGTTTAGCGTTGCCGAAGCATTTTTAAAGAGGAAAAATAACCCATAATGTCACAAGAGCGATTTTACGAATATTTAAAAAATAACCCTAAAAACCGATGCGATCTTATCGTGTGTGAAGATGCAAAAGAAGCAGGTGAGTTAGCGGATGTTGCCAAATTCTTAGATATTGAGTGCGTCGTTTTTCCTGATTTTCGTGCCATGTATCTGGACGATTTACGCCCTTTTGGTGAAGAGTTGTTTGCGCTCTTTGCGGCACTGCGCTCTTATTATAAGGCTAGTAAAAAACCTTTAGTCATTTCTCCGCTTAAAACGCTTTTGTATCCTTTACCTAATGAAACGTTATTGCAAAGCATCGACATCGAATTTGCATCCCGTATTGATTTGAGTGATTTAAAGCAGACCTTACTGCGCTGGGGATACACGTTTGTAGATATGGTGGAGATGGAAGGGGAGGTATCGCATCGTGGCGATATTCTCGATATTTATATCCCAGGTGAAGAAAACCCGCATCGAATCAGTTTGTTTGACGATGAGATAGAAGAGATCAAAGCCTTTGATGTAGAGACACAGCGTACGCTGAGTGTTGAGCTGGCGTTGATTCGTGTTACCAGTGCCTTTTTCTCTCTGAGCGAGGAGCAATACCATCGGTTTGAAAAAGAGATTTCATCCTGTGAAAGTGACAGTTTTGTCAAAGACATCGCCTCATTAGGCTTCTGGGTCTTGGGAGATGAAGGGTCTGATTTTACGTCAGGTAAAAAGGTAGTGCGCCTGCGTGAGATGAAAAGCCTCTTAGACGAATCGTATGGTATGAATCACCCTGTATTGCCGCGAGAGCGTTTGGAATGTGCAATCGTCCCTGAGGCAGTACACTATTCACCGCTCATTGCTCCGAGTCTAGAAACATTGCGCAGTGTTCATAAAAAGAAAAAGTTTACCATCATCGCGGCCAATGAGATGCAGCTCAAAGCGGCAGGGATTTTTGATCTCACTGGACTGGAAATTAAAACTGCCGGGATCGTGCTTAATCTCATAGGTCCTGATGAGGTGATTATCTCACTCAACCGCCATGAGAAAAAGCGCCGCCGCCGTAAAACCTCGATATTGCTGGATGATCTCAAAGTGGGGGATTATGTTGTCCATGAAGAATATGGTGTAGGTATATTTGAGGGGATCGAGCAAGCAGAAATATTGGGTGCGATCAAAGACTTTGTGGTGCTCAAATATATGGGTGATGATAAGCTGCTTCTGCCGGTTGAAAATCTCGATGCGATTGATCGTTATATTGCTTCAGGGTCACTGCCTATCCTTGATCGTCTGGGTAAGGGGAGCTTCGGGAAACTCAAAGAGAGTGTTCGAAACAGACTCTTTGAAATTGCCTCTGAGATTGTTGGGATTGCGGCAAGCCGTGCTTTGATCAAAGCCCCTAAGATGGAGGTTGATGCAGGAGAATTACGCCGTTTTCAAAACGCGGCAGGATTTGATTATACTCCCGATCAGGTCAGTGCGATTGCCTCTATCGTGAGCGATTTGAGCTCAGGGCACATCATGGACCGACTGCTTAGCGGTGACGTAGGGTTTGGAAAAACGGAAGTGGCGATGAACGCTATCTTCGCGGCAGCACGCGGCGGCTATCAAACCTTGCTCGTTGTCCCTACGACCTTGTTAAGCTCTCAACACTTCACCTCACTCAAAAGCAGATTGGGGACGTTTGGATTGCGTGTTGCTAAGCTGGACCGTTTTGTGAGTGCCAAAGAGAAAACGGCAACCCTCAAAGCTCTCTCGACAGGGGAGATCGACTGTGTGGTGGGTACGCATGCGTTGTTTAATGTCAGCTGTGCAAAGCTGGGGCTTGTTATCATCGATGAAGAACATAAATTCGGGGTGAAACAAAAAGAGAAACTCAAATCGCTTTATGACAATGTCCATCTCCTCTCCATGAGTGCCACCCCGATCCCTCGCAGTCTCAATCAGGCTCTGAGCTCGATTAAAACCATGTCAGAGCTTCTCACACCTCCGAGTGAACGGCTAGGGGTTCGGACGTTTGTCAAAAATTACGATGAGAAACTGATTAAAGAGGTCATTTTGCGCGAGCTTCGCCGTGGTGGGCAGCTCTTTTATGTTCACAATTCGATTGATTCGATGGTGATTAAATCAGGAGAGCTCAAAGCGATTCTTCCCAATCTACGTATCTTGATTCTCCACTCACAAATCAGTGCAGCGGTGACCGAAGAAGAACTGAAAAAATTCGAAGACCGTGAATACGACGTATTGCTGGCAACGTCAATCATCGAATCGGGGATTCATATGCCAACGGTCAATACGATGATCATCGATGGAGCGGATCGATTCGGTATGGCGGATTTGCATCAGTTGCGAGGACGTGTCGGACGGGGGCACATCGAGGGGTATGCGTACTTTATCGTTAATGACAAGGATAACCTCACCGAAGAAGCGAAGAAGCGCTTGATAGCACTGGAATCCAACTCCTTTTTAGGAAGCGGCTCGATGCTGGCGCATCATGATCTGGAAATCAGGGGTGGAGGGAATCTCGTGGGGGATGCCCAAAGCGGTCACATTAAAAACATCGGATATGCGCTGTATCTGCGTATGCTCGAAGACGCGATTAAGATCCTCACCAACCAAACCACCACCGTACGGGCAAAAGTGGACATAAAACTCACCGTCAGCGCCTTTATCAGTGATGAGGTGGTGCGAGAAGATCGATTACGGCTTGAAATCTATCGACGTTTGAGTCATTGCGAAGAGCCCACCGAGGTTTATGAGATCGAAGAAGAGGTGGGGGATCGTTTTGGGAAATTGGACAATCCAACCAAACAGTTTTTTGAAATCATGGTTATTAAGCTGTTGAGTATTGAGAAAAAGATCAAAATGGTGGGCAATTACAATCAAAACATCACGATTGAGTATCTAAACGGTTCCAAAGAGACGTTGCAAAGTAAAAGTAAAGATGATGATGACTTGATCGCAACGGTACTGCACTATTTGCGTACGGCAAAGCCGAAGGTGTTGTGATGAGTTTTTGTTCCTATTACGATGCGAAGGTATGCCACTCGTGTTCAATGATCGATTTGTTTTATTCGGAACAGTTGCATGAAAAAAGTGCCCACTTGCATGCCATTTTGGACCCTTTTCATCCACATGAGTGGCTCAAACCCGTCTCCAGCGGGATCAAAGGATTTCGGAATAAAGCAAAGATGGTGGCGAGCAACGGTGAAGAGGGAATAATACTGGGACTCTCGGATGAAGTGAGTCTGATCGGCTGTCCCTTGTACGATATCAGTATGCAAAAAGTGCTGGAACATACGCAAAATTGGTTACGATCTTTGGGGATTAAAGCGTATGATGTCAAAAAGAAAAAAGGGGAACTAAAATACGTCTTACTGACGCGCAGTTCCGACAACGGGGAGATGCTGCTGCGCTTTGTGCTACGTTCTCACGGGATTATTTCAAGGTTGCAGGGGAATCTTGAGATGCTCATCGCTATGGCACCTGAACTAAAAGTGATTACGGTAAACGTCCAACCCATACACATGGCAATTTTGGAGGGGGACGAAGAGATTTTTCTCACCGAAGCAACACGTTTGGAAGAGAAACTCAACGGCATACCGCTCTTTATCCGCCCCAAAAGTTTTTTTCAAACCAACCCTGAGGTAGCGGCAAAGCTTTATAAAACGGTGGCAAAGTGGACGGATGAATTGGAAGCGAAAACGGTTATCGATCTTTTCTGCGGTGTTGGCGGATTTGCACTGCATGTAGCCTCCAATGAGCGCAGTGTGATTGGAATCGAGATTGAGAACGAGGCAATCGAGTGCGCCAAAGAGTCTGCGCAGGCTTTAGGGATTGAGACATTATCATTCAAAGCGCTGGATGCGGTGAGCTTTAGCACGGAAACTTCCAAAGCTCCCGATGTGCTGATCGTCAATCCTCCGCGCAGAGGATTGGGACAAGAGCTGTGTAAATGGCTAGAGAGGGTATCGCCTAGTGATATACTCTATTCCAGCTGCAATGCGGTGAGTTTGGCACGTGATATGGAGTTGTTGAAATCGTATGAATGCGCTAAGGTAGAGTTGTTTGATATGTTCCCGCATACTCAACATTATGAGACACTGGTGCATCTCAAAAAGAAGTAAAAAAAGTCTCATAAAACCCCGTTTGATGAAGGGGTTTTACAGGAAATTTCCATATAGGTGAGATACAGACGTACGTCAAATTCGAGCTGATGGTAATCGGGTTCAATATGGGTACATAGTGAATAAAACGCTTTGTTGTGCTCTTTTTCTTTGAGGTGCGCAAGCTCATGAACGACAATCATCCGTAAAAAGGGTTCGGGTACTTTTTTAAACAGATGAGAGATTCGTATCTCATTTTTGGCTTTAAGCTTTCCTCCCTGAACGCGAGAAACAAAGGTGTGTGTCCCCAATGCAGATTGCAAATCACGAATTTTGGTATCATAATGAACTTTCGTGATAGGGGGTGAGTGGCGAAAATGGGTGTTTTTGAGCTCTATCACGTAATCGTAGAGACTTTTATCGGTAGTATAGGTGTGGTTGTCAGGATATTTGGCATGCAGATGGCTTCCCAATTTTCCGCTGTTGATGAGGTCCTGAACCTGTGTTTTTATGGTCTCGTTGTATCCGTTGATGTACTTTAGCATGGGGAATTATACAAAAGCTTTGTTTCGGTACACTTTTATTAATGTTACACACTAAATCGAATTCATCCGTTTTAGTGGCAAGGAATGAAGTCCTTTGCAATCCCCTCAAGCTTTGTGTATAAATACACAAGATTTAAATGAAAAGGTAGTACGTGAAAATAGCATTTATAGGCGATATCGTAGGCCGTCCCGGGCGTAGTATGATCAAAGAAAATTTGAGAAAATTACGAAAAACTGAGGGGATCGATTTCGTTATCGCGAACTATGAAAATGCATCGCACGGCTTTGGAATGACGCTCAAAAATGCAAAAGAACTTTTTGAGTCAGGGATAGACGTCATGACGGGCGGCAACCATACGTGGGATAAAAAAGAAATCATCCCTTTGCTAGAAACATTGCCGCTGCTTCGTCCTCATAATTATCCATCGGGTGTTCCGGGCACGGGATGCAGAATCTTCGAGGTGGCAGGAGAGAGGCTCGCGGTGCTCAATATCATGGGCCATTATGGAATGCCCTATGTGGATAATGCTTTTCGATGCGGCCGTGATACGGTAGAGTGGCTCAAAGAAGAGGGGGTAAACTCCATTTTTCTTGATTTTCATGCCGAAGCTTCCAGCGAAAAAAGGGCGATGATGATGCTGTTGCAAGGAGAGGTAAGCGGTATCATCGGAACGCATACCCATGTGGGAAGCGATGATCTGCAAATATCCAAAGGGACAGCGTATCTCACCGATATGGGCTTGAGCGGTTGTCGTGATAATGTGATCGGTATGGATCAAAAAGTACCATTGGAGAGATTTATCACAGGAGTATCAGGAAGATTTGAAGTCCCTGAAAAATGCAAACGGATTTTACAGGTAGCCGTCATGACGCTGAATGAGGGTAAATGTGTTCAAGCGCAAAAATTTAAGATCTTTGATGATGGTAGAACAATCATAACTGATGCATGGATGGAAGAGTGATCGAACTCTGCGATTCATGGGAGCTGTTTACGGCGCTTGAACGTTTAGACCTGCTCCAAAACTCACAGCCTCTTTGGTGGCCTCAGCATGGAACATTTGAGGTGGTGGTGGGTGCGATTCTTACCCAAAACACACAATGGACCCGTGTCACGGTATCTCTTGCAAATCTTACGCAAGCAGGCGTTTTAACCCTCGAAGCGCTTTCAACTATTGATTCTGAAATCCTGATGGAACTGATCCGTCCAAGTGGACTTATCAAAGCAAAATCTGCAAATATTATAAAGCTATGTCAAGCAATCCTTGAGGATTTTGGCTCATTTGAAGTGTTTGCGGATGAAGTGACACGAGAATGGCTGTTGTCTCAAAAAGGGATCGGCCCAGAGACCGCCGATTCGATCCTCTGTTATGCGTGTGAGCGCCCCGTGATGGTAGTGGACAGTTATACCGCACGACTGCTACGTGCATTCGGGTATGAGTTTGAGAACTACAGCGATTTGCAGGAGTGGTGCGAACGTGGTCTCAGAGAGCATTGTGATGAGGCGATACTACAACGCACTTTTGCCCACTTTCACGGGATGATTGTGGAGTATGTTAAACACAATACTAACGGTAAAAGCGTTATAATTGCGCCATTATTTCAAGGAGCTTAAATGCGTTTTTTTATTTTTTCGGTATTAGCAGTTGCATTGTTTAGCGGATGCACAACAAAAGAGTTTGGTCAGGGTGTGGATGATGGTATTGGTGATGTTAAGCGGGTTATACGCGGGAATAATAACTAAAAAACTTCTTTAACCCGTCCCACTTCGCCACTCATCAACCGCACTTTTATCCCGTGGGGATGATTGGCAGAATTGGTGAGGATATCTCGCACGATCCCCTCGGTGAGGTTTCCTGTTCGTTGATCTTCTTTGAGCACGATGGTTACGCGCTTTCCTGATTGGATATTTTTACGTTCTTTGCCGTCCAAAATGGATTCCTTAATCTCTAAGATTGAGCCATGAGGGCGGATTGTCAAAACACAATGCACTGGAATTCCAGTCATTTTTTTCACCGTGACGAGCGTGTAGCTTTCCATCGATGTAAATGTATTGCAGTCCGGTAACCGTACTGGTGAGTTTTTTGCCTGCGCTAAGGGCTTTTAAGACAGCTTCTCGACTTTCCATACATTATCCTTTAAATAGCTCTTTAAAACACCCTGTGGTGCCTTAATAGAACAACTTGCTGTTTGATGGTTTAGGGGTAAAACATTCGTTGGAAATGATATGATTGGTAACTTGAATAATAGTGAGAGAACGGGCAGATAAATCTGCCCAAGGTATACTTAGAGAACTGTTACGTTTTCTGCTTGTGGACCTTTGTCGCCTTGGCCAACAGTATAAGATACTTTTTGACCCTCTTCTAGAGAAACACGACCATAACCAGTGTGGTTAATTTGACGGAAATGTACGAACAAATCTTTATCTCCGTTGTCTTGTTGGATAAATCCAAAACCTTTTTCACTGTTGAACCATTTAACTGTTCCGTTTACTGTAGCTGCCATGTGGTAACCCTTTTGTTGTTAATACACCCTGTTGCCAAGATGGTCGAAAATATAATAATGGAGTGTTCTTGAGGGTGATTACACTGTTAACACATGGTCTTCAATAATAACTTACCTAAAGATGAAACTCTAAATCATCTTTCTATGACTTAATTATAGCTGAAAAATATTAAAAGTGCAAGGAACAGTTTGGTATTTAGCCCTTGGTTGGTTAGAATCTTAGAAAAATTAGGTGAATACTATGAATAATGTATCTAAAGAAGAATCAATCAAGGGTGCTTTTATGGGCGCAATGGTTGCTGATGCGCTGTGTTTAGGGAGTCATTACGAATATGATGCCCAAAAAATTTATAAAGCCTATGGGAATAAGCCCATTGAAAAATTTATGGCACCCGGTGAAATGATGGGGGGACAGACGCATGGGATTGGCTGGGGAGAGCGAAATTATCACCCTGGAAAGAGTGCAGGGGGTACCACTGACTATGGCGATTACAACATCGTAGTCTTAGAACATTTGGCGGCGATTGCGAGTCCTCCAAGAGCGTTTAGTGTTGCGGTGATGATTCCTCATTGGATGAATCGTTTGGAAAACGGCTGGGGTTCATGGATTTGTACCATGACCAAAGAGACCTATGCACAAGTCAAAAATGGATTTCCGATTGAACGATTGGGGGGCATATCCAATGCAATGGCGATTCGTCATGTCGCGGCACATGCTTATTATGAAACCGAAGAGGAATTGGTGGATGTCGCACGTAAAACGATGTTTACCCATAAAAGTGCCGAAGCACTGGGTGGCGGAGAATTTTTTGCTCGTGTGACCCATCGTGTGATACAGGGTGCAACACCCCAAGACGCAATAGAATCTGTCGCCGTATTGATGGGTGGATTTTTTGAGACGAAAGTAGCTCAGGCCATTGCCAAGTACAAAGAAGCGACTAATCCCGACGCGCCGTTGTCGCGTGAACCCTTTGCGGACGATTTAGCGTTAACAAGTATGGCACGTCTTTGGGATATCGGGCGCAGTGAGCCGATCAAGGTAGGAAAAGCGAGTCCAACTGAAGGGACGCTTCCTGGTGCTGTCTATTTTATTTTAAAATATGCCGATGCCCAAGAGGGTCTAAAGAAAGCACTGCAAGCCAATGCGATGGTTGGCGGTGACAATGCTTCACGCGGTATTGCGATAGGAATGGTACTGGGAGCATATAAAGGGGTCAATGCCATTCCAAAGGAATGGAGAGAAACATTGGATCAATGGGATTATTGTGATAATCTTCTTAATCAATTACCGCTTCTGAAAAAATAAACCATCCTATAAAGAATAGCTTAAAGCACTAGTGTGTTTTTAGGGTGTGCTTTATGGTTTGATTTTTTGAGCATTTTTAACAAAGTGTTCAAATGATCAAATTTAAAAAAAGTAATGCATTTATAAATTGGTCAAAG
>JAUYAU010000009.1 GCA_030693335.1 Sulfuricurvum sp.
AAACCATCCTATAAAGAATAGCTTAAAGCACTAGTGTGTTTTTAGGGTGTGCTTTATGGTTTGATTTTTTGAGCATTTTTAACAAAGTGTTCAAATGATCAAATTTAAAAAAAGTAATGCATTTATAAATTGGTCAAAGTTCTATGAAAACCCATTGTTCTCACAAGTGTTAAACTAACAAGTTTACTTTTTATGTTGGATGAGTACTCTGCTTGGATTGTATGGTTGGTTATATTTAAAGAGTGAATAGATAATAGTGGCCAGTTTTTTGGCGACTATGATGATAGCCTCTTTTTTAGATTTGCCCATTGATACTTTATCTCTAAAAAGTTTGTGTAATTCAGTATTGTGTCGTATGGATGCAACGGCTGCAAGATATAAAGCGTGTTTTGCTATAGGAATTCCTCTTTTAGCAAGTGTCCCTGTGGAGAAAGACTTACCAGATTGATAGAGCGTAGGGTAAAGCCCTAAAAAGCCGATAAACGCTTTGGCCGAATCAAACCTTCGTAAGTCACCACATTCACCTATAATGGCTGCGATGGTTTTTTCTGCAACCCCTGGGATGGTCTTAAGATTATCAATATTTGAAATATCATCATCAAATCGCTTATCAATTAGTTCTTGGATTTGTACTTCAATTTCATCTTTTTCTTGAATTAAAAGCTCTAATATCTTAATATTAGTTTTGATCATTAAAGCTCTCGATTCATAAGCTCGACCTGTATAGATGGAAGATTTGGCAAGTTCAATTAAGTACTTAGCCTTTTCATCGCTAAAGCTATTACCTTTGATATGTCGAAATAATCTGGTCAGCTTTTCTGGCGTGGCTTTTTGAATGTCCAATGCCGTTGGATAGCCTTTAATGATCTCTAAAGCCGTTTTTGTAAAGATATTTGGAAATACATTGGCAATCTCCGGATTGACCGTAGCCATTACAGTCGATATCTCTCGTTTGACCGTTTTTATCTTATCGTCCAATGATTTTTTCAGACGGTTCAAAACCTTTAAATCATGATATTCCTCATCACTAATATGACTCGCTTTGTATTTGCCACTGGCTAATAGTTCGGCTATGACATAAGCATCTATGGAATCATTTTTAATCTTCTTCATCGTAGAAAAGTCTCTATACTTAGCTGTTTGATACGAGTTAAGCAGTATCACTTTATAATCGGCTTCCGTGATGTACGAATAAAAGTTTTCACTAAAGGCTCCGGTTGATTCAATCCCTATAGTGAAGTCATCGCTGTCCAATGATAATTCAGCTAAACGCTTCAACAGCTCAATCAAACCAAGTATATCTGAATGAATCCAAAATGGTTTACAAGCCACTTCTCTTGATTCATCTAAAACACAAACATAATGTTTCTCTTTGGCAATATCAACCCCAACATAATACATAACACACCTCCAACTTCCGTGATAGTTTAAGATCTCATAGCTTCGTGTTATAAAAGGTAGAAGTAAATCTTCTCCTTAGCATCCTATAGATGATTTCGTAAAGCTAACACAAGACGTTTTATGTGCTGGTGTATTACCCAAAAAGGAAAAAAACTTGTTTATTATTAGCTTTTGTGAGAACCATGAGTCTCATAGAACTTCAATCAGATTGTAACGTTTGATTGAATAAATGCATTATACGAAGGA
>JAUYAU010000016.1 GCA_030693335.1 Sulfuricurvum sp.
TCAAAGCTTCTATTTGGTATCGTTGTACCATGGTCAATTGGTTGTAGCTCATATATGTCCCTTTATCTCTGGTCGGATAAAATCGACTCTTTGCTACACCCTTTTGATCTCCTGTTGCACTTTAAACTTGAATTGGCGCAATCAAACTTTTTCCATCCTATTTTGAATAATCAAAAATATATAATATTCACGTATAATTAGTGTCACATTAACTATAAGGCAGTGTATTGAAAATATTTTCCATTTTACTAATTATGTATTCATTCATGGCTGTAAGCTATGCAGACAATAATGAAGTTGAATTTAATGTACAACAACTTTTAAAAGAGAATAATGATTTCGAACAGAAAATTGAACAACTTCAAAAAGATACAAAAAGCGTAGAAGAATATAAAAATATTATTGATCGGCAAGATAAACGGATAGAAGATATAGATAGTCACATTTCAGAGCTGTCAATTTTTTTAGCACTTATTGCAATTATTGCATCCTGGTTAGGTATTTATAAAGTTAGAGCGGAATCTAAAAATAGTGTAGAAGAATGGTTAAACAAAGAGGGAGTAACTGTTCTTCAAAATAAAATATCTGAAGCAGAAAACTTATTAAATGAGCTCAATACGGTACTAAATAATGCTAATGAGAAAGACAAAACATTAGATAGTTTATTGGAGAAACATCAAGGGTTGTATGAAATAACTTCATTGCCTGAAAAACATGAAACTATTGAAGATATACTAGAGGCTCGGGTCATTATGTACAGAAAAGCTAAACAAGACAATAATTTTCAGACTTGGAACGATACAGGAAAACTTGCTTTTCTAATGGAAGATTACACAAATGCTCAAAAATATCTTGAAAATGCTTTGTCAGTTTCTAATACAAATGAAGAAACAATGAGAGCATTGTATAACAAAGCTATAACACTTTATAAACTTGATGTAAACCATCCCGATATTTTACTTATATATAATCGTATTCTTAAGGATTTTTCATCCGAGAAGAGTGAAAAGTCCGAAGAAATTTTAGCTTCTACAATGTTAAATAAATCACTTATGCTATTAAGAGACAACACCAGTGAGGCAATTAAAGTTTATAACCAATTTAAAAATAGATTTCAAGATAGTAAAAATGAAAATATTCAACAGATATTAGAAAAATTAAAAAGGAATGTTGTTCCTTATTTATCCTAATAGCCCTTTCGAAACCTCCTGCATCATCCCACTGGACTCTTTGCGTTGAAGTGACAAATATTGCTTCACAGTATTGGCATGTCCTAGTAATGCGTCTTTAGATACACGTATGCAAAAGAGGCATTGGAAACAAAACTAAGTGATGAAGGGCAAAGCTATCACGATGCACTAAAAGAGGTCTCCAAAGAACTCAATCATCATCGCGAAGAGATGACCACCTATTATCTCAATCGGGGGTAAGGTTACGCTAAATTAGCTCTTTTTAGATTGATTTCGAGATTAAATCCAACCGCTTTTGCATACTCAATCAGAGTTGAGAGATTTGGAAGATTTTTTGAATTTGGACTTTCTAATCTCGAAATATTACTCTTTTTGGTATGAAGTATATTGGCAACTTCTTCTTGAGAAAGATTCGCTTCTAGGCGTGCTTTGATCATTTGATTTTTAAGTTCAAAAATTGGCATCAAAGCGTTATATTCCGCTTTTACTTCTTCTCTTTGCATTGCCTTTTCTTTGAATGCCTCCAAGGAAGGTCTATTTTTCATTGTCAATCTCCTTTTTTCGCTTGAGCGCGATATCTATCTCTTTTTGTGGCGTCTTTTGAGTTTTTTTGACAAAAGAATGAAGTATGACGATCTTTGTTCCGCTTGCGTAACAAAAGAAGCTTCGTCCTATCCCCTCTTGGCCTTTGGCTCTAATTTCAAAAAGACCATCGCCGAAAGCATCAGTATAAGGTTTCCCAAGATTTGGCCCATTCTCTTGGATCATCTCAAAGATATGCAGCATTTTTGCCAAAATCTTGTCAGGGAATGCGAGTGTCTCGTCTTCTACTGTTTCGTTAAAAAACTCAATTTTCCAATTCATAGAGTAATTATATCAAAAATGATAACTTTTTGAAAGATAAAGATAGTACATATTCAAAACACAAGAATTAGCTCTGACTATTGCTTATATCTTGTTAACACAAAAAATGGTTGACTTGCTTGGTTTAAACCTGATGGAATACTTACAAATTTGGTACACATTTGGTGTTTATTCTTCTGAAAAACCCTTATTTAGGGGATTGTAAAAATATGGTGACTCTCCCCTTGGAGTCACCATAACACTTTCCCTACACAACGTACTTTCAACCCGCCCATTCAACAATCAAGTGCAACAACGTTATTTTTATAGTGTAGCTTCGAGTCATCAATCCATTGTGCAATCTTATAAAAGAGCTTTCCACCAAACTTATAGTATGGAATCTCATTATTCATCCTCATCTTTGCCAAGGTCGATTTGTTGAATGCAATTTAATACAAAAATCCAAAAATCCAAAGAGGGATTTTATTTTTATATCCAACCTCAATGTCGTCGCTCGCCACAAAACTATTTTCGATATCTTTGATTTGAGTAAATCCTTTGTTTTTTCCACCGATTTCAAAAAGATAGGTATTATCCACCAAAAAATCACCTTTTTGCGGGTAGGTGACCTCGTGGAGAATATTTAACACATTTAAAAAAAATGTTTCACGCACGGTCCCTATTTCCGGAGTAGTTATGGAAAGCAAATTAGTATTGCTTAGATATATTTTTTCAGGTTTTTCCAGTTTGCGCAACCCCTTACCCGATGCCTTCATTAGAAGGTGTAAAATGCCCGCATCTTCGAGTTTGATAAAATAATCTTTCAAGGTTCTGCCATCCCCAATATCGAGTGAATTTTTTAGCTTTTCAATCACGGGGACAAACGGCACACTTTCCATAATGATGTTTAGTAGAAGTTTGAGCTTTTTGATACTGTTCCCATCGAGACTGGGATAGACAAAAAGCAAATCGCCAGAGATGGAAACATTGATGTTTTGTTGAAGCATATCGTAAAATATTTCATCGTCTTGAATGCTCAAACTGTAGGGATAATACCCGACTTTACAATATCTTTGGAACAGTGGAAGTATCTTTTTATCGATTTTTTCTAGTTTGCTAACGATATCAAAAGCAATCGTTTCGTGGTTTTGCAGTATCTCATGCAGGGTGTATTTTGGAAAGTTTATTCCTAGTGTTAACTCCATATACTCCCTGAGGCTCATCCCCACCATTTTTAGCGTGTTTGCTCTTCTACTTAAGTCATGACTCCCTTTGTTAATCTCTAAAGCCGAGCTTCCCGATGCTATGATTTGCAATGAGGGAAACGTATCATAAATTGATTTTAGCTCTTGTGACCAATTCTGGTATTTGTGTATTTCATCAAAACACAACAGTTTCCCTCCTTCCATCTCAAAGTGTTCAGCAATTTCATACATCGACAGTTCCCCCACTAAAAAGCTGTCCATACTGACATAGAGTGATTTTAGTTCATCGTGCTGTTTCATATACTGAGCTATTGTGGTAGTTTTTCCTATCCCTCTTTGACCCACTATGATGGTGAGACGATGCTTAATTTTTTGCTCTTTAATAAAATATCTTTGATAGGCTAGGTCACTACGAAGTATGAATTTTTTCGATTCGACCAATAGTTTTGAGAACATTCTAGTCCTTTATGGTAATTAACTCCCATTATATCTTACAAATATAGGGATTACAATACCTAATGTTATAACTTTTGAGAAAGATTAGTCATTTTGAAGTTGATTTGATCAGATTTACAGAACATAATTGGATCCCACCTCAATTAAAAATTTTTACAAAGATGAGCAATTACAGCATCATATTCAACCGATGTAAGTTTCGCAATTTTCTCTTTTATTCTCATTTTTGAAAGAGCTCGGATTTGATTGATTAAAATATCTGAATCTTCTTTGAGACCATCTCGTTTTAAAATTCTGATTCTGTATGGATCCATATTATCAATAAGATCCGTTGAAAGAGGCATAAGGATGACTGTATCTAGGATAGCATTTTCATCATCCCCTGAGATGATTACGGCAGGTCTGATTTTGCCTACTTCATCCCCTTTTTTAGGGTAAAGATTGACGATGACAATATCGCCTCTATTTAATTCCATCATCCACTCCAAGCTCTGCAAATTCCAAATCTTGATGATCTTTTAGTTTATGTAGTTTTGCAAGTTTTTCTTCTCGATCGATTTTTTCGATGATCGGCAAGATCAAGCTTTCATATTTTGAAGAAATAAAATATCCCACAGTAGTATGAGCTCTTCTATCGACGATTTCAGCCACATCCATAATTTTCATTAAAGAGGGTTTGTTTTGAATATCAGTTACACCATACGTTAACATCCAATATCCTTTTATATGTATTTAATCTATAAGTATTATATCTTATATTTAATACCTTAACTACTAAAATATACTTTTACCGATACCATAACCGCATCATCGCCGCACCTAATAAAACATAAGCCACTTCTTGTATTCCTCCCATCCAAGAGCCCATTGCACCCAACCCCAACATCAAAGCTACTACAATCGGACGGAGGGCATTTTGGACATTCTGTCCTATGCTCTCTAGCTGAAGCGGTGACAGCTCTACAACCAACTCGCCACGGCTTGCACGCCGCAGTGTCTCCCTCGCTGCATGCAAATCATCGGGCAGATGCTTGATCTCATCGATAATGCTCTCTAAGAGGGAATCTTTCATCCCTAACGCCCGTGGAATATTGCGTTGTAAAATGGGAAGAATGTCTTTGATCCCGTTAAAATTTTCGATGTACGTCGTCCCAAGCCCTTCGATTATCGCGCTCACTCGCAAGATGTAGATCGCCTCTTGCGGGAGTTTGAACGGAAGGTTTCGGGTCTGCTCCAGCACAGCAAATGCAAGCTCTTGCATACTGCTGCTGTCGAGGGCATCGTTGGCAAAGATCTCAAACATGCGTTGGGTAAATTCGGCAAGTTCGGCTACGGGAGCATCGTATGCCACTGTCCCAAGACGTTTGGAAGCACTCACATACGCTTCATAATCTTGCTCATTGGCGGCGCGTAAAAGCTCGATGATGGCGATACGCGTTGGATTGGAAACCCGTTTGACCATCCCAAAATCCAGCAGAACCAGCTGACCTTCAGGAGTCACGAGAAGATTGCCCGGATGGGGATCCGCATGAAAATACCCCTTTACCAGCATCTGATCGGTATAAAAACGGACCAGTTTATCGATGAGAGGGATGATATCGATGCCGCTTTGCGTAATACTCGCTCGATCATCAAACCGCCACCCCTGCTCATAGCTCATCACGAGTGCATCATCACAGCAGAATTTGCCATATGGGACAGGGAAAATAACGCCCGAAGCAGCATACATATGGGAAAACTTTTCCAGATTGGTACGTTCTTGGTTCATACTGCACTCTTGAACAATCATGACCGAAAACTCAGCGATGACCGACTCAATCGAGTGACGGGTCGTATGTGAAAAGAGGGGACTGAAAATACGATTGAAAAATGAGACAATGCGTATATCGGCACGAACCCGTTTCTCTATCCCCTCTCTTCGAAGTTTTACCGCGACTTTTGTCTCTTCATTCAACCACGCTTCATGTACCTGACCGATGGATGCGGAGGCGATAGGAGTAGGATTAAAACGGATAAACGGAAGAACAGGAAAAGCTCGGTGCATCACCCTCTCATACTCTTTTTTAGACATAGGAGGCAGATCATCGTGCAGTGTTTTAAGCGCACCAAGATACTGTGCATCGAAAAAATCGTTACGGGTTGCAAGAACTTGTGCGAGCTTGATAAAACTGGCACCAAGCTGTGTGATCGTACGTGCAAGCGCCTCAGGAGCTAGCGGTGTAACCCCGAAAAATCGGCTCTTTTTTTTGATCAACAAATAAAAAGAGAGAAGCAGTCGAAACACACTCCATAGCCGATAAGGGGAATACATACGGTTCACTTTCCAAGTGCCTCTATGTCCTTTTTGGTTGCAAGCCCCAGTTCTTCAATCACCTCTTTGATCGCCGTTTTCAGCTCCTCTTTGAGACGCGCTTCTTCATTTTCACCTTTTGTTTTTAGGTTTTCCAAAAAGCTTTTAGACTCATCCGCGTTGAGTTTCCCTTTTTCTTCGAGTTTTTTGAGCTCTTCCTCTACTTTTTCCTTGATCAATAGCGCACCACCCATTCCGGTGTAAAATAATTCTTTTAACATGATATTCTCCTGTAATAATGATAAAACATTATAGAGCTAAACAGGACAATATCGGTACTGTTTTTTTGTCGATTTATCTCGAAAAGTAAACTGAATGAAGTTTTGATATAAAACGACATAAATCGCCTACGAAACTCCCTCTTATTTTCTTACAATTACCCATACATTTAAGGAGTTACTAAAACTCCGCATAAAAGGAATTAACATATGAAACTCACTTTAGCTATCGAATGGTTCCTTAACCCCGATCATCTGCCGTTTATTGTTGCACAACGATGTGGAATGTTTGATAAGTACAATATTGAATTTGAGCTTATTGAGCCCGAAGAACATTATGATGGTTTGAGTGAATTACTGGCTGGAAATATCGAATTTGCCACAAACGAACCGCTGCACCTCATCGAGCAATATGATGAGAACTTTCTCTCTCTTGGAATGTTTTTTGAGACAAAGGGCGGGGTATTGCTAAAAGCATCTTCGTATGAGAAACTGCTCAACGGTGAAAACATCGTTGTAACAACGCCTGTTTCCAATGAAACAACCAATACCATAGGCTTCGAAATCATTCGACGTTTTTACGCCCAAAAAGGGGTGCAAGTATCACGCGATCAAGTTTCCTTTGTTGCCAACGGATTTGAACATCTCAAATACATGACCCAAGGCGCCGATGCTGGATGGCTGTATTTTTACAACTTTGAGGGAATCGAAGCACAGCACGAGGGGATGGAAGTGCTGTACTTGGACGCAAAAAATGCGGGCTTTGCAAACTTTAGCGCACTCGATATTTTTGTCAATAAATCGTATTACAACTCCAACACCGCTGTATGCGAAACGTTTGTTACGGCCATTAAAGAGGCCATCGTTTTCATCCATGCTTCTCCAGAAGCTGCGATGAAAGAATATTATGAACACACCAGCACTGAGTCATCTCCTCTGATGGACGATATTTTGCGTGCTACAATCGAGTGTTTCAACCCAGATTTTAGCTCTAGCTATGCACAAGAGCTCCCTATTTTGGAATTCTTTACCGAGATTGGGGTGACTACTTTGGATAAAAATGATTTCAAAAACGCGTTTTTGAACTAAAGGAAAAAAGATGAAAGTTGTATTGAGCATTGCAGGATCTGACAGCAGCGGTGGCGCTGGCATTCAAGCCGATCTAAAAACGTTTGAAGCGTTTGGCGTTTTTGGAACCTCTGCCATCACGGTACTCACGGCTCAAAATACGACAGGGGTTCAAGCGCTCCTGCCACTTGACGTCGATTTTATCGAGCAGCAAATCCAAAGTGTTCTGAGTGATTTTGACGTTGCGGCGATCAAAATCGGCATGCTGTACGATACCGACATCATCCAAATGGTACACCGTATCATTGAGCCGCTCAACATTCCCATCGTTCTTGACCCTGTGTGCATTTCAAAAGCGGGATCACCCCTACTCAAAGACGATGCGATCGATGCATTGCGCGAGTTGAGTCGTGTTGTCACCCTCTCAACCCCAAATTTGCATGAAGCATACCGACTTTTCGGATATAAACCGGACGACAGAAACTCTCTTGCACAACTCGTCCAACACCCAACACCCGTTCTTATAAAGCATCATGTTAAGGACAACACCACATCGGATTTGCTCTATTTTGGTGACCAAAAACAAATTTTTAGTGCGCCGATGATCGATTCAACCTCTCAACACGGCACAGGATGTTCCTACTCCTCTGCCATAGCCGCCAATCTGGCTTTGGGTTTTAGCCTCGAAGCTTCCATCGAAAAAGCAAAGCATTTCATCACGAACGCTATTGTGCAAGCACCCCATATTGGTCACGGGCCAGGCCCTATCAATCATAAAGCAGGAGGAAATCATGTCGCTTAAAGGACTGTATGCCATAACCGATGAAAAACTCACCCCCGATGATACTGTTGTAGCTCAAGCTCAAACAGCTCTCCAGGCAGGGATAAAAATTCTTCAATATCGCAACAAAACAAACAGCGATGATGAAGTAGAAAATATTTGCATCGAACTGCAAGCGTTATGCAAAGCTCACGATGCCACTTTTATTATCGATGACAGACCTCATCTGGCACAAAAAATAAACGCCGATGGACTGCATATCGGTAAAGACGATATGAGTATTCAAGAAGCACGTGTTATTTTTCCTAAAGGGATTATCGGTGTTTCTTGCTACGGAAGCATTCGAAAAGCGCTGGAAGCCCAAAATGAGGGAGCCGATTATGTCGCTTTTGGATCGTTTTTTCACTCACCCACAAAACCTCATTCGGGGATTGTCTCGATGAGCGTGTTGGAAAAGGCCAAAGAGGCGTTATCTATCCCTATTTGTGCCATTGGGGGAATCAGTGTCACCAACATACATGAGATTTCCGCTCATACTCCGGATATGATCAGCGTCGTATCGGCGGTATTTGAAGGGGACATAAAAGACAATATTGTCCAACTGACACAAGCCATGAAGGTTCCCCAATGAAATCTCTCAACGACTACATCCCCACTGCCTTTGATTTTGATCCTGACGAAACAGGACATTTTGGAAAATTCGGAGGACGATTCGTCCCTGAAACACTGATGCCCGTGTTGATTGAACTTGACCGCGTTTACAAAGAACATCGTTTTGACCCGACTTTTTGGGCGGAGGTAAACGAGCTTTTACAGCATTACGTCGGTCGCCCCTCTCCGCTGTATTATGCCAAAAACATCTCTCAAGAGCTTGAAGCCTCGATCTACCTCAAGCGCGAAGACCTCAATCACACGGGAGCGCACAAAATTAATAACACCATCGCCCAAGGGCTTCTCGCCAAACGGATGGGAAAAAGAAAAGTAATTGCCGAAACAGGAGCAGGACAACATGGTGTAGCAACCGCTACCATCGCTGCACTCATGGGGTTAGAGTGTGAAATTTTCATGGGGGCAAAAGACGTTGAACGCCAAGAACTCAATGTCTTTAGAATGAAGCTTTTGGGAGCGAAAGTGCATTCCGTAACCTCAGGAAGCCAAACCCTAAAAGACGCGATGAACGATGCGATTCGTCACTGGGTCACTCATGCCCGCGATACCTTTTACATTATCGGCACCGCGGCGGGCCCCCACCCTTATCCGCTGATGGTACGTGATTTTCAAGCGATCATCAGCTATGAGGCAAAAGCACAAATATTACAACAGCACGGAGCATTGCCCGATTATGTAGTTGCCTGTATCGGCGGCGGTTCAAATGCACTGGGGATGTTTGCCCATTTTATCAATGAAGATTCTGTCCAATGCATCGGAATCGAAGCAGGAGGGCATGGCCTGGAGAGCGGAAAACATGGGGCTAGTTTAGCACTTGGGCGTCCCGGTATTTTACACGGACAGCTCAGCTACCTCTTGCAAAGCGATGATGGACAGATTAATGAAGCGCACTCCATCTCCGCAGGTCTGGATTATCCGGGTATCGGTCCTGAACACTCCTATTTGATGGAAAAAGGCAAAGTGATGTACGACAGCGTTACCGATAAAGAAGCCATGGAAGCCTTTGTATGGCTCAGTCGTGCTGAGGGAATCGTCCCTGCATTTGAAAGCGCACATGCCATAGCGTATCTCAAAAATGTCAGAGAAACCATCAAAGGCAAAACACTCATTGTCAGCCTCTCAGGACGCGGAGACAAAGATATGATTCAAGCAATGAAGCTTTTAAAGCTGTAAAAATCAAAAAATAACTTAGGAGAAAATAATGAGTAAAACATCACAAGAATATCTTTTAACGGTACTCCTTTGTTCTGTCGCCATTGTCTTCGTATCGCTTAATTTTATTTGGAGTGGGTCTTTTTGATTCGAGAATACGCGATCATCGGTGGCGGTATCGGAGGATGTTCCATTGCTGCATTGCTCAATGCCAAAGGCCATGATGTCGTGCTCATCGAAAAAGAACCCTCACTTGGCGGATGTGCTTCCACATTTTTACACCGTGGTAATCGCTACAATGCAGGAGCAACTACCATCTCAGGCTATCACGAAGGCGGTATTGTCCGTCGTATATTTGATGTGGTAGGAATTACTCCTGATGTCATCTCAACAGACCCTGCCATCACAATCATCCAAGGAGATAAATCGTGTGTCCGTTATCGCGATTTGGAACGTTTTATTCGTGAAATCGAGACCTTTTATTCCCACGATAAACATCGAAAATTTTGGACTCTCGTACACACTCTTGGCATTGCTTTTTATGAGATGCAAGGGTATTATTACTCCAACCAATCCGGTTTGATGAAAATACGTTCGCTTACGAGTCTGTATCCGATGCTCAAACGCTTTTGGAGATATCTTTTTGGAAATGCCCGCGATTTCATTATACGATTTTACGGCACCGTATCCTCGCAATACCTCGACTTTCTGGACGCACAAATTTTGATCGTCGCGCAAGCCACCAGCGACAAAGTCAACTTTTTTACCGCGGCATTATCTCTTGGGTATACCTTCAATGAAACCCACTACCCCGTAGGGGGAATGGGAGCCGTGTGCACGTCGTTGACCTCTAAAATTCTCGATGTTCGAACACGTTGCCTTGTCATCTCTATTACCAAAGAAAACGACATTTATACCCTCACCACACCGCAAGGAACCATCCAATGCAAAAATCTCATTATGGGAACCTCTCACTATGAAAGTTCACAATGGTTTAGTGATCCGAGCATCAAAAAGTACTATCAAAAATACGAAAAACGCAACAATCACCAAAGTGCCTTTGTCCTCTATATGACCATCAAAACACCTACCCCCTATCACCACCATTATCAACTCATTTCAGAAACAATTGTCCCGTACACCCTTTCAAAATCCCTGTTTGTCTCATTTAGCGATCCCAATGATACACTCATTGCTCCTGTAGGGTCTTATCGTATCACCGCCTCCATCCATACCGATACCCGATTTTGGACACAGCTTTCCAAAGCGCACTACCGTGATCAAAAAAAGGAACTTCAAAACCTCCTTCAACAGTGGATTTGTGATAAACTTGGCGTACAAAACGAAGAAATTGTGGAGTGTTTTGCCGCGACACCCAAAACATTCGGCCGATACATCAATCGCACTCAACTAGGAGGAAACGCTTTGACCCTCTCCAATTTTCTTCCCCGCTTGCCTTCCAACGACACCCCAATCAAAGGGCTTTATCAAGTAGGAGACACGGCTTATGCCGCGCAAGGATGGCCGGGTGTCGTCATGGGGGCATTTAATTGCATGAGGATGATAAATGGGAAACATTGAACTCAAAATCACCCGTTACGACTGGCTGGGTGTTTTAATCATCGGGGTATCTTTTTCGACACTGCTATCCCTGTTTGGTTATTATTTGCTTGGTTTATCTACTTTTCGCGGTGCGCTCTTTGGTCTTGCATTGGGGTTTTTTATTACAACATTTTCGTTAGCTTTTATCACCTATATGAACCGTTACCTTCTTCCCCGTATCGATAAAAAATGGTGGAATACCATCGCAGCGTTCTTTTCATTTCTCGCTGGATTTTTGGGAACCATTAGCACGTACTATGCCTTTCAATACAGTGCGATTGCAGTCATTGAAATTTTTGCCATTCATCCGTTTCAAAGCGCATCCATCATCGGTTTACTCACCTATCTCATGGGAGCCTTGATCTACCGTTTTGTTAAAACACGCAATGAAAAAGAGCAGATGGACATTCTTTTTACCCAAAGCCGTGTCAATTCACTGGAAACACAGCTTAACCCTCACTTTTTGCACAATGCCCTCAACTCCCTCGCAGAGCTCATCCACCAAGACCCACTCAAAGCAGAAGCAGCCGTGATTAAAATATCCGCTTTTTTACGCAACACCATGGCCGAAACCCCCCTCATCACTTTGACCCGTGAAATACGCAATGCAAGCGACTACATTGAACTTGAAAACATCCGTTTTAATGGAAAAATTCAACTCCATATTGAAAATGATGAAACACTCACAAATATTCTCGTACCAAAATTCTCCATTCAGCTTCTGTGTGAAAATGCGATAAAACATGGGATGAAGAATACAACAGATCCCTTCGAAATCACTCTGTGCAGTTTTAGGGACAATGGCATACACATAGAGGTATCCAATAACGGAAAAGAGATTACCTCCACCGCCTTTGGTATCGGTTTATCCAATCTTCAAGAGCGTTTAGCGCATTTGTGCCAGGGAAAGATAACCGTAAAACATCTCAATCCCCCCACTTACGCAATCACATTAAAGGAGATTTATGAATTTTCTCATCGTCGATGATGAACCGCTTGCCATTACACGTCTAACACGGTTGCTGACTGCTCTTGGTCACACGTCAATCTCTGCGGCTTCAAGTGGCCAAGAAGCACTTGAATATGCCTCACAGCAAACATTTGATATTGCTTTTTTGGACATTTCAATGGCGCAAATGGATGGTATTGAGTTGGGATACGCCTTGCGTTACGCGCATGAGAATTTGGCAATTATCTATCAAACCGCGTATGACCATCATGCCCTCAAAGCATTCGATGTGGGTGCGGTGGATTATTTGCTCAAACCCTATACGCTTGAAGCCCTAGAACGAGCCATTGAGCGTGTCACGACTAAAAATACCCCTCAAAAACTCAGACTCCTGTCGAAAGCTGGAGAAAACCATTACCTGCTTTCTCCGCAAGAGCTTTACTACGTCAAAGCCGATTTATCCGAAGTGATTTTTCGCTCCAGCGAGGGATTTTCGTATTACCCCAAAAAAATATCCGATGTCGAAGCACTCCTTGAACCTCACGGCTTTTTGCGGATTCATCGCTCCTACCTCATCAATCTCAATCGTGTCAAAGAGATGGAGACAATCGACCAAAGCCGTATCAGCTTCAGCTTTGATGGGATTAAAGAGACCATTGAAAGCTCCAAAGACGGAGCCAAAAATTTTCGCCATTTATTTAAATCAAACACCTAAGGGGATTACCACATGCACTACTTAATGACGTTTATCTTTACGATTTTTATGCTCTGGGGATGCAGTACCTCCAAACCTGCACCGCTTCAGACTGTGAATGCTTTGGATCTCAAACAGTATCAAGGGAAATGGTATGAAATCGCTCGCTATGAAAACCATTTTGAAAAGGGGTGCGTAGGAGCCACTGCCGACTATGCCCTGCAAAGTGATCACGTAGCCGTTACCAACAGTTGCTACGATGCCCAAGGGACCATGACCGCGCAAGCACAAGGCAAAGCCTATGCTGTTGAAAATTCTCAAAACACAAAACTGCGCGTTACTTTCTTTTGGCCTTTTTTCGGCGATTACTGGGTGCTCATGATGGGGGACGATTATGAATACAGTGTGGTAGGCGATCCATCACGCAAATACCTATGGATTCTCTCTCGCACCGCAACGATTAGCGACTCGGATCGCAAAACGATTCTTTCAAAATTACCTGAATTTGGGTACAGCAGTGATCTGCTTTATTGGACTGATCCAAAAGCCTACCCAACTGCAAAGAGCATACCATGAAGTTGCATACTCTCAAATATTCGTGTTTATTAACAGCATCCCAAGAAGCGGTGTGTCAGTTTCACACCGACACCCACAATCTCCCACTTATCACACCTCCATGGATTGGGGTAACCATCGTCCAAATGGATACCCCTATGATTGAAGACTCGCATGTCATTTTGGACATCAAACGCTACGGTTTAACAACCCGATGGACTATGCAAATTGAAAAACTTTCCCCTCCCGATACGATCATTGACCTGATGATCTCTGGACCCTTTACCTTTTTTCGACACGAGCGCCGATTCATAGCCATTAGCGAGAATGAAACCCGCATGGATGAGACCCTTGCCTTTTGCCTTCCATTAGGCTGGATTGGAAATCTCTTGGCTCCGTTTATCAAAAAAGAGATGGATAAAATGTTTGCCTATCGCCATAATGCGACACAAAATTATTTTTCTCCTATGATTCATTTCAGCCCAGTTGGATTATAATGGTTTGAATTAAATTAACATACTTGAAGGATATTTCACGCAATCGCAAGACATTAAAATCATTTTTATGAGTTTTGTTATCCTCATTGGCATTGGGGCGATGTTGTTGATGCTTCCCTTCGCTCATAATGGCAGTCTCTCCCTCATCGATGCAATTTTTACCGCTACATCTGCAGTATGCGTAACAGGACTGATTGTCAAAGACACCCCTGTCGATTTCACCACTTTCGGGCATGTCATTATCCTCTCCATGATTCAAATTGGGGGGATCGGGTATATGACGGCAGTCACTTTTATGGCACTTATGCGCCGTCAAAAACTCACCTACCGTGATCGTCTTATTCTCAAAGAATCCCTTAATTATCCTGGGATGAGTGGAATATTCCGCTTTTTAAAAATTGTTTTTGCCAGTATCGTTATCATCGAATTGGCAGGTGCTTTTATCCTAACGATGCGATTTTGGGTGGATATGCCGTTTGAAAAGGCTTTATGGTTTGGTTTTTTTCATTCCATATCGGCGTTTAACAATGCAGGTTTTTCCCTCTTCAGCGATAATATGATGGCCTTTAAAGGGGATCTTGTTGTCAACCTCACCATACCGATTCTCATTATTTTGGGCGGACTTGGGTATTTGGTACTCCTAGAGCTTTACAACTATCGCAAAAAATCATTGACCAGGCTTTCAACGCATACGAAAATCGTCTTATGGACATCGGGGTTACTGATTTTGGGAGGGATGATCATTATCCTCACCCTCGAATGGAACAATCATAAATTGTTTGGTGATGCGGATGCATGGCACAAAATCTTGATTGCGTGGTTTGCATCGGTCAACTATCGCACAGCAGGTTTTAACACTATTGATTTTTCACTCATGAATGATTCGGATCTCTTTTTTGGAACTATCTTTATGATGACAGGGGGAAGTCCGGGGGGAACAGCCGGAGGTATCAAAACAACGGTCGTAGCCCTTGCAGCTATCGGTGTTTGGTACACACTGCGCGGCCAGACAAATCCTCACATCTTCCGCAGAAGCCTTAGCGCCTATCAAATCAATAAAGCATATGCCATTATTGCCATTGCCACTTTTTATGTTTTGATCTCTACCGTTATTTTAAATGAAAGCGAAAGGCTCTCCTTTATCCGTACCCTCTTTGAAACCTGTTCTGCATTCGGAACAGTGGGAATTTCAACAGGTAATGGAGGAGTTCTCAGCTACAGTGCAAACTTTGACACACTAGGGAAGCTCAACATTATTTTATTGATGCTCATGGGGAGGATCGGTGTTTTCGCTTTCACCGTTGTTATCGTGGGAAAAGCAGTACAAAGCCGTATTAAATATGCAGAAGGAAAGGTCGTTATATGACGTATGTTGTTATTGGATTAGGAAAATTTGGATTTCATGTTGCCAAGGGATTGGCACAACAGGGAGAGAGTGTTATTGCCATCGACAACGATGAGGAAAAAGTTCGCGATATCAACGAATTTGTCCAAGATGCCATTATGCTTGATTCTACGGATATTCGTGCTCTTCGTGAAGCGGGAATTGGAGATGCAGAAATCGCAATAGTCAGTATTGGTGAGCATATTGAAGCCAGTATTCTAACCGTTATGGCTCTTAAAGAATTGGGTATCGAAACCGTTATGGCTAAAGCCATTACCCAAGTACACGGACAGATTCTTTCCAAGCTCGGTGCTGCCAAAGTCATCTATCCAGAGATGGAATCGGCTAAAAAATTGGTTAAAAAAATTGTTGCAAACATGCTGTACGAAACCATTGATCTCTCCATCACAATGAAAATCGCCAAAATGACCGTTCCTGCTTTCTGGGTCGGAACTTCCATCCTTTCCCCTATTTTCGAAGATGAATACGAGGTCAAAGCCATTGCTTACAAACATCAGGGAGAATGGCATACTTCATTTGAGCAGGACGATATTCTCGAGAAGGGAGACATCCTTGTTGTTTTGGGAAATAGCAGCAATATCGAAGCGCTCAGTAAAAAAGTATAGTCTATGGAATTAAAACATTTCATCTGGATATTTTTTCCCCTAGCAATTTATGCTCAGACGCCACCTCAACAATGGGGTGAAAATGTTACAGGTGTGACGACCAAGTTCAATTCCAATAAAAAAGAGATCGCTTTGACTTTTGATGCGTGCGGTGGAAGTGAGCGCAGTTCCCAATACGATGCAGGACTCATCGAGTTTTTAACCGCAAACCATATCCCGGCTACCCTTTTTATCAATGCCCGCTGGATCGATAGGAATCCTGAAACGTTTCTCCAACTCTCACGCAATCCTCTGTTTGAAATAGCCAACCATGGAACCGCCCATAAGCCTCTCTCAGTTGAGGGAAAAAGTGCTTATGGTATACAGGGGACGGCTTCTGCTGATGAAGTGATCGCTGAAATTCAAGGCAATAATCTTAAAATAGAAAAATTGACAGGAAAACGCCCCCTGTTTTTTAGAGCAGGTACCGCCTTTTATGATGAGCACTCCGTAGCTATTGCCCATTCTTTGGGAATGGACATCGGCGGATTTTCAATTCTTGGCGATGCCGGAGCCACCTTTAGTGCACCTAAAGTAGCGCAGCAGCTCATGAGTGCAAAAAGCGGTGATATCGTTCTATTTCATATGAATCATCCCGAGGGGGGGACGCGAGAGGGAATTATTCAAGGTGTCGAAGCCCTTCTCAAAGAAGGTTATACCTTTATACGTTTGAGTGATGTCAAAAAGAGTCTGATAAAAATCCCGTAATCACCAACCATCACTTGCATGATTGTCGTGTTTTGATTTTTTATAACGCCGTGCATTCACCCTTTTTTCCAACTGATTTTGTGCGTAAAAAAGCTCTTCTTTGATCGTTGCAATTTCTTCATCGCTGTTACGATAATCGAGGATCTTCTGCCCCAATGCCTCGAGCGCCATGTACTCGTCTTTGTACAGCTTGACCGCTTCATTTTTTTCTAAAAAGCGAAAATTCATATCCACTTTTTGATCGTACTGTTCTTTGGTCGGGTCCTCGCTCTTAGCAAGAAAAGAGAGTATCCCATTGATAAAGCGGCCCAAGAGGCGGATGTAACGCAGCCGTTTTGAGTTTTCGAGTTTAGAATCGTTCATAAAACCTCAGTTAATCTATTAAGAGTTATAATTATATCAATAATATTTACAAAAGGTTTTTCATGAAATGGATTCTTTCTCTTTTCTTACTGATGAAGGTGCTCATTGCAGACTACACGGCCCAGCCAGTCGATCAAAAGCTGCTTGATTCAAAAATAAAAATTATTGATATTCGAACACCGGGGGAATGGAAACATACAGGTATCGTAAAAGGCTCTATCCCGATTATGTTTTTTGATGAACGTGGAAATTACAATCTCGAAGCCTTTCTAGATGAGCTTAACAAAAACATCCAACCGGGTGAACGTTTTGCCCTCATCTGTGATACCGGAAGCCGTACGAAAATAGTAGGTATGCCTTTAGGTCAAGAAATGGGCTACAACCTCATAGACTTAAAAGGCGGGATTCAATACGCAATAGCGAAAAAAATCCCGCTTGAAGTGTATAAACCAAAAAATTAAACTAAAAGCTCTAAAAGTTCAAGCTGCTCTTTTTCGCTCACTGTTTGTGTATTGGTATAAGAATTGCTTAAATTATGTAATCTATGATCCAAAAGGCACATCCTATTTTATGGAAACTCTGAAGCTAAAGACGAAACTTCTTTATTTGCTCATCAGTGTCGCGCTAGGGCTTCTCATTGTCGGATTTGTAGGCTATTTTAATCTTCTTACGATGAAAAGAAATGTAGACACTCTCTACTTTGGATCCATGATTCCTCTCACCGAACTCAGCGCTATCAACACAGCCTATCACCATGAACTCGAGTCCAATATTTACCGATGGCGAGAAAAAGTAATCAGCGATGAAGAATTTGCACGAAATATCACTTTGGGGCTTGCTAATATTGATCAAATGTGGGCAAGCTATCTCTCCCATCATAAGCGACCTGAAGAAGTTCCCTACGTCAACTATACGGATGAACGCATCGATATTATGAAACGCTACTTTGAAGAAATACGTTCCCTTTCTACACACCAAACTCAAGCCTCTGCCGTTTCTCTTATTACCCTCACCGATAATATCACTTCGATTCATAATACGATCGCACAGCTTATTTCTTATGAAATCAGTGTCGCAAAATATGAGCGAGCCGTCACATTGAATCATCATAAGGATTCATTGATGCAGCTTGCAGTTATGCTTGGCTTTATTTTATTGGGTGTGATGACATTTGCCTGGCGTATTTTTAGACAAATTGAACAACAGCAACAGCAGTTGCTAAATTCTTCTAAAGCATTGCAGCATCTGAATGTAAAGCTTGAACAAGCCTCTTATACCGATACACTTACGGGGATTTATAATCGGCGCTATTTCAATCTTGTCTATGAACGCGAATTCAAACGCGCTTCTCGTTCCGAAAAACCGATTACTTTTATTATGGTTGACATCGATTTTTTCAAGCCCTACAATGATACCTACGGACATCTTCAGGGGGATGTTGCATTGCAAAGTGTTGCGCGTGTTTTGAGAACGTCCCTTTCAAGACCCGGGGATTTTGCTTTTCGTTTAGGAGGAGAAGAGTTTGGGATTATTCTGACCGATACCGATGCCCAAAGTGCCCGTCAAATGGCAGAACGACTCCGATTTAACGTAGAGTCTCTGAACATAGAACACAAAGGAAATAAAAACACCGGCATTGTCACCATTTCACTGGGAGCCATTTGCGTTACTCCGACTATGAGCATGGGAAATGAGTCTCTCCTGCATACGGCAGATGCCAATCTTTATGCGGCAAAAGAGAGAGGTCGCAATCAAGTAGTTTTTACAATCACACTGTAAGACTATTTCGGTTTTTTAAATCGAAAGCTGAGTATTTCCAACGCTTCTCGCAGTTTTACTCCTATATCTCCTTGAAACTCCATCCATCCCTCTTTATAAGCTCCGCCGCACGCGAGTCTTTTTTTAAGCAATGTCAACGTTTTTTGTGCTTCCTCGTCACTAAGGTAAAATGGCCCTACAAGACTTACCATTTTCCCTTTACGCTTCTCTTTTTGCATGACTAAAGCATGCTTTGAAGGCTCTTCAATCACCGCTATTTTTGGCTTTGTTTGTGTTTCTAAACTCCAGCCGTCACTCCAAGAACTCCCAATATCCAGAGAAAGCTTTGTCCCCTTAGACATTTTTTTCTCTCAAAAAAGCAAAGCGTTTTCGTCCATCACTCATGGTTTCATCAAACATACTCAATGGACGTACCCACATTCCTCTTTCACCGTAGAGTGCTTTGTAAACCACCATCTTCTCTTCGGTTTCACTGTGCGTGGCAATATCGATTACTTCGTACTCGCGGCCCTTATAGTGAACATAGATACCTGCTTTAAGCACGAACAACCTTTTGAACCAGTGCACTCACCCCCGGAACGTTCAGCTCACCGCGATTCACCATCATTAGAATTGGATTTCCACAATACAAATTGTTGTCATAGACAACCACTACAATTTCATCACCCTCTTTGAGAAAAGTAGTTTCACCAAAATGTGTATAACGGGTTGCACCAATACTAATAATCGCTTGAGTTGGCAATTCGGAATTTTTAAGATAAATACCGATCGGCTCTAACGGGCCAATATCTTTTTGAACATTAATCTGATTAATCATCCACTGTGTCAGTTTGTCGTAAAAATAGCTGTACCCTTTGAGTTCCACATCCTCGCCATAGCGCATGGTCATACCATCACGCTTCAAAAAAGAGGCAATACGGTAACTGTCCATGATTCCGCCATCTTCAAAGCGATCAATAGGGAAAAGCACTGGAGCTATCCCCTTGGAAGAAGGGCCCCAGTTTTTTTTGAGACTGATTTTAGGGGCCCCCTCTTTACGAAGAGAACAGTCATTGTAGGCACCGAATTGTTTTGGCGTAATTTGGGTTACGTTTCCTTGTGAATCATAGGTTAATTCACAAAGGAGTGCTACTTCAGGCTCTATTTGGACATTGCATTTTTCTTTTGGGAGGATAATCGTATCGCAGCTAAGTGGGTAAACACCCAAATAACCTTCACGATTGGGAATGTAAAAAGGGAATATCCCTTTGGGTCCATTGGGATCATCCGTTACGATGTCTTTAAAATCTTCAACTTCACCTGCTTGCTCTAAATGCAGAGCAAAATTGCCTGCTATGCCAAAACCTACGTAATTTTTATAAAGTTCCATTGGCCTTCGCCTCAGCAAACTCTTCATAACTCCCTTTGAAGTCCGTATACGTTCCGTCCATGTGTAGCTCAATGATACGCCCTGCAAAAGCATCCAGCAACTCACGGTCATGGCTCACGCACACAACATTACCTTCAAATTCATGCAACGCTTCACCCAATGCAATAATTGCTTCGAGATCAAGGTGATTGGTAGGTTCATCGAGGACGAGAAAGTTTCCACCCTCAAGCATCATCTTGGAGAGCATCATACGATGTTTTTCTCCCCCTGATATTTTCTCAACACTTTTTTCCTGCTGTTCACCGTTAAAAAGCATACGCCCCAAACAGTTACGGATCTCGGAAATTTCACGCTTTGGATCGTAGGCCCGCAACCAGTCGTACAACGTTCCCGTCCCTTTGATTTTATCCGCAGTGTCCTGAGGGAAATAGCTTGATTCTATCGTAGCTCCCCACTTAACGGTCCCCTCTGTAGGCTTGATCTCTTCCATCATGATTTTGCACAACGTTGATTTACCCGCACCGTTAGCACCGATAATCGCGATTTTTTCACCTGGAGCAATGAGAATGTTGATGTCTGTCAACACTTTTAAATCCCCATAACTATGTGAAATATTGGCAATTGTCAACGCTTCATCTCCCATCGGACGTTTCGCTTTAAAGACGATACTAGGGTCACGGCGGCTTGAGGGCTTGATATCTTCGATGTTTATCTTGTCTAGCTTCTTTTGACGAGAAGTTGCCTGTTTTGCTTTAGACGCATTGGCAGAGAAACGGCGCACAAAGGCTTCCAATTGCTCTTTCTCTTTTACTTGTTTGTCACGATCCAGCTGCATTTGATTTGCCATAAGCGTAGAGGCCATATACCAATCATCATAATTACCGGTGAACTCACGAATCTTTTGGAAATCCACATCCAAAATGTTCGTAACAACCGCATTAAGGAAGTGACGGTCATGCGAAATAATGACCATAGTTCCCTCGTGACGCTGAAGCTCACGCTCCAACCAACCGATGGTTTCGATGTCAAGATTGTTCGTAGGCTCATCGAGAAACAATACATCCGGTTTAGGGTAGAGAACCTGTGCTAAAAGAACTTTAAACTTTTCAGACGACGGAAGGCTTGACATCAACTCTTGATGATGTTCTGCCGAAATTCCGACATTCTCCAAAATTTTAGCGATTTGAACATCGTACTCATAAGTCGGATCTTCCTCAACACTGATCATTTCCAGCTCTGCGAGACGGTCGTTAACTTTATCGTCCTCAAAATCACCATTAGCGTACAGATGTTCTTTCTCTTTGATCGCATCATAGAGGCGCTTATTCCCCCACAAAACAGCATCCGCAATCGTAAAATCTTCAAAAGCAAACTGATTTTGCCCCAAAGTACCTACTTTTAGACCCGGTTCGATGGAAATATCGCCCTCGTATTCTTTGATTTCACCGCTTAGAATTTTCAAAAAGGTCGTTTTTCCGGCGCCATTGGCACCGATTAGCCCGTAACGCTTGTTTCTGTCCAGCTTGAGATTAATCCCCTCAAACAAAATTCGACTTCCAAAACGCATTGTTAATTTTGTAACTTGTACCATACTCTTGTACTCTTTTCATGGTTTTATTAATATCGCGATTATATCCAATAGGACTTTAGAATGTTCTTATTATCGTATTGCATCGTCCTATATTTTTATTTAATTCAAGTTCCAGTATTATGTGATAATTTTATCACAGGGCATTTGGCAATTATGGAAAATTCGGAAGTCGATCGCCTTACACAATTACTTTCCGATGCCCAGGCGGTTATCAAACATCAGAACAATGAACTTACCGGTTTACTGGAATCGAAAAGTCAAGAACTTGAAGAGATACTTGGAAACATTGACCAAATAATTTGGTACATTGATTCCCAAACACTGGCTCTTCAGTACGTTAACCATGCCATTGATGCAGTTTTTGGTTTTACCAAAGAAGATTTTTTAACTGACCCTACCCTGTGGCAACAGCGTATCCATAAAGATGACCGTTTATTGGTCCGATCATTTTTTGAGACCCTGATCCCTGGTGCATCCCAAGAAATATGTTTTAGAATACATCGGGCTAACGGAGAACTTTGCTGGCTCAACAGCCGTGTTTATCACAATGAAAAGCTAGACCTCTTTGTCGGAATCACAAGTGACATCACCCAATCCAAACTTCAAAGTGAAGAGATTGCCTTTTTAGCCTATTATGACCCGTTAACCATGTTGGGAAATCGTGCAAAACTCAAGCTCCAATTGCATTCAAGGCTGGAACATTCTCCTCTTGTTCCCTTTGCCCTTATTTACATCGACTTGGATAATTTTAAAAATATCAATGACACGATGGGACATGAAATAGGAGACCAGATTCTTATTGAAGTGACTCGCCGATTACGAGAGCTGACCAACGATGATCAGCTGCTTTCACGTTTTGGCGGTGATGAGTTTGTGGTCTACCTAAACAGTTCTGACCCCATCTATATCAATGAATTTTGTACGGGCCTGGGGCAGATATTTAAAATTCCGTTTACGGTCAATGACGTTCCCTTTTTCCTCTCCTCTTCTTTTGGGATTTCCATCTATCCCGAAGACGCACGCAGTGCTGAAGACTTAATCAAACATGCAGATACGGCGATGCATGAAGCCAAAAAAAACGGTAAAAATCAATTTCTCTACTATCACAGTTCAATGCAGCGTGCTATCCATAATTTTTTGCATGTTGAATCTCTCATTCGTGATGGGCTAAAAGACGATCTCTTTACCCTTTATTTTCAACCCCTCGTGAATGCCGCTTCCTTAACACTCCAAGGATTTGAGGCATTGATGCGTCTGCCCCATCCGACTGAAGGCTTCATTGGGCCGGATATCTTCATCTCTGTAGCCGAAAAAAATGGTGATATTCTTCATATCGGACAAATAGTCCTTGAACAGGCGTGTGATTTCATAGAAATGGTTCGCCTTAGCTATTCAAGCCCTTTTTACGTCGCCATTAACGTATCAGCAAAGCAACTGCATCAAGTTAATTTTGCGCATGAACTTCTTGATTATCTGAGAATACGTGCTATTGATCCATGCTATCTAAAAGTTGAATTAACCGAAAGCGCCGTCATGGACAACGTTGAGATTGCCAGCCGTCAGCTTCATGTCCTCAAAGACGGGGGCATTCACATCGCCCTTGATGATTTTGGTACTGGCTACTCTTCATTCGCCTATTTGGCACAATTGCCAATCAGTACGTTAAAAATTGACAAATCCTTTATTGATACCGTCTGCGAAATTGATTCTCACAGCCATATTGTCAAAGCAATTTCAAATCTTGCTCATGTTTTAGGGATGAGCGTTACAGCTGAAGGGGTTGAAACCGAACAACAGTTTAATTATTTAGTCGAAAATCATATTGACACTTTGCAAGGCTATTTTCTCTCTAAACCCATTACAAAAGAAGAGATACTTTATAATATGACTGCTTTAAACCCATTTTTCCTGCCAGAAAAAGCATTGGCTTACTCTATATAAAAACAACCTGATACTCTTTTTGTTATTTATTGCTAAAAACACCTTTTTTAACATTGCCATAAGATTCCAACCGATAAAATTAGCGACAGGATTATGCTGGTAATAGTTCGATTTTTTCACGGAGTGCAATGTGACACAAATATATGTTGGGAATATTCCCTACGGTAAAGACGAAAACGATCTTAAAGATCTTTTCGGACAATACGGTGAAGTTAGTTCAGTTAAATTCGTAAACGACAAAGAAACAGGACGCTTTAGAGGTTTTGGTTTTGTTGAAATGGTCAATTCAGATGAAGCTAACAAGGCAATTACTGCTCTTGAAAACAGCGATTTTGGCGGACGTACATTGCGTGTAAATGAAGCACGTCCACGTGCTCCACGTCCACCACGCGAATCTAACTGGTAATTTTACGTAAATCCCCTTTTAGGGGGATTGGCTTTCTACCTCTCTTTATTCTTCTACCTATTTACCCTAACATTTGGATCAAAAATGACCTATACACTAAACGGTGAGTTTATTGAACTTCACAAGCTAATAAAGTTTCTCGATCTCGTTGATACCGGCGGACAAGCAAAAATGCTCATTGAGGATGGACTGGTCCTTCGTAACGGGGTCATTGAAACCCGTAAGCGGGCCAAAATCATCAAAGGTGATACAATACAGATCGGTGACGTTACCATTACAGTCATCTAGTTGATTATTAATAGAGTTTTAACTATAATTCCCCATATAAATATATGGGCCAAAAGGGTCGGTGAACGATGAAAAATAAAAAAATGATGGTTGTTGGTTTTATCAGTGCAGTAAGCATCACACTCGCTCTTTCCACCTCTCTTATAGCCAAGAGCAATGCGGCTGCCCAATCCTCAGAACCATCTTTGGAAGCTTCACGTCTTCAGTCCTTGGCTAAATTCACAAAAGTACTTAGTATTGTAGAGCAATACAACGTGGATGCTCTTGGCATCGATCAACTTGTTGATAAATCATTGCAGGGTATGCTCTCCAATCTTGATGCACATTCCAGTTTTATGGATAAGAAAAGCTTTGATTCTCTCAAGAGCCAAACAGACGGAGAATTTGGCGGGTTAGGCATAACGGTTGGAATGCGCGATAATGCATTAACCGTTATCGCTCCTATCGAAGGAACTCCAGCCGATAAAGCCGGTATCAAAGCCGGAGATATTATCTTAAAGATCAATGAGACAGCAACGCTTAGCATGAACATTGATGATGCGGTAGGCCTTATGCGCGGTAAACCTAAGACCCCTATCAATCTAACCATTATTCGTAAAGGGGCATCCGAACCGCTTAAATTCCACATCATCCGTGATATCATTACCGTAGAATCCGTTTATACACGCACCATTGACAACAACATCCTGTACATTCGAATTACCAGTTTCGATAAAAAAGTTGCTGCAGATGTCAAGGGCGCTTTGTTGAAACATGCAGGTAAGGCCAAGGGCGTTATTCTCGATCTACGAAATAATCCGGGAGGACTCCTTGATCAAGCAGTTGATCTCACTGATCTCTTTGTGGATGAAGGGGTTATCGTTTCCCAAAAAGGACGTAATAAAAGCGATGATGTTAGCTACAGTGCTACAAAAAAATCGACTATCTGCCGTCTTCCCCTCGTTGTAATGGTAAACGAAGGCAGTGCCAGCGCTTCTGAAATCGTCAGTGGAGCGATACAAGATCTCAAGCGCGGAGTGATTGTCGGAGCAACTACTTTTGGCAAAGGGAGTGTGCAAGTCGTCATGCCTATTACCGATATTGAAGCAATCAAACTCACCATTGCCCGTTATTATCTCCCTAGCGGCCGCACCATTCAAGCTGTGGGCGTTATTCCGGATGTAGAAGTAGATGCAGGTGAAGTAAAAAAACATGAAAATAGCTTCAACATAAAAGAGGCCGATCTAAAAAAACATCTAGAAGGTGAGCTGGAAAAGGTTAACGGCATGGTTGATGTTACCGAAGCTAATGCGACTAATAAGACAATTATCACTAAAGAACAGCTAACCAAAGACATTCAACTCAAAGAAGGAGTTGGCATCATTAAAGCCCTCATCATTACCAAAGGAAAAGAATAATGGAAAAACGTGAAGTCATTTATGAAGGAAAAGCAAAGCGCCTCTATAGTACTGATGATCCGAATCTAGTCATTGCCCAATTCAAAGATGATTTAACTGCATTCAATGGTGCAAAAAAAGACACCGAAGCCGGCAAAGGTGCCCTCAATAATAAGATCTCAACCGCTCTGTTCCAGATGCTGGCAGAAAAAGGAATTGAGTCCCACTTTGTAAAAATGTTAGATGATAACAATATGCTGTGCAAAAAAGTGGATATCATCATGATCGAAGTGATTGTTCGAAATGTTGCCACCGGGAGTCTTAGTAAAAATCTTGGCATCCCTGATGGAAAGGTTCTCCCTTTTACCTTGGTTGAGTTTGACTATAAAAATGATGACCTTGGTGATCCAAAACTCAACGATCAACACTGTTTGATTCTCGAACTCGTTAAAAATGAAGCCGAATTGGATCAACTACGTGCTATGGCACGTCAGATCAATGATATTTTACGCCCTTATTTCCATAATAAAGGTCTGAATTTAATTGATTTTAAACTTGAATTTGGCCGTGATCCTGATGGTAAAATCATCCTCGCAGATGAAATCAGCCCTGACAATTGCCGATTTTGGGATTTAGAAACAGGTGAAAAAATGGATAAAGACCGTTTTCGTCAAGGAATGGGCGGTCTCAAAGTAGCCTACGAAGAAGTTTTAAACCGAATATTAAACTAATATCCAAAGAGAATAAAGGCAGAAGAATGAAAGCGATTGTAAATGTATTTTTGAAAAATGGAGTTCTTGACTCACAGGGCAAAGCGGTTGTACATGCCCTTTTGGGTCATGGATTTGGTAGCGTAAGTGATGTTCGTGTCGGTAAACAAATCATTATTGAGATGAATGAAACCGACGCAGATACTGCAAAAGCTAAAGTAACACAAATGTGTGAAGATTTATTGGCCAACACCGTTATCGAAGATTACTCCATAGAGATTCAAGCATGAAAACAAAAGTAGGTATCATCCAATTTCCGGGTACCAACTGTGAGTACGACACCCAAAATGCCTTTGCAGCATTGGGATGTGAAACACAAATTCTTTGGCATAAAGAAGACACGATACCTGAGGGTACCGATTTGCTCGTCGTTGCCGGAGGATTCAGCTATGGGGATTATCTCAGAAGCGGTGCAATCGCCAAGATGAGCCCTATTATGAAAGCCGTTAAAGAATACGCTGATAATGGCGGAAAAGTCCTGGGTATTTGTAACGGTTTTCAGGTATTGACAGAGTGCGGTCTGCTTCCTGGTGCCCTAAAGCGCAATGAAGGACTTCACTTTATTTCACGTCATCATTATTTAAAAGTCGCTTCCAACAATAATGCCTTTTTAAGCCAGTGTGCCATTAATGATATCCTCAACATTCCTATCGCTCATCACGATGGTAACTTTTACATTGATCCTAAAGGACTTGTCGAATTGTATGCTAACGATCAAGTTCTATTACAGTACACCGACGATAAAGGCAATATCAGCAATCCGAACGGTTCAGTAGACAGCATCGCTGGTATCTGTAACACCAATAAAAATGTCTTTGGGTTGATGCCACATCCTGAACGTGCAATGGAGTCCTTATTGGGTTCCGATGATGGGCGTCGTATGCTTGATGGATTTTTGTCAGCTTGAAAAAGATACTTTTCTTATTACTATTACTTGCGCAAGCTGCAATGGGTGAGCCATCAGTATTCACCGAACCTGCTGCGGCCCCTCAAGAAGTACAACCGCCTCAAACTTCTCAAAATGAAACCGACACAGGTATTAGTACCTTATTTAATAATGTTCAACAAAGCGGCGCTATTACCTTGGAACACTCGAATCTTCCAACGCACCTTTATATAGGAGAAATTTTTCCTGTCACTATTAAACTGACTCCCGTAGATGTTGCATCTGGCAATATCGAATATACGCTTCAAAACGAAGAAGGGATTCGTGTATTTAGTGCTACTCCACGCCGTGCTGTCAAGGCAGACGGTGTTTACGATACATTTTATTTTTTAGTACAGTCCTCCAATGTCCGCTTACCGGATATTACCGCAATGGTCAGCTCTACTGGATTTGATTCAAATCCTATTACTGGATCGTCTCTTACTGCATCCACTTTATCACCACCAGCTACTTTCGCTAATGTTCTGGCTGATTCATTCAAAATTATTGATTATAAAACCACAGCCTACAACCAAGAAAGCAATATTGTTGTTTTTACCGCAACCGCTCGACGTTGTAATATAGGTACTTTTTCACTTCAAAACGCTATAAAACAGGGGTTCGAGTCTAAACTTCCTAATGTTGAAGAGTCTCAAATCACATATTATGCCATTATCCCAAATACTCAGCAAAGTCTCGATTTCACTATTTTCAATCTGGCCAAAAACAGATATGAATCGATTAGTATCCCTATTGAAGTAGACGATGATAGTGTATCGACGCAAAGTGACCTTTCTCCTACAGATTCTCGCCATACAGAATTAAAAGTAGGTGCTGCAGCAATTTTAGGAGTTATTTTAATTGCTATGTATTACTGGAGACGACAACAAGGGTACCTTATAGCTTCGATAGCCCCTTTATTTTTTGTAGTGTTTACTTTATTGCCCAATTCGAGTGTTTGCGTAAAGAAAGGTGCCCCTTTATACATACTTCCTATCAAAAGCGGAACAATTTTTGAAGTAACTATGGAAGAAACCAATATTGAAGCCGAAAATCAAGTGGGCGATTTCACAAAAATCCGCTTGGACAATAAAAAAGTCGGCTGGGTAAACAAGCGTGATATTTGCTCGAATTAAATGGCTTTATGCTGTTATTATAATTTTCATGGGGATGACCCTCATGATAACAACCTTTTATCTTCTTCCGCAACCCTACTCTGTAAAATTAGGGGCATGGTTCATTCGTTTATTCGGCTTCATTGGAGTTAAAACACACGGAACCCTCGATCCTGATGCACAAATGTATCTAGTCAATCATCAAAGTGATGTTGATATCGGCATTATTGAGACCATTAGCTCCAAAAACATTGCCTGGGTAGCGAAGAATGAACTTTTTTCTATCCCCTTTTTTGGCCTTGTTCTCAGGCTGCCTCAAAATATTGCTCTTCAACGCGAAAGCAAAACTGCCATTGTTAGACTCATTAAAGAAGTCAAAAGGTGCCTTGATGATGGACGTACAATAACCATTTTTCCAGAGGGGACACGAACAGAAACGGGGAAAATGAAACCTTTTAAACAAGGGGCAAAGATCGTTGCGGACAAATACGCTCTTAAAGTCCAACCCATTGTTTTAATCGCTACAGCATCCTATTTTAGCAATAAACGTAAAATATTTCGCCCAGGCGTAGTAACTGCGATCTGTTTAGAAACATTCTATGCTGACAAAGAAGATCCGCATTGGCTAACTGATTTACAACTAAAAATGCAAAAGGTATACGATGATGAGCTTACAAACCATCCTAGCCATCGGTAGCGGTGCTTTTATAGGGGCAGTCATGCGTGCCTATCTCAATGGTGTCGTTAATCACCATTTTTCGCATACTCTTCCATTTGGCACACTCACCGTAAATTTGCTTGGGAGTTTTATTATAGGGGCGCTTTTTGCTTACTTCAGCTATAGCACTTTATTAACCGTTCAGGCAAAATCATTTCTTACTACCGGTTTTTTAGGGGGACTCACTACCTATTCTACCTTTGCAATGGAAACCTTCTTTTTACTAAGCGGTGGCCATTTATTGATGGCAGCGCTCAATATGGCACTAAATACCTTTGGTGCCGTTGCTATGGCAGCTTCTGGATATTATCTTTTTAAAAGCACTCTATCCTAGACGAACTGTTTCATCTGCACACCACTGTGCCAAGTGCGTATCATGCGTAATTAAAAGCACCCCCATGCCCTCCAAATTAGAGACAATCAGTTTCATTATATCAAGCTGATTGAGGTTGTCCAATGCCGAAGTGGGTTCATCAAGCAGGAGAAGCTTTGGTTTCATCAACAAAGCACGTAATATGGAGCAGCGCTGAAGCTGTCCTCCTGAAAGCATATGTGGCAATGCATTCAAATACTTCTCATTAAGTCCCATTTTCTCCATCAATACTTCACATCCCTCTAAAGAAGCTACTTCAGCAATTTGATCCTTGATGATGTAACTAGGATGAAACGAACTGTACGGATCTTGAAAAACTTGCGAAAGAGATGCCGATTTGATCGTCCCACTATGTGGCTTAGCACGTCCTAAAATAAGTTCAAAAAGCGTTGATTTTCCTACTCCGCTGGGTCCAACGATCGCTTTTATCTCGCCTTGCGCAACACATAAACTAAAATCATCAAACAAAAGCGCCTCTTTGGAGTACCCAAATGTGAGCGATTCGATATTTAGGACTTCTTCGCTCAACGAATTTGCCCTTTTCCATACACTTTGTATTTATAAGTCGTCAAGCCCTCAACCCCCATCGGTCCACGTGCATGTAGCTTATTCGTGCTGATACCCACTTCTGCCCCAAATCCAAATGCACCGCCATCGGTGAATCGTGTCGAAGCATTCACATAAACACATGCCGCATCAATAGCATCCATAAATCGATCCGCTGTCGTGATGCTCTGCGTGATGATCGCTTCACTATGCCCTGAGCCAAAGCGGACAATGTGTTCTATTGCCCCCTCAACCCCATCCACCACACGAATATTCAAAATATTGGCTAAATATTCGGTATCAAAATCTTCTTCGCTGGCAAGAGCAATATCAATCACATTACGGGTTTTTTCACACCCTTTTAGCTGTGTCTTTGCATTGTCGAATACTTCTTTAAGTACTGGCAATATTTCGCCTGCAATTTCTTGATCAACGAGTAAAGTCTCCATTGCATTACACACACCAGGGCGCTGTACTTTGGCATTGATAGCGATCGCGATCGCATTTTCAATATCTGCCTCTTTATCAATATAGGTGTGACACAGCCCTTTGTCGTGCTTGACCACAGGGACGCTTGAGTTTTGACTCACATAACGTATCAGCCCCTCCCCGCCGCGAGGAACAATCAAATCAACGTATTTATCCATCTTAATGAGTTTTGCCACGCCTTCACGTGATGAATCGGGTAATAAAGCTATTAACTCTTTAGGAAGATTGTTTTGAACCAAGACTTCTTGCAAGACTTCGGCGATAATGGCATTAGAAGCCTCAGCCTCTTTCCCCCCTTTTAAAACGCACCCATTTGAGCTTTTAAAACACAGTGCCGCGGTATCCGACGTCACATTTGGGCGTGATTCATAAATGATCCCGATAACGCCGATAGGGATCGAAACTTTCTCGATTTTCAATCCTGCTTCTGTCACCCATCCCTCGAGGACACGTCCCACGGGATCTTTGAGTGCCGAGATCTCCTCGATGGCTACCGCCATTGCATCGATGCGCTTTTCATCCAAAAGCAAACGCTCTTTGAGGGATGAGGCTAAGTTTTCCTCATTTGCTTTAGCCATATCAATCGTGTTTGCTTCGACAATGCGCGCTGTGTTAGTACGAAGTGCTTTTGCCATTTCACGCAATATACGATTACGTTCGCTACCGCTCATGGTTGCCACAATACGGCTTGCATTTTTTGCTTTTTCTAAAAATTGTTCCATAATGATTCCCTTTTAACTAGGGTTATTATAACAAAGGAGAATTAATACAAGAGAAAAGCCAGAGAGCATCAGAGATACTCTCTAATATCTTTTAACAAACTATCTAAATGAACCTTATACTGGTCGAAAAGGCTAAAGTAACTCTGATCGTGCATGTCGCCCAGCGCCAGTTTCATGTTCGCAGCAATTTCACCCAGTGGGTGGGCTCCGATGTTTTCACTGACACCGATAATATCCAGAAGCAATGCATCAGCGGCTTGTATATTATTAGCACGTAAAAGTTCTCCTAGCTGATCCGAAGACCTGCTGTAGTCTGCAATAAACTCCGATAAGATTTCACAGTAAAATTCCTTATCTCCTCCACACGTTTCAAGCCCTTTATTAATATCCAAATTCTTTCTTGTTACAGTTTCTATAGGCTCACCGCTATGAGTCCCTGTATAAGCATAGATCATTCTGTACAGAGATTCCATTCTCAGAGGCTTTGCCAGTTGTTCAGACATACCTGCACTCTTCATTTTTTGTATGTCGTCCGTTGCAGTGTCACCACTAAGCGCTACTACTACAATATGATCGTATTTAGAATTCCCCCGAATAATACGCGTTGCTTCAAACCCATCGACTCTTGGCATATTCGCGTCCATTAAGATCATTGCAAAATTTGTATCATGTTCAAGTATGTCCAGAGCTTCCTGACCGTCATTTGCCATAACCAACTCTATACCGCTTCCAGCTAAAAGCCCCGCAAGTACCTTTTGGTTGATGGGGTTGTCTTCTGCAACCAATATCCTCTCCCCCGCAAATTCAGAAAAACTTTGTTTTGTAATGTGCCCATGCTGTGGAACAGGGCGTTTTTGGATTGTCTTGTCACTTTTTCTTCTACTCGCTGAATCTTTGACTTCATGATCCGGTGTTACGACTCCAAAATCCCCTTCTTCTTTTCCATATAAGCGAATCTCTTGAAGTGGCTCTATTTTTGGTTCTTCTTTTATCTCATGAACTGTTTTTATCTTTTCTTGAACCGTTACTTCCGGTATGTCATTTTTTTCTGATTTATTACTGCGTGTTTGTGGGATTGAGCTTCTTTTTAGTATAAAGTATACAACTAAAATGAATACAATGGCTACTGCGGCTATAATCTCTTGTTGAAATTCATTAAACATCAGACACTCTTTTTTTCTTTAATAATAGCGTATGAACTTTATTTTTGTACATAAAAAAATGATAATATGGTGTGATAGTGTGAATTATAGAGAAAAAAGGAACCTCCGCTAACGCGGAGGAAGGGTAAAGAAGAAGGTTAATTACTCGATTTCAGCGTCAATGACGTCGTCATCTTTTTTTGCATTTGAAGATGCAGCTTCGCCGCCTTCGTTTTGCTTGTACATTTGTTCTGCCATTTTGTGGCTTACATCTGCCAGTTTTTTCGTTGCCGCTTCAATTTGCTCTTTGGTAGCATCGGTATCTTTAAGAACCGCTTTGAGCTCTGCAAGCGCTTCTTCGATTGCCGCTTTTTCAGATGCATCGATCTTATCCGCCATCTCTTCAAGAGACTTTTCCGTTTGGCTTGCAAGTGCGTCTGCTTGGTTGCGAAGATCTACGATCTCTTTACGCGCTGCGTCTTCTGCTTTGTGGTTTTCTGCGTCTTGGACCATTTTGTTGATCTCTTCTTCGCTCAACCCGCTTGAACCAGAGATAGTAATGGACTGAGATTTACCCGTCCCTTTATCCGTAGAGCTTACTGTCAAAATACCGTTTGCATCGATGTCAAAGGTAACTTCGATTTGTGGAACACCGCGTTTTGCAGCAGGGATACCTGTTAGCTCAAAAAGACCCAATGATTTGTTATCACGGGCAAACTCACGCTCACCTTGACCAACAGAGATAGAAACCGCTGGTTGATTGTCTTCTGCAGTTGAGAACACTTGTGATTTCTTAACAGGGATCGTTGTCCCTTTTTCGATGATCTTGGTCATTACACCGCCAAGAGTCTCGATTCCAAGGCTAAGAGGTGTAACGTCTAACAGAAGAACGTCTTTAACGTCACCACGCAATACCCCACCTTGGATCGCAGCACCTGCAGCTACAACTTCATCCGGGTTTACACCCTTGTTAAGTGTTTTACCGCCGAACTCATCAGATACCATTTTTTGTGCGATCGGGAGACGCGTAGATCCACCAACCATGATCACTTCATTGATCTCATTGTTACTCATCCCTGCATCTTTCATCGCAGTTTTGATGTGAGAAATCGTCTCTTTTACCAAGACATCGATCATTCCCTCGAACTTAGCACGTGTCAATTTAACAACCAAGTGTTTTGGACCCGTTGCATCCGCTGTAATAAACGGCAAGTTGATTTCTGTTTCTTCCGCAGATGAAAGCTCTTTTTTAGCATTTTCAGCAGCATCTTTAAGACGCTGTAGTGCCATTTTGTCTGCTTTAAGATCAATACCATGATCCGATTTGAACTCTGATGCCAAGAAGTCAACGATTTTGTTATCAAAATCATCTCCACCCAAGAACGCATTCCCGTCTGTTGAAAGAACTTCGAAAGTCCCCTCGCTGATCTCAAGAACCGTAACGTCAAACGTTCCGCCCCCTAAATCGTAAACGAGAACTTTCTCATCCCCTTTTGAATCCAAACCATACGCCAAAGCAGAAGCCGTTGGCTCGTTGATGATACGCAAAACGTTCAATCCTGCGATAGTTCCCGCTTCTTTTGTCGCTTTACGCTGTGCATCGTTGAAATACGCAGGAACAGTAATAACCGCATCGGTTACTGCTTGACCCAAGTATGACTCTGCGTCCGCTTTCAATTTTGAAAGGATTTTTGCAGAGATCTCTTGTGGAGTGTAAATCTTACCCGCAACGTCAACTGCAGCCATACCGTTTTTGTCAACGATTTTGTACGTTACTTTATCGTGTGCCTCTTTTGCTTTTTCCTCATTCATCATGAGACCCATGATACGTTTTACTGAGTAAATCGTTTTGTCCGGGTTTGTGATCGCCTGACGTTTTGCAGGATCACCTACTAAAATTTCACCCTTATCCGTAAATGCAACAACCGATGGAGTTGTATTTTTACCCTCTTTGTTAGGGATAATTTTCGCTTCGCCACCTTCATAGACAGCAACACATGAGTTTGTAGTTCCTAAATCGATACCAATTACTTTTGACATATTAAATTCCTTATTTTTATTTTATTGTTTAGTTTGCTATTACGACCATTGCATCACGCAAGGTTCGCTCTTTATACTTATACCCTTTTTGGAAGGTATTAACGATCTCTCCGCTCTCGTGAGCGTCGCTATCAACTTTTTGTACCGCGTTGTGAATCTCCGGATCAAATGGATGACTCTCATCGACAGGAGTAACACCATGCTTTTCCAAAACACTAAGCATCTGCTTGAGCGTGAGCTCAACACCCTCTTGCAACTTTTCCAAGAGAACCACTGGCTCAGCTTCGATAGCGGTTGCGGCGATTGCCATTGACAATGAATCCACTACCGGAATCAAATCTTTGGCAAACTTTTCATTGGAGTACTCCAGCGCTTGATATTTCTCACGCTCTAACCGTTTTTTGATATTATCAAAATCAGCATGTACGCGAGCGTACGTATCTTTTAAAGATGCTAATTCTTCTTTTACTTTTGTTAGTTCGTCTTTTTCTTCTTGCACATCGCTCTCTTCGAGAACAACTTGCTCCTCGATTTCCGACGTTTCGTTAATTTCATTTGACATAAATCTAAGACCCCTTATTTTTGAAATCTGACAGTATTATAATACATTGAGTCATATGTTGTCAATAGATACATGAATTTTTTTATTCATATTAGTTGAGTCTATTGCTATCAAGTGTATTTATTCGTAAACATAGTGTTATAATAGCACTCAAAAAGGAAAATAATGATCCTAAATAAATCAAAATGGTTACTTTACATTATATCCATGATCTTATTTACCTTATATTTATGGACTACCCCGCCGCCTCTGAACATTGACCCAAAAGCGTGGAAATTGTTTGCCATTTTTAGTGCCACCATTTTTTCTATTTTATTGAATCTTCTCCCTATTATTGCCGCTTCCATTATTGCCTTAGCTGTAAGTGTATTAAGCGGTATCGTTGAACCTGCAAAAGCGTATGCCGGATTTTCGGAAAGTTTTATTCTCCTCATCGTCGCCGCCTTTTTGGTTTCCCATGCGGTACATAAATCTGGGCTTGGGAAACGTTTGTCGCTTCATATGATTAAACACTTTGGAAAATCAACTCTCGGACTTGGGTACAGCGTGATGCTCACTGATTTACTGATTGCTCCTGCATTTCCTAGTAACACTGCTCGTTCCGGTGTTTTGTACCCACTGGTTTACGGTCTCGCACACGATTGCGGCTCCAAGGTGGGCGATGGTACTCAAAAAAAAGTGGGAAGCTATTTAATGATGACTTCGATGGCGGGGCTTACCGTTTCTTCCGCCATGTGGCTCACTGCTATGGCCGTCAATCCTGTGGGAGCAAAAATCGCCGAAACGATGGGAATCCACATCAGCTTCTCCTCTTGGCTCATGGCATCTATGGTTCCTACACTGATTGCATTTATGGCCATACCGTGGGTTTTACACCGTATCTATCCACCGCAACTCACTTCCACGCCCGATGCACCTGCCAATGCACAAACCATGCTCAATATTATGGGACCTCTCAGCCGTAACGAATGGATTACCGCCTGTGTATTTTTAGGGATGCTGATCCTCTGGTCACTCTCAGGGTTCTTTTCAATTGACAAAGCCGCTGTTGCCTTTGGAGGATTAGGTATTCTCATCGCTACAAAGGTTTTTACCGCGGAAGATTTTCACTCACAGGGAGAAGCGCTTAGTACCCTCATTTGGTTTGCTATACTTTTTGCGCTTAGTACGCAACTCGCCGAAATGGGTTTTATGAGTGCGGTTGCCAACCATTTTACCTCCTATCTTAGCGAAATGTCATGGATGACTGTTTATACTTTACTCATCGTTTTGTATGTGGCAATTCACTATTTTTTCGTCTCTCAAAGTGCTCATTTACTTGCCCTTTTCGGACTTTTTTTGAGTATCGGTATGAGTGCCGGAGTGCCGGGTGAATTAATGGCCTTGATGCTGCTTTTTGCTACGAACTTCAATGCGATCATCACCCCGCAAGGCTCATCCGCCAATGCCATTTATTTGAGTTCAGGTTACATTACGGCACGTGAAATCTACATTTACGGGGGAGCCGTCACCCTTTTGAACCTTATCATCTATCTTACTATCGGAACGCCATGGATTTTGGCTATTATTCATTCATGAAAACTGCATTTATACGCGTAGGCCGATACGGTCTTAAAATAACACTTGCTGCTCTTGGTTTAGGTGCTATTTTATATCTGCTGCTGTTTACCTCTTTGGGTAATAATGTATTTAAACCTCTTATAGAAAAAAATCTTACGACTGTTTTTAACACACCTATACGTATCGATACATTTGCACTTACCCACAATGCATTAACGATACAGTTTCATGATACAGTTGGAAATAGTGTGAATTTACAAGGTCAATTTTCACTTATCACGCTCAATTTCCATGCTCTTTACCATGCCAAAATAGTTCATAATGGCGGGATTAATACCTTTGACCTTCCTCTCAAAACTTCAGGTTCCCTAAACGGTGGGTATGGGCTTATGAATATGCACGGTTCAGTCAATCTCTTCGATGGAGAGGTACTTTATCGTGCCCAATTCAAACGCTTACGCCCTTCTGACATGCATATTTCTATCAAAAACATTGATTATCAAAGTCTCATGCAATGGCTTGAGTATCCTCATCAAAGCTCTACCGTACTGACAGGAAAAATTGATCTGCATGGGATAGAGCGTCGCGATATCCAAGGAGAGGTAACACTGCGTACCCATACGCAAAACTTTTTTCCCTCTGAACTTGTCGATGATAACTCGTCGTTCGATTTAATCTCACTCTTTACCGATGATCAGGGTAAAATCCAGCCCTTTCATCTCAATCTCACCCTAGACGCATCGATAGATGAGCTTGGGATTTTAGAACAATTTGCCATGCTCCCCCTACGTGGAAGCGGCAATCTTGATGCCACGATCCAAGGAGATCAAGAGCGCCTTGTCCTTGATGCCAAAAGCAACATCGCATACAGCACAAGCTATGGACGTGTTCATTGGAAAAAGCTACGCCCTTCGTATCTCTATGTGGATATAAAAAACGCGGATGCGGCAACCCTCTTCCATCTCTTCTCCCAGCCCTCACCCATAGAGGGAAAAGTTGATCTAGATGCGGAATCCAATATCACCAAGACTACCGCAAACCTCAGAGTAAACCGCGGTCTGACCTATCCCCATATTTTAAAACGCCAGTACCGATTAACACAACCAAAGACCCGTTTTACTGCCAGGATTTCGGCTCAAGCCACACCCAAAATGATCCACTATCAAGCTCTCTTCAAATCTGATTTAGCACGCACACAAATAAATAATACTACCACTCACGAGGGGATGTTACACGATCTGCTGAAAGCCATCCCCTAGTCTGGTCACCAAAGGGGAAATTTAATCCCTCTGTCTATAATCTCTCTATGAAAAATCTATCAACCGTTCTCGATTATCACAATCGAACCAAGCACCATTCACACCGATATGCCGCCAGTCTAGGCTATATGGACTGGGAAACACAACCCAATCCTTTTCGCTCCTACCGCGATGTGCAAAACATTCCACTAGTATTTTCACACATAGATCCGCCCTATCATCTTTTGTTTGAACCAAATGCTCTGCCCCAAGCACCGACGTGTCTCGAGTCACTCTCTCATCTCTTGCGCTACTCACTAGGCCTTGCCGCATGGAAACAGCAGGGCAACTCATCATGGGCACTGCGATGCAATGCCTCCAGCGGAAACCTTCACCCTACTGAGTGTTATGTTATCGCTCCTCCCACACCCGGATTATCAGATAGCTATACCCTCTCGCATTATGCACCAAAAGCGCACGCACTGGAAATACTGCATACCTTTGATGCACCTATTGAGGGGATGGGGGAAAACGGCTATCTTGTTATTTTGAGCTCGGTCATTTGGAGAGAGGCATGGAAATACGGAGAGCGTTGCTGGAGATATTGCCAACTCGATGCGGGTCACGCCCAAGAAGCCCTTCGTCTGAGCGCCAAGAGTCTGGGATGGAACAGTACGCTCTTGAGTGTAGACACCTCAGCACTTGCAACGCTTTGTGGATTGGATCAGTTTGATCGCTTTCATCCCGATGAACGTGAATCTGCCGATATGATGCTGTGGATTTCTCCCAAAGAAGCTCCCAATTCACTGATTCTCCCCAGCACGCCAAATCTCACTTCCGTTGCCAATGTCCTCAGCCCTGACCATCACCCGTGGCCGATATTAGCGGTGATTGATGAAGCAACACAGGGAACCTATATTCCTGACTCAATGATGGATACCAAACGCATCACGCCAAATCCCTCCAGAGGTTCTGCCGAGATCTTTCTCAAACGCCGAAGCGCGCAGGCCATGGACGGCTCATCGATTACGAAAGAGCAATTCGCACAATTGCTTGATTCCTGCGATGACCTGCAAGATACTACGGATGTCCACTTTGTCCTATTTGTGCATCGTGTCATCGGTATGGAATCGGGACTGTATCTGCTGACCCGCAATCGTAATGAACTTACTGACCTTCGCGCATCTCTGAGCCCAGATTATGCGTGGCAACCGCAGGACATCTTGGATAATCGCCTTTTCCTACTGCGTGCGGGTGACTACCGAGGAGCTGCCAAAATGATCTCCTGTAATCAGGACATTGCCAAAGAGAGCGCTTTTAGTATGGGGATGCTCTGCCGTTTTGCCCCAACACTTGAGGAACATGGCTCAGTAGCCTACAAACATCTCTATCATGAGTGTGGAGCATTAGGGCAAATGCTTTATTGCGAAGCGACTACTATGGGTCTAAGTGCGACAGGGATTGGATGTTTCTTGGACGATGAAATGCACCGGCTTTTAGGTATAACAAACGAGCGTTATCAGAGTTTGTACCACTTCACAATCGGTCGTGCCATCGTCGATACCCGACTGGCGACCCTAGAACCCTACGCGCATCTTCATCCCTTTGTCTGAGCATCCGTAAGCGTTAGACATAGAATCACTTTTTTTCCCTGCGCATGAAGCACTTCGGTGGCTTCGGTGAGGGTTGTTCCTGTTGTAACAATATCATCGACCAAAATCACCTCTTCCTCTCCAAAAGAAACGTACCTAAAATCTCTCGGATTTGCCAGACGCTCTTCCACACTTTTTCCCGCATATTTGTGATGCTGCGTAGCGCGAAGTTTTCCGTACAACGGGGTAATAAGAGGTGATTTTAGGGCACGATTGAGAATCGCCGTATGGGCATAACCGCTGGTGGCATGATCATCGATTCCTATCGATACTACCTTATTTTCATAGCTCCACTCTTTGGCAAACCGTTGTATCGAACGCTTTGCCATAATGGTGTAAATATAGTGTCCTAAATCGGTATGTTTGGTGAGGAGCAATGGCTCGATGTCGCTGTAAGAGAAAAAAGAGTAGACGGGAATGGAACCTAATATTTTGCGTTTGTAGAGATTGGGGGTTAAAAAGTTATCCTGACATGTCTTGCAAATATGCGAAAAGATCGACCACTTCTCGCATAACATACATCTCATAATTAATTCTCGAAAAACTTGTTTTTCGTAGCTTTAGGGGAATGCAAGGGACAATTTGTCCCTGCCACTGAAACGGATGTATTCGTTTTAGTGTATAACATAATGATTAGTCCATTTTGAGAACAGACATAAAGGCCTCTTGAGGAAGTTGTACTTTCCCAATCGCCTTCATCCGTTTTTTACCCTCTTTTTGTTTGTCAAGCAGTTTTCGTTTACGGGAAATATCTCCGCCGTAACACTTGGCCGTCACATTTTTACCCATGGATTTTACCGTTTCACGGGCGATAACACGGTTACCGATCGAAGCTTGGATCGCCACTTCAAACAGCTGTCGAGGGACGATCTCTTTCATATTGCTCACCAGTGCACGACCGCGATGCTCTGCAGAGGTACGTGGAACGATAACACTGAGGGCATCGACCACTTCTCCAGCAACACGGACATCGAGCTTGACCAAATCGCCATCACGAAACTCGATAGGATCGTAGTCGAAACTCGCATACCCTTTGGAGGTTGATTTGAGTTTGTCGTAAAAATCAACCACGATCTCATTCATCGGCATGACGTAGATGAGCATGACGCGCGTTTCATTGAGATACTCCATCTTCTCCTGCATCCCGCGCTTATTGGTCAAAAGGGTAATGACATTACCCAAATAATCGGTCGGAGTGATCACCGTTGCTCGGACATACGGTTCTTCGATTTTGTCAATAACTTGTGGCTCAGGAAGCTCGCTTGGATTTTGCACCTCGACCATCGTTCCATCGGTTTTATAGACTTTATAAATAACTGAGGGAGCCGTTGCAATGAGATCGAGATTAAACTCTCTCTCCAAACGTTCTTTGATAACTTCCATATGAAGCATTCCCAAAAATCCGACACGAAATCCAAATCCAAGAGCAACGGATGTTTCAGGTTCATAACTTAAGCTGCTGTCATTGAGCTTGAGTTTATCCAATGCATCACGTACCGCTTCAAACTCATCCGTATCGATCGGATAAAGCCCTGCAAATACAAAAGGCTTAGCGGGAGCATACTCACCGACAGGCTCACGTGCGGGATTACGAGCATCCGTGATGGTATCCCCTACACGAATCGTCCCCACTTCTTTGACACCCAGCACAACAATTCCGATTTCGCCGCTTTTAATACTTTGAGTCTTTTGACGTTTCAAAGGATGGGGATACATCAACTCTAATACCGTATGGTTATCACCATTGTGCATGAGTTTGATCATCTGACCCATCTTGATTTCGCCATCAAAAACACGAACAAGAGCCATAGCTCCTTGATACGCATCAAACCACGAATCGTAAATAATTGCTTTGGTCGTCGCATTGGAATCACCCACAGGGGAGGGAATACGATCTACAATCGCATCAATGAGTTCCCGAATGCCCACACCCGTTTTTGCGGAAATCAGAACCGCATCGGTTGCATCGATACCGATCGTTGTTTCGATCTCTTCAGCCACGCGCTCAGGTTCCGCTGCTGGAAGATCGATTTTATTGATAACAGGGATAAGGGTTAGATTATTTTCCATTGCCATATAGACGTTGGCGATGGTTTGGGCCTCCACCCCTTGTGCCGCATCGACAATAAGCAAGGCCCCATCTGACGATGCGAGTGATTTAGATACTTCATAACTAAAATCAACGTGGCCCGGAGTATCGATTAGATTGAGGATGTATTGCTTGCCGTCTTTGACGTAATCCAAACGGACACTTTGCGCTTTAATCGTAATCCCGCGCTCTTGCTCGATGTCCATGGTATCCATCATCTGCTTGCTTAATTCACGATCCGAAACCGCTCCGCATTCTTGGATAATACGGTCTGCCAAAGTACTCTTACCGTGATCGATGTGAGCGATGATTGAAAAGTTGCGAATGTTGTCCATATTTTACTTATCTCATTTTTTTAATATTAGGCTTATTATAGCAAAAAGTGCCTTACAGAGGCTCCATGACTGACGCTTCTTCTCTAGCCAATTCAGCATAACACAACCCATGAATCACTATAATAAACAATAAATTCACCCTAAAGAGAACCATGAAAAAGAAATCCTCAATCGAAATCTGTCTTTTCCCGGCAGCAGGTTACGGAACACGCTTTTTACCGGCAACCAAATCAATGCCAAAAGAGATGCTCCCAATCCTCACCAAACCACTCATACAGTACGGTGTCGAGGAAGCAATGAGTGCCGGAATGCATACAATGGCCATCGTAACAGGGCGTGGAAAACGGGCGATTGAGGATCATTTCGATATCAGCTACGAGCTGGAGCACCAAATCAAAGGAACGAGCAAAGAGAAGATGCTCGCCGACATACGTTATATCATTGATAAATGTACTTTTTCCTACACACGGCAAAAAGAGATGAAAGGACTGGGTCACGCAATCTTAACAGGCCAACCACTTGTGGGTCATGAACCTTTTGCGGTTATTTTAGCCGATGATCTGTGTGTAAACGAAGCTGAAGGTGTTTTGGCTCAAATGGTAAAACTGTATGAAACATACCAATGTTCGATTGTCGCCATCGAAGAGATCGATCCAGAGCAAACCGATAAATACGGCGTTATTGCGGGTGTTGAGATCGAACCCGGTATTTATCGTGTCAGCACCATGGTTGAAAAACCTTCCCCTGCCGATGCGCCGACCAATCTCGCCATCATCGGACGGTATATCCTCACCCCTGATATCTTTGATATTTTACAGCAAACCAAGCCCGGAAAAGGTGGGGAAATTCAAATTACCGATGCTCTCATGGAACAAGCACTTCAAGGCAAAGTTATTGCGTATAAATTCCGTGGAAAACGTTACGATTGTGGAAGTATTGACGGATACGTTCAAGCAACCGTTGAACTTTATAACGAAATGAAAGACGCATACTAGGGTTCTCTAAGGAAACCCTTTAGAGAAAAAGAAGTTAACTAAATAGAGAGTTTACGCTCTCATTGTGGTACACACGGCGGATAACCTCTGCAAACAACGGAGCAACGCTGATGACTTTAATCTTATCGCTGTGGCCGCGAAGAACAAGTGTATTCGAAACAACAAGCTCATCGAGTTCGCCGTTATTAATATTGTCATAGGCATTGCCGCTAAGAACCGCATGCGTCGCACACGCCATGACTGAAGTGGCTCCGCGCTTTTTGAGTGCAGCTGCCGCTTTTACCATTGTTCCTGCCGTATCGACCATATCGTCAATCATGATGACGTCTTTGCCCTCAACATCTCCAATGATGTTCATCACTTCAGATTCATTCGCTTTTTCGCGGCGTTTATCCACAATTACCATCTCAAGACCAAGCTTTTCCGCAAAATAACGAGCCCGCGCAACCCCCCCGATATCCGGAGAAGCAATAACCGGATTGGCGAGATTTTTTGCACTGATGTATTCCTGGAAAATAATAGATCCGTAAAGATTATCGACGGGAATATCAAAGAAGCCTTGAATTTGACCTGCATGCAAGTCAATGGTTACCACACGGTCAACCCCTGCCTTTTCAAACATGTCCGCAACCAAACGTGCCGTAATCGGGACACGAGGTGCCGCTTTTCGGTCTTGGCGCGCATATCCAAAATAAGGAACAACAGCGGTAATGGAACTGGCAGAACTTCGTCGAAGCGCATCGGTCATAATAAGTAATTCCATAAGGTTGTCGTTGGAAGGCGCACCCGTGCTTTGAATAATAAATACATCGCGTCCGCGAACGCTTTCAGCAATCTGAACGTTTATTTCACCGTCACTAAAGCGCTTTATTTCCGCCTTTGAAAGGGGAACATCGAGTGTTTTACAAACTTCTACCGAAAATTCGGTACATGCAGAACCGCTGAAAATTTTATACCCGCGCATGCGCACATCCTCTAGACCAAGATTTAAGTACCGTAATTGTAGCCTGATATCACTTAGGATTAGGTTCGATAATCCGCATTTATTTTCACGTATTCATGACCTAAATCGCATCCATACGCCACAAAACTACCGGTATTTAATCCTATATCACAGTGAATGGTAAATGCCTCTTTTTGCATCACCGCAGCGGCAAACGGTTCTAATTTCTCGTCAAAAAGAAGTTCCCCTTTTTTATACACACACACCTCATCAAACCATATACTCAAAGTGCTCTCATCGCACTCAATACCACTGGCTCCGATGGTAGAAGCGATACGCCCCCAGTTAGGGTCTTCCCCAAAAAGAGCCGTCTTGACCAGCAATGAATTACTCAATGCTTTTGCCGCAATTTCTGCTTGGGCATTGTCTTTCGCACTGGTTATTTTATACGTAACCAGCTTCGTCGCACCCTCACCATCACGTACCATCTCTTTGGCTAAAAAAAGCATAATTGCCTCTAATGCTTCTTTGAATGCTGCTGGATGGAAAATACCGCTTTTACCATTGGCCATCACCAGCACCGTATCATTGGTCGAGGTATCCCCATCCACGCTTGCTGCATTAAAGGTCGTATGGGTGCATTCATCCAACATTTTTTGCATGGCTAATGCATCCACTTGCGCATCGGTCGTGATGAAACACAGCATCGTAGCCATCGCAGGATTGATCATTCCCGCACCCTTTGCCATCGCCCCTATACGAAACGATTTCCCGTCTTCGAGGTTAACCTCAAGCGCAATACGTTTGGCAAATGTGTCGGTTGTCATAATCGCTTCAGACGCATTTTTTCCCTCACGCGCTGACAAGTCAAAATTCATCGCACCCTCAATGATTTTACCTTTTGGTAGACGTACGCCGATAACACCCGTTGAACTCATAACCGGATGCTGAATCTGGGGAAATTTTCCACTAAGGGCATTTAAGACTTCATCAATATCCGCTATCCCAGCAGGTCCCGTCATGGCATTGGCATTTTTGGCATTGATAAGGACAAAATTTCCCTCAAATACCTCTTTTTTACGAAAGTGACGGATTGGTGCCGCAGTCATTTTATTGGTGGTAAAAACTGAAGCAATTGCACAAGGAGTGTCTGAATAAATAAACGCCAGATCTTTCGCACCCTCTTTTTTCAAACCGATATGAATGCCGTCAGCATAAAAACCAGAAGCTGCACATACGCCGCCGTCAATATTTTCTATGGTATACATGAAAAAAACTCCAATGATGATTAAGTATCGTATTATAAATGGGTGTTGATTAAAATAAAGGGAAGTTAAAAGAAAAGATCGGGAAGGACTCCCGAAATGCGTGGGACACCACGCGGGAAGTTACGAATCTTTTTTAAGAGTACGAAGCTCGGAAGCAGCGATTCTGATTTTTTTCGTGGTTCCGTCTTCAAGCGTAATACGAACAGTGCGAAGGTTTGGTAAAAAACGACGCTTTGTTCTGTTTTTAGCGTGAGAAACGTTGTTCCCGCTCATTGGGCCTTTACCGCTAATAGCACATCTTCTTGCCATTTGAGGCTCCTTGCGTAAATTTAGGTTGCGAATACTACCTCATTAAACCCAAAGGTTACCTTAAAAGCACTGCTTATCCAATTCTTTTCGCGGTAATAGGTAATTTCAACAATGTTTTAATTTACTCTGACTACAATAAAGAAAAATATTGGATAACCATAATCTCGTGATTACCTCAGAAGAAATAGCACTCTATATTCAAAATATTCCCGCGACTCCAGCTGTCGTACAAGAAGCACTTAACTATGCGCGTGCAGGTGATTTGCCAAAAGCTTCCAAATGTGCTTCACAGGATCCAGTATTGAAACTTTATCTTAAAACACTCATGAACCGTCCTATATACGGATTTCGAAATGAAGTTTCTGATGTAGCTCAAATTTTTGGAATCCTCGGACTTGCTACAACACAGCAAACTCTTTACCATTATCTTCTAAGTTTGCTTACCCCTAAAAAGTGGGAACTTTTTTCACTCACCAATCATCAGTTTTACGACCTCCAGGCTTCTATCAGCAAGCACTGGGAGGCTATTTTAACCCATCTTAAAATCAATGATAAAGAGATACAAAGTGCCATTTCTTTGATACCTGCGAGTATTATTGTGTGCGAAGCGCTTTTTGCAAAACACAAAACAGAAGTAGCGCAACTTCGTTCAGTCAAAGCGCTTGATTTCAATACCATCCTTTTTCGTATGACCGGCAGTGACCTTTTTGACTTATCAGGAGAAATTGCACGCAAATGGGAAATGCCCTCACGAATATCAGACTTGATTCGGTCAGCTTCTGGAACGGAAAAAAACCTTACGGGTCAAGAGCGTGTTTTAGCACAATGGATGCATCTTTTACTTTTTTATGAGCTTAGCCAAAGCGCTTATGTAAGTGCAGGACTTAATGACTTTATTGATTTCAAAATCGAATTTGTCCAAGACATTTACGAATCTTTTGCGCAGGTGGTTCAATACACATGAGAGCCGTAGTCAAAGGGCGTGTCGGAGTTTTTTATCTGCAGGGTTTCTTGGATGGGAATAACGCACCCAGTTTTTTAACCATTGAAGACATAAAAGCAACCGAAGAGCTCAATATTGATATGCTTCTGGTCTCTTTAAAAAAGGTGATTTTTTTCAATAAAAACGGGCTCGATGTCTTCGTAAAACTTTTAACCAATGTCCGCAATCATCAACATATCACTGTTGGATTTTGCGATTATGATCATGCAAAATTTAATATCATTAATACTTTTTACAAAGACGGTGCCGGTTTTTCACTTTTTAAAAGCCAAGAAATTGCTGAACTCTTCACCGCTAGTAATAAAGGTGAATCCAGAACCGTTTTACTTTATAACGAAGACCCCTCACAGCGTTCCGCAATGGCCATTGAGCTCTTTGATTACGGTCACAATCCTATAATGACGCAGAGTAAGCATGAGTTTGAAGAAAAAAAGAAGAATCCCGAACTTTATTATGCCATTATTGAAGATACCAATCTTGGAGTATATGGACAAAAAGTAGCAACACGGGTTACGGGGAATGCTATTATTTACACTATTTCTCAGTTTTTAGATGCTGAAATAAGCGATACCTTTAACCTTTCCTATCATCAAAATTCACTCAATGTCGGATTCCGCCTCTTTATTTTTGATGCCTATAAAGTTATCTCAATGAATGTACATGCCCTAAACTTTTTCACTAAACTGGCTTCTTCCGCTGCTGAATACAATGCATCCATTTGTTTTGTGGGACTCTCATTTGAGAAAACGCCTGAATCATTCAAAAATGATCTTGAAGATGCAGGACTCATGTTTTTTGACAATATGGATGAGATTCTAAAAAATAAAGAACTTTTGCAAGAACTTGGAGGCGGTGGCGGAACGGCAGCTAAGCAAAGCCGCTCCCTTAATAAGTCCTTGGTGAATGAATTGCCCCAATTTATTGAGGCTACCGTATCAACTATTGCCATGATGACCAATGCAACCGCTATCAAAAATTCAGTCAATATTCAGACATTGACCATACCGGGAACAAACGATCAATACGCCAGTTCGATCGGATTTTACGGAGATATTGATGGACTTATTATTCTCATCTTTCCTAAAAAAATTGCTAAAAAAGCTTGTGAACTCCTCATTGGTGATGAAAATGCAAGCGAAGAAGAAGTACTCGATTCTTTAGCCGAATTTGTTAACATAATTGCCGGACGTGCCAAAGTCCTCTTAACGGCAAAAAAACATCTCTTAGATATCACGCTTCCCCGTACCTATGCTGATATCAACACGCTTCTAGAAATTGCTCAAAACAAAAAAGGGGTGCAAGTCGATCTAAGTTTTGAGGGTGAACGCTTTATCTTTTTCTTGACACGATAAAAAAAGTTCCCTTTTTCGCTAAAATAGCATAAAAATATTCAAGGGACTTATTATGCTCGTTGCCCCAAGCATTCTCTCTGCCGATTTTGGAAATTTAGCGCGTGATGTCCGTGCTATCTGCGATGCTGGATGTGATCTCGTTCATGTCGATGTTATGGATGGACATTTTGTTCCTAATATGACCATAGGACCTGTTGTCGTAGACGCAATAGCAAAAGCCGCCACAAAACCTCTTGATATTCATCTTATGGTAGAAAATAACTCTTTTTTTGTGGATCTTTTTGCCCCTCTTAAACCCCAATACATCTCTTTTCATATTGAAGAGGAAAAAAATGCTCATCGCTTGGTGCAAAAAATACGTTCTTTAGGAATAAAGCCTGCCGTAGTTCTCAATCCTCACACCCCGGCAGAAGCAATCGAATATTTGCTAAGTGATTTGGATATGGTTCTGGTCATGAGTGTTAACCCAGGATTCGGCGGTCAAAAATTCATCCCGACAGTTGTTGAAAAAATAAAACGCCTCAAAGTCCTTCGCGACCGTATCAATCCTGAGTGTCTAATAGAAATCGATGGAGGTGTTGGAAGCTCAAACATTCAACTCTTAAAAGATGCCGGAGTTGATATTTGTGTTGCCGGAAGTTATGTTTTTGGTGCAGATGACTATAAAACAGCCATTGACAGCCTTCGCGTATGAGAGTTAAGATTTGCGGCATAACCTCCCTTGAAGATGCATTTTGCGCCATTGAGTCTGGAGCAGATGCCCTTGGATTTGTTTTTTATCCGCAATCTCCTCGCTATATAACACCTGAAAATGCCAGTGAAATTATCAAAAAACTCCCCCCTTTTATCGAAAAAGTAGCTCTTTTTGTCAATGAAACAGCTGAAGATATCCGCAGTGTCTGCTTATCTACGGGATGCACACTTGCTCAAATACATTTTGATGTAAGTGAACCATTCTTTCAAACGCTTGGCTTTCCGTCTTTGCGTGTTATCCGTGCACAATGCAAAGAAGACATACTCCAATACTCTGATCACTACCGTCTCATTGATGCTTATTGCGACAGCTTTGGCGGCAGCGGTAAACGGCTGAACATTGAATGGTTTGAAAATGTCGACTGCTCTAAAATCATTCTTGCTGGTGGATTGGATTGCGACAATGTTGCTTCCCTAAAACCTTATGGTTTTTACGGTATCGATGTCAGCAGCGGTGTCGAAGCGTCCAAAGGTAAAAAAAATCCGCTATTAGTACACTCCTTTATTCAAAAGGCCAAAGCGTGAAACTTGACCCAAAACTGTTTGCACGTTTAATTAAAAAAGGGATTCCAAAAGAAGAATTTGAATTGCTGCTCCCCCAACCAAGTGCATTAACCCTTGAACTGTTACAAGCTCAAGGATTAAATCTGGTTATAAAAGACAATTTCTATTGCTTAAGCAGTACCTTTACTCCTGTGTCCGAAACTCTCTTTTGCATTGTCGATGTTGAAACCAATGGCTCCAAGCCTTCCCGCGATCAAATCATCGAAATAGGGGCTGTAAAACTGCAAAACGGTATCATCATTGATACCTATGACAGTTTGGTGTACGCAACGGATATTTCAAAACAAATACAAGAGATAACGGGGATTAGCATCCAACAGACGCTTAAAGCTCCGGGATTAGCCAAAGTCATGCATGAATTTCGGCTTTTTTTAGGGGATGCTGTCTTTGTCGGCCATGATGCGAAGTTTGATTATAATTTTGTATCTGCGATGATGGAGCGCGTGGGCTTAGACGCTTTACTAAACCGATCCCTATGCACTATTGATCTTGCAGAACGCACCATTGAGAGTGAACGCTACGGGCTGGCCTATCTTAATGAGCAATTAGAACTCTACCGTGAGGCAACCCATCATCGTGCGCTTTCAGACGCCATGACAACAACCAAACTGCTCAAGCGGACCTTGCCGCTCATCCCAAAATCGATACATACATGCGAAGAGTTGATTGCATTTTCAAAAGAGGCAAAACGGCTCAAGCGACTTAAACCAGCCCCAAAGAAGATTGAAGAAGAAGCACCGTCCTACTCTGAGTAGCGCCCAACGTTGACAAGACGATTATAGCGCTGTTCAAGACGCTCTTCATCACTTAATTTTCTAAGAGCCTCGACTTGTGCTAGAAAATAGGTTTTGACAGCTTCCGCTGCCCCTGCTTTATCTCTGTGAGCACCGATAAGCGGCTCAGGAATAATGTCATCAATCAAATCCAATGACTTCAAATCGGCGCTCGTAATTTTAAGCGCTTTCGTTGCCGCCTCTACCTTTGCAGGATCATTCCACAAAATAGCAGAACACCCTTCCGGAGAAATAACACTGAATACCGAATAACGCATCATCGCAAGTTTATCAGCAACACCGATGGCCAATGCACCACCGCTGCCGCCCTCACCTATCACAACAGATACTGTAATCGTATTCAAGTTGGAAAGTTCAAGGAGATTTCGCGCGATTGCTTCACTTTGATTACGTTCTTCCGCGCCCAATCCAGGATAGGCACCCGGAGTATCAATCAACATTAAAAGAGGTATTTTAAACTTTTCAGCCATCTTAGCAACACGCAGGGCCTTACGATACCCCTCAGGATTTGGCATCCCAAAGTTACGCTTGAGCTTATTTTTAGTACCGCGTCCTTTTTGTTCTCCGATGATCATCACCCGTTCTTCACCTATGTATCCAATGTAGCAGACAATGGCAAGGTCGTCACGAAAATGACGATCTCCATGGAGCTCATACTTTTTGTCAAGTAACAAATTAATGTAATCAATAGCATACGGACGGTCTTGATGTCGCGCTAATTGCAATTCTTGATAAGAGGAAAGATTTGCATAAGTTTTAGTGACTTCTTTTTCGAGGTCACCTTTTAAGATTTCAACGGCATGATAATCATAACGGATTTCCGCAGCGATAATATCCTCTTGTATCTGGCAAATATTTTGTTCAAAATCAAGATATGTAGCCAATTGAGTCCTTTAGATTTTTTTGAAAATAACGACACCGTTTGTGCCGCCAAATCCAAATGAATTACTCATAATAATATTTAACTCTGCCTTGCGTGCCACATTAGGGACAATATCCAAATCACAATTTTCATCAGCATGCTCATAATTAATTGTAGGAGGGATGATACCATCACGCATTGCCATGATACTTACAACCGCTTCAATACCGCCAGCTGCACCTAAACAATGTCCTGTCTGCCCCTTAATAGAACTAATTGGAGGGCAGTTCTCTTTGCCACCAAATGCTGCTTTAATTGCGGCTGTTTCATTTTTATCATTCGTTGGAGTACTCGTTCCGTGTGCATTGATGTAATCAATTTTTGGATTTCCCGCCATTTTAAGCGCTGCCTTCATTGCACGAAGGGGACCTTCTAGGCTTGGTGATGTAATATGGCTTGCATCACCGCTTTCTCCAAATCCAATCAACTCTGCATAAATACGCGCTCCGCGAGCAATTGCAGCATCGTATTCTTCTAAAACCAATGCTGCTGCACCTTCTCCCATTACAAACCCGTCACGCTGCGCGTCAAAAGGACGTGAAGCGTGCTTTGGATCGTCATTACGTGTACTAAGCGCTTTCATAGACGCGAATCCGCCCACACCGACACCCGTAATCGCTGATTCAGCCGCAACCACCAACATCTGGTCTGCTCCGCCTGTCATAATCGTTTTGGCGGCTTCACTGATTGCATGAGTACCTGCTGCACACGCTGTCACACATGAAAGATTCGGTCCCATCAAGCCGTGATCAATCGTCACAAATCCGCCAAGCATGTTAACCAATGCACCAGGGATGAAGAAAGGAGAAATACGACGAGCTCCTTTTGTTTCCAAAATAATCGAATTTCGTTCAATTAGTGGAAGTCCTCCTATTCCAGAGGCCGCACTGATTCCAAAACGCTCTTTATCTAATTCATCAGGAAAATTGGCATCCGCCATGGCTTCTTTTGCCGCTTTGAGTCCAAGATGGATAAAACGATCGGCTTTTTTAACTTCACGCGCATCCATAACAGTTTCAGGATCAAAATTTTTCACTTCACCAGCAATTTGAGCACTGTGCGTAGATGGATCAAAGATAGTGATCATATCAATACCGCATTCGCCTTCACAAATGGCCTTAAATGCACTCTCTTTATCATGACCAACCGCATTGATCATGCCCATACCGGTTACTACTATTCGTTTCACATCTTCTCCTGCTCATCGCTGATCTTAAATATTGTTTCTTTCTGCTTTGGAAAGAATATTTAAGATCAAATTATAAAGTGACTGAATACCAAGGCAGATGCCTTGATAAAAGGACTACTTTTTACCTTCGATGTAATTGATTACATCTTGAACTGTCTGGATTTTCTCCGCTTCATCATCAGGAATTTCGATATCGAATTTCTCTTCAAGAGCCATTACCAATTCAACAACGTCAAGGCTGTCTGCACCAAGATCTTCTACGAATTTAGAATCCGCTTTAACTTCGTCCGGGTTAACACTTAGTTGTTCAACAACTACTTCTTTAATATCTTCCAATAGCGCCATAATAGCTCCTGTTTTAATGAGTAAAATCGTAGAAATTATAACATATTTAGCTTAAGTGGCAAAATTTTGCCCTCAAGACTTGTTACATAAACATTCCACCGTTTACTTTCAGGGTCTCACCCGTAATATAACTCGCATGATCGCTTAACAAAAAAGCAGTCGCTTCCGCCACCTCTTTAGGCTCGCCAAAGCGTCCCATAGGGATCTTAGCCGTGAAAGATGCTTTGATCTCATCGCTAAGGACATCTGTCATATCGGTTGCTATAAAGCCCGGTGTCACTGTGTTGTAACGTATGCCGCTTGTTGCTGCTTCTTGAGCAAAACTTTTGGTCATCGCTATCACGCCGCCCTTTGAAGCCGCATAGTTCGTTTGACCGGCATTGCCTGTTTCACCGACGATGGACGCGATATTGACGATTGCGCCAAATTTTTGTTTGCGCATTGCTTTAAAAGACTCACGACATCCTATAAATGCTGAGAGCAAGTTTGCATTGATAACGGCCATAAAATCGTCGCTTTTCATACGAAGAGACAAGCCGTCCTTGGTAATCCCTGCGTTATTTACCAAATAAGACAACTCTCCATCCGCATCTACGATTGTTTTAATTGCATCCACAAAGGCTGCTTCATCCCCAACGTCAAATCCGATAACTGCCGCAGTACCGCCTGCAGCCTCGATTTGTGCTTTTACAGCATCCGCTGCATCTGCTCCGCTACGGTAGTTAATCCATACTTTCAAACCATAACCCGCCAATACACGAGCTACATCCGCACCGATTCCTCGACTTGAACCTGTTACCAATACATTTTTACCTGTGAATTTCATTTAATTCCTTTATGTTTAAATAAGTGCCTGATCCATCTCAGAAGGTTTTTCGATTCCCATAAGTTTCAATACAGTAGGAGCTACATTATTAAGTGCGCCCGGATGAACTTCTTTGACCTCGTCATCCATGACAAAACACCACACCTTTCCGACAGTATGATTTGTTAACGTATTTCCTGCATCATCGCGCATCTCTTCGCAGTTGCCGTGATCTGACGTAATTACCACTGCATAATCATTACGCTTACTGGCTTCAATAATGCGTCCAAGCTGAGTATCAACCGCTTCGACTCCACAAATGGCTGCTTCATAGTTTCCGGTGTGTCCCACCATATCGCCGTTGGCGAAGTTTACGACGACAAAATCATACCCTTCATCCATGGCTTTCACAACCGTATCCCCTACTTCAGGTGCACTCATAGCCGGTTGTAAATCGTATGTTTTTACCTGCGGGCTTGGAATCAATACGCGGGTCTCATTTTCATACGGTTCTTCGATTCCGCCGTTAAAGAAAAAAGTAACATGGGCATATTTTTCGGTCTCTGCCGTGTGCAGCTGACGCAAACCGGCATTAGAGATCACCTCTGCCAAAGTGTTCGTCGGTGCATCTTTGGGGAAAAGGACCGAAAGCGGAAGATTTTTATCGTACTGCGTCATCGTAGCTAAATGAATAGGAACATACGTACGCTCAAACCCTTTAAATTCAGGATCACCTAGTGCAGATGCCAGTTGACGCATGCGATCACTGCGGAAATTAAGTGTTAAGACCGCATCCCCTTCCCTAAATCCATCGTACCCGTCAAATGCCGCAGGGGTAATAAACTCATCGGTTTCCCCTTTCGCGTATGCATTTTCAACATAGTCAGCAACACTTTGTTCGCTCTTGGGATGGGCTGACACGATTGCATCGTACCCTTTTTCAATACGATCCCATCGGTTATCGCGGTCCATTGCGTAAAAACGTCCGCCCAGTGTAGCTATTTTAATGTTTTTATCCTCATGTGCAAAAACTGATTGTAAAAAAAGCATTGCAGATGTAGGGGCAACATCACGTCCATCCGTAATCAAATGCAGCCATACTTCGCGACCTGCAGTAGCGGCAATTTCAGCAATACCTAAAAGATGATCAATATGAGAATGAACTCCGCCATCACTCATCAGTACAATCAAATGAAGTCGATTAGAGGCTTTGAGCAAATTAACAAACGGACCATTATGTGCGAAGCTGCCATCTTCCAATGCCAAAGAGATTTTGACGAGATCTTGATATAAAACCCGACCGCTTCCAATGCTCATATGTCCCACTTCCGAATTTCCCATTTGACCTTCAGGCAATCCGACGCTAAGTCCCGATGTATCGATTAGTGAGTGAGGTACCTCTTGGAATAACCAATCATACGTTGGTTTATTGGCTGCACGAAATGCATTGAAATCGTGTTTTGGAGAATACCCGATCCCATCAGTAATGACTAAAACCGTTTTTTTTCTCAAAACTTCTCCTTGATTAATCAAACTTTTTGCCGATTATATTAAAATATCACTTTGCATTGCTTTACATCCCCAACACAAAGAGTCTACTAAATGTTACATTGGTTATACACAACCTTCGGAATCAACTTATTTCAATATATTACCTTGCGTGCAGGGGTTGCATTTTTTATTGGTCTTCTCTTGACTATATTCTTTATGCCTCGCTTTATCGCTTGGGCCCAACGATCCGCTCGTGTTCAACCGATCAATGAATATGTAAGTGCCCATCAGGGAAAAGCAAAAACGCCTACGATGGGAGGCATTGTTTTTATTTTTTCAACCATCATTGCTTCATTGCTAACCGTAAACATTAGCAATCCTTATGTGATCGGTGGTCTTTTAACCCTCATTTTTTACTCTTATATCGGGTTTACCGATGACTGGGGTAAAATTCGCGGCGGCCATAATTTAGCAGGTCTCAGCGCCCGTTGGAAAATGTTTCTCCAAATCTTCTTTGGTCTTGGAATCGGTATCTTTTTAATCCTAGTCGCAAAACTTGATACCGGTTTTTACGTCCCTTTTGTCAAGACAAGCCTTTTTGACATGGGCGATTTTAGTATTGCCTTTTGGGTATTGGTCATGATTGCAACTTCCAATGCAGTCAATTTGACCGATGGGCTCGATGGATTAGCAACGGTCCCTTCCATCTTTGCCCTGCTTTCATTGAGTGTCATTGTCTATATTATCGGTAATGCCTCATTGGCTCACTATCTGCTCATGCCAAAAATACCGGCAGGTGAAGTGGTGATCATTGCGGCCGCACTGATTGGTTCGCTGTTAGGTTTCTTGTGGTTTAACTGCCATCCTGCTCAAGTCTTTATGGGGGACAGCGGTTCGTTGACGCTTGGTGCTTTTATCGCTTATATGGCTATCATCAGTAAAAGCGAAATTCTCCTTATCCTCATCGGCTTGATATTTGTTATCGAAACGGTTTCGGTGATTGTCCAAGTAGGAAGTTTCAAACTGCGACAGAAACGGGTCTTTTTAATGGCACCGATCCACCATCATTTTGAACTAAAACAGTGGGCCGAGAACAAAATCATCGTCCGTTTTTGGATTATTGCTCTGTTGTCCAATATTCTTGCTCTTATCACTCTGAAGATCCGTTAATGCAGCGTATGAATATTGCCTGTTTCGGGTATGGAAAAACAACACGCGCTATTGCCAAAGTTTACGGGCCATGCACTTTTTTTGACGATAAGATCACCGCTGCCTCTATCGATGAAGAGGGAAATTATCTCAAACCGATCAGTGAATTTGATACGCATCTGTACACCCACGAAATTCCATCTCCCGGATTTCCGCCGCAACATCCGCTTATTCAAAAAGCGGCTCACCTTATCAGTGAATACGACTTTTTTGCTCCAAAAATGCCCTTTTCTATCTGGATCAGCGGAACCAATGGTAAAACAACAACAACACAGATGATGGAGCACCTGCTTAAAGACAAAGGGGCCATAAGCGGAGGCAACATCGGTACTCCTTTGGCCCAAATGTCCTCTGATGCTCCTATTTGGATTTTAGAGACAAGTTCTTTTAGCATGCACTACACTAATATTGCCAAACCGGATATCTATGCTCTTCTTCCTGTCACGCCTGATCACGTGGACTGGCATGGAGGGATGCAAGCCTACTTTGATGCAAAAATCAAACCTCTCTCCGTGATGAGAGAGGGAGAAGCGGTCATCCTGCCAAAGATGTTTGAATCTGCCCCTACAAATGCTTTTAAGATCATCTATGAAAATGAAAAAGATCTGGCCCGTTATTTTGGATTTGACACCTCAAAGATCAAGTTTAAAGGGGCGTTTTTAATGGATGCACTCATTGCAATGGGAACCGATAAAATCCTCTACGATCGTTGTGATTACGACAAGATAAATGCCTTTATCCTCGACCCTCACCGCCAAGAAGAATTTCGCGATTCACGTAACCGCCTCTGGGTCAACGACTCAAAGGCTACTAATATCGATGCTGCGCTCGCAGCGTGCCGTACTTACGGCAGTGCCCCTATGCATTTAATCCTTGGTGGCGATGACAAAGGGGTAGATCTCGAAGAGCTCTTCGCCCCTCTTAAAAAATACGATGTCAGCGTTTATGCTATCGGATCAAATGCCCTGAGATTAGAGATACTGTGTCAGCAGTACAATATCCCTTGCATACTTTGTCATACTCTGGATGTTGCTGTCGAGCAAATTAATAAAAAACATAACCGTACCAGTATCGCGCTGCTTTCTCCTGCTGCTGCAAGTCTTGATCAGTTCAGTTCGTATGCACAGCGGGGAAATTTATTTAAAGAGCTCGTTGCCAAGCTTTAATCTTACATCAGTCCGTTAAGCATCAAATGGCGATACATCGGCTGAAGTGAATACAAATCAAACGCCCACCATATTCGGCGTGGTTGCGCACAGTCAAGAGGGAATGAGGGCGCCAAACCGTCGTAGTTGAACTCTGCCATAATAATTTTCCCATATGAGGTTTTGAGCGGACAGACCGTGTAGCCGTCAAATTTCAAAGCAGGCTCTTTTTTCTCCATCACCGAAACTAAATTTCCTACGACTATCGGGGCTTGATGACGGGCGCTTCCCCCTGTTTTACCGATCGGAATACCGCAGATGTCTCCGATGCCAAAAACATTTTTATACCGCCTGTGCTGAAGCGTTTCGCGATCTACTTCCAGCCACCCTTTGGCTGTCCCTTTTTGCCATCCAAGCGGTGAGTTTGCAACTGCATCCACCGCATGCATTGGTGGAGTAATGTGAATAAAATCGTATTCAAGTGTTACCTCTTCTTCTTTTTCGACCATATCATACTCTTTATACTCTGCGTCATATTCACCTTTTACTTGGTATTTATGCAAAAAAGTAGCAATTTTATTTTGAGCATCAATAGCAATGAGGTCATGACCGAATTTGTTCGTTATGTTGCCATATCCCTCTTGCACTTTATTTAGAGCTGCCTCAATTTCCGGAAGGCTAAAAAGTTTTTCACCCGCACTTGCAAAGATAAACTCAGCACTCAATTTATCCCTCTTAAGAAAATCATCACTCAGATAAAGAATTTTTTGAGGAGTACCGCCACACTTTAAGGGAGTGGATGGTTGAGTACAGATAACACGAGGGTTGGATGTTTTTGCCGCTTCATGCAGTTCTTTGAACCATTCATGTGTTATTTTTCCACCATCAGCCGTCCCATGCGCTAGATCACTTAAATAAACACTTGAAATACCATTTTTCCCGATCATATCAGAGGTTAAGCCCGCAATTTGTTCATAATGGTATTGAACTCCCGTCGCTACGATGAGATAATCGTATTCAACAACTTTTCCCCCTTTGGTAGTCAAAGAGTTATTATCCGGATCGAACGTTGCCGCTTCATCTTTGATCCATGTCACATCCTCGCCAATATAGCCCGTGTTATCAAAAATAATGTCTTCAGGAGCATATTCACCTGCGGCAACAAAAATTTGTCCCGGCTGATAGACATGCTTATCATTGGGAGCGATAACCGTTATGTCAGGTTTAGAGAGCGCTTGGCGTAAACGGGCAAGCGCCATCAACGCACCGGCACCACCTCCCACGATGACAATTTTGCCTGTTGCAGAAGAGCTTGATGCTGCCGCAGATGTCGGTGTCCCTCCCGCCAATACTGAGGCTGCTACCGGAGAGAGAACCATCATTTTAAGAGCATCACGGCGTGAAAGAGCTTGGTTCTCTTTAATTTTTTTCATCATCTCTGTATGATCCATTTTAAATTCCTTGTATCAGCAAAATTATTTTTAATATATTGTTTAATTATCACTCTAAACGGTTTAAGATCTCTTAAAAACACTATTCCATTTCCAGAGTCATCAAAAACATCTCTTCGCCATCAATAACGCAAACATCGAGGCTGTCACATTGCGGACATTTATAATAAATCTCGTCCAGCTCTGCGATAATTTTGCACTGATTGCACTCGATCGTCAACGGCTGTACATTCATTACAAAATCAGCGCTATCACACATTGTTTTTTCTTTGAAGGTATGAAATGCCGTTTCCAACAAATGGGGTTCAACCCCGCTCATCTTACCGATTTTTACAACTACCTTATGAACCGATTTGGCATTGTTTTCTTTTGCAATTTCTTCGCATTGGTCAAGCAATGCCTGCACGATGGAATACTCGTGCATTAACAGATCCTAGGAAGCAATTCACCTGTTGGCAAATCCATAAATCGCTTCGATCCCCAACCGCTTAGCAGTACAACACGCCCATCGTACTGATGGGTTACCCCAGCTATAATGGCCGCATGACGTGCTTCCTCAAATCTGTGCAGAATATCAATCGTTCTTTGGGCATCTTCGCTTTTTACCGCCAAGACAAATGTCCCCTCATTGGCCAGAGTATACGCTTCAAACCCCAGTATTTCGCAGATTCCCCGTACCTCATCGCTCACGGGCAGGCTCTCTTCATTGACTTCGATACAAACCTTGGATTGCTTCGCCCACTCATTGAGCACTGCCGCAACACCGCCTCGTGTCGCATCGCGCATGGCCGTGATGGCAATCCCCTTAAAGAGCAGTTTTTCGACCAGCGGCCACAATGACGTACAATCGCTTTGCAAGGCAGAGCTAAACGTCATCCCCTCACGCGCCGCAAAAATCGTCGCACCGTGACGCCCTATTTGATTGGAAACAATAATCGTATCAGCTTCACTCACGCAATTAGAGGAAATACCCGCTTTTTGAACAATCCCAATCCCCGTCGTATTGATAAATATCTTATCCACGCTGCCGCGCGGAACGACTTTCGTATCCCCGCAGACGATTTGCGCTCCGTTAATCTCAAGCTCTTTTTTCATCGACAGTACAATCGTCTCCAAATCAGCAACCGAAAATCCCTCTTCAACAATCACCGCACACGTCATATAAGCAGGTTTCGCCCCCATCATCGCCAAATCGTTACACGTTCCGCAAATACTAAGTTTTCCAATATCCCCGCCCTCAAAAAAAATCGGACTAACCGTAAAACTGTCGGTCGTAAACGCCAGTCGTCCCCCGTCGATGATTGCGGCATCCTCGCTTTTTGCCAACGTCTCGTTTTTGAAATGTTTGTAAAAGATGTTAGAGATCAATTCTGCGTTTTCGACTCCACCGTTGCCTTGGGCGAGGGTTATGGTTTTGGTCATTTATTTATTCCATTTATCTATTAATTTAACCAACTTTTTACCGATAAAAATTTTTAACTTCTCTATATTTTTCAAAAATATCCTTTTCACTAATAATTAATGACTTATTTTTATTTATCATTTCAAATGCCCATCTTTATTCACTTCCCAATACCCGCTTTTCAAACTACCGACCCTTTGCAATCTCCCTTGCCCTTTGAGTGTTACCATGTCCCTTTTGATGGTTTTATCGCTTACTTTTAGTCGTTGCGCTATCTGTATCGACGTGATTTCTTTGTTTTTTTCAATCAGTTTTACAATCTCACTCAAACGGTTTTTAGGGACATTTTTAGGGACATTTTTAGGGACATTTTCATTTGAAGCATTTTTGAATGTTTTGAGTATCATCTCTAACATAAATTCTATAAACGGCGTGCTCTCTCCTACACTTCCTGAATTTTCCAAAGCCTTATAATACGATTCTTGATACTCTCGGATGACACTCTCAATGGGGATAAATCCAAAAATATTTCTGTAATGATTCAATATAACACTCTGCCAAAGCCGTCCTACTCTGCCATTTCCATCACTGAACGGATGGATAAACTCAAACTCATAGTGAAATACACAACTGACAATCAGAGGATGATCTTTTGTATTTTGTAACCATTCAAACAGATTCCCCATGAGTTCAGGTACAGCTAAAGAAGGCGGAGCTACATGGGTCATACCATTTTGATCGCCTACGCCTACATTAGTATTTCTATATGCTCCCGCATTGGGCAAAAGCTCATCCATCATCAGTTTATGCGATTTTAGAAGATCTTTTTCGCTTTTAAATGAGTAATTATCGAAATGCTCATACGCTTTTATGGCACCTCGTACCTCAGCGATCTCTCTCATGGTTCCTAAAACTGTTTTGCCATTGATTACATTGGTAACTTTTTCTTCACTAAAGCTATTTCCCTCTATTTGAAGAGTTCCTGTAATGCTTTTTATACGATTTTTTTTACGAAGTTTCGGAGTTTTTAAATTGATTTCTATATGCTTAATATTCGTTATGATTTCAACTATATCACCCACAAGGTTTAGCATCTTAGAAGTAATCGTAAACGGCGGTTTATAACTCATAACTTTAAGCCTTAAAATGTATGTCGGATATTATATCTGTTTCAACTGCTTCACTTCTCTTTTTTCGGATAGTCGAATGAGACCCATTTTGCATTTTCTGCACTTATGTCTGCCCAACTGTTACAGTCAAACGCTATCTCCACAACTGCGCAGGTCGGGATGTTTTCGTTAAAGTGAATGTAATTATCAGCCAGTTCATTCAAACTCGGATTGTGTCCGAACAAAAACACGATACTTTCTGTATCCGCTATTTTGGTCAATATTTTATGAAGGGTCGTCGCGCTCGCCTCGTAAATGTCTTTTTTATATACAATTTTTTTTTCAAATCCTATCTTTTTTGCAATTATCTCTGCCGTAGTTTTAGCCCTGAGGGTTGGACTTGACAAAATTGTATCGGGCATAACTTTTTTATCGTGAAGTTTATCCCCCATTAAAGGTGCATCCGATTTGCCTCTTTTATTCAGAGGTCGTTCAAAGTCCTCGAGTGCTAAATCCTTCCAACTTGATTTGGCATGTCTGATTAAATAAACTTTTTTCATGCTAAACTCCCGATATACTCTCTATTTAAGTTTTTAAATCGGTTGTAAAGTTTTTCATTCTTTTCTTGTATAAAACTTTTAATTTTACTTAGCAAAACAGCGTTTACATCGCAAAGATTCAACCTCTCTAACCCGTTATAATCATCATGTATCATCCCTAAAATATCTTTAATTTTAGTCAGAATTTTTATTCTCGTCTCATTTTTTGGAACACTGTTTTTTTCTTTTGCCAATATTCTTTTTATATAAATTCTGTATTTATGCAACTGTGTTTTATCCAGTCTCAGCTCTTCGCCGCTAACAAAATTCAATTGATCATTCTCGCTTCTAAACAGGACATTTTTGGGGACAACTAAAGACTTTAGATATATGTGCAGCTTCTCTATCTTCTTTTTTCTGCTCTTATTTGTATATTTTCTTATACTCTCTATCTCCAGTTTATTACGATATTTTTTTGGTAAAGAGGGGACAAAGAACTCAAAAAACACATCGGTGTCTCTTATTTTATTGCTTATTTTAATTACTTTTTTAACTCTGTCGTAAAAAGGGTCAGCATCACTAAGCAATGAATGAAGTTCTCTGCTAATTACTCTTAAGCTATGAATCTCTTTATGCCCGCTCTTGCGAGAGTTGACAAAACTTTTAACATATTTTTTAAACTCTTTTAATTTTTTCAAATAGTGCTGATTATTCATACTATCCCTACTTACAATAAATTTCCATACTTATAATAAGCAGCGCACGCCCCCTCAGAACTCACCATACAACTCCCTAATGGAGAGCTTGGAGTGCACGCCGTGCCAAAAACACTGCAATCTCGCGGTTTGGAACGTCCACGTAAAATATCACCGCAAATACACAATTTATGATCGTCAATCTCCTCATAAGGAAGAATATCTTTGTAGATCACTTCCGCGTCATAGTCGGCAAATTCATCACGCAGTTTAAGAGCACTTTTGGGGATATGCCCAATGCCGCGCCATTTGAATAAATCGACTTTTTCAAAATAGCGCTCGTTAAGGGCTTGTGCCATTAGGTTGCCATCATGGTTCACTAAACGTTTATATTGAATCTCCAGATCACTGCGTTGCTCATTGAACTGTTTGAGAATCATGTAAATCGATTCCATTACATCGACTGGCTCAAATCCCGATACGACGACAGGGATATGGTACTTTTTAGGGAAAATCTCATAGATTTTTGCGCCGCTGATAACACTCACATGAGACGGTCCGATAAACGCATCGATGTAATGTGTGTCGCGTTCTTGGATCAAAAGCTCCATTGCTTCGGGAACCGTAACGTGGTTAATGTGAAAAAAGACATTCTTGATCCCGCGTTTGATAACCGCATCGATGAGTGCTGCACTCATGGGGGTCGTCGTCTCAAATCCGATCGCAAAGAAAATGATTTTTTTATCGGGATTTTCAACGGCAACGTTTAATACATCCATGGGAGAGTAGACATAACGTACATCGGCCCCGCAAGAGCGTGCATCTTGCAGTGAGCCAAGACTTCCCGGAACTTTGATCATGTCTCCCAGTGTCAGTAAAACAACATCTTCCATCATCGCTAGGGTGTATGCATGATCAATGCGCTCTTTGGGCATGATGCACACAGGACATCCCGGACCGTGGATAAAGTTGATATTTTTAGGCAACAGTTGAAGTAACCCGTATTTCATAATCGTGTGGGTATGCCCTCCGCATACTTCCATGATGTTAACGGTACGATCCAATTTTTTTGCCTCTTGATCGATCAGTTTTTGAAACCCTTTAATAACCTCAGCATTTCGAAATCCGTCATACAAATCTTTGAGTTGCAAAGAACTCATACCGTTTCTCTGGAGGGACAATTATCCCCCAGGGGAGTTTCTCTGGCTTCGCCATTCACCTTCTCATCATCCAGTACTAATTGCCGTCGCTCTTGCTCATCAAGTTGCTCTAAAATTTCTTGATACACTTTCAACGACTCCAATGCATCTTCTTCATCGATTTTACTCATAATGAATCCGATATGCAGCAATACGTAATCCCCGATTTGAATCGATCCCTCTTCCATCAAATCCAAACTGGACGTTCGCTGTATTCCCATTGTATCGACCGTCGCGCTGTTGTTTTGGATATCAATCAAAACCACTTTGGACGGTATGGACAAACACATGGATTACGCTCTCATCTTCCGTTTAAACTCAATCCATTCAATCACCCGTTGAATAGAGGTCTCATCGTTGATGTTCACTTCTAAAACATCGACATTGGGTTTGATCTTTCGTGCTTCGAATTTTTCTCTTTGGATATCGTATTTAAAATAGGGGAGTAGATCGGTTTTTGTAAAGAGGATCAAATCGGCTTGACGGAACATCACCGGATATTTAGCAATTTTATCTTCTCCCTCAGGGATGGAGACCAAAACGATGTTGAGATGCGATCCCACATCGTAGCTCGCAGGACAAACCAGATTTCCCACATTTTCGATAAAACAGACATCCAAAGGAGCCAAAGGAAGATCATGCAGTCCCTTGTGTACCATAAAAGCATCGAGATGGCATGCACTTCCTGTTTGAATCTGTACGGCATCGATTCCGATGGCTTTGAGACGATCCGCATCACGTGACGTCTCCAAATCCCCCTCAATCACCCCAAATTTAAAAGGAGAAATTCCTGCCATGGCTTCGAGCAGTGCCGTTTTACCGCTGCCTGGAGAGCTCATAAGATTGATCGCCAATACACCATGCTCATTGAAATGCTCTCGGTTATGATGCGCTTCATGATCGTTTTTGTCTAAAATCTTTTTGATGACTGCAATCGTTTTAGCGTCATTAAGCTGTGGATTATGATGCAGTGTCTCATGTGCCGCATGGTGCGTATGCGAATGATCGTGATGATTATCATCCACTGTGATAGAACATCCGCAATCTTTACACATTCGTTCTCTTCACCATGTGAGATACTTTGGATTTCATGCTTTTAGCGCGTATCAATCCTATCACAATCCCCGAAAGATGTACCATTCCTGTTGCCAGCACGAAGCCTATGCCGTACTCAACACCACTGGCATTCAGCGGCATTTCGTTGCCGTGTGCCGTTCCATGAAAAATCGCCAAGCTTCCGACAAGAACAGAACTAAATACTACCGGCATTTTGACGCCAAATCCGATCATTGCCCCTAAAACTAGGATAGAAGCCAAAATTCCCTCTTCAATGAGGGGTACGTGAACCCCTTGCATTCCCAAAAATGCACCGACAACCATCATCGCAACAAAACTAAGCGGAACCGTCCAAAGTGAACGTCCCCCCATTTGAGCTGCCCAAAGACCTACGGCAAACATGGCTAAAATATGATCTGCTCCGCCGATTGGATGAGAGAAACCGGCTTCAAAACCTGAAATACTCCCTACACCTGTATGTGCGAACAATGATGCTTGTGCAAGTACAAACACGATTAAAAAAGATTTTAACATTCGTTCCCCTTTTTAAATGGTCAATTGGCTCATATTATAGAACAACTATATGAAAAACAAATAAGAAAATACAGCATCGTTCTTATCCATGATGAGACTTTGCACCATGCACGGCATGATAGAGTTGTCCTAGCGCGATTCCTCCGTCATTAATTGGCGTTTTTTCTTGAAAATAGACCCTCCGACCTTTTTCTTCTAACCGTGTTACACAAAGGCTCAAAAGGGTTTTATTTTGGAAAACCCCACCGCTTAGTACAATAGATAAATCACAAGAGTTATCGGAAAACTCCTCAATAATTGCTTCTAATGTATTGATAAACCCCGTAGCGATATAAATGAACTCTTTTTTTTGCGCCAAGAATACTATTTTTTGAACCATCGTCGAAAAATCAACGACACCGTTTTCAATGGTATAGTCAAACACTGCTTCCAAATGGGGATCATACCGTTCTTCGAGCCTTTGCCCGCCCTCACCTTCATATCCGTTTTCATAAAGTATGTCACAAAACGATGCTATTGCATCAAACATTCTCCCCATCGAGGAACATAACGGCGCATTAATCCTTTTTTCCCATGCCTGATGATGCAGCGCGAGTTCATCGGATGTAAAATGATGTAAAAGAGGAAGGTTGAGCGCACCTACCTCTGCTAGTGTATAAACCTCGAACAAGAGTGCCAACGCAATCCGCTTAGGCTCTTTAATCGCCTTCTCTCCTCCCAAAAGACGAAACGGTTTGATATGCCCTATACGCTGATAATTATAGGGGTCAGCGATAAAAACTTCCCCTCCCCAGATCGTACCGTCATCCCCATACCCCGTCCCGTCAAAACAAAAAGCAAGCACTTTTTCATTAAGCCCAAACTCTGCCATACACGCAAGCGCATGAGCATAATGGTGCTGTACCTCGATGACGTGTTTACCTTGATCTTTTGCCCATTGCACGGTTGCGTAGGTAGGATGTTTATCGCAAACAATAATATCGGGTTGGAAATCGTAAAAACGTTTGAACGTCTCCACACTGCGTTGGAAATACTCCATAGCTTCAATGGTGTGAAGATCACCGATGTGGGGGCTGAGAATCAGTTTATCGTCGTAAGCCAAGCCGATGATATTTTTTTGCTGTCCCCCAACCGCCAATATTTTTAAAGGGGTGAATCCCGTATGAACGAGTGAATAGGGAGCATAACCACGCCCCATCCTCAATGTCGTACGACGATTTTGAATCACTTGCACAATCGAATCATCCACCGCATTGAGTATATCCCGGTCAAAATCAACGATAAAATCAACCACATCCCCTAAACGTTCTCGAAGCTCTTGGGCATTGCGGATGATCGGTTCATCGCTACGGTTAGCACTGGTTGCGACGAGAGGAGAGGGAAAATGGCTAAATAGAATGTGATGCAAAGGGGTATAGGCGATCATGGCTCCGATCGTATCTATATCGGGAGCAATGCTAGACGCTAATGAACGATTCCCTTTTTTTACCAATACTATCGGCCGCTCTTTGGTGGTCAACAATCGGGACTCCTGCTCATTAGGAAAAAGATACTCGCAAAGCTGATCGATATGTGAAAACATCACGGCGAAAGGTTTTTTAGGGCGTTTTTTTCGTACCCGAAGCGTGGCTACCGCCGATTCATTGGAAGCATCACACATCAGATGAAATCCGCCAATCCCTTTGATGGCAAGGATGAAACCGTTTTTTAAAAGCTCTGTAGCTTTGGCGATTACCTCATCCCCTTGCGCAATAGAGTTTGCTTCTTTGTCCATCAGACTCAAAACAGGTCCGCATGCATGACAGCTGATCGGCTGTGCATGATAACGGCGATTGGCAGGATCATCATATTCGGCTTGACACTCGGGGCACATCTTGAAAATTTTCATGGAGGTACAAGAGCGATCGTAGGGAAGCGTTTCGATGATGCTGTAACGGGGGCCGCATTGGGTACAATTGATAAGGTAATATCCATAACGCCTGTCATGGGGATTGTTCATTTCTTCCAAACACTCTTCACATACGGCAATATCGGGAGAAATTGACGTTGTTTTATTACGATGTAAACTGTCTAAAATTTCAAATCCGACAAAATTTTTACACTCATACTCACGAATTTCAATACGCTCAATTCGTGCCAGCGCTGGAGGGTTATCCCGCAATATGGTACAAAATTGCTCAATCGCATCCGCTGAACCTTCCAAATGGATAAGTAGACCCTCCCCTGTATTGGAAACATTTCCACACAGATGATATGCTTTGGCTGTGGTGTAGACAAAAGGACGAAATCCTACCCCCTGTACTACTCCTTTGACAACGATGATGACACTTTTTGTATAAGAGTCTGTTGACACCGTCAGATTCCTTTTGAGTTAAATGATTTAAAAAGAATAGCTAAAACCAACTGAATCAGTAAAATAGCTTTTAAGCTTATCTTTAAGCTTGCGTGGCTATAATTGCAGTCCACAAAATGTGGCTAATTAGCTCAGTCGGTAGAGCAGTAGACTGAAAATCTGCGTGTCCTTGGTTCGATTCCGAGATTAGCCACCACCTTAAAATATTAATTTCCTCTACATAAAATCCAAATCAAATAACACAAATCCCTTTAATTTGCAACGCCCATTCAACAATCAAGTGCAACAACGTTATTTTTATAGTGTAGCTTCGAGTCATCAATCCATTGTGCAATTTTAGCAAAGAACACTTCATGCGGAGTTTTATAGCCAAGTATTTTTCGAGGTCTATGGTTTAGTT
>JAUYAU010000017.1 GCA_030693335.1 Sulfuricurvum sp.
TGCTTGACAGCATCAGAGCAGATTTGGGTTCGGTTCAAAATCAAATGATTTCAACGGTTAACAATATCTCAGTTACGCAAGTAAACGTAAAAGCGGCTGAGTCCAATATCCGTGATGTTGACTTTGCGGCAGAGAGTGCAAGCTTCTCTAAATACAATATTCTTGCACAAGCAGGTTCTTTTGCTATGAGCCAGGCGAATGCGGTACAGCAAAACGTATTAAAACTGCTGCAATAAATTAACTTTAGACAGTGCGCTGTTTAACAGTGCACTGATTACGCAAGAATTTCAGTTGTTTCATTCATTTTTATGGAGTTGATCAACTCAACGATTGTGGCTTCTTCTTCCACTGCTTTTGCTTTTAAATGTTCATATTTTTCATGGTCAATGCTTAGGACTCGTTTTGTAGGTATGGTAATGTGCTCTAATAGTTCAGGAGGCCATTGCTTAATTGCTTTCACAATAGTGCCAAATTGAGCATCAATTCCCCCTGCAATGACGAAAAGCCAATAGCGATGGCGCATAATCCAATCAATCAGTTTTGCTTTCTTTTCGATATCTGATTGAGGATTACTGGTGTAAACCTCTGCTAAATCAATTTCAAGATGAATCATGAAAGATTGAATGACATCAAAAAACATTTGGTTAAATTGTTTACTGTCAATGATGTCTTTTACCTCATCCAATTTATCGCTAAGAACTTGTAGGTGGTCAAAATCTATCTCTTCAAGTCGGTTGGTTTCATTGAGTTCTACTAGCTTCTCAGAGGCATCTTGAATGTTTATAAAAAGATTTTCAATCATCTCTTGTTTATCAACTGCTTCTTTGAGGATTAAGTTTGTTTTCTCAATCATTTGTTTGACATTGCGCGCTGCTTCCTCTGTATCTGGATACTCAATTGAGAGAGGTTGCTTGATTAGAGAAAAATCAATGTATTTTTCAATAGCCTCGGCAAAAGGCATTTCGATCGCACCTGAGATTTGAGCCCCGCCTTCGGTAGAATTGACGGTTGTAATAAATGATGCTGTTTTTTTAATAATGTCTTGAATGGTGTTTCTAAAAATATTCCAATAAAATGTCGTTCGGATGGTTCCCTCTCCTCCATATTTTAGAGTGAAGATATCATGTCCTTCAGGTTTTTCTTCATTAATCGTAAAGGTATGATCTTGGGCATGTGAGGTATTGTCTTCACCAAATGCAAGATCTTGTCCAATAAAAATAATATTTTTAAAATTTAACATAACGGCGAGCTCATGTGCTAAATTTGCAGCACTCATACCGCTGCCCAAATAACCATAATCATCAAATCCGAAATATTTTGTATAGCCATGAGGGCGCATTTGCAAGAATAAGTTTCCGGTTCTTATCGCATCTTTGACCGCTTTATGGATAATGGAAACACAAACAAAATTAACATCTTTTTGAAATTCCAACGAATTGTTTTCAAAAAACTTTCCTGTTTCCGGTACCCGTTCAAGTACGGTTACAAAATCAGGCTTAATTCCATTTTTCTCTAAAATCGGGAAACTTGCATCGACGCTGATGATGGTTACATGGTCTTGAATGCTTTTCAATAAAGGGATTTGTTTCGTCAAGCTGGGCCCAGTTGAAACAATAATGACGGTTTCTCCCTGCCCCTTTCCAAAAATCTTCGTAAACTTTGGCCCTTTGATCATGTCGGGCAGATTGGTAAAATGATGTTCTATCCCCATCAAAGAATCGATAGGGCAGTTTCCATGACCCATGACGACTTGCAAAAGCGTTTCTGCTAATACACTGGTTATTTTTGCAATATTGTCATAGGCGGTTTTTATGTAATAGTCTGCGGATACTTCCAGTTCGAAGAGTCTGGCAAAAAGCTGACTTTCGTGTTCATTGAAATATTGATAAGCATCGGTGAAATCAAACTCTTTTGTCGCTTCGATGATCAGTTTTTCTTCAGCAATTTCTTTTGAAAAATCAATTAAATTGAGCACAATGTACAACAACTCATAATTGGATTCAAATAAAACGATTCGTTTGATTGCAGGAGAGTCCAGCGCCATTTTTAAATAGATACCGTTAGCAATACCGTATATATAACGATAGTGATACGTTGAGTGGCTTTGTTTGGCTTCAGCGAGCGTTAAAACATCCACAACAGGATTGTCGTACATAAAAAGATGGTTGTTGACGTCAAGAAGATTTATAGCAACGGGATCTTCTCCTTGAAAAAGTTCAAATTCTTTATTCTCTTGAATAGAAAAGATCTCAAGAGCCAAAGCTGAGTTGACTGAAAAAATGGCTTGAATATTTTTGCCATAAACAGTATCAAGGGAAATAGATGTTTCATTCATACGGATTCCTTAGAATTGACGGGGGATATTGGTAGGACTGTTTTTACAAGATTGAGTGTTTTTAGGTAGGTAAGAAAATCCAATAATAATTTATCACGATATTTTCCTGCAACAACACTAATGCCTATGGGTAAACCATTTTTCCCTTTGAGAACAGGGATAGTGGCAGTAGGAAGCCCTAGGTAGGTCCAAATGATATTGGCATCGGGGATATCGGGGGTTGTCAGTCCGATGGGAGCTTCATCGGCGGTAGCCAATGTGAGCAAAATATCATACGATTCGATCCAGTCATTAAAAGCCACTGTTTCACGAGATTGTTTTTCCAATGCTTCTTGATATTGTTCTTTGGTGATTTTATTTCCTTCTTGGATAATATTATAAAAAATCGGACTCATCAGGGTGTGTTGAGCATATTCGTCTTTGAAATAATAGGCGAGCGATTTATCGTAAATGCATTGATGCGTTGTGTGGATCGTATCACAAAACACAGGTAGCACTGCTTCCTCAATCTCCAAGCGGGGAGACTGTAAAGTACAACACCATTGTTCAAAGGCTGCTTTTGCTGCGTCAGAGGCAAGGTCCCATTTTGGGTGTTTGACGATTCCGATACGAAATTTTTTCTCAGGAGCAGTATGATAGTTGTCAATGTGGTGATGAACGTACTCATAGTTTTCTCCACGAACACGGGATGCCTCAAAAATGAGGACTAAATCCTCCACGCTGCGAGCAAAAAATCCAAGGGTATCGAGTGAATCGGTGGTTTTTAAAACCCCTATACGCGGAAGCACACCAAACGTCGGTTTAAAACCGTAAATTCCGCAATAGCTTGCGGGGCGGCTGATAGAACCTGCTGTTTGGCTTCCAAGTGCTACGGGAACCATCCCTGTCGCTACGGCAACGCATGAACCGCTAGAGGAAGTTCCTGGACTGCGTAAAAGATCATGAGGATTGCGGGTTTTGTCTTGATAATGGACAGCGAATTCGGCGGTGACTGTTTTGCCTAGCATGAGTGCGCCTGAGCGTCTGAGATAGTGAACCATGCGTGCGTCATTACCTGGTGTAAAGTCCTGCCAGATGGGAGAACCCATTTGGGTTGGCATATCATAGGTATTGTAGATGTCTTTGACACCGATAGGAATAGCGTAAAGAGGATAGTCGGTTTGTGCATAGGTACTGATTTTGGTAAGCTGAGCTTGTATCACCTCTTCATCGACAAATTCCCATGCATGTACGGTAGGATCAATTTCCCGTATTTGTTTCAAAGATGCTTGTGCAATCTCTTGGGGTGTAATGGCTTTTGCTTCCAATTGCTCTAATAATTGGGTTGCAGTGAGATGGGCTAGGTTCATAGGCTCTCTTTGAATTTGCCTTGGCGCATTGCTTTGAGGACATTGGTGTATTCTTCTTCCGTGATGTTTGCCATATCAAGAAATTCATCCAGGTAGACCGGTCGTTGCTGATCGTATTTTTTAGCGACTTCAAACCCCTCTTCACGTGTGAGGAGACCTGCACGAACATCGGCGCTTGCCTGATCGGTTCCCCGTCCGAAACCGCGTTTCACAAATTTCATGTGGTCATGGAGTGTCTCAAATTTACACTCATTGCCTTTAAATCCTTTGTAATGCCCTGGACGGTGCTCTTCTTTCCAATCGTACTCTTTTTTGATGAATTCCATTTGGCGTTCATCATCCCAAAAAAGGTAATCTCCAAGATGCAGACCCACCACGCCAACACGTTCAATATCTTCGTAGCTTGGAAGTGCAAAAGGGGCTAAATCTTTGCGTGTAATCTCTTCGTCGATCATCTGCTCAGGAAAAAGCTTCGCGGAAACTTTGGTGAAGTAGTCACGATCAAATTTTTGGACGTTATCTTTGAAATCGGCACGACCGCTGCTTTCGCAAACGGATTCTCCCCAAATGAGAAGCGGGATGTTGTATTTGACGGCAATTTGCAAAGGAAAAGCCCCGACGCCGGCGTGACAATGCCAACAGGAATCGCCGATTTTGTAAAAGGATTTTACAAACAGTTTTTTCACGAGTGCTTTGTTGGGGGTGAACATAATATGATCGATTTCAAGTTTCTCAAGGGCATTGTCAAGATTGTATTTACCTGTTTCAGAATACCAATTATGATTAAAGGTTACTGCAAGGGGTTTCATCCCGTATACTTTTTTAAGGACGTGAAGCTGAAATACGCTGTCTTTACCACCGCTTATGGGGATAATGCAATCGTAATTGTCCCCTGATTTTTCTTTATAGCTTTCGAGTGTTTCGCGTAAAACGGCTTCACTTTTTTTCCAGTTAATACGCATTTTTTGCTCTTGCGCACGGCAGGCTAAGCAGATGCCCAATTCATCGAACTGCATCCCTTCGTTTGAGCTTGGCATGCAGCAGCGTGTACAATATTGTAAATACTCTTTGTAAAGAGGTTTTCCGTAATCGGCTGTCATTGTTGACCTTTTAAATAATCGTTATAAAGTAATCCGTATTCCACTATATCGGCAAATTCACCATTTTTGAAAATGGCATCCCGTCGTTTTCCTTCTTGTGTGAATCCCAGCTTAAGTGCAAGTTTTTGCATTCCGACATTGTCAGTATGTGTCCCGCAATGGATTCGATGCAGCTTCAAGGTATGAAAAGCGTAATCAAGTAAAAGTTTTCCTGCTTCATATCCGATCCCTTTTCCGTAAGCGCAAGGGTCTCCGATCAAAATAGCAAATTCGGCACTGCGGTTTTTGAGTGAAATTTGTTGCAAAGAGAGGTTTCCAAGGTGCTGATGGTTTTCTTTTAAACAGATGGCAAAAACAGTGTAGGCTGGATTATCGCTCACGCTGGCAATATAGGCTTGTGCCATTTCAGTGGTGTAGAGGTGTTCCCCATGGGAGTTATAGCGGCATACTTCGGGATTGTTTAGCCAAGAAGGGTAATTGCCATGGGCATCTCTCTTCTCCAGTGGTCGTAAATACAGACGTTCCCCCTCGATTTTCACAACAATTCCTCACGATTTTTCCACACTTTTTCAAACGCATGCACGACATCGTCCATATCAGCTTCGGTCATTCCCGGACGCATAAACTCATGCGTTATCAGACGATTATAATGCATATCCTCTGTTACTGGGCAAAGCCCTTTTGGATAGGTAACGTTACTGAGGCTAAAGGGATAGCCATCGCGTCCAAAGGCAATGCGTTCTTGATAGAGAGGTTGGAGATACAACGGCTTGACGTATCCGTAGCTCAGAAGGACAATGGACTCTTCACGTAACAGTGTTGGAGGCAGTTCGGCTTTAACGGCATCAATAAAACGGTTACGGTGCATGCCAGCTATTTTTTCATCAAACTGGAGAGGATGGACGTAAAACGCGTGTTTGGAAGATAGGCGAATTTTAGTCGGAAGAATACAAGGAATTTGGGCTAATTTCTCGTTGAGGTAGTGGGTATTGGCTAACCGCTGTGTTAGTAAATCGGGAAGCTTTTTAAGCTGTTCTCTGGCAATAGCCGCTTCGATCTCTGTCATACGGTAGTTAAATCCCACCATGTTGATGAGTTCGCTTTTATCTTCGATCCCTTTGGCAGAGAGGACCGCTTCGGCATGGTTACGGATGAGACGCAGTTTGTGAGCGAGAGCGTCATTATCGGTGACGATAATTCCCCCCTCACCGCTGTGAATGTGTTTATGGTAGTTGAGTGAATAAATCCCAATGTCTCCCAGTGTTCCCGCAAATTTATCGTCTAACATTGCTCCGGGAGCTTGTGCAGCGTCCTCAATCACAAAGAGGTTGTGCTTTTTCGCGAGGGCATTAATGGCATCACGATTATAGGGTTGCCCGAAGATATCAACGACAATAATCGCTTTGGTACGCGGGGTAATTTTAGACTCGATGCTGTTGACATCGAGGCAGTAATACTCTTCTTCGATATCGGCAAAGACAGGGATAGCACCATACACGAGAGCCGCCGTTGCAGAAGCACTCATTGTATAGGCTGAGACGATTACTTCATCCCCTGGGCTGATACCGCATGCACCTACTGCAGCATAAAGGCCCGATGTAGCCGAATTAACACTGATGGCATGTTTGACACCGAAATAGTCGCACCACTCTTTTTCCAAAGCCCGTACTTCAGGCCCACCATAAAAATCGTCGTGCCATGTTCCCAGATAGGTGGAAAGTTTACCGCTGCGCAAAACGCGTAAAACGGCCTCTTCTTCTTCTGCCCCAATGGTATTATATGCGGGGAAAGGGGCGGTACGAAGTTTGTCCCCGCCGTTGATTGCAAGTATCATAATGGGTACACCTTTGCAAAAGTTTGAAAAATATGTTCGTGAATTTGGAGATGCTCTTTGAAAATCTGACTGCATGTTTCAGGGCTTTCACGAAGCAAAAATTCAAGAGAGTCAAGTGCGTAATGGGAGAGGTTGGTCATAATCGTTTCCCGTAGGGAAAGGGTGAAATACCCTTCATAAGTTGGTGAGGGGATTTTGGAATAAATTTCAATTTTATCGCCTCCCTCAAGGATTTTAATGACCCCTGCTTCAAACCATAAGGTGAGTTCAAATAACGAATAGGCAGAAGTACTAAGAACCGATATGGTTCCATCGCCACGTTCAAGAGAAATACCGAATTCTCCGCACAAATCACCATGGCAATGAGATGCCCGACAGGGCTTTATGGCAGTTAGATTTCCTAAAAAGTGGTTCAAAACACCCATGAGATGGGAACCATTGTGCAGTAATCCTTTGGTGCATACCCCTTGAAATCCGAGGGATTTTCCAAACTCTTTGTTATTAATTCGTGAAGAGAGGGCAATAAAAGCAGGATTGTATCGGCGCATGAGGTGGATAAGTATTTTTTTATTCGTACGCTGAAGTTGTGAGGAGAGGGAATGAAATTCTTCCTTGGTGGCAACAAGCGGTTTTTCGCAAAGGATATAGGAACAATCAGGGCGCTGTAAGAGTGCGGTTAGATCATGAAAATGGGCCGCCGTGGATGAGGAAATAGAAGCAATATCAAAGTGTTCATCATGGCTGATCTCATCAACATTGGTATAGCGAAGCACTTCCCCCCATCGCTCCATAAAAGCGAATACATTGAGCTCTGAGGGCTCGCAAATGGCACTTAGCTGTGTATGTGGATGTTTGGAGTAGGCATGTGCGTGACTGGCGATGGACTGTGAATCCTTAGAATCGATGAGACCGCCGATACTTCCTGCGCCGATAATAAGTGCTTTGAGCGGTTCGCCCATCTAGTGGCCTTTGGTCAGTGTTTCCAAAAACAAAGCAAAATCCATGCCGAAATTTTCCAGCGAAAGTGCAATGGGGGATAAGTGAGAAGGCTTGAGTCCCTTAAGTGTTCGAAACTGTTGGGAAGAGGGGAGCGGGAGTAAAAAACTTCTGTTAGAACTTGGGAGATAGGAAATGACATTTTTACCCATGAGCGCTGCTGTGTAGAGCGCCATCGTATCAAATCCGAGGATGATTTTGGCACTTAACAGCTGATGGGCGAGCTCAAACGTGTTGGCATCGTTGATCTGTACCCGCACGTGTGGATATTTTTGGAGAATTCTTTTAAATCCTGATGACTTTTCGCTGGGATGAAGTCGGATGGTGAGTCCTGAGCATTCAAACCGCTCAAAATTTTTCAAAATATCCTCAAGTGCTGTGTATTGGGTAAATCCCCAATAATTTTCATCTCCATAGGTAGATTTGGCAACGGCATCGGTGGGTTCGCTCAAAAAGAGGAGGTTTTGCGTTTGAGGTATGTTTTTAGATTTAGCTTCATGGATCAGTTTTTGGAGATAAAGATTAGGGAGTGCTATGGGGTTAGGAAGATGAAGATCTAATGCAAGCTGTAGTGCTTTTTCATCATGCACGGCAGTAAAATCTCCGCAATTTGTTTCCCATTTGTCATCAGGGTATCCAAACCGTTCACGATAACTGCTCCAATGATCCAAAAATGCGATGGTTGGGATGCCGTGCTCTTTGCAGTAGGCGACATAAGGACGCTCCACTTTTTCTTGCCATCCCGTACCAAAAAATAAAGCATCAGGTTTGAGCACTTCAAGCTGTTGTACCGCATCATCGATGGGAGTAAAGGGGAGGGAATTACGTTCGCAAATAAGTGCCATTGGACTTTTGGAATGAGCAAAGATTTGCCATATTACGTCATGATGGCGATGTTGATCGATCATAGCGTAAAGTAGTTGGGAACACCCTGCATCGTGCGAAACGACGGCAATGGTCATTGAATCAATTCCCAGGCAAGTGGGGTTCCCTTAGAAGCACTTTTTTTAAACGTTTTCCCCAAAACTTCTTTGAGATGTTTAGGAGCCATTCCAAATCCTGGACGAACCGAACGGACATTTTGTGCGGTTAGGATTTCACCCGCTTTGACATCTTGGGCGATGAAAAGACTGCGGGAAAATTCGCGTGATTTTAGGCTTTTTGGACTCAGATCATAGGTTACTTTTCCCATCAGTTTTTCGGTATCGCGTATAGCATTTACCATAGCACGAAACTCGTGTGGTTCAAGACTGAATGCGCTGTCGGCTCCCCCCATATCACGGCTGAGGATAAAATGTTTTTCGATAATACGAGCTCCCAATGCGACAGCGGCAATGGGAGCACTGAGACTCATGGTGTGGTCCGAGAGTCCTACGGTGACGTCAAAACGCTCAAGCATGTTCGGAATCGTGAGGAGATTCATCTCTTCGGGTGCGGCAGGGTAAGCAGAGGTGCATTTAAGGAGGGTGATTTGATCGTTGCCCATACGTCGGCAGGCATCTAATGCCTCTTGAATATCTTCGAGTGTTGCTATTCCCGTAGAGATAATTATGGGTTTTCCTTTTGCTGCGGTGTACTCAATGAGAGGGATATCGGTAATCTCGAAGCTGGCAATTTTATAGGCGGGAACATTCAGATTTTCGAGAAAATCAACCGCAGTAGGATCAAAGGGAGACGAAAAAGCTTGCATTCCTAAATTTTTGGCATGATTAAAAAGAGCTTCATGCCACTCCCACGGAGTCATGGCTTCGGCGTAGAGGTCGTAAAATTTGCGTTTGTCCCAAAGAGTACCTTGGGAGATCGTGAACATCTCATTGTCACAATCGAGTGTTATAGTATCGGGAGTATACGTTTGCAGTTTGATGGCATCGGCACCTGAGAGACTCATTGCAGTGATGGTATCCAATGCGGTTTGAAGTGAGCCATTGTGATTGGCAGAGAGCTCAGCGATGATAAAAACTTTTTCATTAAGGTTGTGCTTGCCAATGATCATAGTATTCGCTCCAAGGTAATCATTTTTTTATTAGCGCGGCTTATTTCTGTAAAATTAAATTTTTGATACAAACGCAAAGCTCTGACATTGTTAACAAACACCTTGGCAATAAGTTTGGATAGACCCAGTCTCAATGCATGATCGATCAATGCGTTCATGAGGACATGTCCAACCCCTCGCATATCCGGATTGGCATAAATCCCAAGTTCTGCAGAGTCTTTTGTAATATCGGTTAAATCAATGACTCCAACATATTCGGAATCTTTTTGGACTAAAAAATAGCACTTTTGTGTTGTTGAAGAGAGTAGATCGATAAAGTACAAATGATCTTCTAACGAAATTTCATTGTTGTTTATCATCCATTTTAGGATATTTGGGTGATTGCGCCATGACAGAACGAGCTCTTTTTGAGTGAGGCTAAGCGTGGTAAAGTTGAGCAATTGAATCACGATTCCACTCCTCTATGATATTGTAGTTATGCCGTTTTAAATACTGCACCATATCGTCTTGATTGTCCGCTGTTTTAAGTGCCACAAAAGGAATAGCCATAAAAAGCACTTCATGAACCATAACGCTTGGGGTGATGATGGCGAGGCTGCTTTGGTGAAGGAGTTTGGCTATTTCATTAGAGTTGACATGCAACGTAATGTTTCTTTTACTTTGACAATAGCTTTTGAGTTCATCTAGGTTGGCGTTGGCGGTGGTGGTGACAACGCATATACTTTGAGAATCGTCCAATGTTTTCAAAATCTTAGTGGTAAGATTGGCAGTATCGGCTCCCCCCATGGAGATAAACAGATCGTATTTTTTTTCTCTAGGGGTCATTTTTTCTTTTTTAAATTCATCGCGTATGAGCGTATACTCACTGCCGCATCGAAGTTCACAATGTACAGGGACTAACCCGATGTAGCGATTTGAATCGGCGCTGATGTTGTGATTGAGAAGAATATCGCAATGATGAGATGCGTACGTGTCATCAAGACTCATAATACTAACATTTGTTTGTTCTTTGATGATTCTTTCATCTTCTGCATGGATGCCGTAATGATCAAAAATGACCCTATCGATTTTCTGATTATGGATGAGGTTAATGAGCTCTTCGGGATTGTTAGAGGTTAAAATATACTTAGGATAGGGAATTTTATCCATTATGTTACCCGCTAAATTTTGGCAAGCAAATGCAACAGTCTCATTAGGATACTGCTGTGCGAGAACCAAGGTGCGCATGATATGACCTAAACCGATTTGACTTGACGAATCAGCACGGATGAGAATATTCATGAGAGGGACAATACTTTGTGCATGAGTTCCGCTCTATGCCAGTCTTCAGGGGTATCGATATCTTGCACAAGATGGCGTGGCAATACGATGGTTGTTGCCGCTTCGGAAAAAATCGGTTTTCCTTCCAGCCAGGCATCGGGAGTCCCCCAGTAAAACTGTCCGACATCGTGATAGGCCTCTTCGAGGTCTTGGCTACGGGTTGCAAAATATTCGGGCCAAAACATCTCAATATTACCTGCATCGTCACGTTTAACGCCTCTAAAGATCGGAAACGGAAAAGTAGTAACGGGAAAAGCATAGTGTTTGTTATGGGTGATAAGAGCGTTATAGGCAGCTACAATGTCTTGAGCACGGATAAACGGGGCAGTTGCATAGATACAGCACGCTGCGTCAATAACCGATTGTTTTTGAAGTGTTTGAATGGCATGAGCGATGACTGGAATGGTGGCCGTATGATCATCACTCAATTCTTTGGGACGTATAAACGGTATTTCGGCCCCGAAGCTGCGTGCGACATCGGCGATTTCCTCATCATCCGTAGTAACGATGATACGATCAAACAGTTCGGATGCTTGTGCCGCCTTTATGCTGTAGGCGATAATGGGAAGTCCTGCGAAGGGTTTGATGTTCTTACGGGGGATCCGTTTGCTGCCGCCGCGTGCCGGTATGATAGCAACACGCATTAGAAACTGCATCCTTTGTAGGCGTATTTTTCTATCACTGCAAGTAGGGTATCTGCTACGTGCTTGGCATCTTCTATGGACATCTTTTGATGGCAAGGGATAGAGAGCTCACTTTTGTAAAACAGTTCAGCAGTTTGCAAACGTTGTTGCCCAAAACGTTTTTGGTAAAAGCTGTTTTGATAAATAGGTTTATAGTGGACTTGTACCCCAATGCTTTTTTCCTGCAATTCGGTAAAAATTTCCTCTTTAACACAATGAAGTTCTGGATTCAGTAAAATGGGGTAAAGGTGCCGTGCGCTTTGTTCATGCACATCGATGTGAATGGTCGAAAAAAGTTTATGGTTTTCAAATCGCTCATCGTAATAACGGGCGATAGTTTCACGTACATTGATAAAACGGTCAATCTTGTGCAGTTGTGACAATCCCAATGCAGCCGCAAACTCCGTCATGCGAAAGTTGTGCCCCAAGCTTACCATATCCGAATTCCATAGCTGTTTCTTTATCATACCGTGAGAGCGAAAAAGACGTAAGTTTTTGGCGTATTCTTCATTATCGGTGACCACGGCTCCCCCCTCTCCCGTCGTGATAGGCTTGATGGCGTGAAAACTAAAGATGGTCATGTCCGCAAAAGAACCGATTTTCTGTTGGTTAATATCACTCCCTAGGGCATGAGAAGCATCGTCAATAACAACTAAATTATGCTTCTTTGCGATGCTCTCAATTGCGTTGATTGCAACCGGTTTACCCGCAAAGTCAACAGGGATGATTGCCTTGGTATGCGTGGTGATGAGTGCTTCAATAAGTGTTTCATCGATGTTTCCATCCATTTTGACATCACAAAAAACAGGTTTTGCCCCTAGCGCAATGGCCATATTGGATGTGGCAACAAAGCTGATAGGGGTAGTGATGACTTCATCATTATGATCAATACCGCAAACGGAATAAGCAGCTAGCAAAGCGGAGGTGGCGGAGTTAAAAGTGATGCAATATTTGGCACCGACGTAATGGGCAATGGCCTCTTCAAATTCCTGAACTTTTGACCCTTGTGTCAGATGAGAACTACGCAAAATCTCTACAACGGCAGTAATATCGTCTTCTTCGATAAGTTGCGTTGAATAGGGGATCATAGGTTATTTTTCTTCATTCTGCGTAAGCACTATTTTTTTCAAAAGTTCTTCACTATTGAGCCACTGAGTATTGGTCTCGGAACTGTATTTGAATCCATAATCAACAGGTGTCCCAATTTCACCGCAATTGTTTTGCGTAAAGTCAGCGGCTTCGGTAAATTGGATAGAAGGTTTAATCACATAGTGATCGTGAAACTCCAGTGTGAGATGAGAATCGTCACGCGGACACATCACTTCGTGCATTTTTTCACCCGGACGAATACCGACATTTTGATGGGGCATATTAGGTGCAATAGCACGTGCAACATCGACCACTTTCATCGAAGGAATTTTGGGTATAAAAATTTCCCCCCCATGCATACGTTGAAAATTCTTGAGAACAAAATCAACCCCTTCTTGCAAAGTGATCCAAAAGCGTGTCATCCGTTCATCGGTTATGGGAAGCTCAGTAGCCCCATCAGCAATGAGTTTTTGGAAAAAAGGGACAACGGAACCTCGTGATCCTAGAACATTTCCATAACGAACCACGGAAAATCGGATATCTTTACCGCCGCGAATGTTGTTCGCTGCAACAAAAAGTTTATCAGAGGCCAGTTTGGTGGCACCGTAAAGATTGATAGGACTTGCGGCTTTATCCGTGGATAGTGCAATTACATGGCTTACACAGCATTCTAGGGACGCTTCAATGACGTTTTGAGCTCCGTTAATGTTGGTTTTGATGCATTCCATGGGGTTGTATTCGGCGATAGGAACATGCTTGAGCGCAGCAGCATGGACAACATAATCAACGCTGTTCATGGCGCTCTTAAGACGAGACAGATCACGAACATCTCCTATAAAATAACGCATACAAGGGTCATTAAAACGCTGAGCCATTTCATACTGTTTGAGTTCATCACGGGAATATATAATAATTTTATTGGGTTTGTAGTGCTTTAGAATGGTAGTCACGAATTGCTTTCCAAAACTGCCGGTTCCACCGGTTATAAGTATATTCTTTCCATTAAGCATTCTACATTCCTCAAGCTAACTTACTCTTGAATAAGCAAAAAGAGTACCATTTATAGGTAGTTATGAATTGGCGTTGGCTTGTGCATCAATTTGCATTTTGAGAGAGGAAAACTGTGAATTTATTTTACTGATCATAGAGTCATATGCGGCAAACCGTGCGGTCATTGATGCATAACGAGCTTCCAACAGTGCCAAAGAACGTTTTTTATTGACATCTAAAGATTTTAACTCTGCATCAGAGCCTTTAGTAAGTGTCGTAAGCGTTCCATTACTTCCAGTAAAGCGCGTCATCAAGGTACTTAGTTGAGTGAAAATTCCATTCTCTGTAGTTGCATCTGATGCGACATTGCTGAAAAATTTGGATGAGGCAACGGCATCGGAGTTAAATTTAGCAGTAAAAGTAGAAGTCTTAAAGCTCATTCCTCCTGTTTCATCTAAATCAATTCCATACAGTGCCAGTGAATTTCCTTGGCCATTAATAGAAGTCATAAGACGGGTCACTTCGCGGCCGATAGCATTTATGGAGTTGTCACCGTTGAAAACTCCGGCTTTTCCTGCCTCAATGTTGGTGGTGGTCATCTCTTTAAGTTGACTTATGAGGGTATTATAGCTTTTAACCAGAGTAGACATTTCCGCTGCGATCGTATCCACATCCTGACTAATGGAAATATTGGAAGTAATACTTGTACTGTCTTGGAGGAGATTAATCGTAACTCCGGGAGTGATATCCGTTATGACATTTGAACTGCGTGTTAAAGTAATGCCATTGTATTTAAAACTGGCATCAGCAGCAGCTTGTACTTCTTCCATAGTACCTGCAGGATTTGTTAGTGCATCATAGGTGATTAACTTTTGATCCAAAAAACCTCCGGTGTCTGTCGTAACAATTTTTTCATTAACTCCTGTTTCTTTTGAACGCAAAACGAGGCGATAGTCAGTCGCGCCTACTTGAAGAATAGAGGCTTGAATTTTATCACTTGCTTGGAGGTTAATGGCATCTTTTAATTCTTCTAAAGTCATACTGCTGGTATAGTCAACTCCAAACGAAAGGCCCCCTGAAGTGAGCGTCATGGTTCCAGATCCTCCGCTGGCAATAGGGGCGGTGGCGGATGAAAATGTACCAGATTGCTGAATGTTATTTAAGGCCATTTTCGTATTTGAGATTGAGAAAGATTGGATGTTGACTCCTGCAGCAGCAGAAACGCTCACCGCACTCGTATTTCCGGATGTGGAACGTCCTTGATATAAAGCGTCATTACTTAAAGAGCTAACGCTGGTTTGAAATGAAGAGAGAAGGCTGTTAAGTAAACTAAGTGCCTGCCCTTTTTGTTTTTGAAGCGTGATTTTATTGTCAATAGGTGTAATAATAAGCGAAGTGTCTCTATTTTTTAGTTTATCAATAATATCAGCAGTAAGAACTCCAGAACCGATACCAAGAGAGTTAATAGTTCCAGCCATAATAAATCCTTTTGAACTAAATCTTTAATATACAATATATCGACACAATAGGGTAAACTCTTTAATGGTCGTTAATTGAGTAAGCAAAAAAGATACCATTGGCAGTTCTTGCATTTAGGAGCAGTGTTAGGTATAATTCCATCTCTCTTCGTTAGACCTGTGCAAGGGTATGTACTGACAACGTGTCAGGGTAGGAATGCAGCAGCACATCGGTGCGTATTTTGTGCCGCAGGTATCTGGCGGGGAGTCTTAGCTTCTTGTAATTTCCTTCATGAAACTCAACAATTCACTTAATCTTCTCGGTATTGTCCAGCTTTACACCCTGTTGTGCTTGTAGGCGGGTTGTCACGTAAATAACACAAATCTTCATACGCTTGCTTGAGTACTTTGCTCTCGCGTAAAAGCGGAAGCATTTTTTCATCTTTTTCATTTAATGGCATTGATTGATTGTAAAGAAGTGCTTTTACTTCGGCATCGACGGCTTCCAATGCCGCTTCGAGATGAGTCAGAGAAATCATGAAAAACCTTTTTGAAAAATTATAACAGTGATCTGCTAAAAGAGGGCGGGCTGTAATGCTTTTAGTTTAAAACTTTTACGATGAATGTCGCAATACCCATATGTACTGATCGCATGAATATGTGAAGCGGTTCCATACCCTTTATGCTCTGCAAAGCCATAGTTGGGGTAGATAGCTGCTAGTTTAACCATTTCACGATCACGCGTCACTTTGGCGAGGATAGATGCTGCGCTTACTTCTGGAATGAGGGCATCTGCTTTTACCAGTGTACGTAAGCCGCTTACCCCAAATGTTGAATTTCCATCGAATAAATAATCGGTTTCACTTAGGTTTTGCATAATGTCACGCAAACCGCTAGCTAAACACACAGATATACCCAATGCATCGATTTGAGTGGCATCAAATCGGACAATATGAAACGTAGAGTTTCCTAAGATAAGCTCAAAGAGGGCCTCGCGTTTTTTTTCGCTGAGTTTTTTGGAGTCGTTCAGGCCAACGATTGAGTTATGCAAAATTACACCGGCCATTACAAGCGGTCCGGCTAATGGACCACGTCCTGCTTCATCAATTCCGCACAGCTTCATGGTAACTTCTTTTTTTTATCGTATTGTATCGTAAGGCTTGAAGCGCTAGAATAACTGTACATTTAGAAAAGGATCAATAAGATGAAAAAATCAGCTTTAACGGCTTTGTGTTTAGCCTCTGTGAACGTTTCAGCCGCAATGATTTTAGGATTTGGTGCTGAGGTTGATTATTACAATCCGACGGCCAGCGGCGATTTTAATTACAAAACAACCACTACGCATTTTAATAATCAAAGTCAATCCGGTTATCAGATTGGATTGTATTTGGAGCATCCTGTTCCAGTACTTCCAAATATTCGTTTGGACTTAACACCTGAGTCTTCTTTTTCAGGTTCAAATGGTGTAGGCGGAACAAATAAAGTATCGTTTGATCAAGCTGACATTACCCCTTATTATGAAATTCTCGATAATGTCGTTGATTTGGATATTGGGATAACTTTCAAAGTTTTGGAGGGAAAAGTAGAAGGTGTTGTGAATCAAAAGTTTAGCGAAGTGATTCCGATGATTTATCTGGGTGCCGGAATTAATCTTGAGGGAATGGATCTTAGAATAGCAGGTGATGTAAAATACGTTGTGTATAATGGTAATTCATTAAGTGATTCTCGTATTAAAGCGGTTTGGAATATCAATAAAATAGTACAGGCACAAGTAGGATATCGGTATGAAACGCTTAAAATAAACGATCGTTTCGATATGAATTCTAATATTGTAATAGAAGGCCCGTTTATCGGTATGGGAGTTACTTTTTAACGTTTTACTCTTCTCCCAATGCCCATTGGGCAAACGGGACCATTTCGATTTTAGCAATCGGGTGAGAGAGGCTGCTTTCCAAATTCATGGTTACGACAATTACTTGCTGAACTTCATGTGTAATAATAAAGGCCTCCAGTGCTTCGATCTTTTTAAAGAGGGAGTGCTCGTTTTCAAACGGGATTGCTAATATAATTTGGGACCGCGATGGCAGATAAAAATCGATCCCTTCTTCATAGTAGCACTCTATAGCATGCTTTACCAATTCCAGATAAATGAGATTCTCAAAAACCCGGCCAAAATGTTTTTGAAGCGTCAGTGCATGTTTGATGGCGATATCGCATAAATAAAGTTTTTTAACGGCACTGGGATGGTTGAATTTTTCTAATCCGTATAAATAGCGGCGATCATAGAGTGATTGCAGATAAATATAGAGCTTGTCTTTGGATATTTTGCGTTCGAGTTTGAGCCGTTCATAGAGGTTATGAGCCGAAACTTTCTGGGTCATCATTTTGGTGGCTTGTATCAATATAGCAAGTTCTGTTTCATCAAGGGCACCGGCAAATGTCTTTTGCAGATACAAAGAGCGCTCTTCACTGGCTATTTTATGCATTGCAGGGAATCCGCCTAATTGAAAAAAGTGGCTTAAAGCCGTAGAATCGTATTTCTGCTCAAAGGCCAAAAACTCTTCATAGTCCAATAAATTGAGTTTCATAATAGTATAAGGGGTTTCTTTAGGATACTCACTGGCAAGGATCAGTTGGTCAATATCAAATAATCCTATCTCCTCTCGATAGTTGTCAAGGGCTAGGATAGAAATTTTGTGTTCATTACAAAAAGCTTCCAATACGGCATTAAGATCAGGAATGTCCAAACGTATATCACGGCAATCGAGATAAAGGTAGGTCGATTTCTTATGACTTAGCAAATAATGTTTGATGAGTGAGGTTTTTCCGGATTGTGCAATTCCATAAATTGAGACACTTTCCTCTGGTATTGATATCTTGCGCTCTAGATATCCCACATTGTGTAAATCATAACGATAATATTCATCCAATAAGCTTTTCATGTACAACTCCTTAATGAAAAATGATATCCAAAAAAGTATGTTTCCTTCTTAAAAGGAAATAAATTCAAGAGTAAATGCATTTTTAACCCCTGAAAACCTTGACCATAGAGGGGTTTGTCGATATAATTTCAGCTGCCTTACATTAGTCAGCATCGACTGACGAGTTCTTTATAGAGGAAAACATTATGGAAAAGATTCGTTTGAAACTTAGAGCATACGATCATCGTGTGCTTGATCGTTCAGTAGCTTCTATTGTAGAAGCCGTAAAGCGTACAGGTGCGGAAATCCGTGGCCCGATACCTTTGCCAACAAAGATTCGTAAATATACGGTTCTTAAATCACCTCACATTAACAAGAAGTCCCGTGAGCAGTTTGAGATTCGTATGCACGCACGTTTGATAGACATCGTGTCAGCTACGCCTGATACTGTTGATTCATTGATGAAACTTGACTTGGCTCCAGAGGTAGACGTAGAAGTACGTTCTATGGACAAGTAAGGAGTGGGTATGGAATATATTGTAGAAAAAATCGGTATGAGCCGAACAGTCGGCGTTCCGAGCAAAGTAGTAACTCTTTTAAAAGTAAAAGAAGTAAAAGTTTGCGACGTGAACAATGGTACAGCTCTTGTAGCGTACAGTCAAGGTAAGGCAAAAAACAAGCCTATCGAAGGTCAGCAAAAGAAATATAACCTTTCTGCTGAATTTAATAAGTTTGCTACTTTAACGGTTGCTAACACAGAAGCAGGCGACTTGGATATGGCACCTTTGAGCGATGCGAAAAAGCTCAAAAGTACATTTAACACCAAGGGACGCGGTTTCACAGGTGTTATGAAGCGTTGGAACTTTAGTGGAGGCCCAGGCGCACACGGTCACCGTTTTCACCGTACGGGTGGATCTATCGGTAACCGCGAGTGGCCGGGTAAAGTCCAAAAAGGACGCAAAATGTCTGGTCAATACGGTAACGAGCAAGTTACAGTAAAGAATGACGTTTTGTCATTTGACGCACAAAACGGTGTATTGGTTGTCGTGGGTTCAATCCCAGGTGCAAACGGTGCTCTAGGTCGAGTAAAGGTTGTTAAATAATGAGTGCAATTGTACTGAATGAAAAATTCGAAAAAGCCTCTGAACTGGCATTGCCTGAGAGCTTTAGCGGCATCAATACGCATAACTTGTACTTGTACGTTAAATCGTATCAAGCAGGTATGCGTGCAGACACTGCAAGTGCTAAAACACGTTCAGAAATGCGCGGTGGTGGTAAAAAGCCATGGGCACAAAAAGGAAAAGGTGGAGCACGTGCTGGTTCACGTCGTTCACCTATCTGGGTTGGTGGTGCGGTAGCTCACGGTCCAAACACGGGTCGTAACTACACACAGAAGATCAACAAAAAGCAAAAGAAATTGGCACTTAGATGTGCATTGGATGCTTTGGCAACTGCTGGGAAGCTTTTTATCGTTGATTCGATTGAAGTACCAAGCGGAAAAACAAAAGATGCAAAAGTATTGTTCGATACATTGAACATGCGTGATGTATTGCTTGTTAAACAAATTCTTGATGAGAACACTTATCTTGCATTCCGTAATATTGCTTCTACTTACGTGGTAGAAGCTAATGAACTCAACGCCTTTTTGGCTGCGACATATCGCTCGGTAGTAATCGAAAAAGCGGTATGGGAAAATCTGATTAAAGAGAGCTGAGATGGCAGATATTACTGATATCAAATCAATTTTGCATACAGAGAAGACCCTTGGTCTTCAAGAAGCGGGCGTAATCGTAGTTCAAACGTCTACACGTATGACTAAAAATGCTCTAAAAGAGGTGTTCAGAGAGTACTTCGGAATTGTTCCGGCTCGTGTGAACTCTTTGAACCAAAGCGGAAAAGTTAAACGTTTCCGTGGTCTTGCTGGCAAACAAAATGACTTTAAAAAGTTTTATGTTAAGTTGCCAGAAGGCGCACAAATTGATAGTTTGGCGGTGTAATTATGGCAATCAAAACCTATAAACCAACTACTCCTAGCCGACGTTTCATGACAAACGTTGACAATTCAGACATCACTGCAAAAGCAAGTGTCCGTTCATTGTTGACAAAATTGACTGCTCACGCAGGACGTAATAATAATGGCCGTATCACTTCTCGTCATAAAGAAGCCGGCGCTAAAAAGCTTTACCGTATTATTGACTTCAAGCGCAATAAGTTTGGTGTTTCCGGTACAGTAGCTGCGATCGAGTACGATCCATACCGTAACTGTCGTATTGCTCTTGTTAACTATGCAGATGGTGACAAGCGTTATATTCTTCAGCCTAAAGGTATGGTTGTCGGTGATTCTGTTGCCGCAGCTGAAAGCGGTTTGGACATCAAATCTGGTAATGCTATGAAATTGATGAACATCCCTGTGGGTACCACGATTCATAACCTTGAGCTTAAACCTGGTAAAGGCGGACAAATCGTTCGTTCAGCTGGAACGTCTGCTCAAATTATGGGACGTGAAGGTAAGTATGTATCTGTACGTCTTCCATCAAGCGAAATGCGTTACGTTCTTGGTGAATGTATGGCAACAATCGGTATCGTTGGTAATGAAGAATACATTAACATCGTTATCGGAAAAGCGGGGCGTACTCGTCATATGGGTATCCGTCCTCAAACACGTGGTTCTGCGATGAATCCTATCGATCACCCGCACGGTGGTGGTGAAGGTAAGACAAACTCAGGACGTCACCCGGTTACTCCATGGGGTAAACCGACTAAAGGTGCTAAAACACGTAAGAAGAAAGCAAGTGATAGACTTATTATTACTCGCCGTAAATCAAATCCGAAGAGGTAGGGTATGGCTAGATCAGTAAAAAAAGGGCCGTTCGTTGACGGACACCTTATGAAAAAAGTGATTGCTGCCAAAGAGACGAAAAGCAACAAGCCAATCAAGACATGGTCACGCCGTAGCGTTATCTTGCCTGATATGATCGGTTTGACGTTTACCGTCCATAATGGCCGTCAGTTTGTACCGGTTTTCGTTTCTGAAAACCACGTTGGTTACAAACTTGGTGAATTTTCACCAACACGTACGTTTAAGGGCCACAAAGGTTCTGTACAGAAGAAAATCGGGAAATAAGGAAGAGATATGGCAAGAGCACTATTAAAATTCGTTCGCGTATCTCCGACTAAATCTCGTTTGATCGCTCGCGAAGTTCAAGGTATGAATGCAGAACAAGCATTAGCAGCATTGGAATTTACTCCAAATAAAGCGGCAAAAATCATTGCGAAAGTCATTGCATCTGCAGTGGCTAACAGCGGTATCGAAGCGGATGGTTGTGTTGTTAAATCATGTCGTGTAGACAATGGACCTGTGTTGAAGCGTATTATGCAACGTGCACGTGGAACAGCATCTGGAATTCGTAAGCCGACTGCGCACATTTTGGTAGAAGTAGAGGGTAAATAATTATGGGTCATAAAGTTAATCCTATCGGACTTCGTCTTGGTATTAACCGCAACTGGGAATCTCGTTGGTTCCCTAACTTTAAAACAGCTGCGGGTTACCTTGGTGAAGACCACAAAATCCGTACTTTTTTGAAAAAAGAACTTTATTATGCAGGTGTTAGTAACATCGTAATTGAGCGTACCGCTAAGCGTCTACGTGTAACGATTATCGCTGCTCGTCCTGGTATCATCATCGGTAAAAAAGGTTCTGATATTGAGAAAATCAAAGATTCTCTTAATAAATTAATCGGTAAACCGGTTGCAATCAACATCAAAGAAGAGAAAAAAGCGCAAGCTTCAGCACAATTGGTTGCTGAAAACGTTGCTACTCAACTTGAAAAACGTGTGGCATTTAGACGCGCGATGAAAAAAGTAATGCAAAATGCTCAGCGTGCTGGTGCAAAAGGTATTAAAATTTCAGTAGCTGGACGTTTGAACGGTGCTGAGATCGCTCGTACTGAATGGTATTTGGAGGGACGTGTTCCTTTGCATACTCTTCGTGCGAAAATCGATTACGGTTTTGCGGAAGCACACACTACTTACGGTGTAATCGGAATCAAGGTTCATATTTTCAAAGGTGAAGTACTCACCAAGGGAATTCAACCAGAATCTCTAGAACAAAAAGAAGAGCGTGGCGATGACCAACAACGTCGTCCTCGCAGAAAGGCTTAATAATCATGTTGATGCCTAAACGAACGAAATATCGTAAAATGATGAAGGGGCGTAACCGTGGTTACGCAACTTCTGGAAACAAGTTAGAATTCGGTTCAATCGGATTCAAAGCAACGGAAGCGGGACGTATTAACTCTCGTCAAATTGAAGCGGCTCGTATCTCAGCTACTCGTCACATTAAACGTACGGGTAAAATCTGGATTCGTGTTTTCCCTGCTAAACCGTTAACTGCCAAACCACTTGAAGTGCGTATGGGTAAAGGTAAAGGTGCTGTGGATCAATGGGTTATGAACATTAAGCCAGGCCGTATTATTTTTGAAATGGGTGGTGTTGAAGAGACACTTGCTCGCGGTGCATTAGCACTTGCTATGGCAAAACTTCCATTCAAAACAAAAATCGTTACTTTGGAGATGAGCAATGAATTATTCTGATTTAAACGGAAAAACAGCTGCTGAACTACAAGGTATGCTCAAAGAGAAAAAAATTGAGATTTTTACTTTGAAAATTAAGCAAAAAATGATGCAATTGACTAACACAGGCGAACTCCGTACTGCGAAAAAAGACATTGCACGTATCAGCACCGCACTTAGTGCAGTGAAGTAAGGGCACAGATATGACACATAAACGTGAAATTCAAGGTATCGTTGTATCAATCGCGGGCAGTAAAACAGCAACTATGGTTGTTGAGCGCCGCGTAATGCACCCACGTTATCACAAAACAGTAAAACGTTTTAAAAAGTACATGATTCATGACGAAACTAGCCAGCTTAAAGTTGGTGATGAAGTTATCGCAATTGAGTGCCGTCCGATTTCTAAAAGCAAATCGTTCCGTCTTAAAACTCTTGTAAAAGGGGCAATAGCATGATACAAAGTTTTACTCGTCTAGCTGTTGCAGATAATACTGGCGCAAAAGAGATCATGTGTATTAAAGTTCTTGGCGGTTCAAAGCGTCGTTATGCAACAGTAGGGGATGTTATCATCGCTTCTGTTAAAAAAGCGACTCCAACCGGTAAAGTAAAAAAAGGTCAAGTAGTAACAGCAGTTGTTGTTCGTACGAAAAAAGAGATTCACCGTGAAAACGGTTCTTTGATCCGTTTCGACGAAAATGCAGCAGTTATCCTTGATAAAAAACGTGAGCCAATTGGAACACGTATTTTCGGACCAATCGGACGTGAAGTTCGTTATTCTGGTTTCATGAAAATCGTATCCCTTGCTCCAGAGGTTGTATGATGGCAAAATTTAATTTCAAAAAAGGCGACATCGTTGAAGTGATCGCCGGTGACGATAAAGGGACTAAAGCAGAATTGCTTCAAGTTATGCCTAAGAAAAACAAAGTAATCGTTAAGGGTGTTCGTGTTGCGAAAAAAGCGATCAAACCTAGCGAGCAAAATCCACAAGGCGGATTTTTGAACAAAGAGATGCCAGTTCATGCATCAAATGTCCGTAAAGTGGAGGCGTAATCATGGCACGTTTAAAAGATAAATATCTTGCACTTAAGCCAGAGCTTCAAACCGCTCTTGGTATTGCAAATGTTATGCAGCTTCCAAAACTTGAAAAAGTGATTATTTCAGTAGGTTGTGGTTTCGCAATGAAAGACAACAAATTGATCCAAAACATCCAAGACACGATCAGCAGTATTGCTGGACAACGTGCAGCAGTTGTTGTTGCGCGTAAGTCTGTTGCAGGATTTAAAGTACGTGAGGGTATGCCGGTTGGTGTCAAAGTAACACTACGTGGTGCTCAAATGTACGATTTTATGGATAAATTGATCTCTGTATCTCTTCCTCGTATGAAAGACTTCCGTGGTATTCCACGTAACGGTTTCGACGGTCGCGGAAACTACAACTTCGGTCTTACCGAGCAGTTGATTTTCCCTGAAGTTGATTACGATTCAATTATGCAAATTCACGGGATGAACATCACTGTGGTAACATCTGCAACCGCTGACAAAGATGCGTATAAGCTTCTTGAGATGCTTGGTATGCCGTTTGCAAAAGGAAGAGAATAATGGCTAAGAAGTCAATGATCGCAAAAGCGGCTCGCACACCAAAGTTTGCAGTCCGCGCGTATACTCGATGTCAGATCTGTGGTCGTCCACACTCTGTTATCAGTGATTTTGGTATTTGTCGCATATGCTTTCGTAAGATGGCAAATGAAGGGTTACTCCCAGGCGTTAGAAAGTCAAGCTGGTAAGTCCAGCTCGATACTCCTAATAGTTAGATAAGGAAAATAAATGATTAATGATTTAATCTCGGATTCGTTGACTCGTATTCGAAACGCGGCAATGCGTCGTTTGGATTCAACAACTTTGATGCATTCAAAAGTTGTTGAAGCAGTTGTTGGTATTTTGGCTGACAAAGGTTACATTGAGAGCTATAACGTAGTTGAAAACGGCGTTAAAAAAAGCATCAATGTTGTATTAAAATACGACAATGGTCGTACAGTTATTAACGAAGTAAAGCGTGTTTCTAAACCGGGACGTCGTGTTTACAAAGGTAAAGATGAACTGAAGCGTTTCAAAAACGGTTACGGTACTATTATTGTTAGTAGCTCAAGAGGGGTTCTTCCTAACGACAAAGCTTTCGAGCTTGGCGTTGGCGGAGAAGTCCTTTGTACGATTTGGTAAGGGGATAAGATGTCACGTATTGGAAAACTTCCTATTTCTATCCCGGCTGATGTTAAAGTATCTATTGATGGTGCTGTTATTAGCTTTGCAAAAGGCGCAGTAACACATACTCTTGATACAAAAGAGAATTGTAATTTTACATTTGAAGATAACGTTTTGACGTTCGCAACTAAATCTGACGCTCGTGCTGATCGCGCATTCTGGGGTACTTACCGTGCTTTGGCTGCAAACATCATCACAGGTTTGACTGCTGGTTACGAGAAAAAACTCGAAATCAATGGTGTTGGTTACCGTGCTGCTGTTGAAGGCGCTATTTTGAAACTGCAATTGGGTTTCAGCCATGATATTCTTTTTGATATCCCAGCTGGTCTTACCATCGCAGTAGAGAAAAACGTTATCAGCATCAAAGGTTCTGATAAGCAACAAGTTGGACAAATCGCAGCGGTTATTCGTTCATTCCGTCCACCAGAGCCGTATAAAGGCAAAGGTGTTAAATATTCTGATGAGACTATCCTGCGTAAAGCCGGTAAGACATCTAAGAAATAAGGGGCGATGAAATGACAGCTAAAACACTCAAAAATAAATCGGCTAAGCGCTTACAGCGTAAACGTCGTATTCGCTCTAAAATCTCAGGATGCGCGACTTTGCCACGTATCTCAGTATTTCGCTCAAACCGCTACATCAGCGCTCAAGCGATTAATGACGAAGCAGGGGTAACTCTTGCTGCGGTACACTCAAAAACTTTGGGTCTCAAAGCAAATATTGAAGATGCTGCAAAAGCAGGCGCTGTATTTGCTAAAACCCTAAAAGATGCCGGAATCAATGAAGTTACGTTTGACCGTAACGGATTTGTCTATCACGGTGTTGTAAAATCATTTGCCGAAGCACTTCGCGCCAATGAAATCAAGTTTTAGGGGCTGGTGAATGAATCCGATTAATAGAGAAGAATTTTCAGAAGCGATCGTAAACATCGGTCGTGTAACAAAAGTTGTAAAAGGTGGACGTCGTTTCCGTTTTACTGCTCTTGTAGTTGTAGGTAACAAAAAAGGTACCGTCGGCTATGGAGTAGGTAAAGCGAAAGAAGTTCCCGATGCTATTCGTAAAGCAGTAGATGAAGCGTTCAAGAATCTTACAGAAGTTAAGATCAAGGGCACTACTATCGCTCACGATATTGAAGTAAAATACAATGCAAGTCGTATTTTGCTTAAACCAGCATCTGAAGGTACGGGAGTTATCGCCGGTGGCGCTACTCGTCCGGTACTTGAGCTTGCTGGAATCCAAGATATTCTTACGAAATCTTTGGGTTCAAACAATCCAAACACCGTGGTTCGCGCAACAATCGATGCGCTTTCACGTATCAAAGGATAAGGTATGTCTCTCGAAAATTTAACCCCAGCCGAAGGTTCTACAAAGAACCGTAAGCGTATTGGACGCGGTCACGCAAGTGGTACGGGTAAAACTGCTGGTAAAGGTCACAAAGGTCAGAAAGCTCGCGGAGGTTACAATGAAAAGCGTAACTTCGAGGGCGGACAGCAACCTCTTGCTCGCCGTTTACCAAAAATCGGGTTTACATCACGTGTGATTAAGCCTACCGTTATTAATGTTGAAAAAGCGAAAGAAGTAGCAGCGCTTACTGAAATCACAATGGAAACAATTCGTAGCGTACACCGTTTGAAGAAATCGGTTGTAAAAGTTAAACTCGTTGGCGCAAGCGCTAAAGATTTAGCTAGCAAAATCAAAGACGAAAACGTTACAACAACTGGTAACTAAGTGAACCAACAGCTTGTAAACAAGATCTTAATAACGATCGGTTTTCTCTTTGTGTTCCGACTATTGGCATACGTGCCAGTACCGGGTGTTGACACTGCTGTAATTGCTGCTTTTTTTGATACCCACAAAGCAGATGCGCTAGGTCTATTTAATATGTTCAGCGGAAATGCCGTAGAACGTCTCTCAATTATCTCCCTTGGCATTATGCCTTACATCACTGCATCAATCATTATGGAACTTTTAGCAGCAACCTTTCCAACTTTAGCGCAAATGAAAAAAGAGCGTGATGGTATGGTCAAGTACATGCAAATTATTCGCTATGCGACTATTGCGATCACAATTGTTCAGGCAATTGGTGTAAGTGTTGGCTTAGAAAACATGACCGGCAAAGATGGCAGCAGTGCAATCTTGGTTGATCATACAACCTTTATGATATTGGCAACGGTATCGATGTTGGCTGGTACGATGTTGATTATGTGGATTGGTGAGCAAATCACTCAAAGCGGTATTGGTAACGGTGTCTCTTTGATTATTTTTGCAGGTATTGTTTCGGCAATTCCAAGCGCCATTTCACAAGCCATAACTATGGTGAATACCGGCTCAATGAGTTTTATCTCTATAATCGCTATACTTGCTTTGGTAGCTGTGACGATTTTGGTCATTATTTATGTAGAATTGGGTGAACGTCGTATCCCAGTTACCTATGCTAAAAAAACCATGTTGCAAAACCAGAATAAGCGCGTTATGAACTACATTCCGGTAAAAGTTAATCTTTCAGGGGTTATCCCGGTTATTTTTGCATCGGCTATTTTGATGTTTCCGGTTACGGTTCTATCTAGCAGTACGAATCCGGCGGTTCAGTCTATTGCAGATTTCTTGAATCCGAGTCACTATTTCTTTAACTTTTTACAATTTTTGTTTGTGGTCTTTTTCGCTTATTTTTACGCGTCAATTGTTTTTAATGCGAAAGATATTGCCGATAACCTCAAACGTCAAGGTGGATTTATCCCTGGCGTACGTCCGGGTGAATCTACCAAAGAGTTTTTGAATGAAACGGCTAGCCGCTTGACATTCAGTGGTGCAATTTATTTGGGGCTTGTTGCGACATTGCCATGGGTCATTGTTAAAGCGATGGGTGTTCCTTTTTTCTTTGGAGGAACAGCAGTTCTAATCGTGGTACAAGTGGCATTGGACACAATGCGACGTATTGAAGCACAAGTGTACATGAGCAAATATCAAACCCTTAGTGCGGTCGGTCTCTAAAATGGCGATTGCGCTTCGCAAACCTGAGGAAATAGTAAAACTACGTACTGCTAACAAAATAGTTGGCGGTACGTTAGAGCTATTGGCTCAGAATGCTAAGGCTGGTATTTCTTTAAAAGAATTGGACGCTATGGGTGAGGATTATATCCGTTCACAGGGTGCACGACCTTCTTTTAAAGGGCTCTACGGGTTTCCAAATGCCGTCTGTACTTCTCTTAATGATGTTATTATTCACGGTATCCCTTCTGATTATATTTTACAAGAAGGGGATGTTATCGGATTTGATGTCGGGACGGAAAAAGAGGGTTATTTTGGAGACGCAGCGATATCGGTAGGAATTGGAAAAATTTCTGCTGTTGACGAAGCCCTCATTGCCTGTGCGAAAGATACTCTTTATCATGCCATAGAGATCATACGTGATGGAATGCATTTTAAAGAACTTTCACATGCAATGGAAAAATTTATTCTTTCTCGCGGTTTTGTGCCGTTGAGAAATTTTTGTGGCCATGGCATTGGAAAAAAGCCGCATGAAGAACCAGAAATTCCTAATTATTTGGATGCGCCTAATCCTAAAGCGGGTCCAAAGATTAAGAATGGAATGGTTTTTTGTCTGGAACCGATGATTTGTCAAAAAGAAGGCGCTTCCAAAATCTTAGCAAATGGCTGGGATGTGGTAAGTACAGATGGGCTTAGAGGCTCTCATTACGAGCATACGGTTGCGATAATCAACGGTAGAGCTGAAATTTTATCCATTTCATAAAGGAAATTTTTATGGCAAAAGATGATGTCATCGAAGTAGACGGAAAGATTGTTGAGGCTCTACCAAACGCAACTTTTCGTGTTGAGTTGCCAAATGGACACGTTATTTTGTGTCACATAGCTGGAAAAATGCGTATGCATTATATTAAGATTTTACCGGGTGATACAGTAAAAATTGAACTTACCCCATACAGTCTTGATAAAGGGCGAATAACCTATCGTTATAAATAATCCCTTTGGGGTTATTGCCATATAAACTTTTTTTGATACGTTACGGAGATAATGAATGAAAAAAAGCTTATTTTGTACAATCTTATTGAGCATACAATTATTTGCTGCGGGCAATGCAGAGGTATTTTGGAATACCTATACAGCAGCACTACGCGGCGATAAAGAAGCGCAGTTTCAAACTGGAGTTATGTTTGAACGTGGGATTGGAACGGATGTCAATCAGTCTCAAGCCGCTAAATGGTATGAGAAAGCGGCTATACAAGGGCATATAGATGCGCAATACAACATGGGGCTTATGTACGCAAGTGGCCGTGGGGTTGAAAAAAATGAGCAGTTTGCGATGATGTGGCTGGCCTCGTCTGCCAAGCAGGGGGACAAGGAATCTAGAACGTTGCTTTTGAAGCTGATAGACGGAAAGTTAGAATCAAACAATGATTCTGAAAATGATGAGAGTTTGAAGACGATGAAACCGATTCGATTTGAAACAAAAAATGAGGCATTGGTGTGTAACAGAGCTGGAGAAACGGGCGAATGTCATACACTAAAAGAGAAAAAAACATTTACGAGTAAGTCAAAGCAGGGAAGCTATTATAAAATAAGCGGGGTTGTCATAGGGCATAAATGGCAAGACTATGAAGGCGATGGATTTATCGAGATGTCGATGGTAGAATTGAAATAATGGGGAATATCCCCCAAAGGTAACTTATTTAATATAGCTGCAGCAATAATCAGTGATTGTTTTGACTTTAAGATTAAATGAGCTGTTTGCCGGAACATCAAAACTTTCAGGTCCAGTGATCGTAATCCACGTATCAGATCCTGGAAGCTGCACTTCCAAATCTCCGATCATAATTTCCATATTTTCTTTATCCGCAGTGCCAAACGTATATTCTCCAGGAAGCATGATGCCTAATGTTTTGTGACTGCCATCTTCAAATCTAACAGTACGGCTGGTAACTTTTCCATCAAAATAAACACTGGCTTTCTTATCGACAGTGACATTGGTAAATTGTGACATAACTATAATCTCCTAATTTTAAGTGCGTTATTGTAACGGGTTAAGCTGTTGCTTGACTTTTTTAGGCAAATGGGCAAATGGAAATGCGGTATCGGTTCGAACTTCGCCATTTTCAGTAATGGTCACTTCAAGGGCATTGGTATCACGGTTATAACTAACAAGATTGATGAGCTTATCACCCTCTATGTAGCTAATGCGGCGTGCGACTAGATGGGTAAATGCGGTATGTTTTGGTCTAAATCCCATAGATTCCGTTCTCCTTGATGGTTATTTTTTTATTGTCTACTAATTCGGTGAGCGCACTTTTAAAATTCTTTTTACTCAGAGCGAATGTTTTTTGGATAAGTTCCGCATCACTTTTATAATTATACGGGAGCATTCCACCGTTTTGTAGGAGCATATCGTGAATTTTTGCAGCTGCATTACCGGCCTTGGCTTTACCGATCATCTGCAGTGAGAGATCAAGCTTTCCGTCTTCACGGCGCTGTTTTACAAAACCGTTTTTGACATCCCCTACACGAAGGGTCTCAAAGATTTCATTGCTATAAAGCATACCCTCATAACTATTATCCACGATGGCTTTAAAGCCCAACGGCGTTTTAGCGATAATTATAAACGTTACGGGAGTATTTGGATAAAAAGTTTTAGGTGCGTCGATCAGGGCACTGCTTACTTTTTCAGTTCCCACTAGACGATTGGTGCGTTCATCCAAAACGATACGTATAATGCGTTTTTCGCCGACGCTAAACGGACGTTTTTGAAGTGCTTTAGGGATAAAAAGGTCTTTTGGTAACCCCCAATTTACAAATGCACCGATAGAGCTAGTATCAACTACTTCTAAAAAGGCGATTTCATTTAGCATTGCTTTTGGTTTTGCAGTTGTCGCAACAGGACGATCTTCGCTGTCGGTGTAAACAAATACCTCGAGCGTATCGCCTATGTGCATAGCATCTGTAACGTATTGGTTAGGTAGAAGGATATCGCTATCATCCATGGTTTTTAAAAAAAGTCCCGGAGTCGTATCGCGATCGATAATGAGGAGATTGATCTCCCCGATTTTTAGTGTTTCATTCATGGGTATAATTATAGCTTAGATTCACTTATCGGAGGAATAATGCGCATTGTTATCACAGGAGCCAGCAGCGGTTTGGGAAAGCATTTGGCACTTGGGTATGCGTCAAGTGGCAATGAGTTGGTCCTCTTGGCACGCCGTGAGGAGAAGTTGGAAGAGGTAGCAGTACAATGCAGAATACGAGGGGCAAAGGTGGAGACGATTGTTTCAGATGTGAATGATTTTGATGAGATGCATCGGATTGGACGGCAATTGGCAAATTCAACTATTGATCGGATCATCTTGAATGCAGGTATTTCTGTAGGACATTCGGAGGGCGTAACCCCTTTTGCGGATTTTCATCGTTTATTTCAAACCAATTTTTTAAGCGTACATGCTCTATTGGAACCTATAATCCCAAAAATGATAGAGCAAAAGTCAGGAGAAATTGTTTTTATCTCTTCGCTTGCATCATTGATGTCCATGCCGACATCCGTAGCCTACAGCAGTTCAAAACGTGCGCTTAATGCGTATGCCGAAGGATTGCGTTATCAGTTAAAACGGCATGATATTGATGTGATGAACATACTGCCGGGATTTATTGATTCCGAGATGACACAAAAGAATCAATTTAAGATGCCGTTTTTACTTACGACAGACGCTGGGGTTAAACGAATCATGTATGCAATTGAGAAAAAAAAGCGCTTTTATCCTTTCCCGTTTAGATTTTATCTATTGATTAGAACAACCTCACTACTTCCGCAGTTCTTAAGAGATATGATTGTAGAATTCACTAATTTTAAAAAGGGCGCATAGCCTGAATTTTAGGGAAATATCAGATGGTTATTGACAGCGTTTGTACCTATTGCGGAGTAGGGTGTGATATTTCTGCAGAAGTAGAAGACAATAAAATTATCAAAGTCTTTGCAAAAGAAGAAGGGGTAGTGTCTCAAGGACGCCTTTGTATCAAAGGTAAACAGGGTTGGGATTTTGTCACAAATGCAAAGCGCCTTCATAATGCACGGGTACGTAAATCATTTTTAACTGCTAATGCAGCGCTTTTTTCGGACCTAGATATGGATTATCTTGAGCCTGTTGATCATGATTTTTATGAGATCAGTTATGAGAGTGCGTATGAATTGGCGGCGCGTAAACTCAAAGAAATTACCGATAAACACGGTTCGCACTCTTTTGCTTCTATCGGCGGTGCGCGTACCAGCTGTGAAAGTTCATTCTTATTTCAGCACTTTACGCGCAATGTAGTAGGTTCTCCGCACGTTGACAACTGCGCACGTGTCTGTCATTCTCCCTCTCTAAAGGGGATGCGCCTAACGATAGGTGAGGGTGCTGCGACTAATCCGTTTGATGATATTTATGAAACCGAATTCATGGTAGTTATGGGTTCAAATACGACTGAGGGGCATCCCATCGTTGCCAACCGTATGTTGGAAGTCATTAAAGATAACAAAGTAGAACTCGCCGTATTGGATGTACGCCGTATTCAGCTCTCTAAGTCTGCAACGCACCATTTAAGTATTCCGTACGAAGCTAATCTTATGATGCTGAACATGATGGCGTATGTCATTATTTCTGAGGATTTGGTCAATACCCAATTTATAGCAACCCGCACGAAGGGATATGAATCGTATAAAGAATCAATTTTGAATGACCCTTATGCCAATCCTGACTACCTTCTTCAGATCCCAGGGTATGAGTCATTGGCTCAAGAGATTCGTACCGTTGCCCGTAAATACGCTACACGGAAAAGTCTCTTCTTTTGGGGACTTGGGATTACCGAACATTTAGACGGATCGTATGCGGTTATGGCGATTACCCATCTTTCGTTGATTACGGGAAATATTGGAAAACGCGGTGCCGGGCTAATGCCTCTACGCGGACAGAACAATGTTCAAGGGACGTGTGATGTGGGGATGTTACCGTATTACGCGCCTGATTATCAACCTCCTAAAGAGATTGGGATGATGACGCCTGATTTGATCAATGCCATGATTGATGGCGGAATCAAGGCCGTCTTTAATATCGGTGAAGACATCGCCCATATCCACCCTAATCAAAATAAGATCCATGCGGCACTCAAAAATCTTGATTTGTTGATCGTGAATGAGTTGTTTGATAATGAGATTACGAAATTTGCCGACATTATTTTCGGTGTGAAAAGTGCGTATGAAAAAACGGGTGTTTATGTCAATGCTGAGCGTAGATTGCATCTTTCACAACCTCTTGTAAATGTAGCGATGCCGGATGACTGGGAAGTTATCGCAGAAATTTCAAAGCGATATGGAACGGATTTTGGCTACAAAAGTTCCAAAGATGTCTGGAACGATGTTCGTATCGCGGCGCCAAACCGTTTTGGGGGAGCGAGTTATGAAAAGCTTGAAGTCAATCGCTTACGCGGTATGCAATGGCCTATACAAGAAGAAGATACTCCGGTATTGCACCTCAAGGACTTCCGTACCAAAGACGGAATCGGAGCATTTCGCTACAAACAATATGAACCTCGCGGCCAAGTAGAAGAATTGTTGCGCGCTGCGACGCATGAGGGGTTTTATCTCACAACAGGGCGAATCTTGGTTCATTACAATAATGCCGCTCAAACCAATCATTGTGACAAGCTCAGCCGTAGCCACAGTGAAGATACTTTACTCGTGAGTGTCGACGATGAAGAGTTTTTTGAATACAAAGATTTTGTGGTACTCAAAAGCCAATACGGGCAAAGTGCCCCTTTGCGTGTCAAAGTAAGCTCAACCGTAAAAAAAGGGACCCTCTTTACGACTTTTCACCATGCGAAAAGTAAAATAAACTTTTTATTCGGAGATGAGTATGATGAATTGATTAAAACAGCACGTTTTAAGTCAATCAAAGTAGACGTTATTAAACCAGATTATTTGGATTAAGGGTGCATACCAAGGCAAAAGGAAACATTGCCGAGGATCGTGCCTGCGAATATTTGAGATCAAATGGTTATCGGATTATAGATCGAAATGTCTATAACCGTTTCGGTGAAATAGACATTATTGCATTGAAGAATAACGTCCTTCATTTTGTCGAAGTCAAAAGCGGCGTAACTTATGAGTCTGCTGTTCATAATATCACTAAATCCAAACTTCAAAAACTAAATCGTACACTCCAAACCTATCTCCAACAAAAAAGACTCAACGGTGATTACTGTATCGATGTCCTCATTGTTTCGGATGAGGGGCTAGAGTGGATTGAAAATATCACTTTATAGCAATAAGTTGAAATAATTGATACGGTTTAACTAATAAGTAGTTTTAAAGCAAGGGGCGTTATAATAGCTCAATATAAACCTAAATCAAGGAAATAAAATGGGCAAATACGTTGAATTAACGGCATCAAATTTCGAAGAGATTACAAAAGAAGGCGTTGCACTTGTTGACTTTTGGGCACCATGGTGTGGGCCTTGTCGCATGATCGCTCCTGTTATCGAAGAATTGGCAAACGATTTTGAAGGTAAAGCAAATATCTGTAAAGTAAACACAGATGAAGAACAAGAGATTGCGGTTAAATTCGGTATCCGTTCTATTCCTACAATCCTTTTCTTCAAAAATGGTGAAATGGTAGATCAAATGGTTGGTGCTGCCTCTAAGCAAGCATTCGCTGATAAAATCAACGCTCTTCTTTAATATCTTGACCCTTTTGGGTCAAACTCCCCTCAGTCTAAAACTTTTCTAAACTCCTTTTATTTTAAATTCACTTTTGGTATCGTTTATGTGTAACGGTGTACACTACGCATTATTAGTTTAAATTAGAGGTCGTAACATGTTGGATTGTGCAATTATCGGAGGAGGACCGGCAGGTCTTACGGCAGGACTGTATACCACACGTGGTGGATTGGATGATGTCATCATGTATGAAAAAGGGATGCCTGGGGGCCAAATCACCTCTAGTTCTGAGATAGAAAATTATCCCGGGGCAACGCAGCGTAATCTAAGCGGAATGGATTTTATGATTCCATGGCTTGAACAGTGTCAGCGTTTTGGATTGAAGCATGAGATGTCCGAAGTAACGCGGGTTTCTCGTAATGAGGATGCTACATTTACGATTCATAAATCGGACGGAAGTACAAATACGGCCAAAAGTGTGATTGTGGGTACAGGTTCTACCCCTAAACGTGCTGGATTTAGTGGCGAAGACAAATTCTTTGGTCGTGGTGTGAGTACGTGTGCTACATGTGACGGTTTTTTTTATAAAGGTAAAGAAGTAGCGGTTATCGGCGGTGGTGATACGGCTCTTGAAGAGGCTTTGTATTTGGCAAAAATATGTACTAAAGTTTATGTGATTCACCGTCGTGATACCTTTCGTTCTGCTCCAAATACCATTGAACGAGTAAAAAAAACATCGAATATTGAGCTTATACTCAATGCATCTCCCCAAGAAGTGCTTGGTGATGCCATGGGAGTAACTGGACTTCGTGTAGTGTTTAAAGACGGCTCCACTCGTCAAGTGGATGCACCTGGCATATTTGTCTTTATTGGTCGTGATGTTAATAACCAAGTCCTTATTCAAGAAAATGGCAGCTTTTTGTGTGAGATGAATGATGCCGGTGAAGTGATTGTGGATATTAGTATGAATACGTCTGTTCCTGGACTGTATGCAACCGGCGATCTGCGAATTGCAGCGCCAAAACAAGTGGTAAGTGCAGCTGGAGATGGAGCCGTAGCAGCGCTTCAAGCAATTGCATACGTTGATAAGATAAGCCACCACTAAACGCTAAGGCGATACAATACGGTTTTAGTATTGTGAACGGGAGATGACCATGATTAGAGTAGGTGTATTTGGAGCGGGCGGACGCGTCGGAAAATTAATTATTGATGATTTACATCATGAGAGTGAGATCTCTTTGGGTGCAGTTTATGTACGTGATGAGCTTAATTTTTCGATTGACCCGGCTGTGTTGGTTACAAACGATATGGCTACTTTACTCAAAGGGTGCGATATTGTCATTGACTTCTCCCTCCCGGAAGCAACACAGCTTTTATTGGAATGTGCAATGGAGCATCCAATCCCGATTGTTATTGGTACAACAGGCTTAGATGCCCATCAGATGAATTTATTGAAAATGGCGAGCGAATCGATGCCGATTTTATACGCAACCAATATGTCATTGGGGGTAGCGCTTCTAAATAAGCTTGTGCATACCGCCGCAAAAACATTGGAAGGTTTTGACATAGAAATCGTAGAACAGCACCATCGCCATAAAAAAGATGCTCCAAGCGGAACAGCATTGACTCTAGCACACTCTGCGGCAGCTGCACGTAAGTTAGATTTGGATGCTGTTCGCGTAAGCGGCCGTGATGGCAACATCGGTGAACGAACCAGTGATGAAATTGCTGTGATGGCACTGCGCGGAGGTGATATCGTCGGACGTCATACGGTCGGGTTTTACAATGATGGCGAATTTGTGGAGCTACACCATACGGCAACAAGCCGTAATACGTTTTCAAAAGGGGCGATCCGTGCAGCAAAATGGTTGGTTGGCAAAGGCAACGGATTGTATAATATCGCAGATTGTTTGGAATTGGCCTAAGGAGCACGGATGCGTAGTTTAAATGAAAAATGTGCGGTTATCGGAATATTTGATCACGCCGAAGCTGCTAAATTGGCCTATTTCTCGTTACATGCGATGCAGCATCGTGGACAAGAAGCAGCAGGGATAAGTACAAGCGACGGTGAGAAACTGTATACGATCAAAGATCGCGGATTGGTAACACAAGTTTTTGACACCAATAAGCTCAATACTCTCAAAGGAAACATGGCGATCGGTCATACCCGTTATTCAACGGCGGGTGATGATTCTATTTTGGATGCACAACCGGTATTTGCCCGTTATGATTTGGGTGAAATGGCAATTGTTCATAATGGGAACTTAACGAATGCTAAAGAAGTGCGCGATGCCTTGATCAAAAAAGGTGCTATTTTTCAAACGTTTATGGATACCGAAAATCTAATTCATTTAATAGCAAAAAGTGATCAATTGCATTTAACGGATCGTATTATTGATGCGGTTAAAAAGATTGAGGGAGCGTATTCACTCGTCTTTTTAAGCCGATCTAAAATGTTTGCGATGCGAGATCGTTTTGGTTTCCGTCCTTTAAGCCTTGGACGTGTGGGTGATGGTTATGTCGTTGCATCTGAAACCTGTGCGTTTGATCTTATTGGTGCCGAATTTATTCGTGATGTTGAGCCGGGTGAATTGCTTATATTTGAAAAGGGAAAAGCTCCGCAATCGATTAAAGTTTACGACCCTACTCCTAAGCACTGTATTTTTGAATACGTGTACTTTGCACGTCCTGATTCCAATGTGTATAATCAAAATGTTTACAGTATGCGTAAAGCGATGGGACAAGAATTGGCACTCGCACAGCCTGTTGTTGCCGATATGGTTGTTCCGGTTCCAGATGGCGGTGTTCCCGCAGCGATTGGGTATGCGCAAGCAAGCGGGATTCCTTTTGAAATGGCGATTATGCGTAATCACTACATTGGACGTACCTTTATTGAGCCTACCCAAGAGATGCGTGATTTAAAAGTTAAAATGAAACTTTCACCGATCAATGATCTTATACGCGGAAAACGATTGATTGTCGTGGATGACTCTATCGTACGTGGAACTACGAGTCGACGAATTGTACGCATGCTCAAAGAAGCAGGAGCTGCAGAAGTTCACATGCGAATTTCGAGTCCTCCGACAACCGATCCGTGCTTTTATGGAGTGGATACACCTGATAAAGATAAGCTAATCGCTGCAAACATGACTAATGAAGAAATTTGTGCTTTTATTGAAGCCGATTCTTTGGCATATTTGAGCAATGATGCCTTGCTTCGCAGTGTGAATGCAGATGATGATAAATATTGTACGGCGTGTTTTACCGGCAAATACATCGTCTAAAGGCCTCATAATGCGGGAACAAATTTTTACCTTCGGACAATATTTGAGTAAAAAGTTTGGAACCAAAGTTTCCAAAGTTCCCGTATCTATTTCTGGATTTACGTGCCCTAATATCGATGGAACCGTTGCAAAGGGTGGTTGTACATTTTGTGAGAATGACTCTTTTAGTCCTAGTTTGGATAAGGTAAAGCCCTTAAAAGGTTTTTTTCTTAATTTAGATTCTGTTGAGAATCCTCACTTAGAGCAACAGCTGCAACAACTTGAATGGCAATTTAATGCCCTTTCAAAAAAACTGACATTGGAAAATGAGACTCAAAAATATTTAGTTTATTTTCAAAGTTTCACTAACACGTATGCACCGCTGGGAACCCTCAAAGCACTTTATGAAAAAGCGTTAACATTTGATAATGTAGTAGGGCTTAGTATCGGGACACGTTCGGACAGTATCAGTGATGAGACATTTGAATATTTAAGGGAACTTTCAAAACGTACTGAAATATGGATAGAATTTGGTATTCAGTCGATTTTTGATGAAACTCTTATAAAAATCAATCGTGGGCATGACAGTCAAAATGTAAAAAACACGATTATAAAAGCCAAAGAATATGGTCTAAACGTCTGCGGACATCTGATCTTCGGATTGCCTGGTGAAGATCGTGAAATGATGCTTAAAACAGCGTATGCTGCCTATGATTTAGGTATTGATTCGGTGAAGTATCATCCTCTATACGTTGTAAAACGAACAGCATTAGCCAATGAATACGCAAGGGGCGAGTTTACTCCCATTGGTGAAGAGCTTTATTTGGATGTTTTAAGTGAAGCGCTTAAGATAAAACCAGCACATGTTAGCGTTCAACGTATTAGTGCGGGAATCGATGATGAGTCTTTGATTGCACCTGAGTGGTGCAGAGATAAAAACAAGCAATTTAGAGCCATCAATCAAGCGCTTAAGAAAATAGGGCTTAAATATTAGTGTACTATAACCCGTTCTTTACTAATGTAGCCGCTAAAGTGGGAGGGATAGCGTATAGATACTGCAAACTGCTTACTTTGTCTGGCTTTTAATTCCTTTGCTACTGTTTTACGAATCGTTAAAGAGGTTGGCTTCTCCTCAGCTTTGTTAAATCCGAAAAACTTTCCAATATCAACATCGTTATAATGATCTTTAAATGCGGAGGATTGATACGATGCTCCTTTTTGTGCTTTTAACCCTTTATCAAAGATCTCAATTTCAATTTCGACTTGACCAACATCATAATTACCTATATTTCGAACGGTCCCTGTATAGATAATGGATTCTGTAGACAAAAAACGGTGATTCTTCACATTCATCAAAAGAACCTGTTTTGTAAATGTATTTATACCCATTATGGCGGATAGGAGAAGTATCAATGCCGCAATGCTATATACAGCTATAAAAGAGCCTTTTTGCGTAATCTCTTTCTGTTTTTGGGTAAATATGATTGCCACAGTCAAGATAGCTGAAATTATAATAAAAGATGCATAATGCCAAATTGTAAAAGAAGTACTCATCTGCAGTGTCCTAATACCGTGACGCTATGGCGTTTGGTATAATGAAAGGGCTGCATGAGAAGCTTGAATGTTTTGGACTCTTTAGGTGCAATAGGACCATTGATAATAATCGTTTCTCGACGAAATGGAAGATACGGATAGAGTTTATTAAGAGGTTTTATCGGGGATATTTTAGATACACCAACGTATAAGGTGCATTCTTTGAATGTTTCTTCAGAGGTATTGTTAATATCACCTTTTATGAGAAGCGCTTTGGTAAAGTCAAGATTTTTAACCGTTGCCAGTTGAATAGAATGTTTATACATAAGGGCATGCAATGCTATGTAGCCGCCAACAGGGGCTATTAATAAAGTGATCAGAGCCAATATAACAAGAACGAGAGCAAGTGTTTGTTTATGGCGTAAGAGTATGGATAATATGAGTAAGAATAAGAAAAAGAATATGATTCCTCCAAAAAGGAGGTAGTCATAAAGATTTAATGTATGTAAAAAGTCAATGACATGTTTTTTCATTTTATCCTAGCGTTCTTCTCCGCAATACCGCTCATTCCAAATCGGCGAGCCAGCTCTTGTTTAATACGATCAGGAGAAATGTTTTTGTGTCCTAATGCAACGAGGACATGATAGACTAAATCGGCACATTCATAAATAATTTCATTTTCATCGTTGTCTTTAATGGCAAAAGAGAATTCACCTGCTTCTTCAACCACTTTTTTAAGGATGGCGTTATCGCCTTTGCTTAAAAGCTTTGCTGTCCATGAGGTTTCAGGGTCGGCTTTTTTACGTGAGAGAATGGTATGATAAAGTTCATCAATGATCCCGTACGTAGCTGCCGTGTCGATTTGCGGGTCGCTAACTGTTTCGCCCGATTCGATATCGGTAAAAAAGCACGATTTACGGCCTGTATGACAGGCTACCCCTTCTTGGTGTACCATGACAAGCAGAGTATCGTTATCGCAATCGAGCAAAAAACGCTCAATGTGCTGTAGATGACCGCTGCTCTCACCTTTTTTCCATAGACGCTGTTTGGAGCGGGAAAAATAGTGCGCGATGCGCGTAGAGAGCGAAAGTTCTAAGGCTTCACGATTCATGTAGGCCATCATTAGGACTTCAAGGGTAGTTGAGTCTTGGACAATGACGGGGAGAAGCTCAGACTTTGCCCAGTCGATTTGATTCAGATCCATAGCTTATTTGCCTATTGAACTTATTTTTTGGTTGTCACCGCTTTTGGTATCAAGCCAAATATTAGGGGTAGAACCGCCAGGAGTGAGGAAAATTTTAGCGTCTTTATTTTCTTTGAGTGCCTCGTTAAACTTACCTTGCACTTTGATTTGCTCGAGTTTAAGCAATCCTGGAGTAAGGGACTGGGCTACGAGATGGTTGGCTTTTGCTTGAGCAATTGCTTCAATGGTAACTGCATTCGCTGTTCCTTGGGCTTCGGTCTCTTTTTTGAACGCTTCTTGTTTTGCCCGCTCAACATCTTGCTGTGCTTTTTCAACTTCCTGCTTAGCCACTTGCACCCGCTCAATCTGATCTTTTACTTTCTGCGGAAGACCGATTTCACGCAATTGAATTGATTCGAGATTTGCAGGACCGTTTTTTTGACGATTAATGTTAGTACGAATCCCTGTTTCGATTTGCAGAGCAATTGTATTGCGCATGATTGGCAATGTTTCTGCATCGTATTGGCCGATGACATTACGAACAATGTCTCGTGCAACAGGATCGATAATTTTGTCTTCCCAGCTGAATCCCCAATTAGAGATGGTTTGAGCAGCTAGTTCAGCATTAAGCCGATATTGAACGGTTATATCAATAGAAACAGGCAATCCGCGTTTATCCAAAACAGTAATAGCGGGCTTGAGAAGAATACCATCACCTACAGTTGATGCACGATCAATTTTGTCAGCATAGTTGATGATACGTACTTTTGTATCCACAAGATAAACTTTTTGTATTACAGGAATGAGAAAATGCAGACCCGGCATAAGAGCACGATCTTCGTATTTCCCATTGGTTGAGAGAATACCGCGCTCTCCTTCGGTGATGATAACGAATGGTTTTGTCAATATAAGCAACAAAAAGATTCCGCCGACTATCCAATAAATTCCTGCTTTTTGACTGTTCATATTGAAATCAAATTTTGGCATTTTTGGCCCTTGTGAATCATTGTTTCGTTGATTCTCACTTTTTTTCTTTTGAAAATAATCGTTCATATCGCTTGCCATAAGGAGCCTTTTTAGTTGATGTAGGTTAAATAGTGATGGTAGTCAGGATTGCGTCCGTATACGATGTCAAAATAGCCGCTTTGCAATTTTTCAGTGATTGGACCACGTCCGCCAGCACCTAAAACGCGGGCATCTACTTCGCGAACAGGGGTAAGCTCTGCTGCCGTTCCTGTTAGAAATGCTTCATCCGCAATGTAAATTTCTTCACGGCTTATGCGTCTGCGAGTCACTTTCATACCCATTTTTTCGGCCATTTCAATAACCGTTTTTTGGGTAATCGATGCCAAAGAGTTGTCGTTTGGAGGAGTGATGATCTCACCGTCTTTGATCATGAAAAAAGAGGCTCCGCTGGCTTCGGCTACGTATCCTTCATCATCTAGGAGAAGTGCTTCATCATATCCTGCTTCCACCGCTTCATATTTTGCCATTTGAGAGTTGAGATAGTTGGCAACCGCTTTGGCTTTGCCCATATTGGATTTATTATTTGGACGGCTGAATGAAGAGATTTTGAGACGGATACCGCGCTTCATTCCCTCTTCACCTAAATAAGCACCCCATTCCCATGCGGCAACGGCAACTTCAACCGGCGCTTCTTTGTGATAAATTCCCATAACGCCGTATCCGAGATAGACAATAGGACGCAGATAGACATTTTCACCTGTAAAATCATTTGATTTGATAAGATCAATTTGTGCTTGATTGAGCTCTTCAACCGTGTACGGTACGGTTATAAGGGTCATCTTTGCGGATTCAATCAAACGCTTTGTATGATCATTAAGACGAAAAATAGCATACCCTTTAGGGGTTTTATAGACTTTAGTTCCCTCAATGGCGCCGTTGCCATAGTGGAGGGTGTGAGAAAGGACGTGAATATTCGCATCCTTCCAAGGTATCAATTTACCGTTCATCCAAATAAGTTTGGCTTCATTCATAGGGGTTTCTCCAGTGAAAATAATAATAAAGTGAGTGATTTTAGCGCAGATGGGATTTAACACAGATTAAGTAGTTTGCGACTCCCCTTCTGTAGGGGATCGCGAGCTATTTACTGCACAGGTGTATTGACCATCCAGAGAGAAAAAATATCAAGATAATTCCAAAACGATTGAATATATTCAGGATTGACACCTTCTGTTTCGAGTGCCGGAAGAAGGCTGGCGTATAATTCTAACCAACGGCGTCGTGCAGCAGGGTCAATGCGAAATGGTGCGTGTCGACCCACCATACGCGGTTCACCACGGGATTGATTAAAATACGCAGGTCCGCCGCAAATTTGGATCATGAAATCGGCAGCATGCTTTTTGGCGGCTTTGAATTCCTCCTCGTCATTGACAGGAAATAAAAAAGAAATATCACTGGTACGAAGAAGGTCGTAATGATCGCTTACTAATTTTCGAAAACGCTCTTCCCCCAATTCGAGTAAAAAGCCAGGATTAGGCTTGGTGACGGGGGGTCTAACGCCAAATGCGCCTTCACTAATGGTTAAATTCATATTAAAGATCCTTGATTGATTTGGGGTATTCTATCTACTTTTAGGTGATGATTTGTATAATTGAAACCTAATTTACTCTAGGGGTTGGCTATGGACGCACATGTATGGATGGGATCGCTTGAAGTTAAGACAGAAAAATATTCAAAGCGTTTAAGTCCTTACGATGGAAGACTTGCTTCGCAAGCAGCTGTTTGTGACGCTTCGGATGCGCTAAAAGCGCTAAAAATTGCGCAAAATGCAGCCAAGATTGCTAAAAAAAGCCCTTTGCATCAACGATGCTCATGGTTAATGGATGTGGCATCCAAACTAAAGAACAGTCGCGAAGAATTTGCAAAAGCACTGTGTGATGAGGTAGGTAAACCGCTTACTTATGCACGCATCGAAGTGGATCGCTGTGTCGAGACGATTACACTTACGGCTGAGACGATGCGAACCATGCATGGAGAAACGATCAATACCGATGCGATGCCAAGCGGTAGAGCGGCACTTTCGTTTTGGCGTCGTGAACCGTGTGGTGTTGTCGTCGCAATCACCCCTTTCAATTTTCCACTTAATTTGGTTGCCCATAAATTAGCTCCTGCGCTGGTAGCAGGAAATGCGGTCGTTTTGAAACCGACCCCTGAAGCTCCGCTATGTGCTTATAAGTTGGCAAAATTGTTCATCGAAAGTCCGTATGCGATTAAAGATGCGTTGAGTGTTGTGTATGGGGATGCTGAGGTTGGCGGTGCATTGGTAGGTAGTGATATCCCAAGGGTAATCAGTTTTACGGGTTCTGTTCCCGTAGGCGCAATAATCACTAAAAGTGCGGGTATCAAAAAAGTGAGTTTGGAGCTTGGGGGGAATGCGGCAACGTATATCGATGCGAGTGCTGATTTGGATTATGCGGCATCTCGTTGCGCTATAGGAGCTTTTGCCAATTCGGGTCAAGTATGCATTTCATTACAGCGTATATACGTGAACAGCAGTATTTATGATGAATTTGCTTTAAAAATGGCAGCAGCAACGGCAAAATTGGTTGTGGGTTCACCGTACGATGAAGCAACCTTTTTAGGGCCGTTGATTGATGATGACGCGGTGACCAGAGCAATGAGTTGGGTGCAAAGTGCTATTGATGAGGGTGCTCGTGCCTTAACGCCTCCTCGAAGTGAGGGACGTTTGTTTTATCCATGCGTAATGGCGGATGTTACTGAGTCGATGAAAATCGTATGTGAAGAAGTCTTTGCTCCTATTGTGAGTTTGGTTAAAGTGGATACGTTGGATGAGGCGATTGAAAAAATGAATGATTCTCCGTACGGATTGCAGTTTTCGATTTTTACGAATAATTTGAAACATGCGAATCAAGCGATAGAAGAATTGGATGCAGGAGGGATTGTCATTAACGATATGCCAACCTTGCGTTTTGATATTCAACCGTATGGCGGAGTGAAGCTCAGCGGGGTAGGTCGCGAAGGCCCTCGTTTTGCTATTGAAGAAATGACGGAAATAAAGTCAATTGTAATTTTATAAAAAGGTATTTAAAATGTTAGAACTAGAAAGCACTGCCCCCGATTTTTGTTTGAGTAATCAAGACGATGTAGAGATCTGTCTGCGCGATTTACGCGGGAAATGGATTGTATTGTATTTTTATCCCAAAGATTCCACTCCTGGGTGTACGACTGAGGCCTGTGAGTTTACAGCCGCGCAAGACGCGTACGACGATATGGGTGCGATTATTTTGGGGGTAAGTGCGGACAGTACGAAAGCACATCGCAATTTTATAGAAAAACAGAACCTAGGGATTACTTTACTCAGTGATCCGACGACGCAGATGATGCAAGCGTATGGCGTGTGGGCAATGAAAAAGAATTATGGCAAAGAATACATGGGAATTGTCCGCTCAACCTACATTATCGATCCAAAAGGGATTGTGAGGGCAGTATGGACGAATGTCAAAGTAAAAGATCATGTTCAAAAAGTGAAAGAAGAATTAGCGAAGTTACAAGGATAATACAAAGCCGTTCGTGGTGAGCCTGTCGAACCATGAATGAAAACCGTTAACCCTTCGACAAGCTCAGGGCGAACGGAATCACGGAGAGATTTAAAATCTGTAACGAATGTAGGCACGAATGTCTTGTGCTTTATCAACGAAATTAATTGCACCTGGCATACTACTTGAAATTGCAGTAGGTGTACCTGTTTGACTTCCAAAGAAGCCGTTGCTTCCTGCATAGTCATAATCGATATAGGTATAACGAAGCTGGAAAGTCAAGATGTCACCAACAAGAGGCTCTGTAAAATATACTTCATACGCATCTCCACGCACTGCGATTTTTGAACCGATCATACTATCTTCGCCATAGGTGATTGGACGCCAGTTGTTTGAACCATGGTTGAATTCAACGCCCCAACGCCCTTCATCACTAATGAGAGATGGAAATTGTGCTCCAAGCCAGTAGCTGTAGCCAGTTTCTTCATTGTTCGAACCAAGCATTGTTTTGGTAGCTTTCGGATTGGTTTTTGACATTGCACCGCTAACAAAGAACGTAGTGTCGTCTAAAAATTCGCTCCAGCCATTACCTATACCGTTAACCATTGCAAACGCAGTAGCAGTGTGTAGACCACCGACTGTTTCCATACTATAATCAGTATTGCTCATGGCATCTACACGGTCTATGAGGTTATTAGCATAGGTATATTGCATACCGACAGAATATTGTTTATCATCGTAAGGGACAACGATCACTCCAATCATATCGACATTGTTAGTTGTAGCGTCTTTTCCACTGTAAGGAGCAGAGCTAAAACGCGGTTCAGCATTGCTCATTCCACGGCCTGCGCAGAGTTTGAAATACGAACCGTCCAAGCCTGTCAATTCTTCCATTCCAAATTTCGCACTCGCACCGTCAAACTCTACATTGACGGTATGTGCTAAGGGTGAAGAAGCGGGATCATCATCACGTAAATTGATAAGATGTCCGTTAGTAGATGGGCGACGACCGATACTGAGAGTCCATGGGATATCTGCTCCCAAAAATTCATCGTCTTGGTAATAGAAATAGGCTGAGCGGACACGTAAAGTATCATTGTGTGCTGCTTCTGAGCTAACCCAGTCAAATCCATCCATCCCCGTAGAAGACGTAGGAAGCGTTGAACGTTGACCAAAGAGTTTGTTGTAAGCGAGCTGACCTGTGAAGCTAAGGTTTTTAGTAGCCGCATAGTTCATGTTAAGCCACAAACGGTTGCTAAAAAGAGCATCATTTTTTTGTTTTGAACCATCTGCCATTTTGTACTGAAGATTGTCGTAGCTAGTGCGGAAATCAACGCCGAATTTCAGGTTGTTACCATTGGTTCTCTTATTGAGAGTACTTAGCTGATCATGAATATCTTCAAGCTGTTCAGGAACACTTTTTTGATCATCATCTTTTTCGACAGCAATTTTTATTTTACCTGAAGTGGCTTTTGCAGGTTTTACATCATCCTCATCATCTTCAACGGCAATTTTGATTTTGCTTGGAGTGGCTTTTTCAGCTGGTGCTGATTTTTCAGCTTTCATATTTGCAAGCTCTGCTTTAAGAGCATTCATCTCTTTTTCCATAGCTTCAAAGCGCTGCAGCATCGTTCCCTCAGCCATAACAGTGGTTGATATAAGAGCCGCTGCGACAACGGAACCTAAAAATCGGTGTTTCATTCTAACTCCTTAATATTTTTAATACTTATGTAATAAGCTTACTTATTGTTGCAACGATATTAGCAAAGTTAATATAAAAAGAGTTTAAAAATAACAAAAAATGATGAATTTATTTCAATTGTGTGGTGATTATGATACAAAAGACAAATTAAAGACTTTCTTTAGTATAATTCGCCCGATTTTCTCTGCCGCTTTTTTAAGTCGCGTGAAAAAATTCGCAAGCGAATCTCAAGTTTGTTCTCGTGCATCCGGTGCATCATCGGCTCTGTTATAAGAATCGCCCAAGTAAACGAAGAACAAAATATTTTATTTAAAAGGAGTCTTTTCATGGTAACTATGAAAGATTTATTGGAGTGCGGTGTTCACTTCGGTCACCAAACACGTCGTTGGAATCCAAAAATGAAGAAATACATTTTTGGCGTTCGTAAGAACATCTATATTATTGATCTTCAAAAAACATTGCGTTTTTTCCGTGCTGCATACCAGCAGGTTCTTGATGCAGCTGCTGAGGGTCAAACAGTTCTTTTCGTAGGAACTAAAAAGCAAGCACGTGTTGCAGTTCGTGATGCAGCAATCGCATGTGGCATGCCATATGTTGACAATCGCTGGTTGGGTGGAATGTTGACAAACTTTCCAACAATCCAAAAATCAATTCGTAAACTTGATATCATCGAAGAGATGCAAGCTAATGGTCAAATGGGTCTTTTAACTAAAAAAGAAGCATTGATGATGAATCGTCAAAAAGAAAAATTGATTGCATACCTTGGTGGTATCCGTCACATGAAAACTTTACCTGACATGATGTTCGTTGTTGATGCAGTTAAAGAGCACATCGCAGTTCAAGAAGCTCGTAATCTTGGTATCCGTATCGTTGCTCCTCTTGACACTAACTGTGATCCGGACGTTATTGACATTCCAATCCCTGGAAATGACGATGCAATCCGTTCTATCCAACTTTTCTGTAAAGAAATGGCAGAAGCGATTAACGAAGGTAAAGCACTTCGTAATAGCGGAAGCGATGATGCGGCAGTAGAAGAAGCGACTGCAGAAGAAGTTTTCGAAGCGGCATCTGAAGAAGCAGCAGAGGAAGCGTAATCATGGCAGATGTAACAGCAGCTATGGTAAAAGACCTCAGAGCGGCAACCGATGCCCCGATGATGGACTGTAAAAAAGCACTCACTGAGTGTGATGGCGATATGGAAAAAGCGAAAGAATTTTTACGTGATCGCGGTATGTCACAAACTGCCAAAAAAGCGGATCGTGTTGCAGCTGAGGGACTTTTGGGTCTTAAAGTTTCTGAAACATTTGCTTCTGCTTCTTTGGTAGAAATTAACTCTGAAACCGATTTCGTTGCAAAAAATGACGGATTTATGACTCTTGTGGGCAATACAGCAGCGCATGTATTTACAACAGGTGTCAGTACGGTAGAAGAATTGAATGAAACATCGTATGAAACAGGTACTTTCTCTGAGTATTTCACAGCACAAGTTGCCCGTATCGGTGAAAAAATCGTAACGCGTCGTTTTGTGACTCTTAATGCGGGTGAGAATGGTTGTGTAAACGGTTACGTTCACTCAAATGGCCGTGTTGGGGTTTTGGTAGCAATCACTTGTGATTCTCAAAAAACTGCCGATGCAATGGCACCGTTTGTTAAAAACATAGCAATGCACGCAGCGGCGATGAAACCTACTACAATGAGTTATCATGATTTTGATGCTAAATTCGTAGAAGAAGAGACGATTGGTCGTATTGAAGCGATCAAAACTGAGAACGAAGAACTTGCACGTTTGAAAAAACCTCTCAAGAACGTTCCTCAGTATATTTCTATGATGCAATTGACTCCTGAAGTTATGGCAACAGCAGAAGAAGCGATCAAAGCTAAGTTATTAGCAGATGGAAAACCTGAAAAAATTTGGGCAAACATCATCCCTGGTCAATTGGCGCGTTTTGTAGCGGACAATACAACTTTGGATAAAGAGCTTGCATTGTTGGATCAAAACTTTGTTATGGACGATACGTTATCTGTAGCTCAAGCTCTTGCAAAAGAAGCTGCGGCTCATGGCGGTACGGCACAAATCGTTGAATTTGTAAAATACGAAGTCGGTGAAGGTATTGAAAAACAAGTCAATGACTTTGCTGCAGAAGTAGCTGCACAAATGGCGTAACTCTAAAAAAGCGAATTTTCGCTTTTTTAGCCCCTCTTTTTAACCTCTTTTTCTCTATAATTCTCACATGAACCTTTTAAAAGCAACTTCTTTATCACATGCATTTGAATACCCATTGTTTAAAGATATCTCTTTGGAGCTTAATTCTCAAGAATCTATGGCTATTATTGGTGTCAGCGGGAGTGGAAAATCAACGTTGATGCATATTCTCTCTTCTATGCTAGTGCCTAATGAAGGGAGCGTAGAACTTTTTGGACAGGACATTTATCAATTAAATGAAAAAGAGATGGTTCGGCTGCGTCGGCATGATTTAGGACTTATTTACCAAAGCCATTATCTGTTTAAGGGTTTTAGCGGTTATGAGAATCTGGAAGTAGCAGCATTAATGGCGAATGAAACCATCGATGACGCTTTGTTAAGGTCCTTGGGGATCGATAAAGTATGCCATCAAAAAGTGACAGAACTCTCAGGCGGACAACAGCAGCGAGTATCCATAGCACGCGTATTATCCAAAAAGCCGCGACTGATTTTTGCGGATGAGCCGACGGGAAATCTGGACCATGCAACGGCACAAGAGGTTATGAATATTTTCTTTAACTATCTTAAAGAGCACAATGCAGGGATGATCTTGGTAACGCATGATGAATCATTGGCATCTCAATGTAAGTACATTTATCGTATGCACGATGGTATTTTAACCAAGGTTCAATAGTATGGAATGGGCGCAATTGTTTAGCGAGGGACGAACAGCAGCTTTTATTTTACTTTTTGTGCGATTCGGTTCTTTGTTTATGGCCGTTCCTATTTTTTCCCATGCTAACATACCTATGTCACTCAAAGCTGCTATGGCATTTTTTTTTACGGTGGTCTTTTATGATTCCTTGCCGGTGTTGCAAATTCCCACAGATGCACTGACGATGAGCGTCGCTATTTTGGGTGAGATGCTGTTCGGATTAGCGGTGGGAATCATTTTACAGCTAGCTTATCATGTTATTACCTTCGCAGGGGGACAGATATCTTTTATGATGGGCTTTTCACTCGCATCGGCGATTGATCCACAATCGGGTGTATCGATGCCAATTGTAAGTCAGTTCTTGGCTCTTGTTGCGTTGATGATATTGCTTGCATTGGATTTGCATCATTGGATTATACTATTGGCTTCTGCATCAATTGCAACCGTTCCCTTGGGCGGATTTATGGTTACCCCTGAATTATTTCAATATATCATGCACGGAATGTTAAACATGTTTGTGGTTGGATTTATGATAGCCTTTCCTATAACCGCACTCTCTATGCTGGCAGATGTTATTTTTGGAATGCTTATGAAAACCATGCCTCAGTTTAACTTATTGGTTATTGGTATGCCTATTAAAATTGGAGTCGCATTTTTAGTACTTATGGCAACTCTGGCAGCCACGATGATGATTGTTGCTTCGCAGATGCAAAGTGCCTATAACTTTTTGGAAAAGTTACTGTAAGTAAGATTTGGAACGCTTTAGTAAGGTAGTAATTTGTTTTTGTGCTGCAAGCACCAGTAAAGATTCATCGCTGCACCATACACTTGAAACATTCTCGCTTAAACTTTTTTCATTAAGTGATCCGGATAAATGACAGACAAGGCTGTTGTCAATCAGAATAAGGGTGTCAGTCAGGTCACGCGGCGTATAACTGTAAAGAGTTACACCTTCATACGCAATAAAGCGTAGAGCGTCTCCTGATGGCTTGGAAACAATAAGGTTAAGATGTATTCCGTGAGAAATTGAACGCAGTATGCTTTTACTCAATGAGGGATAGTTTAAGGATGGTGTGAGAATAATAATCTCTTTTTGGCTGTTTTTGAGATGTTTTTGAAGATAATGATTAAAACGGCTCCCTTCATCCGGGAGTAAAAATGGGAAAATGTTAGCATTTGCAATGGTAATTGTAAAAAGTAGGGCGATTAGTTTTATCATTTTATTTATTTTTAGTTACAATCATACCATGTAGTGCACAGTGATGCAATAGTAAAGTAAGAGAGGTTTGGCGTATAATGAAAATTTTGTTGTTGAATGATAATCCGGTTGTACGCAAACTAGTAGCGTTAAGTGCGCAAAAAACAAAAGATGAATTGAGTGTTATTTGGTCTGTGGATGAAGTTGAGGGTGACTCTTATGATTTGCTGATAGTTGATGATGCTCATTACAGTGACGAATCGATGGCTGCATTGAGAGATAAGATTCAGTATAAAACATCCCTTTTGATGGCCACACGCGGAAATTCAACACCTAGCGGATTTGAGAAAGTCATCAATAAGCCTTTTTTGCCAACAGACTTGGTTGATTTATTTTCCCAAATTGATAAAGATCTATCGTCATCAGCACCAAAAGCTGCTGAAGAAAAGGGCAAAGCTATTGTCTTGGATGATGTGATTGAAAAAGAATTAGCAGAAAACGAAAACTTTGATACGATTAATATAGACGAAGATCTGAATTTTGATGATTTTGATATTGATGTAGAAGATGAGATCGAAGCAGCGGTAAAAACAAATGTACTGGATCATGAAGAAGTCCAAGAACTACAAGACCTTCTTGATGATACGGATAATTTTGATATTGATGATGAGATAACAGACACAAATCATATTGTCAGTAATGATGATTTGCTCGAATCGTTAGATGATGACATTTTGCAGACTCTTGAAACTGAAAACTCAATTGTGAATGCGGAAAATGATTTGCAAGAAGTAATGGAGGAATTTGATTTTGATGAAGAACTGTTCGCACAAGAAGAAGAGCCAGTAAAGGCAATAGAAGAAGCTTTTGAAGATGAAGATTTATTAGGATCTTTAGATGAAGAATTTGCTGAGTTGGCCGAAGTAAGTGACGGGGAAGACACAGCGGCTGATGAGACAGAGACAACAGTTGATGAAGCGTTGGATGATTTGGATGCGCTTTTATTGGATGATTTAGGTATGATGGATGATGAAGAGCTCTCCGCTTTGGAATCAACCCATGATGCATTAAGTGATGATGAGTTTGGTGAACTGGAACAGCAGATACAAGAAGCGGTTGAAGAACTTGGATTTGAAGATTTAGAGCAAGGACTAGATGAAATTGAGATGGAAGAGTTAAGCAGCTTCGAGGGGCTTGCTGATCTTGACAGTTTAAGCGAAAGAGATATAAAGCTTGCCATTGGCGAAGAAGTAGAAGAGGTTGAAACAGACACGGAAATGTTAAGTGAAGCAATAGAAGAATCTTCCATGCTTGAGTTGGAAGATGAGCTTGAAAATATCGATACAGAGCTAATAAAAGGATCGGAAGAAGAACTTCATCATGGAACCCCGGCTGAGGGGATAGATGCACTCCAAGCTCTTCTTAAAGCGCTCTCTAACGAAGAAGTATCGAAAACACTTAAGGGGCTTAGCATTAATATCAATATCAATTTCGGGAATGAGAAGTGAATAAAGAAAGTGGTGCTATTTTAGTTCTATCGGGGCCTAGTGGTGCTGGAAAAAGTTCTTTGATCAATAAAATTATAAAAGATATCGGACCAACTTATTTTTCAATTTCTACGACTACGCGTGCAATGCGTGAGGGCGAAATAGATGGTGTTGACTACCATTTTGTAAGCGAAGAGGTATTTGCGCAAGATATCGAAGCAGAGATGTTTCTGGAATATGCGGTTGTTCATGGAAATCACTATGGCACTTCGTTGGGACCAGTAAAAACAGCCCTGAAAGAGGGAAAGCTTGTTATTTTTGACATTGATGTACAAGGTAATGATGCAGTACAAAATAGATTGGGAGATATTACAACGTCAGTGTTTATCACGACCCCTACGCTGAAGGAATTGAATAAAAGACTTGTGAACCGTTCAACGGACAGTGATGAAGTTATTGCGAATCGTTTAGAAATGGCCAAGCGAGAAGTTCAGCGTATTAGCGAGTACGATTATTTAATTGTGAATGATGATTTGGATGAAGCAGCGGAGATTTTGGTGTCCATTGCAAAAGCCGCACGGATGAAAATTCCAACCTTGCAGATAAATGAATTTATTCAAATGTGGGAAGCACAAGCCTAGATAGTTATAAGGACGATTACAGCATTGAGCCGTTATACTACCTCATTAAATTTCTTAGAGAAGGATGTCTGAATATGGCAATGCCTAGTGGATCAGAATTACTGTTAATTTTCGGAATAGTTGTGTTGCTTTTCGGTGCGAAAAAAATCCCCGATCTTGCTAAAAGTATCGGTCAAGGGATCCGTGGATTCAAAAAAGAGATGAAAGACGAGGATACGGCACCGCCTCCTACGGCTAATGTGACTCCAGAAGCTCCAAAGCAAGTAGAAAACGTTACCACAGTAGACGCAGAGCCTGTTCAAGAAACTACCAAACAAGCGTAAATCTTGAAGCAAAGAGTAGCTGCGTTTTTACGCGAAAAATTAAATTACGACGTTATCCTCGAGAAGCCAAGAGATCGTTCTTTTGGCCATTTCGCCACTCCTATCGCTTTTTCCCTCGCAAAAGAACTGAAACAATCCCCAATGGCCATAGCGGAACAAATAGCCTCTTCGTTTGGTGAAGATGCAATATTTACCGCCGTTGAGTCGGTCAAGGGATACATTAATTTCCGTCTCTCGGAAACGTTTTTGGATGAGTATGCTTCATGGGCGCTGTCTCATGGTGAACAGTTTGGCAGCAGTGACAAGAAGGGCTCTATTCTTTTGGAGTTCGTCAGCGCGAATCCGACAGGTCCATTGCATATCGGACATGCGCGGGGAGCAGTTTATGGTGATACAATGCTTCGCCTGGGCCGTCACTTAGGATACGACATTACGGCTGAATATTATGTCAATGATGCGGGAAACCAAATCGATTTATTAGGTGTTTCATTGCAGCTCGAAGGGCGTAGTTCATTGTTTGGTGAGAACGTTGAGTGGCCTGAAAAATATTATCGTGGCGAGTATTTGAGTGATTTGGCCAAAGAAGCGGTAAGTGAGTTTGGCGAGGCTGCACTGCGTGATGAGGGCCGTCAAAAAGAGTTAGCACTGTGGGCAAAAGATAAGATTTTAGCACTTATAGTAGAAGACTTGGCAAGTGTAAAAGTCCATTTTGACACTTTTGTCGGTGAAGCCTCTCTGTATGATGAGTGGGATCGTGTTATGGCGAAAATGGGTGAGGGTGTTTACCTCAGTGAGGGAAAAACATTTATTAAGTCTTCAGGTTTTGGCGATGACCATGATCGTGTTGTCGTACGTGAAGATGGTAGACCTACGTATCTCGCGGGAGATATTATTTATCACAATCAGAAGTTTGAACGTGGTTATGATCATTATATTAACATCTGGGGTGCAGATCATCACGGCTACATCGCGCGCGTAAATGCAGCAGTTAGTTTTTTAGGGTACAACCCGGATAAACTGGAAGTATTGCTCTCACAAATGGTGAGTCTTCTTAAAGACGGTGAGCCGTTTAAGATGTCAAAGCGTGCGGGAACGGTAATTTTAATGAGTGATGTTGTTGAAGAGATCGGATCGGATGCTCTGCGCTTTATGTTTGCATCTAAAAAGTGTGATACGGCATTGGAATTTGATATTGAAGAACTCAAGCGCCAAGACAGTTCAAATCCTGTTTATTATGTCCAATATGCTCATGCGCGTATCCAAACGTTGATTGCAAAAAGTGAGATTAGCATGGATACGATTATGGCGGCAAAATTGCATGGCTTGGATGTAGACGCGGATGGATTGTTGTTTGAAGCGTTGTTGTTGCCGGAAATTATTGATGATGCGTTTGAATCACGTCAGGCACAAAAGCTTCCTGATTATCTCAAAGCCTTAGCCGCTAAATTGCATAAGTTTTATTATGATACGAAGATTATCGGCAACGAAGATGAAGCGAAGCTTTTGAAGCTCCTTTTGGTTGTTGCACTTTCTCTTAAAACCGGATTTTCTCTTCTGGGAATCGAAGCCAAAGATCGAATGTAATTCGATCTTTCCCCCCTCAACTTACCCCAATAAACGTCCAATGGATTCACGTAAAAACTGTGTCTGATGCGCTGATGCCAGCACAGATGTATCCAAGATTCTGTTACTGCTTTGGAAATCGTTGATCGCTTTTGCCATATCAGTATCGGCGATTTGGCTTTTTGCCGCAGATGTTTGTGTGATTTGATTTAGTAACGAATTAGCCTGACTGATATAGTTATTGGCAACGGCACCAAGATCGCTTTGCGCAGAGGACAATGTGTCCCTGTACGATAAAATTGCATCTTGGTTGTCCAGTGTAAGATTTTTTGGTGAGACACTGTTATCAAGTAGAGGCTTTCCATTGTAAGAGGTCGTAGCTATAATATCCTGCATCGATGTTTGTGTACGTTGAAATTCAGCTTGCAGTGCTTGTTGGTCCAGAGTATTTAAGCTCGCACTGTTGCTGCGAACACTTAGATCATTAAGCTTCTGAGCTGACTCAGAAAGGCTAGAGAGTGCTCCATCAGTAATTTGGGTCATCCCTATACTGTCATTCGTATTCATTAACTCTTGAGCATAGGTGTTAATTTGACTTTCCATCTGAGAAGCAATGCTGCGTGAGGCACTGTCTTCCATACTAAGTTGCAGTCCGGCTGCAATTTTGTCCAGAGTTTTATCTCTCTTTGTGCTTTGCTCGTTCATTTGAGGAAGAGCTTGATACTGTGTATTGAGTTGCATGATAACTCCTTTTGGATATATCTATATAGTATAGCATATCACGTTCCCTTTTAAAATTTTATAAGTCCTTAGGTATAATTTTGTTAAGAAAAATAGGAGATTGGTATGGTAAAAGTTGCGGCACTTCAAATGCAGATGTCTGAGGACAAAAAAGCGAATATTCATAAAGCTGAAATGATGGTTCGTCAAGCTGCACAAAATGGTGCTAATATCATCTTGATACCAGAATTGTTTGAGGGGTATTATTTTTGCAAAGATATGGATCAGAAATATTTTGCATGGGCACAAGAGCGCGATGAACATCCAATGATTACCTATTTTAGTACTTTGGCAAAAGAGCTTGGAGTGGTTTTACCTTTGAGCTATTTTGAGAAAGCGGGTGAACGCTATTTTAACTCTCTTGTAATGATTGATGCAGATGGTATGGTTATGGAAAATTACCGTAAAACTCATATACCGGATGGGCCAGGATATGAGGAGAAGTTTTATTTTGAACCTGGGGATACGGGATTCAAAGTATGGAAAACAGCCTTTGGTAATGTTGGTGTCGGTATTTGCTGGGATCAGTGGTTCCCCGAAACGGCGCGCTGTTTGACACTCATGGGTGCGGATATGATTTTTTATCCAACGGCGATAGGGAGTGAACCAGAAATCGGTGTTGATTCGGCATCGCATTGGCAGCGGGTTCAAATGGGGCACAGTGCAGCGAACATCATACCGGTCATCGCTGCCAATCGTATTGGAGAGGAAGTGGGGGAGAGCTGCACGCTCACCTTTTATGGAAGTTCATTTATCACGGATCACACGGGGCTAAAAGTTGCTGAGGCTTCCAGAGATCAGGAAGAGATTTTGTACAGCGAATTTGATGTTCAGGCCAATCGTGAACATCGTCATTATTGGGGGCTCATTCGTGATCGCCGTCCTGAATGTTATGGGATAATTGTAGAAAAATAAATAAACGGAATGCTTTTTGCTTTTATTGTGCAAATAATCTGACAGCGGGGGTTACCGTGAGAGTCGTTTTACGCAATAACGCTATCTTCGTTCAAGGGGGGTCTAGAACTCTTGAAGAGCCGTGGATGGAAGAATTCTTTGATCATCATATTCACAATACTCTCTTTTTGGACAATGGGGTTTTGGTATTAAACAATGAAGGTTCTTCGGAGCAAAAAGAAGAGTTTTTAGATACTTTAAGCGATCGTTACACAACAGCGAATGACCTAGCTAACCCTTTTTATCGCCGTTCTCTTCGAAAATGCCGCAGTGCCGCAGTACGTATCGAAATCCCTTATCGTAAAGCAGAAAAAGTGGATATTGAACTGTTCGCATTTGGTCCCAATCGTGTCAAGCTCACTTTTTTGACACCAAACCGATGGATTATGCGTTATTTAAAACAGCAATTGTCTTCTCTTGTAACCAGTCATACCTCTAACCAAATATACATCGATGTAAGTTCAATCGCCGCAAAGGCCCGTTTAGAAAAAGCACTTAATCGACGGGAAGTACTCCACTATGTGATCAATTACAACTATGATGAAGAGTTTATGAGCAAATTGTACGGAAACTATAAAGGATGGGGACACAGTAACGATGAAGTGGATAAAATGATTCGATACCATGCTATTTTTGATCTTCCGGTTGGAAGCAAGCTTGAGGATTTGAAAAAACGGTATCGTCAGCTTGCAAAGAGGTATCATCCGGATCGTGTTAATAGCAAAAGTCCTGAAATTATCAATAAATACACGGAAAAATTCAAACTGCTCCAAGAAGCATACGGCGCATTGCAAGCGGCTGGCTGATCATAGCTCACTTCCCCATTTTAAAGCATCACAACCATATTTATCGCGAATAGCACGACTTTTTTGATCGAAACTACGTGCTTTTACATCTTCTTCATAATCAATAAGGGAGAGTGTTCTGCGTGAATGAACGCTAAATGCAGAGGCACTAATACCAATATGCGTGATGGTGCCGCTAATGTGTAAATCCGTTTTTGTAAAGAGTTCGCGACATAGCTGGCGAAAGCGCTGCTCATTGAAAAGCCTTGCTTCGCTAAGAGCACTATTGCTTTTTGGATAATGTTTATAGTAAATCGACAAGCTAAAGGTTGTTGGATTCACTTCAAGTTTACTGATAGCATAGGCGAGATGACGTGAAAGAATTGAGATCCGACGTCTAATCTCATCACGATTAACAATTGGATCAAAAGTACGTGAGATGCCGATAGATTTACGGGGTGTATTTGCCGTGAGTTCACCCAAATCATAGCCGGATATACGATCGTAGAGTGATTGTGCATAGGAGCCCCATGAAAAGACAAGGCTTTTAGCACGCAGTAAGTCTCCTAGTGTGTGAAGATGGTATTGGACACATTGACGCTGCATAGCCGAACCAATGCCGGGAAACTTATGAACGGGTATAGAATGGACGAATGAGGAAACATTCTCATCTGCGACCGTATAGCATCCAAAGGGTTTGGCTCTTTCGGTAGCAAGTTTGGCGATGTGCTTGGAGTTGGCAGCACCAATGGAGACGGGAAGATTTAGGTGACGTTTTATCTCGTGGCGCAGATTATCGATGAACGATGGCACCTCTTCATCGGTAATCCACCCTTTTAAATCTCCGTAAAATTCATCGATGCTGGCTTGTTCTATAAGGGGGATTCTTTCTTGTAAGAATTGATGCAATGCGTGTGAAAGACGATGATACAGCTGCATGTCAGGCCCTTTGATAATGAGGCCTGGGCAGCGCATAAGTGCTTCGCGGATACTCATACCTGTATTGATACCATAGGTGCGTGCTTCATAACTTGCAGTCGTTAAAATCCCTCGTACGCGTCCATCTGGATCGATAAATTGGTTCAAATTATCCCCAGTATAACGGTGAAAAAAGCTTCCCACAAAAGAGCCGCTGTTGTTGAGTAAGAGTTCTTGATTCGATTTTTCATGAGAAAAAATGTACGGGTCACCTCTGCCGCCCACTCCAACGGGCTTGCCAATCAAGGAGGGATCAAGAGTACGTTGTGCTGAGACAAAAAAGCAGTCCAAATCAATGTGTATTTTCATGATGAGAGTATAAAGCGATTTAAAACCTAAGAGACAAAATATGGCAATTCGCTACAATATGGCAAAAATTTGGGGGAAATCCAGATGGAATACCGCTATATCGGACGTACAGGATTACGCGTATCACCGATTTGTATGGGGACAATGACATTTGGCTCGCAATGCGATGAAAAAGCGGCATTTGCTATTATGGACAAAGCCTATGAATATGGCGTGAATTTTTTCGATACTGCAGAGCTTTATCCGGTTCCTCCTACTGCCGAACTGGCAGGGTTAACCGAAGAGATGGTGGGAAAATGGCTTAAAACCAAACCGCGTGAGAGTGTGATTTTAGCTACTAAAGTAGCAGGGGCGGCATCGGGATGGTTTGTACCGCCGATTCGTCATGGATATACGGCGTGTGATCGGTTTCATATCGAACGTGCTATTGAAGGCTCTTTAAAACGACTAGGTACCGATTACATCGATTTGTATCAGATACACTGGCCCGATATGATTGTCCCGATCGAAGAGACGTTGAGAACGATGGATACTTTGGTGCAAAGCGGAAAAGTTCGTTATATCGGTACGTCCAATGATACAGCGCGCGGGACAATGAAATCGCTCATGGTCAGCAAATACGAAAAATTGAGCCGTTTTGAGTCGATCCAAAATAACTTTTCATTGCTTAATCGCCGTGATCTAACTGAGATCGGTGCATTATGCCGTGAAGAAAAAATTTCATTGCTTCCGTATTCCCCTTTGGGCGGGGGAGTTTTGAGTGGAAAATACAATCAGGCCATAAGCAGTCAAGGGCGTTTTAGCGATTACATCAATTCTAATAACAAGCGTCAGCGCCTAATGGCGGCACGATTTCTCAACGACAAAACGCTCGCATCGACACAGGAATATTTGCGTATCGCTTCTGTGTATGGGCTAGATCCAGTTACGATGGCGATTGCATGGAGTAAGCAGTTTGATTTTGTGGCGTCGACGATTATTGGTGCTACGACACCAGAACAATTGGATGCTTCATTGGCCGCGATGAATGTGACGTTGAATGACGAAATACTAAAAGAACTGGATGCGGTGCATGCAAAAATACTTTATCCTATGGGTTAGTACCCTCATCCTCTTTCTGGGGGGATGTACCGCCAAACATTATTCGATCAGCAGCCCAAAAGTGATTACGATTAAAAGTCCTAAGCTCAAGTTTTCCGATACCGGATACATACGTTATGAAAAAGATGCCGTAGAGGTAGAGCTTTTTACAGCAGGGGTAGCGGTAGAGAAGATCTCGATTGATGACAAAGTGTGTATAAGTAGCGGATGCATGAGTGAAGAAGCATTTGTCAAAGAGTATCTGTATGAAGCCTATCCGCGTGATACGATGCGCCGTATTTTGCAAGGAGAACCTATTTTTAATGGCGTAGGTAAAGATGAAACCTGTGGTGGAGCCCTTTTTCAATTTATCCGAAATGATGACATGGACATCATGTATCGGCGCAAGGGAAATGAGATACTTTTCAAAGACCGTTTAAATGGATTGATGATAAAAATAAATGACATAGAGGATACGAATGAAACTAAGTGATCGAAGTACAACCATTGCACAATCGGAAATTCGTTCTATGACGAGAGCCTGCAATGCTCTTAATGGAATCAATATGGCACAGGGAGTCTGTGATTTGGAAGTCCCAAGTGTGGTGATCGATGCTGCGAAGAGGGCGATGGATGAGGGGATTAATATTTATACCCCTACGGAAGGATTACCCGTATTGCGCCAGGCCATTGCCTCTAAAATGAAACGCTTTTATGACGTTGCAATCGATGCGAATCAGGTATTGGTCAGTGATGGAGCTACGGGAGCTTTTTATACCGCGTGCATGGCATTGCTAAATCCGGGTGATGAGGTTATATTGTTTGAACCGTATTACGGTTACCATCGTTCAACTCTCCTGTCTATCGGGGCAGTCCCTAAATTCATTCGGCTTGAAGCACCTCATTGGGAATTAGATATGAACGCGCTTCAAGCAGTTGTGACTGAAAAAACACGAGCTATGATGATCTGTAATCCTGCTAATCCCAGCGGAAAAGTGTATACGCGAGACGAATTAGAACAAATTGGGGAGTTTGCGCAAAAATACGATTTGATTGTTTTTGCTGATGAGATGTATGAGCACTTTTTGTACGATGGAATTAAGCACATTACAGCATTGAGTGTTGAGAGTTTGAGGGATCGATGTGTGGTACTTTCGGGATTTTCAAAAGTGTTTAGTATCACGGGTTGGCGCTTAGGATATGCGATCGCGCCCTCTAAAGTGATTGAAGTCATGGCGCAGTTTAATGATCTTATTTACGTTTGTGCCGCAGCACCCTTGCAAATGGGTGCTGCACACGGGCTTGAGAAATTAGAGGATGATTATTATGCCGAACTGTCCCGTATTCATCAAGTCAAGAGGGATATTTTTTGTGATGCGTTAAGAAGCGTTGGCTTAACTCCCAGTGTTCCAAGCGGGGCCTATTATGTCATGACCGATGTGAGTCGTATTGAGGGCAATGATGATTTTGACAAAGCGATGAACATCCTTGAGCAAACAGGAGTCGCTTCAGTTCCGGGCCGAGCGTTTTATCATGATGATGCAGGTGCTAACATGGTGCGCTTTTGCTATTCTAAACCGCTAGAGGTACTTGAAGAAGCGGCGCAGAGAATTCGTCGACTGTGATATAATAACAATACTTGCGTAAGACTCAGAAAAGGAACGATATTGAACTTCATTTACAGAACACATGCTATCGAAAGGATGTTTCAAAGGGATGTAAACGGAGAAGATGTTGAGCATATAGTCAAAACGGGCGAGATTATAGAGACTTATCCTGATGATTATCCGTATCCTTCTTTTTTAGTTTTAGGATATTTTGGGAATAGACCGCTTCATGTAGTCTATGCAAAAGATGAGGATGATTCTGTTATCGTGATAACTGTTTATGAGCCGACACTTGAAAAATGGTTTGACGATTTGAAAACGAGGAGAAAATAGCGATGAAATGTGTAATTTGTAAATATGGCGATACGCAGCAGGGCTTTACGACAGTTACGTTGGAGAAAAATGGTGCGACGATTATTTTTAAACATGTTCCTGCGCATGTATGCGATAATTGCGGTGAAAAATACGTTGATGGCGAAGTGACTTCGGATGTTTTGAAAAAAGCGCAGGAGATCGTGAGTAACGGTGTTCAAATCGATATTCGCGAATATCAAAGCGCAGCGTAAATCCTCCGTCATTCCCCCATTGGATAGAGAATCCATATATCTCTATCCGGGCAATTAGAGCCGCACGAATAAAGCATTTCACAGAAATTGAAAAAATAATAAGAGGAAAATAAACTATGTCTAAATTTGTCGGCGCACACGTATCTGCATCAGGTGGAGTCTTTAATGCTCCCCTGAATGCCATGAAAATAGGGGCACGTGCATTTGCCCTTTTTACTAAAAACCAAAAACAGTGGGCTGCAAAACCGCTCGATAATGAGACGATCGGATTGTTCAAAGACAATTTGGCTGCAAGCGGTATACAGCCCTGCCATATTTTGCCTCACGATTCATATTTGATCAATCTCGGTCATCCCGAAGAGGAGAAGCGTGAAAAATCGCTGGAAGCATTTATCGATGAACTGCAGAGATGCGAGCAGTTGGGATTGGATCGTTTGAACTTTCACCCGGGAAGCCATCTCAAACAGATCACCGAGGAAGAGTGTATCGACCGTATCGCCATGAGTATGAATCATGCGATCAACGTGACTGAGAGTGTTAATCTGACAATCGAGAATACCGCAGGGCAGGGAAGCAATCTGGGATGGAAATTTGAACACATTGCGGCTATCATAGAACGTATCGAAGATAAGTCCCGAGTTGGGGTCTGTATTGACACATGCCATATGTTTACGGCAGGATACGACATACGTACACGTGAGGCGTATGATGCTACGTGGGCAGAATTTGACCGTGTTATCGGATTCCAGTACCTCAAAGGGATGCACATTAACGATTCTAAGCCTGATTTAGGGAGCCATGTAGATCGTCATGATTCACTGGGCAAGGGAAAAATTGGATTGGATGCGTTTGGGTTTTTGATGAACGATCCGAGAATGGACAATATTCCACTTGTATTGGAAACTATTGATGAGACCATTTGGGCGCAAGAGATTGAACTGCTTTACAGTATGCAACATAATAATTAAGGATTTTATTGAAATATTTAATTGATTTTTTAGAGAACCCATCCATTGAGCAATCTGAGATTTTTGCACAATTAAAATGTACCGTTGAGGAGGGGAAAGTCCTCCAACTCTTAACCCGTAAGTTTTTACAGTCTCAAGAAGATGTGGTTGTGGCTGAATTGCTTCAGGAACTGTACGGTCCCGATGATTATTCGTATCTTAGTCATTTTGGGGAAGTGAAAACGCTTTTGGAACTGGGATGGATTACCCATCACTCTTTCACCCCGATCAAAATGAGTGAGCTTTCTCAGTTAGAGTTGTTTAACACTCCTGTTGCACTGACAACGATTTTTATGAAGCTGCTCGAAGAAGGCTCTTTGGAGATGACCTTGCCGGAGATCAAACCGTACGCCGACCATTTGGAATATCTTCAAGATCAGTTTTTCCGCATCGAGCTGTACCAAAAGATGTCGATTATCCGCAATAATGGGAATGAACATTCATTGGGGATCAATCGTATTCAAAGCAAGCTTGATTTACTCGAGAAGCGTATCGAAGAGAGGATTGTTCAAACCTCTCAAGATGTGGTATTGGACCGTTTTTTCAAACAAAAGAAGCTGGAACCCAAAGAGCAGGTGATTTTTTTGGCCTTGCTTAAAGAGGAGTACAGTTCGACTGAGGGAAATTTGCGGGAGATGAATACTCTCATCGATTTGATCAGTTTTGATGATTACGAGCGGATTAAAAACCGCGCATTGCTCGAAGACGGATCGCGTCTTATCAATGAGGATGTTATCGATTATGAAGAGATGCTCAACCCTTTTGGTGGAATCAGCAGAGCTTTTTACATCGTTGATGAGGTGCTTCAATCGATCATGCACCCCCAAAAAAAGAAAAAAGCGCGTAAGCTCAAACTGGATATGTTGATTAAAGAACAGGAAATTTTCGAACTTATCGAGCCTACAACCTCTTTGGAAAATGTAGTACTTAATCCCTCAACGGATAAGACCCTCCAAAACTTGATGCACCAGCTGGACCGTGAAGTAGTTGCCAAGCTTCATGAATGGGGTATAAAGGACAAAAAAGCTGGAATCGATGCACGGATTATTTTTTATGGTCCTCCGGGTACGGGCAAAACTCTCACCGCCCATTCTCTCTCACGCTCACTCAAACGGCAGGTGCTGAGTTTTGACTGTTCCAAAATCCTCTCGATGTATGTGGGAGAGTCCGAAAAAAATGTTCGCAAGATCTTTGATACCTATGCCGATTTGACAAAGCAGACGAAAACAGAACCGATTCTTTTACTCAATGAAGCCGATCAGTTCCTCTCGTCACGTTCACAAGGTGCAGGTACGTCTGCAGATCAAATGCACAATCAAATGCAAAATATCTTTTTAGAACAGATCGAGAAGTTTCAGGGGATTTTGATTGCAACAACCAATTTACTTGAAAATATCGATCAGGCATTTTCTCGTCGATTCAACTACAAAATCGAGTTCAAAAAACCGGACAAAGCACAGCGCCTTAAATTGTGGAAAATGATGTTGCCAAAAAATGCTCCGTATGATGAGGGTTTTGAGATTGAAAAACTCTCAACTTATCCTTTGACCGGTGGACAGATAAATTTAATCGTTAAAAATACCGCATACACCGTGGCTACGCGTAAGGAATCCATATTTCGACTGGAGGATTTTATAAATGAAATTGAAAAAGAACGCCAAGGAAATTTTGACACAGAAAAATCAGTTGGATTTTTAAATCGATAAGTGATCGTAAGTGGGAATTTTTGAAACATATGTTGCTTAAAGCATAAGCTAAAATGGAAATTTTTGTAACATATATTGTTTGAGATATGACCTTAAGCTGGGTTTTTTATACATGGCTCAGCCAAAGAGCGATATTATTGTCCATATTAAGTATTAAATACAGCACTGGGAGAGTTACGATGCAAGAGAACGGGAAAGTAGTAGACATTGCAATTATCGGGGCAGGTCCTGGCGGTATGGCATGTGCAATCGAAGCAAAACTGGCTGGAATCGAAAACATCATTGTTATAGACAAAGCACCTCACCACAATGATATGATCCACAAGTTTTACAAAAAAGGTAAACGCGTTGACAAAGACTGGATGGGGATAAAGTTTGAGTTCAAAGGCAATGTTACATTTGAAGAGTGTTCTAAAGAAGAGTATATCCTGCAAATGGATGAGAAACTAAAAAACGCCGGTGTACTTGATAAATTTGAGTACAACCATGACATCATCAGAGTAAACAAGGGTGCAGACGGTCTTTTTGAAATCATTTTTGGTCATGATACAGTGGCTGAAGGTATTGAAAAGATGAGAGCTAAAAACGTCATCCTTTCCGTAGGTCGTATGGGTAAACCAAACAAACCGAAATATCCATTTCCAAAAGAGCTTAAAGATAGATTGAACTTTAACCTAAGCAAAGTACAAAACGGCGAGAGAGTCATGATCGTCGGTGGTGGTGATACCGCTGGTGAATACGCATATGGTTTGGTAGAACTAGAAGATATGAATGATTGTGTTGTAACACTTAACTACCGTCAAGCAGAGATCAAACGTATGAACCCGCTTAACACACAAATGTGTACTAAGTATTTGGATAACGGAAAAATCCTTAATAAAATGGGTGTCGATATCGAGAGCGTTGAGCCTACAGTTGATGGCAAGATTCAAGTCAACTTCACAGACGGTACCAATGCAGAATATGACAGAGCAGTATACGCACTTGGCGGTACAACTCCAAAAGACATCCTTGTCAACTCTGGCGTTAAAACTGGCGAATGGGATGTACCGGTATTCAATCCTGAAACCATGGAAACCAATGTTGAAGGTCTCTACACCATCGGTGATGTTGTTACGGATCAAGGCAGTATCGCACTTGCGTTCAATCATGCAAGTTTCGCTGTAAGCAACATCGCTTCTAATCTGAAATAAATCTTCTAATGCTTCAATAAGGGGGGAGACCTTCTTGTTGTTACCTTATGTAACATTCAATGAACCAAGTATGGCTTCAAGTATAAGAAATCTATATTATAGCAACAGCATATAACAGTTACACTGCAGTCCATTAATGGCAGTGTTTACTAAAGTAACAGCCGTTATGTGTATAGCACAGAATAGTTGTTTTTTTAACGTAAACTTGGTTATAGTGCAACACTTATTTTTTTAAAAAAGCCGTATCTGAATGATGAGTATAAATCTAGCCTCGGATACGTCATCAACCATGAAAAGGTAGAAGAATGGAACACTACAACGTCACAAATCCTTACTTCGGAGTATTTGTACTGTTTGTTATTACGTTTGGAGCATTTTATGCGACGACGGTATTGGCACGCTTAGCGAGCCGCGCATTAGCGGCTAAAGATACAGAAAAATTAAAAATGTCACCGTATGAATGCGGCCCGGAAGTTACTCGGCAACCAAACCGAATTTCGACGCAGTTTTATCTATTTGCACTTTTGTTTTTGTTATTTGATGTGGAGATCGTGTTTATGTTTCCATGGGCAATTGACTTTAAACTGTTAGGCTGGTTTGGTTTTTTTGAGATGCTGATGTTTATTTTATTATTAGCAATCGGTTTTGTTTACGCATGGAAAAAAGGAGCACTCGAATGGCACAACATCAAGTAAATTATTTAAAAGACGGTGGTCTTCCTGTCGCTTTGACGACAATTGACAAAGTTGTAAACTGGGGTCGTTCAAACTCTATTTGGGCACTAACCTACGGTTTGGCATGTTGCGGTATTGAAATGATGGCTTCAGGTGCATCCCGTTATGACTTCGACCGTTTCGGTACGATCTTTCGTGCTTCTCCTCGTCAAGCTGAGCTGATGGTTGTAGCAGGGACACTAACGAAGAAACATGCGGAATTTATCCGTCGTTTGTACGATCAAATGACAGAGCCAAAATGGGTCATCTCCATGGGTTCATGTGCTAATACGGGCGGTATGTTTAATACGTATGCAACCGTTCAAGGAGTGGACCGTGTTATCCCGGTAGATTTGTATTTACCTGGATGCGCACCTCGTCCGGAAACATTGCAGTACGCTGTTATGATGCTACAGCAAAAAATTCGTAAAGAACCGGCTTCACGTTCACAAAAACCAAAAAGGTTGATGTAATGAGAGCGTATACTCCTAAAGACAACGTTCAAGCAAAATCGTATTATACAGACCGCTTTTGGGTAGCACCGCAAGTAGCTAAATCAGCAGTCAGTGATGATGAAGTATTTGCAGCAGACTTGGAAGCAATTAAAGCAAAATTTGATGTGCTGGACGCGTATATACAAGTAGAACAAATGATTGTGATCATTAATGCAAATGACAATTATGCCGTTCTGGAGTTACTCAAAAATGAGTGTGAATACACACAGCTATCAGAAATGAGCGCTATTGACTGGTTAGATCAAGAAGGAAAGTTTGAAATTTTCTATCAAATGTTGAGTATGACAAAGCGCAAGCGTGTCCGTATTAAATGCAAAATTGATGAAAAAGAAGCGATTCAAAGCGTGGAAAAACTTTTCCGTTGCGCAGACTGGAGCGAGCGTGAAATGTACGATATGTTTGGGGTTGTGGTCAATAATCACCCGTTCATGAAACGTATTTTGATGCCTGAAGACTGGGAAGGCTTCCCATTACGCAAGACGTATCCGCTTCAAGGTGATGAATTTGCGGCATGGTATGAAGTCGATAAAATCTTTGGAAAAGAAGCCAGAGAGATTATCGGGCCTGAAAACCGTGATCCAGCGCGCATTGACCGTTACGATACAAAACGTTTCTCCAGATTGGGGCATGAGGTACCGTTTGGTACCGACATTAGTCAAGGTGAACCGGATACGCCACTTGTTTACCAAGAGCAAGAAGGTGTGTTCATGATCGATAAATTTGATGCTCAGAAATCCGTTGTGATCTCTGATCGTCACCGTTAAGGAGCTGTGAATGCAACAATCCAATCGTCTTAGACCGTTTTTTGAAAACATTACTTTTGATCGAGTCGACAACGAGATGATCCTGAACTTCGGTCCACAGCATCCATCGGCACACGGTCAACTGCGTCTTATGCTGCACATGCAGCAAGAGCAGATCACCAAAGCGCATCCTGATATCGGATACCTTCACCGTGGTATGGAGAAGATGGCCGAAAACATGATTTACAATGAGTTTATGCCGACAACTGACCGTATGGACTACATTGCTTCAAGCTCAAATAATTACGGTTTTGCCCTTGCCGTTGAAAAATTGATCGGTCTTGAAGTTCCGCGTCGTGCAAAAGTCATCCGTATGCTTCTTTTGGAAGTAAACCGATTGATGTCTCATCTTTTTTGGTTGGCGACAACCGCTTTAGATATCGGTGCTATGACGGTATTCTTATATGCTTTCCGTGAGCGTGAGTATTTGATGGATTTGGTCGAAGATTATTGTGGCGCGCGCTTGACGCATGCTGCTATTCGAATCGGGGGAGTCCCATTGGACTTGCCGGATAACTTTATGGCAGATTTACGTAAATTCTTGGACAAATTACCAGAAAATATTAAAGACTACGAAGACTTATTGGATAAGAATCGTGTTTGGTTAATGCGTATGGAAAATGTCGGTGTTATTTCTAAAGAAATGGCATTAAGTTGGGGTTGTTCAGGAATAATGCTGCGCGCATCGGGTGTTAAATGGGACATTCGTAAAGAAGAGCCATATGAACTCTATGATGAAGTAGAGTTTAATGTTCCTGTTTCGGATAAGGGTGACAACTACGCGCGCTATAAATTGTATATGGCAGAGATGCGTGAGTCGGCAAAAATATTGTATCAAGTTGCAGATATGTATGAGGGAACATCACCTGAATTGATGGCACATGCACCGCAATATATTTCAGCACCAAAACTCGATATTATGACGCAAAATTATGCATTGATGCAGCACTTTGTACTGGTCACACAAGGGATGCGTCCACCGGTGGGTGAAGTCTACATACCGACCGAATCTCCTAAGGGCGAGCTTGGGTATTACATCAATAGCCAGGGCGGACCGTATCCGTACCGTTTGAAATTACGTGCGCCATCATTCTGGCATACGGGTATTTTGACTGATTTGTTGCCTGGGCATTATATCCCAGACGTAGTATCTATCATCGGGACGACCAATATCGTCTTCGGTGAAGTAGACCGTTAGAAGGACTTTTATGAAACGTTATGATTTACGTCACCTCAAAGGTACTTTTTACGACCGTATGAGTGAGATTATGAAAGAAGAAACATCAACCAAAGAAGTGTTGATTTTCTTATTTGAAATCGGTGATTTTACACCGATTCAAAAAAGTGCCGACTTGGTAAAAGAACAAGGTTATGAGCTAATGAATTCGTTAAAATTTAACGAAGCTGACTGGACCATAGTAGTCAAAAGTAAGGGTTGAGTGTGAATCAAGAGGCGCTGGCTTATCAATCTTTTATAGCTTCATATAGCAGTATGGGCGGTAAAATTGGCTTTAGTGGTTCTTGTGATGCTATTGCACAAAGCGATATGATTATTGTTTTGGGCGGAAGAGTAAGTTGTGATAATGAGGCAGTTTACGATACTGTTGTGAGTGCTGCCAATAATGGAGCAAAAGTTATCTATATGCACCCTCTTGAGGATGTGTTGATGGATGGTATTGTCACGCAGATGGTTAAGTATGAAGCAGGTTCAGAAGAGGGTGTTGTGGCGATGTTGGCTAAAACACTATTGGATGGGTGTGAGACGAGCGATGCTCTACAACAATTTTTGGACGACTTGGATGAGGGCTATTTGTGTGCTGAGTCCAATGTTGGTGATGAAGAATTTAGATTGATTTTAGAGACAGCTGCTGTGAGCCATAAAAAAACATTGGTAGTTGGCTTGGATCTTTTGAATCATAAAAATAGTTCTAATATCGCAAAAATATGCGGAGTTATTGATAGCGTCACCACTTTTTCGGTGGTTATCGCCTCAAAGTACAATGATGGCAACAGTGTTGAGATGTTGGATGTCAGCCAAAAGGGTGTTCTTGATCCTGTTTCACCTTTGCCAGAATATAACGGAACTATTATTTATCAATGTTATCCCAATAAACAATCGAATAATAACACGCTTCGCGGTTCAGCGCAATTTGCCATTGCAGCACGTTTGAACAGCGGTGACCTTGTGACTATTGATGGGTATGATGGTACTAAAACGTTTTTGGTTGATGAGACACTTAAGGGGACAATTGCCCTGAATGTACTTGATGAAAAGTCCAATTGTGGGTATCGCTTTGAAAAAATTAAACTTATGAGGGTGGGTAGTTGAATTATGAATGAAATAACAATAACGATAGACGGAAAAGCGGTTCAAACGCAAGAGGGTGAATTTATCCTAAATGCAGCGCGTGCTAATGGAGTTTTTATTCCTGCTATTTGTTACCTGTCACGCTGTTCGCCAACATTGGCATGTCGCATATGTTTAGTAGAAGCGGATGGAAAACAAGTTTATGCGTGTAATGCGAAAGCAAAAGACGGGATGAATATTGTTACCAGTACATCCACCATCGAAGATGAAAAACGTGCGATTATGGAAGTCTATGATGTCAATCATCCCTTAGAGTGCGGTGTGTGCGATCAATCGGGTGAATGTGAACTTCAAAACTATACTTTGGAATTGGCCGTTGATTCACAATCGTATTCCATACCTGATACGTTCAAGCCAGTACAGGATTGGGGTCTGATTAAATATGATCCTGCTTTATGTATTATGTGTGAGCGCTGTATTACCGTATGTAAAGACATGATTGGTGATGGTGCACTCTCAACGGTTGCACGTGGCGGTGATGCTATCGATGCCGCCTTCAAAGAGTCAATGCCAAAAGATGCTTACGCAATGTGGAATAAACTCAATAAATCTTTGATTGCTCCAAATGCAGGGACTACCCTTGATTGTACAAATTGTGGTGAATGTACATCCGTGTGTCCGGTAGGCGCTTTGGTCAGTACCGATTTCCAATACACTGCAAATGCTTGGGAACTTGAACAAATTCCTGCAACGTGTACACACTGTAGCGCTGGATGTCAAATAACATATGATGTAAAGCATACCAGTATTGCAGATCCTGAAAATAAAATCTATCGCGTCAAAAATGAGTGGAACTATGTATCCTTGTGTGGTTCAGGACGTTACGGGTACGATTTCCAAAACAGCAATGTAACAAAAGATGCAGGAGCGTTTGAAGCAGCAATCGCAGCGTTTAAAAAAGCAGACACCATCAGCTTTACATCAACGATCACCAATGAAGAGGCAATGATTTTGCAACGCCTAAAAGACAAATTCGGTTACCGTTTGATCAATGAAGAAGCAAGAGTCTTTAAATCATTTTTGAATGCATACAGCACAATAAGCGGGCAATCCCTATACAGCGGAAATTTAAAAGAAGTACATGAGAGTGATTTTGTAGTCTCTATCGGAAGCGCACTCAAAACGGATAATCCAAATGCCCGTTTTGCCATGAATAATGCTATTTCGATGAACAAAGGGGCAGGTCTGTATTTTCACCCGATCAACGATCCTGTTATCAATGATATGTCCAAAAATGTGACGCAGTTTAATCATGCAGCGATGATGGAAGAAGCGGCATTGTATTTGATGCTTGACTTGTTCGGAGACAAAGCCACTATGCCATCGGACATCGTAAACTATTTGGCAGCCTTCCATTCTACGAAAACAGTAACCGTAGAAGAAACAGTGGATGAAAAAGTCACTGAAACCGTTGTCAAAAAAGTAGTGAACGAAGAAACGGGTGTTGAAGAAGAAGTAAGCGAAGAAGTTACAAAAACCGTTAAGAAAAAAGTTTCCAAAGAAGTAGAAGTAGATGATAACCGTCTTTACGATCTTTTAAATGCACCAGCTGGTTTTGCAGATACGTTAACGAAGTATTTGGCTAAAAAAGAGAAATTTGCATTGATGGTCGGTCCTGATTTATACACCCATCCAAATGCGACTAACTGTGCCCGCTTGGTCGCGTTAATTGAAAAATATACAGCGTTCAATGTAACCATGATTCCAAATTTGGCCAATACGTTAGGAGCAGCATTGATCTGTGATCTGGATACTGTTAGCGGAAGCTATACAATTGGATATAATACAGCAGGAAATTTCACATTGAGTGCCCTTGGTAATGGTGATTTGGATATGCCGGCGCTTAACCAGCAGGAAGGGACACTTACCAGTATTGACAAGCGGGTGAATCCAACGAATGTTGCAGTAGGATTTGGCGGTTATACGCTTAATGATATCGCAAATGCACTTGGCTTTAATGAGTCATTGACGGTAAATTATACAAAACAACTTCCAGTCAATGCCGGATTTGAAGCCGTAGAGTTTGATACCTTGCCAAACTACTATACAAATGCAGGTGAAGAGGTACGTGGATACGTTATTAAAACTCAATTTGTTGCAGTTAATGGAGATGAAAGTGTTACAGGATTCAATGAATCTGCTGCAATGGGCAATGGGCTTGTATATTTGGCAAATCCTGTCTTGCAATTTACTCCGTTTACGGCAAAAGCACATCAGCTTAAAGAATCAGGCGGATTGTATGCATCCGCTTCCTTCATGAGTGCAAATGGGATGAATGAAGGAGATCGTGTACGTGTCAAAACGGCACAAGGCGAAATCGTGGTCAACGTGATCACTGATGGAAAAATAGAGGGTGAGATTCCTTACCTTCCTACATTTGATACAGAAATTAATTCTGGTGCATTGTTTGACGGTTACCGTTTTGCAACTGTATCAATTCAAAAGGTGTAAGCATGGATGTAGCATTTATTGTCGAAACAGTTGTTAAAATTGTTGTGATTTTATTGGTTTTCTCAGCTCTTGCAGGTTTTGGAACCTACTTTGAGCGTAAGGTTCTTGCGTTTATGCAGCGACGTTTAGGACCAATGCATGTTGGTCCGTATGGATTGCTTCAAGTAGCTGCAGATGGGATCAAACTCTTTACAAAAGAGGATATTATTCCGCAAAATGTTGTTAAACCAATATTTAAACTTGCACCGGTAATAACAGCGGCTACAGCATTTATGGCAGCAGCTGCGATCCCATTTTGGCCAGAATTTACCGTTTTTGGATACACGGTTCACCCTATTGTATCGGATATTAATATTGGTATTTTATACGTAATGGCAGTAATGGCAATCGGTCTTTATGGGCCGCTTCTTGGTGGTATGGCATCAGCGAATAAATTTTCATTAATCTCTGCGGCACGAAGTGCGGCAGTATTTATATCGTATGAAGTGATCACGGGATTGGCATTATTGGCGCCGTTGATGATGGTAGGCTCATTGTCTTTGATTGATATCAATAATTATCAAGTAGGCGGGATTAGCAATTGGATTGCTTTCTCTCAACCAGTAGCCTTCATTTTGTTTTGGATAGCAGCATTTGCAGAAACAGGGCGTACACCGTTTCACCTTGTAGCCAATGATCATGAAATTATTGATGGTTTTGGTACAGAGTATTCGGGGATGAGATGGGGTCTTTTCTTCATCGGTGAATATGCGAATATGTTCTTTATTTCGTTTGTAATGGCAATCATCTTTTTGGGTGGATACGGTGATGGTTCGATTGCGGGAGCCTTTGGATTATTGATGAAAGTAGCGTTCTTCTTCTTTTTCTTCTTATGGACAAGAGCGGCATGGCCGGATATTCGACCTGACCAATTGATGTGGTTGTGTTGGAAAGTTTTGATGCCGATTGCCGTATTGAATGTTGTCATAACAGGTATTGTTATTTTGATTAAAACTCAAGGGGGCATGTAATGCACGTAGAGCCGTTTACAGATCGTAACGTCAGTGAGCACAGCGCTTATTATTATGTCGACATAGAAGACTATCCGGTAACCGGATGGGACAAATTTAAACAAGTCGTGAAGCGTTCACTTAAAGGTGAGCTTTTTGTAGGTTTATGGGTAGTTATGCGTGAAATGATCAAGTTTGACATTCATACGGTGAAATACCCTCTTGAAAAACTTCCAATCGGTCCCCGTTATCGTGCAGTACATAAATTATTACGTTTATGGGAATCAGGTTTTGAACGTTGTATCGGATGCGGATTGTGTGAAAAAATCTGTATTTCTGATTGTATTCGAATGGATACACGTATTGATGAGAATAGCCGTAAAGAAGTTACAGAGTACAGTATCAATCTTGGGCGTTGTATTTTTTGCGGATATTGTGCAGAAGTATGTCCGGAACTTGCAATTGTGCATGGGGAACGTTATGAAAATGCATCTGAACAAAGAGCCCATTTTGTTATCAAAGATGATATGCTTACCCCTATAGATTTGTTGACATCGGGCCAGCAAAAAGAGTATCCAGGTTTTGGTGCAATTACCCCACATGAGGACGAGCGTGTTACTAAAACTCCGCTTGCCTATTAAGGAGATATGAATGTTTGAAGCAATTGCTTTTTATTTGTTTGCTGCATTAACGATTGGTATGTTTACCATAACGGTTATGACCTCACAAGCGTTATATGCACTTACTGCTATGGCTGCCGGAATGATCTTTATCTCAGCATTTTTCTTTATGCTGGGAGCTGATTTTCTGGGAGTTGTCCAAATTATCGTTTATACGGGTGCTGTGATGGCACTGTATGCTTTTGGTATGATGTTTTTTGATACAACACGTACTTTGGTTGAAAAGCGTGAAAATCCTAGAATCATATTTTTATTGGGCGTTATAGCAGCGACTTTGGTAGTATTTATCATGATTTCACCGATTATTTCAAGCAATATCGAAGCACATTATCCAATTGATGCGACTGTAGGAAATTCTCAAGCCATAGGCTATGTATTGTTTACCAAATATTTGGTGCCGTTTGAAGTTGCTGCGGTCATGCTACTCGTTGCAATGGTTGCGGGTATCGTATTGGCAGGTAAAAAAATGGACAAGTCGTTAACATTGATGGCTGAAGAGGAGATTGCGCTTATGAGTGCAACACAAACTAAACCTCACGATGAAGAAGGAGCGCACTAATGGAAATAACGTTAGCTCACTATTTAGTCCTTTCCGGAGTACTATTTTCAATTGGTCTCATCGGGGTAATGCGTCGTAAGAATTTGCTTATGCTCTTTTTTGCAACAGAAATATTGTTAAACTCAGCCAATATTGGTTTTGCTGCAATTTCTCATTTTCACAATGATTTAACGGGGCAGATGTTTGCATTCTTCATTATTGCAATTGCTGCGTCTGAAGTTGCGGTCGGGCTTGGATTATTGATTGTATGGTACAAGCGTACAGGTAAAATCGACCTAGATATTATGACATCGATGCGAGGGTAAGCAATGGAAATTTATTTATACATCGCACTTTTTGCGCCGTTAGCAGGTTCTTTGTTCTCGGCTCTTTTTGGTGCATCTCCAAAAACGAGTATTACTGGAATTGTTAACTCTGGATTATTATTCATCTCTTTTGTGAGCAGTTCTATATTGCTCAATTATGTTATGGCAGGACACACGGTTCATGTCGAAATGATGACGTGGATTGCTGCAGGGGATCTTTATATCCCATTTGGATTTGTGGTTGATCAAGTCAGCGTTGTTATGATGATGGTTGTGAGTATCGTATCCACGATAGTGCATATCTATTCAATTGGCTATATGGACCACGATAAAGGGTTTAACCGTTTTTTCTCCTACCTTTCTGCCTTCGTATTCTCGATGATGGTATTGGTAATGAGTGATAACTTCCTGGGTTTGTTTATCGGATGGGAAGGGGTAGGACTGTGTTCATGGCTCTTGATTGGTTTTTGGTATCACAAAGAATCGGCTACTTGGGCTGCGAATGAAGCGTTCATTATGAATCGTATCGCAGACTTGGCTATGTTGATCGGTATCTTTATTATATATTGGAACATCGGTTCATTGCAGTACGATGTGGTTTTTGCGGATATTGCTAATCTTCCTATGCCGATTATTACATGGATTGGTATTTTCCTCTTTATCGGTGCGATGGGAAAATCAGCTCAGTTCCCGCTTCACACCTGGCTTGCGGATGCGATGGAAGGTCCAACTCCGGTTTCTGCTTTGATTCACGCTGCAACGATGGTAACAGCGGGTGTTTATTTAGTCGTTCGCGCGAATCCTATCTACGACCTTATACCAGAAGTAGGCACGGTAATCGCTTCATTAGGTGCGTTTGTTGCTATGTTTGCAGCAAGTATGGCATTGGTTAATCGTGATATGAAACGTATTATTGCGTATTCAACATTGTCTCAGTTGGGGTATATGTTTGTTGCTGCAGGTTTGGGTGCCTATTGGGTTGCATTATTTCATCTTATGGCACATGCTTTCTTTAAAGCATTGCTGTTTTTGGGTGCAGGTAATGTTATGCACGCGATGCATGACGAACTCGATCCGTTTAAAATGGGCGGTTTGAAAAAACCGATGAAATGGACATGGATTCTTATGACATTGGCATCGGTTGCCTTGGCGGGTATTTACCCACTGGCAGGGTTCTTTTCAAAAGACCTTATTCTGGAAGTAGCCTTTGTAGAGCAGCACTATATTTTATACAGCGTATTGTTAGTGACTGCAGGATTGACAGCATTTTATTCATTCCGTCTTGTTGCCTTGATCTTCCACGGAGATGAGCGACATTTAGAACACGGAATTCATCCGCATGAAGCGTATAACTTTATGTTGTATGCTATGGCACCATTGGGAGTATTAGCTGTGATTGCCGGTATGGTCTTTAAAACACCGTATTATGAAATGGTGACACAGCTTTTACCGGCGATTGAATATCATATTCATAATCATACGACATTTTGGATTATGACGATTGGTACACAATTGTTTGTTATTGCAGCTATCGCTTATGCGTACAAAAAATACGCAAAAGCAGTAAAAGTGGATCCAAAAGTAGAGTCTGGATTTTTGTATCAATTATTGTATAACCAATACTACATTCCAAAACTTTATGATGAGTTATTTTCAAAGCCGTACCGTGAGCTTTCGAAAATTGCGTGGAAACAAATTGATCTTAAAATTGTTGATGCAACGGTGGATGGAATCGCGAATGTCATCTATCGTACAGGTGAAAAAACACATACCATGCAAAATGGTAACCTATCGAGCATGTTGCGCTGGATGGTTATTGGTTTAGTGGTTTTATTGGTACTAGCTATCGCATTTACTGTTGGATATAACGCAGTAACAATGCGGGCGATGTAAGGAGATGTTGATGCAAGAACACATTTTATCGATTTTAATTTTCTTTCCGGCATTGGCAGCAATGCTCGGTTTCATCGTTCATAAGGACAGCGTAAGAGCCTATGGTATTACGGTTGCTGCTATTGAATTTTTCCTCTCTTTGTTATTGTGGAATCTGTATGATCCCATGACATCCGGAATGCAGTTTATGGAAAGTGCACCTTTGGTTGCTGCGTTCGGTATTAATTACCTTGTGGGAATTGATGGAATTTCTTTGTTTATCATTGTATTATCAACTTTTTTTACAATGATTGGAATTGCTTCATTAACGGAAACACGCCGTGTTAAAGATTTGATTATTACGTTGCTCTTTTTAGAAATGACCATGGTGGGCGTTTTCGCGGCATTGGATGCCGTTGTCTTTTACGTATTCTGGGAACTTTCATTGATTCCTATGTTGTACATTATTGGGGCTTGGGGCGGACCGCTTCGTATCTATGCATCGGTAAAGTTTTTCTTGTACACTTTTACGGGTTCTTTGGTAATGTTAGTAGGTATGCTGTTTATGGCGTATTTTTATTACCAAGCGACAGGACAGTGGAGTTTTTCACTTCTCGAGTGGTATCGTTTGATTTTACCGCTTAATTTCCAACTTTGGCTGTTTGCTGCCTTTTTTGTTGGATTTGCAATTAAAGTACCGATGTTTCCATTTCATACATGGCTGCCATATGCACATGGTCAAGCTCCAACGATCGGTTCGGTTATCCTTGCAGCAATTTTGCTGAAAATGGGTACGTATGCTTTTGTACGTTTTTCATTGCCTTTATTCCCGGATGCATCTGTTTTCTTTATGTTCCCAATTGCGACACTCGCGATTATTATGATTGTCTATACTGCAATGGTTGCGTATGCACAAGAGGACATTAAGCAAGTTGTAGCCTACAGCTCCGTATCCCATATGGGGGTTATTGTTCTTGGTACCTTTGCCCTTAACGTTGAGGGGATCAGCGGATCTATTTTCTTGATGATTGCTCATGGAGTGGTATCGGGTGCATTATTCTTGCTTGTCGGTGTAATTTATGATCGCCGTCACACAAAACTTATGTCGGAATTTGGCGGGCTTGCATCAGTAATGCCGCGTTATGCTACGATCTTTGGAATCATGATGATGGCATCTGTCGGATTACCGCTGACAATTAACTTTGTAGGTGAATTCTTGAGTTTGCTTGGATTCTACAAACAATCACACTCGTTTACGATAGTAGCAGGAACTGCTATTATTGTAGGAGCTATTTATATGCTCAGTGCGTATAAAAAAATGTTCTTTGGAACGGTGACTAAAGAAGAAAATAAAAATTTAAAAGATGTGAATAAAACAGAATTGATAGCCTTAGTACCATTGGTCATCATTACGATATGGCTGGGTGTGTATCCAAAACCTATTTTGGAACCTATTAATAACAGTGTTGAATCCATCGTTCAGTTGATGCACGATAAAGCTCAAACAAAAGAAGCACAAACTCGTATCCCGAATCTTGGCAATCATCAAGCCACGAATTCACAACAGGAGACACACTAATGTTAGAACCTATAAATGTTTCTTTAGCGTCGCTGAACATTACAACATTAGCACCGATGCTAATTGCTATTGTTGGTGCACTTACAATTCTTTGTATTGATTTGATAAAAGGGGGACTTCATAAGTCTTTCTATGTCATGGTAAGTTCGCTTTTTTTATTGCTTGATCTTGGGGTAGTTGTTGATTTCGGCAATATTTTTCTAAAAAATGGGCCTGTATCGGGTATGTTTGATATGATGCTTATCGATGGTCTAGCCATTATGGGTCAGATTATTATAGTAGCCGGTTCAATGTTATTTATACCCTTGGCATTAACGTCGAAGCGTTTTCATGAGTACAACTATCCGGAGTATTTCGCACTTTTTTTATTCATGATTGCAGGCTTTCAATTTATGGTTTCAACAGACAATTTGATCTTGATCTTTGTCGGACTTGAAACAGCATCTTTGGCGTTGTACGCTCTTATTGCATTGCACAACCGATCTAAATCATTTGAAGCGGCAGTGAAATACTTTACAATGGGGGCATTGGCTGCAGGATTTTTTGCTTTTGGTTCCATGATCTTGTATGCTATATCGGGTTCGATTGAAATTAACCAAATAGCATCCGTACTGGCGGGTGATCATTATGCAAATATCGGTTATGTGTTAGTAGCGGTATCCTTTATGTTGGCTGCATTTGGATTTAAGCTCTCAATGGTCCCTTTTCATACATGGACACCGGATGTTTATGAGGGGTCCAGTGCAGCACTGGCTGGATACATGTCAATTGTTCCTAAGATTGCAGGATTTATTGTTGCCATGCGTTTATTTGAATTTTTAGTTCACAGCGGTGTTGTTTGGCTTCAAGTCATTTTATATATTGTGGTTGTTGTCACGATGACAGCTTCGAACATATGGGCTATGGTACAAACGGATGTGAAACGTATGTTAGCGTACAGTTCAATATCCCATGCAGGTTTCGTAATGGCTGCTATTTTAATAGGGACAACCCAATCCAATGCAGCACTTTTTATGTATTGGGCTCTCTTTAGCTTTACAAACCTTGGCGCATTTACGATGCTGTGGGTTAGTCGTCAAAAAAATCTTTTAGCAGGACAGAGTTCAGATCATCCGTTTGAAAAGTTTTCCGGTTTAATTAAAACGATGCCTATGGCCGCTATCTTGATGGGTTTATTTATGCTCTCACTGGCGGGTATCCCTCCATTTGGTTTATTTTGGGGTAAAATCTACATTATTGCTTCTGCAGTAACAGGCGGATATACTGTTCTTGCGTTAATAATGGCATTGAATTCGGCGCTTGCAGCATATTATTATCTGAAGTTGATTGTTTTCATGTTTATGAAAGAACCTGTTGTCGGATATGAAAAATATTATTTGATAAATGCATCAATTACGCTCAAAACGATTATCGGGATTGCGGCGATTGGGACTATCTTTGCAGTTTTTGCTGTTAATCCACTTTTAAAAGTCATAACATTATTCGTGTATAATAGCGGTTACTAAGTTTACAATTAGAGGGGGAAGTATGAAACGTTGGTTATTACTTTTCCTATGGCTTCCTCTATGTGCTTTGGATTTGTCGATCCAAAGCGGTAAAGAAGAGCAAAAGTCTTACAGTATTTTACATTTAAGTGATGCCAGTAACTTTGTATGTTTACCGATACACAATGAGTATGATGAAATCATACGTATTGAATGTAAGCTTTCAAAAGTATCTTCCTCTACTTTTCCTCCTATTAGTAATACACATTTTACGGTTGAACACAAAAACTCCTCTTCTGCTTATACGATTATTATTACTCCAAAAACAAAAATAGCTCTTTATCCCGATAGTTTTGATTTACGCAAAGATCCGCAAATATATTCTTCTTTACTCAAGCCAACCAAACGCTGGAGCATAATAGGGTATACAGGTAATATCCCATTACTTGGTTCTACAGAAAAGAACACAGATGCCCTTAACCTGCCAATACGCAGTCCCAAGGGAATGCATCCTTATGTAGGAGGATTGGATTTAAAGGGAAATCCCATCAAAATGAAGCGAATTCAAGACGTTAATGACTATATGGAGATGAAAAAAGCCTATAAGAATGAAAATTATTCTAAAACACTCTCTTTAGGAAAGCAAACGCTGGAAAAGTATCCAAATACAATTTTCAAAAACGAACTGCTACTGTACCAAATTCGTGCATTGCATTCCTTGGATAAAAATGGAGAACTTATAGCGTTAGCAAAACAATTTATTCGCCTCTATTCAGGGGATCAGGCAATTGCGGAGGTGTTGGCATACACAGGGGATGCATACAGTAAGATCGGCCAAACTAGTGATTCTGATTATTTTTACAATCGGCTTTTTTCTGAATATCCAGAGAGTTCTTTTGCTGCGCAAGGGATGTTTTTAAAGGCGAAGCAATTAGAAGTGTCAGGAAAGCCAAAGCCGGCATCTCAACTTTATGGTAAAGTATTGGAAAAAACGAAAGATATTGATTTAGCATCTGCTGCAGCCTTTAAATTGGCAAATATTGACATCGGATTTGGCCATTTGGATAAAGCAAAAATATACATTGATAAAATAGTCCGTGCTAATCCGGATTACTTTAGCAAAGTGCGTGAACAATCAGTAAATATAATAAATATATACACTGAAAATAAAGATCCAAAAACAGCAGCAAAGATATCGCTTTGTTTAATGGAAAAAAGTATTCCAAAATCAGACGAGCATCAATCATTGCTTAAAAATTTGGGATTACTCTATGCAGCTTCAGGTGAAAAAGAGAAAGCACTAGAGCGTTTTGACGAGTATTTGAAACTTTATCCTTATGGTACTGGAATGGAGGAAATCAAGCATGCAAAAGATGGGTTGTTTTTTGAAAAGAGTGAGCCAAAAGGAAAAGAAGGGATAAAAAAATACAATGATTTGATCGACCGCTATGGAAATGATCCGGTTGGTCAAAAAGCATTGTATAAAAAAGCACAGTTATTGCTTAAAGAAGAGAAATATCAAGAAGTTCTTGATATTGAGAGCGATCTGTACCGATTGAATACAAAAGACTTTCCTGATGTTAATACAATGATAGGGGAAAGTGCGATTGCCTTAACTAAGAAAAAACTACAAGCACTAAAGTGTTCTGAGGCAATGACATTGCATAAAATGTATCGTCTAAAGCTGCAACCGCAATGGGATGGGTTAACCTTTGATTGTGCATTAAGAATGGGTAATTTCCCGATTGCTAAAAAAATTGCAACACCGCATTTGAAAGCACCTACTATTGCAGAACGTCAGCTTTGGCTTTCACGATTGGCAAAAGTACATTTACGGCTTGGAGAATACAAAGAAGCAATCCGTTCAGGCAAAGAAGCAGTTACGCTTCTTGAAGCACAGAAAAATCCGTTAATAAACAGTGTGTATCGTACACTTTTTGACGCGGCTGAGCGTTTGGGTGATGATGTAAAGATGATTGAGTACATAAAAGGGTGCGAGAGTGCATTTGGCACTGATTTCGCAGATATTGAACGCTATACTAAAATGGTAAGTGTTGGGCTAAAACGAAAAGATGAAGCACTGGTACAAAATTATGCCAATCGTGTTGTTGCTCTTCAAAATCGTACGAAAACGTATACTCAGTCTCCGTTTATTGAGTTTACATTAGCACAGTCTTTGATTAATCAAGAGAAAAACAATGAGGCACTTCAAGTTCTCAAAAGTTTAAATGAGAGAAAGTTAACTCCTGAAAAACGATCACGCCAACAGTATCTAATAGGATCGTTAGCCATGAAGCTTGGCAAAACAGCTGAGGCGAAAACAGCGTTTGGTGCGAGTATCAAAGCAGATGCAAAATCGGCATGGGGCAAACTTGCCAAAGATGCATTAGGATTGCTGTAAAAGAGTTTCTCCAATAGAGTAAAGCTCAGAAACGCTTTTACTTGCTGTGAGGAGAAATTGATGGGTATTGAACGTCTGTTGGCGTTTTGCTAATTGTGCCGTATGCATTGAAATACGTTGAATCAACTCTTGTTTCGAATATTTCCCATCCAGATAATCCAGTGTTTCAATCATGCCGATAGCTTTCATGCTGTTGGGAGAGCGTCCATAGAGCTGTTCGCATCGTGCCACTTCGTCAATGAGTCCATCATGTAGCATTAGTTGTGTACGTAAAGCAATCCTCTCCCTCAAATAAGCACGCTCAACATCGATATTTAAAACAGGGCAGTGGGTAATCACACTAAGTGGTGGATGCATTTTAAACCATTGCGATGGAGGAGTATTCGTTTGTAAAAACAGATGAAGCATTTTTTCGATACGGTAGCTATCAGCAGGAGTAATTGTCGACATAGCATCGGGATCTATTTTAGCTAAAAAACGATATGCATTTTGGATATCTTTTAACATAACAGAGGCTTCTTCTCGAACAGCGTCTTCGATGGTTGGAATATGAGAAAGTCCATCGATCATGCTTTTGAGATAAAAACTGCTTCCGCCAACAATGATTAGATTTTTATCATTGTCTTGTGCGTATGAGCGCGCACGATAATATTCATGGATAAATGTAAATACGCTGGCCGTTTCATTTGGAGGAAGAATATCAATGCCGAAATGTTTGGTCAGAGAAAGTTCCTCTTTGGTAGGCTTGGCCGATGCGATATCGATATCGGTATAGATGGAAAGAGAATCGATAGAGAGGATGACTGCATTATGGGTGAGGGCCAGGTCCAGTGCAAGTTTGCTTTTTCCTGAGGCGGTAGGACCGATAATTGCCAACTGTTTCATAGATGGCATTATACCCTAGCACGGACAAGAATTATAAGCCAGATACCTTCCAGAGGTGTCACAAAGAGAAATTACGCTAAAATAAAAACCAATGATAAAAAATGAATAAGGAAGCCCGTGCAACGTCTTGCAAAACGACTCCGCGATTTTAATGAACTGGTTATGTTTCAGCATTCGGTATTTTCACTTCCCTTTATTTTTATTGCAATGATAGTGGCTTCAAACGGGTGGTTTGGATTTAAATTATTACTGCTTGGCGGTTTGGCCGCCATTAGCGCCCGTAATGCCGCGATGGGGTTTAATCGGTATGTAGATCGATCTTTTGATGTTATGAATCCGCGAACTGCAGGAAGACCCAGTGTGGATGGAAGGCTCAGTGCTGTTTCCATTGCCATATTTACCGCTGTGAATGCCTTGGTATTTGTAGGAGTATCGTATATCATCAATGATTTGGCATTTTACGTCAGTGTGCCGGTGCTGCTAGTATTGTTAAGTTATTCGTATTTCAAACGCTTTAGCTCGATGGCACACATTGTGTTGGGTATATCGCTGGGTCTTGCTCCAATTGCCGGAGCAATCGCGGTGAGTGCAACAATCCCCCTGTGGTCACTTTGGCTTTCTGCAGGTGTTGTCTTTTGGGTTGCAGGTTTTGATCTGCTTTATTCGCTTCAGGACATGGAGTTTGATCGCGCACGCGGTTTACATTCAATTCCTTCACGATACGGGAGTACGACAACCCTGCGCATATCATCACTTTTCCATGCGATGACCATCGCTTTTTGGACTTTGTTTGTGTATGAAGCCGGTTTGGGAATGGTTGCGTATCTGGCAATTTTATTTTCGATACTGATGCTAGGGTACGAGCATTACTTGGTTCGTTTGGATTTTACAAAAATAGACAGGGCATTTTTTACCGTAAACGGATACCTTGGATTTGTTTTTTTTGGCTGTATTATTTTAGATAAGGTGATGGGATGAATAAAGTACATTTGATTGAAGCACCTTTGGAGGTTGAATTTGACATTGATCAGGATAATTCCGCAGACTTTGAACGCGAATACAATACTCTTGGTGAATGTGATGATGCGATAGGACAGTGGCTTCGAGCGGCAAAAGCCAAAGGTGAAACGAATGACAGTGACCCTGTGATGTTACATCTGATTATTGAGCTTTATAGAAAAATAGATCGATTGGAACAAGTCATTAGCAACAGCGTACCAACGTATTTCCCATTGCGCCAAAAAGTCCTCATTAGCCGAATTGGATTCGAGCATTTTGAAATAAGCAAGCCATTATTGGAATTGGGGCAACGGTATTATGGACGTATCGTATTGCCGCTTCAAAATAAAAAAGTGGTACCGCTTTATTTTGAAGCACAAAGTACGACATTGGCTAAAATTGTTCGAATGCATTCAACGGATGAGAAAGAATGGAGTACTTATACAATGTCCAGAGAGCGCTTGAAAATACGCCAGTTAAAGGGGAATGTGTAATATGGGAATTGAACTGGTCATCATTGCGCTTGCTGTTTTAATTTTGGGATTGACCTATTATTCGGTGAACAAAGAAAATGAAGTCAACACAAAGCTTCGCGCCATTGCACATGCCGTAGAAGACTTACACCGTGAAGTGTATAAACTGGACAAGCGAGTTACTCAAGAGATCGAAATTATGACATCACTGCAAGAAACACTGCCAGAAACAGCACGTCTCGCCAATGCCAAAACAGATCAGGATATGAGTGAGCTATCCGCGCCGATTATGGAGTCGTTGGAGCATATCGAGGGAACGTTTACAGCTTACAAAGAAAAAACAGAAAACCGTTTACGCTATTTAGAAGAACGGATTCGAAATCTTTCATTACCAACGTCTATCAGCGGCATGGACGATGAAAAAGTGATCAGCCGATACAATCAGGGGATGGAGGTGGATCTTATAGCCAAAGAACTGCGTCTTTCCAAAGCTGAAGTCGAGTTTGTTTTAAAAATAAACCAACTCAGATAGTTATAAGCTTTTAAAGGTATAATTTCGTTCTCTTTAAATGTGCGTCCGTAGCTCAGCTGGATAGAGCACCGGTTTGCGGTACCGGCGGTCAGGGATTCGAATTCCTTCGGGCGCACCATCTATAAACTCCCACGCCCATTCAACAATCAAGTGCAACAACGTTATTTTTATAGTGTAGCTTCGAGTCATCAATCCATTGTGCAATTTTAGCAAAGAACACTTCATGCGGAGTTTTATAGCCAAGTATTTTTCGAGGTCTATGGTTTAGTTTC